>NZ_CP007029.1:2467037-3111883 GCF_000227685.2 Thioalkalivibrio paradoxus ARh 1 | reverse complement strand
GTTGCCGCGTTGCAGCAGCGGCAGCGCGTGATGCTTGCGGATCAGGTTCTCGATCAGGTGTTCCTTCGGCAGCAGGTCGCGGTCGAAAGCCGCCAGGTCGAAAACCGGAAGCCCGAACTCCTCTCCGGCGGCCTCCGCCAGCCGACCCTCGGGGATCTTGGTGCGCGTGGCCAGCATCGCGACCAGCGGTGTTTGCTGTTCGCGGGCCTCGTCGACCAGCGCCGCCATCGCGGCTGCTTCGGCCAGACCGGCGTCCACCAGGCGGCGCGCCAGCCCGGGCAGACGTGCGGAGGAGACGGGATTCGGCATGGGCCTCAGTGTGCGTTCCCTTAACACTCGTGTCGACACTGTAGGCAAAATAGGCGCAAAAGAATAGTGGCAACATGGAACATCTCGACGCGTGGCGGTGGCCTGCCAGCGTGCTGCTCCGGTGTGCCCGCCGCTCCCGGAACGTCGGGGCGGGCAAGGGCTTGACTCGGGTGGACTGGTCACGCAGAATACGCCGCTTGATTGAGGAGGGGTTCCCGAGCGGTCAAAGGGGGCAGACTGTAAATCTGCTGGCTCAGCCTTCGGAGGTTCGAATCCTCCCCCCTCCACCAAACGAGTTCTGCCGCGGGCCGGGCGGTAGCGTGGATCAGCATCGGTTCTGCGGGTGTAGTTCAATGGTAGAACCTCAGCCTTCCAAGCTGATGATGTGGGTTCGATTCCCATCACCCGCTCCAGGTCCGTCGGCTACGGGTTTGCCCATGTAGCTCAGTCGGTAGAGCACTTCCTTGGTAAGGAAGAGGTCACCGGTTCAAATCCGGTCATGGGCTCCATTCTGTATCGAGGCATTCGGCACCGGTCGTGGTCAGCGACACGGCAAGCGTCACAACCCCGGGGAATCGAAGCGATGTCCAAGGAAAAATTCGAGCGTAAGAAGCCGCATGTGAATGTGGGAACGATTGGTCACGTGGACCACGGGAAGACGACGCTGACGGCGGCGTTGACGGTGGTGCAGGGGAAGAAGTTTGGTGGCGAGTCGAAGGCCTACGACCAGATTGACAACGCGCCGGAAGAGAAGGCGCGCGGGATCACGATTGCGACGGCGCATGTCGAGTACGAGACCGATGCGCGGCATTATGCGCACGTGGACTGTCCTGGGCACGCGGACTACGTGAAGAACATGATCACGGGTGCGGCGCAGATGGACGGAGCGATCCTGGTGGTATCGGCGGCGGACGGTCCGATGCCGCAGACGCGGGAGCACATTCTGCTGGCGCGTCAGGTGGGTGTGCCGTACATCGTGGTATACCTGAACAAGGCGGACATGGTGGACGACGCCGAGCTTCTGGAGCTGGTGGAGATGGAGGTTCGGGACCTGCTGTCGAGCTATGACTTCCCGGGCGACGACACGCCGATCATCACCGGATCGGCGCTGAAGGCGCTGGAGGGGGACGACAGCGAGATTGGTTCGCAGTCGATCGACAAGCTGGTGGCGGCGCTGGATTCGTACATTCCGGAGCCGGAGCGTGCGGTGGACGGTGCGTTTTTGATGCCGGTGGAAGACGTATTTTCGATTTCCGGCCGCGGCACGGTGGTGACGGGCCGGGTCGAGCGTGGGATTGTGAAGGTGGGCGACGAGGTCGAGATTGTCGGCATTCGCGACACGCAGAAGACCACGGTGACGGGTGTGGAGATGTTCCGCAAGCTGCTGGATCAGGGGCAGGCGGGCGACAACGTCGGGGTGTTGCTGCGCGGGACGAAGCGTGACGACGTGGAGCGCGGTCAGGTGTTGTGCAAGCCGGGATCGATCACGCCGCACACGAAGTTCGAGGCGGAGGTGTACATTCTGGGCAAGGACGAGGGTGGACGCCACACGCCGTTTTTCAATGGCTATCGTCCGCAGTTTTATTTCCGGACGACGGACGTGACGGGCTCCTGCGATCTTCCTGAAGGCGTCGAGATGGTGATGCCGGGTGACAACGTGAAAATGACGGTGTCGCTGATCAGCCCGATTGCGATGGAAGACGGGCTGCGCTTCGCGATTCGCGAGGGTGGCCGCACCGTCGGCGCCGGCGTCGTCTCCAAGATCATCGAGTGATACACTCGTAGGGCCGAGGTCACTGCGGGAGGCGGCCGGCGCCGTCTCCCGCGTTCTTTTCGGAAGCAGTCAAGCAACAGGCCAGTAGCTCAATTGGCAGAGCAGCGGTCTCCAAAACCGCAGGTTGGGGGTTCGAGTCCCTCCTGGCCTGCCATCCTTCGGGTGGCGACGGGCCTCAGGTGATGATCTCATGAGTGAACGGATGGAACAGACGGGAGGCGGGCTTGACACCGTCAAGCTCTCCGCAGCTGTCGCGCTGCTGATTGCCGGCGTGATGGGCTTCTACTATTTCGCCGCCGAGTCGATGCTGGTCCGCGTGCTCGGCCTGCTCGGGGTCGTCGCGGTCGCGGTCTTCATTGCGATGACGACCGCCAAGGGCCGCCAACTCGCGGGTTTCCTCGGAAACGCGCGCACCGAAGTGCGCAAGATGGTCTGGCCGACCCGGGTCGAGACCACCCAGACCACGCTGATCGTGCTCGGCGTGGTGATTCTCGTCGGTATCTTCCTCTGGCTGCTGGACTCGCTGCTCGGCTGGATCATCCGGCAGTTCATCGGCTAGGCAGGGGAGGCGGACATGGCATTGCGCTGGTATGTGGTTCAGGCCTTCTCCGGCTTCGAGGGGCAGGTGAAGCGTTCGCTGCAGGAGCGGATCGAACGCTACGGAATGCAGGATCATTTCGGCCAGATCCTCGTGCCCACCGAAGAGGTGGTCGAGATGAAGGACGGGCAGAAGCGCAAGAGCGAGCGCAAGTTCTTCCCCGGCTACGTGCTGGTGCAGATGGACCTGAACGACGAGGCCTGGCATCTGGTGAAGTCGGTTCCGCGCGTGCTCGGCTTCATCGGCGGCTCCGCCGACAAGCCGGCGCCGATCAGCGAGAAAGAGGCCGACGCGATCCTGCAGCGCATGCAGGAAGGCGCGGAGAAACCGCGGCCCAAGGTACTGTTCGAGGTCGGCGAAATGGTGCGCGTCACCGACGGCCCGTTCAACGACTTCAGCGGTGTGGTCGAAGAGGTCAATTACGACAAGAGCCGCCTGCTGGTCGCGGTGCAGATCTTTGGGCGCTCGACGCCCGTGGAGCTCGAGTTCCACCAAGTCGAGAAAACCTGACGCGGGTGCAGCCCGCGCGTTAACGCGTTTCGGGGAGCCGCGAGGCGTTTGTACCCGATGGAGACACCATGGCCAAGAAGATTGCGGCATACATCAAGCTACAGGTTCCCGCCGGGAAGGCGAATCCGAGCCCGCCGGTGGGTCCGGCGCTCGGTCAGCGCGGCGTGAACATCATGGAATTCTGCAAGGCCTTCAACGCGGCCACGCAGGGAATCGAGCCCGGGTTGCCGATTCCGGTGGTGATCACGGTCTACGCGGATCGCAGCTTCACCTATGTGACCAAGACGCCGCCAGCGGCGATCCTGCTGAAGAAGGCGGCGGGTATCAGCAGTGGCTCGGGCACTCCGAACACCAAGAAGGTCGGCAAGGTGACGCGCGAACAGCTCGAGGAGATCGCGCGCACGAAGGAACCGGACCTGACCGCGTCCGATCTGGAAGCGGCGGTGCGCACCATCGCCGGCAGCGCCCGCAGCATGGGCCTTGACGTGGAGGGTGTCTGAGATGGCGAAACTGTCCAAACGGATGAAGACGATCCGCGAGAAGCTGCATCCCGGCCAGGCGTATCCGGTCGGCGAAGCCTTCGATCTGCTGCGCGAGGTCTCCGGGGTCAAGTTCCGTGAATCGATCGACGTGTCGGTCAACCTCGGTGTCGATCCGCGCAAGTCGGACCAGGTCGTGCGTGGGTCCACCGTGCTGCCCAACGGCACCGGAAAGACGGTCCGCGTCGCGGTGTTCACGCAGGGCGCCAACGCCGATGCCGCGCGGGAAGCGGGCGCGGACATCATCGGCATGGACGACCTGGCCGAGCAGGTGCGGGCTGGTGAGCTGAATTTCGACGTGGTGATCGCGTCGCCCGATGCGATGCGCGTGGTCGGGCAGCTGGGTCAGATTCTGGGTCCGCGCGGTCTGATGCCGAACCCGAAAGTCGGGACGGTGACGCCGGATGTCGCCACCGCGGTGAAGAACGCGAAAAGCGGTCAGGTGCGCTACCGCACCGACAAGGGCGGCATCATTCACTGTTCCATCGGCGCGGTGGACTTCGACAGCCAGGCGCTGACCGAAAACCTGAATGCGCTGCTCGCGGACCTGATGAAGCTGAAGCCCTCGACGGCCAAGGGTGTCTATGTTCGCCGGGTGACCGTGTCGTCGACGATGGGCCCCGGCGTTCAGGTCGATCCGGCGACGCTCAGCCTCTGATTCGAAACGAATCGATTTTGGGTCGGCCGCCACCCCAGGGGTGGCGGACCATCCAAGACCGCAGGCGCGGTACGCCGCTCAATATTCCAGCCTGCGCAGATGGTGTCCGTCCGATTCAGGAATGTCCTGCGGCGGGAAACACCAGATACCCCGGGGCCTGTCCCCGGTTTGCAATGATCACCTGTATTTCGGTGATCCCAACGGAGGAAAGTCAACGTGGCTTTGAATCTCGATGACAAGAAGGTGATTGTCTCGGAACTGGCCGCGGTTGCTGCCTCGGCGCATTCCGCGGTTGCAGCGGAATACCGTGGTCTGACGGTGGGCCAGATGACCGAACTGCGCAAGCAGGCGCGGTCGTCGGGGGTCTACCTGCGGGTCGTGAAGAACAGCCTCGCCCGGCGCGCGGTGGAGGGAACCGACTTCGAATGCATGCAGCAGGGGCTGGTGGGTCCGCTGGTGCTGGCGTTCAGCAAGGAGGAGCCCGGGTCCGCCGCACGGCTGGTGAAGTCCTTCGCGAAGACCCACGACAAGCTGCAAGTCAAGCTGGTGTCCTTTGGCGGGCAGATGCTGGGCGCGGGCGATCTCGATCGTCTCGCCAGTATGCCCACCCGTGACGAAGCCATCAGTCTGCTGATGGCCGTGATGAAGGCCCCGCTCGACAAGTTCGCCCGCACCGTGAACGAGGTGCCGGGCAAGCTGGTGCGCACCGTCGCAGCGATCCGTGATCAAAAGCAGGCAGCCGCCTGAACCATTTCTGAATAGTCGGGCGCTAGCCCATTAGGAGAATTCACATGGCAGTCTCGAAAGAGGAAATCCTGGAAACGATCGGCAACATGACGGTGCTGGAAATCGTCGACCTGATCAGTGCAATGGAAGAAAAGTTCGGCGTCTCCGCCGCTGCTGCGGTGGCGGCTGCGCCGGCCGCTGCTGCGGGCGAGGCCCCTGCAGAAGAAGTCAAGGACGAATTCAACGTCGTGATGACCAGCTTCGGCTCGAACAAGGTCGGCGTGATCAAGGTCGTGCGTGCGCTGACCGGTCTGGGCCTGAAGGAAGCGAAGGACATGGTCGAAGGTGCGCCGACCACCGTGAAGGAAGGCGCGAACAAGGAAGAAGCCGAAAAGATGAAGAAAGAACTGGAAGAGGCCGGTGCCTCGGTCGAGCTGAAGTAAAGGCGTTCCAGTCAGTTGTTTCGTGAGTTAGCACGAAACCCCAAGGCTGGCGGCCGCAAGTCCGCCAGCCTTGTCCCGTGGTGGCGACGCCGCGCCGCCCGATGACCCCTGTTGCTGCCGAGGTATGCCATGGCCCTCAGTTATACCGAAAAGAAACGCATCCGCAAGGATTTTGGCAAGCGCCCCCAAATCCTTGATGTTCCCTACCTGCTCGAGACCCAGCTCGCGTCGTATCGCGACTTCCTGCAGGACAGCCTCCCGGCCGAGAGTCGCGAGGCGAAGGGGCTGCATGCCGCGTTTCAGTCGGTATTCCCGATCGTCAGCTATTCCGGTCACGTGCAGCTGGAATACGTGAGCTACCGCCTCGGGGAGCCGATGTTCGACGTCAAGGAATGCCAGATCCGCGGCGTAACCTATGCCGCGCCGCTGCGTGTGATGCTGCGGCTGGTGATCCACGACAAGGAGGCGCCGGCCGGAAGCACGGTGGTCAAGGAAGTGAAGGAGCAGGAGGTCTACATGGGCGAACTGCCTCTGATGACCGAGAATGGCACCTTCGTGATCAACGGCACCGAGCGGGTCATCGTGTCGCAGTTGCATCGCTCGCCCGGCGTGTTTTTCGACCACGACAAGGGCAAGACCCACAGTTCGCAGAAGCTGCTGTTCAATGCCCGGATCATCCCGTACCGGGGGTCGTGGCTGGATTTCGAGTTCGACGCGAAGGACATGGTGTTCGTGCGTATCGACCGGCGCCGAAAGCTGCCCGCGACGGTGCTGCTGCGCGCGCTGGCGATGGACACCGAGCAGGTGCTGCAGACCTTCTTCGAGTTCAATACCGTTCAGCTGCAGGAAGCAGGGGCAGCGCTGGAACTGATTCCGGAACGCCTGCGTGGCGAGAACGCGGTGGTCGATATCCGCGACGGCGATCGCATGATCGTCGAGGCGGGTCGGCGCATCACGCCGCGGCACATTCGCGAGATCGAGAAGGCCGGGATCCGCACGCTGAACGTGCCCGACGACTATCTGGTCGGGCGTGTGCTGGCGCGGAACATCGTCGACACGGAAACCGGCGAAGTCGTCGCCGATGCCAACGAGGTGATCACCGAGGGTCTGCTGGACAAGCTGCGTGACGAAGGCGTCGGCCAGTTCGAGATCATCTACACCAACGATTACGACCGCGGATCGTTCATCTCCGACACGCTGCGGCTGGATTCCACCCGTACTCAGCTCGAGGCCCAGGTGGAGATCTACCGGGTGATGCGCCCGGGCGAACCGCCGACCAAGGACGCGGCCGAGAACCTGTTCGGCAACCTCTTCTTTTCCGAGGAGCGCTACGACCTGTCCGCGGTCGGCCGGATGAAATTCAATCGTCGGGTGGGCCGCGACACCGACGAGGGCGCGGGCGTGCTTTCGCCCGACGATATCCTCGACGTGCTGAAGGTGCTGATCGACCTGCGCAACGGGATCGGCACCACCGACGACATCGACCATCTCGGCAATCGCCGCATCCGCAGCGTCGGCGAAATGGCCGAGAACCAGTTCCGGCTCGGGCTGGTTCGGGTCGAGCGCGCGGTGAAGGAGCGTCTGACCGTCGCCGAGAGCGAGGGGCTGATGCCGCAGGAGCTGATCAACGCGAAGCCGGTGGCGGCCGCGGTCAAGGAGTTCTTCGGCTCCTCGCAGCTGTCGCAGTTCATGGACCAGAACAACCCCTTGTCCGAGGTGACGCACAAGCGCCGGATCTCGGCGCTGGGCCCCGGCGGCCTGACCCGCGAGCGGGCCGGATTCGAGGTGCGCGACGTGCATCCGACGCATTACGGCCGCGTGTGCCCGATCGAGACGCCGGAAGGTCCGAACATCGGTCTGATCAATTCGCTGGCCGTGTACGCGCGCACGAACCGCTACGGCTTCCTCGAAACCCCGTACCGCAAGGTCGAGGGCGGGCAGGTCACCGACGAAATCGTCTACCTGTCGGCGATCGAGGAAAGCCAGTACGTGATCGCGCAGGCGAACGCCGCGATGGACGATCAGGGCCGTCTGACCGACGATCTGGTGTCGTGCCGGTATCAGAACGAGTTCACGATCTCGACGCCCGACAAGATCCAGTTCATGGACGTGTCGCCGAAGCAGATCGTGTCGGTGGCAGCCGCACTGGTGCCGTTCCTCGAGCACGACGACGCGAACCGCGCGCTGATGGGCTCGAACATGCAGCGCCAGGCCGTGCCCTGCCTGCGCGCCGAGAAGCCGCTGGTCGGGACCGGCATCGAGCGGACCGTCGCAATCGATTCCGGATCCTCGATCGTGGCCCGTCGCGGCGGCACAGTGGATTCGGTCGACGCGGCGCGGATCGTGGTGCGCGTGAACGACGACGAGACCGCCGCCGGCGAACCCGGGGTCGACATCTACAACCTGACCAAGTACGCCCGTTCCAACCAGAACACCTGCATCAACCAGCGCCCGCTGGTGAGCGTGGGCGACGAGCTCGCGCGTGGCGATGTGCTCGCCGACGGGTCCTCGACCGACATGGGCGAGCTGGCGCTGGGCCAGAACATGATGGTCGCGTTCATGCCCTGGAACGGCTACAACTTCGAGGACTCGATCCTGATCTCGGAGCGGGTGGTGCAGGAGGACCGGTTCACGACCATCCACATCGAGGAGCTGAACTGTGTCGCGCGCGACACCAAGCTCGGCCAGGAAGAGATCACCGCGGACATCCCGAACGTGTCCGAGTCGCTGCTCGCGAAGCTCGATGAATCCGGCATCGTCTATGTCGGTGCCGAGGTGCGCCCGGGCGACATCCTGGTCGGCAAGGTCACCCCGAAGGGCGAGACCCAGCTGACGCCGGAAGAGAAGCTGCTGCGCGCGATCTTCGGCGAGAAGGCGTCCGACGTGAAGGATACCTCGCTGCGCGTGCCCTCCGGCATCGAGGGAACGGTGATCGACGTGCGCGTGTTCACCCGCGACGGCGTCGAGAAGGACGCGCGTGCGCGGTCGATCGAGGAATCGGATCTGGCGGGCGTGCGCAAGGATCTGCGCGATCAGCAGCGCATCTACGAGGAAGATATCTACGCCCGCGTGGAACGGTTGCTGCTGAACAAGGTGGCGGCCGGTGGCCCGGACGGGCTCGTCGATGGCACCAAGGTCACCAAGAAATACTTGGCCGGGCTGTCGCGCAACCACTGGTTCGAGATCCGCCTGCGCGACGACGAGGGCAACGCGCAGCTCGAGGAACTCGGGCGCCAGCTCGAAGAGCAGGCGGAGGCGTTCGAAAAGCGCTTCGAGCACCAGAAGGCCAAGCTGGCCGCCGGCGACGACCTGCCTCCGGGCGTGCAGAAGATGGTGAAGGTCTACGTCGCGGTGAAGCGGCGCATGCAGCCGGGCGACAAGATGGCCGGCCGGCACGGCAACAAGGGCGTGATCTCGATGATCGTTCCCGAAGAGGACATGCCGTTCCTCGAAGACGGAACGCCGGTGGACATCGTGCTGAACCCGCTGGGCGTGCCGTCGCGCATGAATGTCGGGCAGGTGCTGGAAGTGCACCTCGGCTGGGCGGCCAAGGGGCTGGGCCAGAAGATCGCCCGGATGCTCGAAGCGCAGGCCGAGCTCGCGCGTTTGCGCGAGTTTCTCGCCGAGATTTACGCCCGCGGCGAGCGCAAGGTGGATCTGGATACGCTTTCCGATACCGAAATCCTGACGCTCTGCCGCAATCTGCGTGGCGGTGTGCCGATGGCGACGCCGGTGTTCGACGGCGCGCACGAGGACGAGATCAAGGCGATGCTGCGCCTGGCCGACCTGCCCGAGACCGGCCAGGCGGTGCTGTACGACGGGCGGACCGGCGATGCCTTCGACCGTCCGGTGACCGTCGGCTACATGCACATGCTGAAGCTCAACCACCTGGTCGACGACAAGATGCACGCGCGTTCCACCGGACCGTACTCGCTGGTCACCCAGCAGCCGCTGGGCGGCAAGGCCCAGTTCGGCGGCCAGCGCTTCGGCGAGATGGAGGTCTGGGCGCTCGAGGCCTACGGCGCCGCTTACACCTTGCAGGAGATGCTGACCGTGAAGGCGGACGATGTGCAGGGTCGCAACAAGATGTACAAGAACATCGTCGACGGCGAACACTACATGGAGGCGAATGTGCCGGAGTCCTTCAACGTGCTGATGAAGGAGATCCGCGCGCTCGGCATCAACATCGAGCTGGAACAGGACTGAGCCGAGCCCATCCGGCCGCCCCGATCGCGGGCACCCGTTGCGGGGTGCCCCAGGAATACACGTTACGAGGCTAGCGAATGAAAGACCTCCTCAATCTGTTCAAGCAACAGACCCAGCCGGAAGAATTCGATGCGATCCGCATCGGCCTCGCCTCGCCGGACCAGATCCGGACCTGGTCTTTCGGCGAGGTGAAAAAGCCCGAGACCATCAATTACCGCACCTTCAAGCCCGAGCGCGACGGCCTGTTCTGCGCGAAGATCTTCGGGCCGGTGAAGGACTACGAGTGTCTCTGTGGCAAGTACAAGCGTCTGAAGCACCGCGGCGTGGTCTGCGAGAAGTGCGGCGTCGAGGTGACGCAGACCAAGGTGCGCCGCGAGCGCATGGGCCACATCGACCTCGCGTCGCCGGTCGCGCACATCTGGTTCCTGAAGAGCCTGCCGTCGCGAATCGGCCTGCTGCTCGACATGACGCTGAAGGACATCGAGAAGGTGTTGTACTTCGAGTCGTTCATCGTCGTCGACCCCGGTTTCACCACGCTCGAGCGCGGCCAGCTGCTCACCGACGAGGAATACCTCGAGGCGATCGAGGAGCACGGCGACGACTTCGTCGCGCTGATGGGTGCCGAGGCGGTGCTCGAGCTGCTGAAGAACATCGATCTGCAGGCCGAGGCGGTGCGTTTGCGCACCGAATTGTCGGAGACCGGGTCCGAAACCAAGATCAAGCGCCTCGGCAAGCGGCTGAAGCTCGTCGAGTCGTTCCTGGATTCCGGCAACAAGCCGGAATGGATGATCATGTCGGTGCTGCCGGTACTGCCGCCGGATCTGCGTCCGCTGGTGCCGCTCGACGGCGGCCGCTTCGCGACCTCGGACCTGAACGACCTGTACCGCCGGGTGATCAACCGCAACAACCGCCTGCGCCGGCTGCTGGAGCTGAACGCGCCCGACATCATCGTGCGCAACGAAAAGCGCATGCTGCAGGAATCGGTCGACGCGCTGCTCGACAACGGCCGCCGCGGCCGCGCGATCACCGGCACCAACAAACGGCCGCTGAAGTCGCTGGCCGACATGATCAAGGGCAAGCAGGGTCGTTTCCGCCAGAACCTGCTCGGCAAGCGCGTCGACTACTCGGGCCGCTCGGTGATCGTGGTCGGTCCGACGCTGCGCCTGCATCAGTGCGGACTGCCCAAGCGCATGGCGCTGGAGCTGTTCAAGCCGTTCATCTTCGGCAAGCTGCAACGACGCGGACTGGCGACCACCATCAAGGCCGCGAAGAAGGCGGTCGAAAAGGAAGGTCCGGAGGTCTGGGATATCCTCGAAGAGGTGATTCGCGAGCATCCGGTGCTGCTGAACCGCGCGCCGACGCTGCATCGTCTCGGCATCCAGGGCTTCGAGCCGGTGCTGATCGAGGGCAAGGCGATCCAGCTGCATCCGCTGGTCTGTGCGGCGTTCAACGCCGACTTCGACGGCGACCAGATGGCGGTGCATGTGCCGCTGTCGCTGGAGGCGCAGCTCGAGGCGCGCACGCTGATGATGTCGTCGAACAACGTGCTGTCGCCGGCGAATGGCGAGCCGATCATCGTGCCGTCGCAGGACATCGTGCTCGGGCTGTATTACCTCTCGCGCGAGCGCGTGAACGCGAAGGGTGAGGGCATGGTGTTCGCGGACGTCGACGAAGTGCACCGCGCCTACGAGAGCGGAGTCGTCGATCTGCATGCGCGGATCCAGGCGCGGATCGCCGAGGCCGACGAGCAGGGCAACCCGCAGCCGCCGATCCGCCGGGAGACGACGGTGGGGCGGGCGATTCTCTCGGGCATTCTGCCGCAGGGGCTGTCGTTCAGCCTGATCGACCGCGAGCTGAGCAAGAAGGCGATTTCCCGGCTGATCAACGCCTGCTACCGGCGTCTGGGCCTGAAGGACACCGTGGTCTTCGCGGACCAGCTGATGTATCTCGGGTTCCGGTTCTCGACCCGCGCCGGCGTGTCGTTCTGCGCCAACGACATGGTGATCCCGGAGGAGAAGGCCGACATCCTGCGCCTTGCCGAGGAGCAGGTGAAGGAGATCGAGGAGCAGTACTCGTCGGGTTTGGTCACCAAGGGCGAGCGCTACAACAAGGTCGTCGACATCTGGTCGCACTGCAACGATCAGGTCGCAAAGGCGATGATGGAGCATCTCGGCAAGGAAGAAGTGACCACGCGCGAGGGTGAACACGTGGCGCAGTCTTCGTTCAACTCGATCTTCATGATGGCCGATTCCGGCGCCCGCGGTTCGGCTGCGCAGATCCGGCAGCTGGCCGGTATGCGCGGACTGATGGCGAAACCGGACGGTTCGATCATCGAGACGCCGATCACCGCGAACTTCCGCGAAGGTCTGAACGTGCTGCAGTACTTCATCTCGACGCACGGTGCCCGCAAGGGTCTGGCCGATACCGCGCTGAAGACCGCGAACTCGGGCTACCTCACGCGGCGGCTGGTCGACGTGTCGCAGGACGTCGTCGTCACCGAGGACGACTGCGGCACCGAGCAGGGATTGCTGATGAAGGCGATCATCGAGGGTGGCGATGTGGTCGAGCCGCTGCGCGACCGCGTGCTCGGCCGTACCACGGCCCGCGACATCCTGAAGCCGGGTGGCAACGACGTGCTGGTCGCGGCCGGCGAACTGCTCGACGAGGCCCGGGTCGAGATGCTCGACGAAAACGGTGTCGACGAGGTCTGGGTCCGTTCCGCGATCACCTGCGAGACGCGGCAGGGTATCTGCGCCAAGTGCTACGGGCGCGACCTGGCCCGCGGGCACCTGGTCAACATCGGCGAATCGGTTGGTGTGATCGCGGCGCAGTCGATCGGCGAACCCGGCACGCAGCTGACGATGCGCACCTTCCACATCGGGGGCGCCGCGAGCCGTGCGGTGACCGTCAGCGCGATCCAGGTGAAGAACGCGGGCCAGATCCGCCTGCACAACATCAAGACCGTGGTCAACAAGCACGGCAACTTGGTCGCGGTCTCGCGTTCGGGCGAACTCGGCGTGATCGATGAGGCCGGGCGCGAGCGCGAGCGCTACAAGGTGCCCTACGGGGCGAGCATCAGCGTGAAGGAAGGCGACGCGGTCGAGGCCGGACAGGAGGTCGCGATCTGGGATCCTCACACCCATCCGATCATCACCGAGGTGGCCGGCCGCGTCCAGCTGGTCGATTTCGTCGACAACGTCACCGTGACCAAGGAGACCGACGAGTTCACCGGGCTGTCGTCGAACGTGGTGATGGACCACAAGAGCCGTAGCGCCGCCGGGCGCGATCTGCGGCCGACCGTGCGGCTGATCGACGAGGAAGGGAACGATCTGTTCATCGCGGGCACCGACATGCCGGCGCAGTACCTGTTGCCGGCCGGTGCGATCTTCAATCTCGACGACAACGCCCGTGTGGAGGTCGGCGACGTGATCGCGCGCCTGCCGCAGGAGTCGTCGAAGACCCGCGACATCACCGGTGGTCTCCCGCGTGTCGCGGATCTGTTCGAGGCGCGCAAACCGAAGGATGCGGCGGTGCTCGCCGAGATCTCGGGCACGATCTCGTTCGGCAAGGAAACCAAGGGCAAGCAGCGCGTGGTGATCACGCCGGAAAGCGGGGATCCGCAGGAGATGCTGATTCCGAAGTACCGGAACGTGAACGTGTTCGAAGGCGAGCGTGTCGAACGCGGCGAAGTGATCGTCGACGGCGAGCTCGACCCGCACGACATCCTGCGTCTGCGCGGCTCGACCACGCTGGCCGAATACCACGTGCAGGAGATCCAGGACGTCTATCGGCTGCAGGGCGTGAAGATCAACGACAAGCACATCGAGGTGATCCTGCGCCAGATGATCCGTAAGGTGGTGATCACCGATCCCGGCGACACTCGGCTGCTCGCGGGCGATCAGATCGACCGGGCTCGCGTGGTCGAGGAGAACGAGAAACTGGAGGCGGATCAGCGCCCGGCGACCTACGAACGCGTGCTGCTGGGCATCACCAAGGCGTCGCTGGTGACCGAGTCGTTCATCTCGGCGGCTTCGTTCCAGGAGACCACCCGGGTGCTCACCGAGGCCTCGACCCGCGGCGCGCGCGACGAGCTTCGCGGCCTGAAGGAAAACGTGATCGTCGGGCGGCTGATCCCCGCGGGCACCGGGCTTGCCTACCACAAGGAGCGCCGGCGCAAGCGCCACCTCGAGCTGCCGAGCTTCGATCTGATGGGCAGCGAGGCGGCAGAGTCGGAAGTCACCACTCTTCCGGACAACGGCGGAGAACCGGGCGCGAGCGCCGAGTAACGCGTTCTTCATCTTGACAGCATTGGGGGCGGTCCTTACAATCTCGCTCCCTCGGCAGGCCGGTCCTGAGAATCGGCCTGTCGTTCTTTTTCGGCTAGGAGAAAGGGTTTCATGGCCACGATTAACCAGTTGGTGCGCAAGCCGCGCAAGCGCAAGGTCGAGAAGAGCGCGGTTCCCGCGCTCCAGGGTTCGCCGCAGAAGCGGGGGGTGTGCACGCGTGTCTACACCACCACCCCGAAGAAGCCGAACTCGGCGCTGCGCAAGGTCGCGCGCGTGCGCCTGACGAACGGTTACGAGGTGAGCAGCTACATCGGTGGCGAGGGCCACAACCTGCAGGAGCACTCGGTGGTGCTGATCCGCGGCGGGCGCGTGAAGGACCTCCCCGGTGTGCGCTATCACACCGTGCGCGGCAGTCTCGACACGCAGGGCGTGCAGAAGCGCACGCAGGCACGATCCAAGTATGGCGCCAAGCGTCCGAAGAAGACCTAACCCCGACGTTTCAGGAAGACATCCATGTCCAGAAGATCAGAGGCTCCGAAGCGCCAGATCCTTCCCGATCCCAAGTTCGGGAGCGAGCGCTTGGCGAAGTTCATCAACACCGTGATGCGCGACGGCAAGAAGTCCGTTGCCGAGGGCGTCGTGTACGGTGCCCTCGACCAGATCGAAGCCAAGCGCGGCGACGGCGTCGGGGTGCTCGACAAGGCGCTGGACAACGTGCGCCCGCGGGTCGAGGTCAAGTCGCGGCGGGTCGGCGGTGCGACCTATCAGGTCCCGGTCGAGGTGCGGGCGGTGCGCCAGGATGCGCTCGCGATGCGCTGGCTGGTCGAGGCTGCGCGCAAGCGCGGCGAGCGCTCGATGCCGCTGAAGCTTGCCGGCGAACTGATGGATGCGGCAGACAGCAAGGGCTCTGCCGTGAAGAAGCGCGAGGATACCCACCGCATGGCGGAAGCGAACAAGGCGTTCGCCCATTTCCGTTGGTAAGCAACCAGAGAGGCTGATCGTGGCACGCAAGACTCCCATCAAGCGCTACCGGAACATCGGGATCAGCGCGCACATCGACGCAGGCAAGACCACCACGACCGAGCGGATCCTGTTCTATACCGGGATTTCGCACAAGATCGGCGAGGTGCACGACGGTGCCGCGACGATGGACTGGATGGAGCAGGAGCAGGAGCGTGGCATCACGATCACGTCGGCCGCGACCACCTGTTTCTGGTCCGGGATGGCGCAGCAGTTTCCGGAACACCGGGTCAATATCATCGATACGCCCGGGCACGTCGACTTCACCATCGAGGTCGAGCGCTCGATGCGCGTGCTGGATGGCGCCTGCATGGTCTACTGCGCGGTCGGCGGCGTGCAGCCCCAGTCCGAGACGGTCTGGCGCCAGGCGACCAAGTACAAGGTTCCCAGAATCGCGTTCGTGAACAAGATGGACCGCGCAGGGGCGAATTTCCTGCGCGTCTATGAGCAGATGCGCGAACGCCTGAACGCCAACCCGGTCCCGATCCAGCTGCCGATCGGCGCCGAGGAGAACTTCAAGGGCGTGATCGATCTGGTCAAGATGAAGGCGATCTACTGGAACGAGGAAGACAAGGGCATCACCTTCGAGTACCGCGACATCCCCGGCGAGCTTCAGGACGATGCGGCGCAGTGGCGCGAGAACCTGGTCGAGGCCGCCGCCGAGGCCAACGAGGAGCTGATGGAGAAGTACCTCGAGGGCGAGGAACTCTCCGAGGAGGAGATCAAGGCCGGTCTGCGCCAGCGCACGATCAACCTGGAGATCTTCCCGATGCTTTGCGGTACCGCATTCAAGAACAAGGGCGTTCAAGCGATGCTCGACGCGGTGATCGAGTATCTGCCGTCTCCGGAAGAGGTGATGGCGATCAAGGGCGTGAAGGCCGGTACCGATGAGCCGGTCGAGCGCCGCTCCGATGACGACGAGCCCTTCGCTGCGCTCGCGTTCAAGATCATGACCGACCCCTTTGTCGGCAGCCTGACCTTCGTGCGCGTGTATTCGGGCGTGCTGAATGCCGGCGACACCGTGCTCAACAGCCAGAGCGGGAACCGCGAGCGGATCGGCCGCATCCTGCAGATGCACGCGAACAATCGCGAGGAAATCAAGGAGCTGAGGGCGGGCGACATCGCCGCGTGCGTGGGCCTGAAGGATATCTACACCGGGACCACGCTGTGCGCGGTCAACGCGCCGGTGGAGCTCGAGCGGATGGAATTCCCAGAGCCGGTGATCTCGATCGCGGTCGAGCCGAAGACCAAGACCGACCAGGAGAAGATGGGCCTGGCGCTGAACAAGCTGGCCCAGGAAGATCCGTCGTTCCGGGTGCGCACCGACGAGGAGTCGGGTCAGACGATCATTTCCGGGATGGGCGAACTGCATCTGGAGATCATCGTCGACCGCCTGCGCCGCGAGTTCAAGGTCGATGCGAACATCGGTCAGCCGCAGGTGGCATACCGCGAGACGGTGCGCAAGCAGGTCGAACAGGAAGGCAAGTTCGTGCGCCAGTCGGGCGGCCGTGGCCAATACGGCCACGTGTGGATCCGCATCGAGCCGCAGGAGCATGGCGCCGGCTACAAGTTCGAGAATGCGATCGTCGGGGGTGTGGTGCCCAAGGACTACATTCCGGCGGTCGACAAGGGCATCCAGGAGCAGATGGGCAACGGCGTGCTTGCAGGCTTCCCGGTTGTGGACGTGAAGGTGACGCTGTTCGACGGGTCCTACCATGACGTCGACTCGTCGGAAATGGCGTTCAAGATCGCGGGTTCGATGGCGTTCAAGGAAGGTGCGCTGAAGGCGGGCGCGGTACTGCTCGAGCCGATGATGAAGGTCGAGGTGGAAACGCCGGAAGACTACATGGGCGACGTGATGGGCGACCTGAATCGGCGCCGCGGCATGATCCAGGGCATGGAGGATGTCGCAGGGCAGAAATTGCTGCGCGCCGAGGTGCCGCTGTCCGAGATGTTCGGGTACTCTACGACGTTGCGGTCGATGTCGCAGGGCCGCGCGACCTACTCGATGGAGTTCCTGAAGTATGCCGAGGCGCCGGCCAACGTGGCCGAGGCCGTCATCAAGAAGGCTTCCTGATCATCGTCAGTCACCAGAAAACAAGTTCAAGAGGTTCGTGCTGTGTCCAAGGAAAAATTCGAGCGTAAGAAGCCGCATGTGAATGTGGGAACGATTGGTCACGTGGACCACGGGAAGACGACGCTGACGGCGGCGTTGACGGTGGTGCAGGGGAAGAAGTTTGGTGGCGAGTCGAAGGCCTACGACCAGATCGACAACGCGCCGGAAGAGAAGGCGCGCGGGATCACGATTGCGACGGCGCATGTCGAGTACGAGACCGATGCGCGGCATTATGCGCACGTGGACTGTCCTGGGCACGCGGACTACGTGAAGAACATGATCACGGGTGCGGCGCAGATGGACGGAGCGATCCTGGTGGTATCGGCGGCGGACGGTCCGATGCCGCAGACGCGGGAGCACATCCTGCTGGCGCGTCAGGTGGGTGTGCCGTACATCGTGGTGTACCTGAACAAGGCGGACATGGTGGACGACGCCGAGCTTCTGGAGCTGGTGGAGATGGAGGTTCGGGACCTGTTGTCGAGCTATGACTTCCCGGGCGACGACACGCCGATCATCACGGGATCGGCGCTGAAGGCGCTGGAAGGGGACGACAGCGAGATTGGTTCGCAGTCGATCGACAAGCTGGTAGCGGCGCTGGATTCGTACATTCCGGAGCCGGAGCGTGCGATTGACGGTGCGTTTTTGATGCCGGTGGAAGACGTATTTTCGATTTCCGGCCGCGGCACGGTGGTGACGGGCCGGGTCGAGCGTGGGATTGTGAAGGTGGGCGACGAGGTCGAGATTGTCGGCATTCGCGACACGCAGAAGACCACGGTGACGGGTGTGGAGATGTTCCGCAAGCTGCTGGATCAGGGGCAGGCGGGCGACAACGTCGGGGTGCTGCTGCGCGGGACGAAGCGTGACGACGTGGAGCGGGGTCAGGTGTTGTGCAAGCCGGGTTCGATCACGCCGCACACGAAGTTCGAGGCGGAGGTGTACATTCTGGGCAAGGACGAGGGTGGTCGCCACACGCCGTTTTTCAATGGCTATCGTCCGCAGTTTTATTTCCGGACGACGGACGTGACGGGCTCCTGCGATCTTCCGGAGGGCGTCGAGATGGTGATGCCGGGTGACAACGTGAAGATGACGGTGTCGCTGATCAGCCCGATTGCGATGGAAGACGGACTGCGCTTCGCGATTCGCGAGGGTGGCCGTACCGTCGGCGCCGGCGTCGTCTCCAAGATCATCGAGTGAGCAACATGGCAAACCAGCGTATTCGAATTCGTCTCAAGGCCTTCGATCATCGACTGATCGATCGCTCCGCCGCGGAGATCGTCGAGACCGCGAAGCGGACCGGCGCCCGAGTGAAAGGGCCGATCCCGCTTCCAACCAAGCGCGAACTCTATACCGTGCTGATCTCGCCGCACGTGAACAAGGATGCGCGCGACCAGTACGAGCTCCGGACGCACAAGCGGCTGATGGACATCCTGGATCCGACCGACAAGACGGTCGATGCGCTGATGAAGCTGGATCTGGCTGCGGGCGTAAATGTGCAAATCAGGCTTAACTAACGGCCGATTTTCTGTCATAATGCGTGGCTTTCCGTGGCCCGGCGGGATTCGTGTCGCCGGGCCACGGCTTTAGGGCGCCCTTGCGGCGCGTTCGAATCAGGAAGGGGTTTACCAATGTCTCTTGGACTCATCGGTCGCAAGCTCGGGATGACGCGCGTCTTCACCGAGGATGGCGCCTCCCTGCCGGTGACCGTGGTGCAGGTGGGCCACAACCGCGTGGTGCAGGTCAAGCGTTCGGACCAGGACGGCTACGACGCGGTGCAGGTCACCGCCGGGGCGCGCAAGCCGTCGCGGGTCAGCAAACCCGCGGCCGGCCACTATGCCAAGGCATCGGTGCAGCCGGGCCGTGGCCTCTGGGAGTTTCGCGTGGACGGCGAGCGGGTCGACGGGATGTCGCCTGGCGACGAACTCGGGGTCGAGGTGTTCAGCGAAGGCCAGCTGGTCGACGTGACCGCGCGCAGCAAGGGCAAGGGCTTTCAAGGGGTGGTGAAGCGCCACAACTTCCGGATGCAGGACGCGACCCACGGGAACTCGCGGTCGCACCGGGCCCCGGGCTCGATCGGGCAGAACCAGACGCCGGGCCGTGTGTTCAAGAACAAGAAGATGGCGGGCCATATGGGCGACGCCAGAACCACCGTGCAGAATCTCAAGATCGTGCGCGTGGATAGCGACCGCGGGCTGCTGCTGATCCACGGTGCCGTGCCGGGTGCGCCCAGTGCCGACGTCATGGTCCGCCCCGCCGTCAAGGCCAAGGGATAGAACGATGCAAGTGATAACCGCAGATACCGCCACCGCAGTCGAGCTGTCGGCCGCCTGCTTCGAGCGGGAATTCAACGAGTCGCTGGTGCACCAGAGTGTGGTCGCGCAGCTCGCCGGTGCACGTGCCGGCACGCGTGCGCAGAAAGGCCGTACCGAGGTCAGTGGCGGTGGCATCAAGCCGTTCCGCCAGAAGGGCACCGGGCGTGCCCGCGCCGGAACCATCCGCAGCCCGCTGTGGCGTGGGGGCGGTAAGGTGTTCGCGGCGAGCACGCGGGATTTCAGCGAGAAGCTGAACCGCAAGATGTATCGCGCTGCGATGGCGTCGATTCTCTCCGAACTGCTGCGCCAGGAGCGATTGAAGCTGGTCGAGAGCTTCCGCGTCGAGTCGGGCAAGACCCGCGACGCGGCAGCGGCGCTGCGCGCGCTCGGTCTGGAATCGGGCCTGGTGGTGCTGGGCGAGGCGCACGACGCGACTTGGCGGGCGCTGCGCAACATCCCGAATATCGATGTCGTGACCGCGGCCGAGCTGAACCCGGTGGTGCTAGTGGGTTCGGAGACCGTGGTGATGACCGCAGACGCGGCGAAGCGCGTTGAGGAGTGGCTGGCATGAACCCGCGTTTGTTGCAGGTGATCCTGGGTCCGGTAGTTTCGGAGAAGTCGACAGCGGCCGGCGAGACCTCCACTCATGTGTTCCGGGTGCGGCCGGATGCCACCAAGCAGGAAATTCAGCAGGCCGTCGAAAAGATCTTCGAGGTCAAGGTGCAGTCGGTGCGTACGCTGAACATGGCCGGGAAGATGAAGCGGTTCGGCGGCCGGCTCGGCCGGCGCAATCACTGGAAAAAGGCCTACGTGTCGCTCGCCGCGGGCGAAAAGATCGAACTGGGCGAAGGGGATCAGGTGTAAGTCATGGCGATCATCAAGACCAATCCCACGTCGGCGGGTCGCCGGCACGCGGTGCAGATCCGGACGCCGGAACTGCATTCCGGCGCGCCGCATGCGCCGCTCCTCGAGAAGAAAGCGCGGACCGGCGGTCGCAACAACCGTGGCCGGATCACGGTGCGGCATGTCGGTGGCGGCCACAAGCAGCACTACCGGCTCGTCGACTTCAAGCGCAACAAGGATAACGTTCCGGCGCAAGTCGAGCGGCTCGAATACGACCCGAACCGAAGCGCGCACCTCGCGCTGCTGAAATACGCCGACGGCGAGCGCCGCTACATCATCGCGCCCAAGGGTGTTCAGCCGGGCGACACGCTGCAAAGCGGCAGCCAGGCGCCGGTGCGGCCCGGGAACGCGATGGAACTGCGCGCGATTCCGGTAGGCACGGTCGTGCACTGCGTGGAAATGAAGCCCGGCAAGGGTGCGCAGATCGCGCGCTCCGCTGGCACCTCGGTGCAGCTGGTCGCGCGCGAAGGCCGCCTCGCGACCCTGCGCCTGCGCTCGGGCGAAATGCGCCGGGTCCCCGCCGAGTGCCGCGCGGTCGTCGGCGAGGTGGGCAACAGCGGTCACAGCCTGCGCAAGTTCGGCAAAGCGGGCGCGAAGCGCTGGATGGGCGTGCGCCCGACCGTGCGCGGCACCGCGATGAACCCGGTCGACCACCCGCACGGCGGCGGCGAGGGTCGGAACTTCGGGAAACATCCGGTGACCCCCTGGGGCGTGCCGACGAAGGGTTACAAGACCCGCAACAACAAGCGTACCGACCGCATGATCGTGCGTCGGCGCAAGAAGTAACGGAGTTCGATCATGCCGCGTTCACTGAAGAAGGGTCCGTTCGTCGATCATCATCTGCTGAAGAAGGTCGATGTTGCCGTGGAAAAGAACGACCGGCGTCCGATCAAGACCTGGTCGCGCCGCTCGATGATCATTCCGCAGATGGTCGGTCTGACCATGGCGGTCCATAACGGCCGGCAGCACGTACCGGTGCTGGTGACCGAGAACATGGTCGGGCACAAGCTCGGCGAGTTCGCCGCGACCCGGACCTTCAAGGGCCATGTGGCCAACAAGAAGTCGCGCTAAGGAACTGTGATGGAAACGCAAGAAACGATCGCGAAGCTGCGGTTCGCCCGTATCTCGCCGCAGAAGGCCCGGCTGGTCGCCGACCAGATTCGGGGCAAGAAGGTCGAGCAGGCGTTGAACGACCTGACCTTCAGCCCGAAAAAGGCCGCGGCCATGCTGAAGAAGGTGCTGGAGTCGGCCATCGCCAACGCGGAAAACAACGACGGTGCCGACGTCGACGAGCTTCGGGTCAGCCGGATCCAGGTCGACCAGGGTCCGACCCTGAAGCGCATGCAAGCGCGGGCCAAGGGCCGTGGCAATCGAATCCTGAAACGTACCAGCCACATTCTGATTGGCGTCAGCGAGAAGAGGGCGAAGTAACCATGGGCCAGAAGGTACATCCAACCGGCATTCGTCTCGGCATCTCGCGCCCTTGGGCGGCCGTGTGGTACGAGGACGGCAACCATTTCGGCAAGACGCTGAACAGCGACCTCGAGCTGCGCGCCTTCCTGCGCAAGCGGCTGGCGCACGCCTCGGTGAGCCGGGTGCACATCGAGCGCCCGTCGCGCGCAGCGCATGTGACGATTCACACCGCGCGGCCGGGGATCGTGATCGGCAAGAAGGGCGAGGACATCGAGGCGCTGCGGCGCGAGGTCGCCGGCCGGCTCGGGCTCGACAACGCGAACGTGAAGATCAACATCGAAGAGATCCGCAAGCCGGAGGTCGACGCGCAGCTGGTCGCCGAAGGGATCGCGCAGCAGCTCGAGCGCCGCATCATGTTCCGCCGCGCGATGAAGCGCGCGGTCGGCAATGCCCAGCGTCTCGGCGCGCAGGGCGTGAAGGTGCACGTGTCGGGCCGCCTGAACGGCGCGGAAATCGCGCGCTCGGAATGGTATCGGGAAGGCCGGGTGCCGCTGCATACGCTGCGCGCGGACATCGACTACGGGTTCGCCGAGGCCAAGACGACCTACGGCGTGATCGGCATCAAGGTCTGGATTTTCAAGGGTGAAGTTTTCGGCCTCGACGGTGCGTCGGAAGCCAGGCCCGCGACTGCGAACTAGGACATCGACATGCTTCAGCCAAAAAGAACCAAGTTCCGCAAACAGTTCAAGGGCAAGAACCGTGGGCTCGCGACGGTAGGGGCGAAGGTCAGCTTCGGCGAGTTCGGGCTGCAGGCGGTGGACCGCGGGCGCATTACCGCCCGGCAGATCGAAGCGGCGCGGCGCGCGATGGTCCGTCACATCAAGCGTGGCGGCAAGATCTGGATCCGGGTGTTCCCGGACGTGCCGGTTTCCAAGAAGCCGCTCGAGGTCCGGATGGGCAAGGGCAAGGGCAACGTGGAGTACTGGGTCTGCAAGATCCAGCCGGGTCGTGTGCTCTATGAAATGGAAGGGGTGAACGAGGAGACCGCGCGCGAGGCGTTCCGCCTGGCCGCTGCGAAGCTCCCGATCAAGACGACGTTCACGCGCAGGCAGGTGATGTGATGAAGTTCGCGGATCTGAAAGGCAAGAGCGACGCCGAACTCGGTGAAGAACTGCAGGGGCTGTATCAGGAGCAGTTCGCGCTGCGCATGCAGAAGGCGGTCGGACAGCTTGCGCGTCCGGACCGGGTCAAAAAGGTTCGGCGCGAGATCGCTCAGATCAAGACGCTGATGAACGAACGCAAGGCGGCAGGATAAGAACATGAGCGACGAAATGTCGAAGACCCAGCGTTCGATCATCGGGCGCGTGGTGAGTGACAAGACGGACAAGACCCGTACCGTGCTGGTGGAACGCCGCGTGCGCCATCCGCTGTACGGCAAGTTCATCCGGCGGAGCACCCGGCTGTACGTGCACGACGAGAGCAACGAGTCGCGCATGGGCGATACCGTTCGGGTGCGCGAGTGCCGGCCGCTGTCCCGTCTCAAGCGCTTTGCGCTGGTCGAAGTGGTCAGCCGCGCCGAGGCGTGAGCCGGCGCCCATCGTTGGAGAGTTAAGTCATGATTCAGATGCAGACCGTCCTGGAGGCCGCCGACAACAGCGGCGCGCGCCGGGTGCAGTGTATCAAGGTGCTGGGTGGGTCCCATCGCCGGTATGCGCGGGTCGGTGACGTGATCAAGGTCAGCGTCAAGGACGCGATCCCGCGCGGAAAGGTGAAAAAAGGCGATGTCTACAACGCGGTGGTTGTGCGTACCGCGGCTGGAGTGCGGCGCCCGGATGGTTCGGTGATCCGTTTCGACCGGAATGCCGCGGTGCTGCTGAACAATCAGCTGCAGCCGATCGGCACCCGCATCTTCGGCCCGGTTACGCGTGAACTGCGCGGCGAGAAGTTCATGAAGATCATCTCGCTGGCTCCGGAAGTGTTGTGAGGCAGGCCATGAAAAAGATTCGCAAGGGCGACGACGTGATCGTGATCGCGGGCAAGGACAAGGGCCGTCGGGGTACGGTCATGCGTTCGCTCGACGGCAACCGCGTGCTGGTCCAGAACATCAATATGGTGAAGAAACATCAGAAGCCGAATCCGAACATGGGTCGGACCGGCGGCATCATCGAGAAAGAGATGCCGATCGATGTTTCCAACGTGATGCTATTCAATCCCGGCACCGCCAAGGGTGATCGGGTTTCCTTCAAGACCCTCGAAGACGGGCGCAAGGTTCGGGTGTTTCGCTCGAACGGCGAAGTCGTCGACGCATAAGGGCGAGAAAGAGAGCCATGGAACGTTTGAGAGCGCAGTACCTGGAGTCGGTTGTCCCGGCCCTGCAGGAACAATTTCAGTACCGGAACGTGATGCAGGTGCCGCGCATCACCAAGGTCACGCTGAACATGGGGTTGGGCGATGCGGTTGCCGACAAGAAGGTGATCGAGAGCGCGCTGGCGGACATGACCGCGATCGCCGGCCAGAAGCCGGTGGTGACCAAGGCGCGCCAGTCGATCGCCGGGTTCAAGATCCGCGACGGCTATCCGATCGGCTGCAAGGTCACGCTGCGCCGCCGGCGGATGTACGAGTTCCTCGACCGGTTGATCAATGTCGCGCTTCCGCGTGTCCGGGACTTCCGGGGCTTCAGTCCGCGCGCGTTCGACGGCCGGGGCAACTACAGCCTCGGCGTGAAGGAACAGATTATCTTCCCGGAAATCGATTACGACCGGGTCGACAAGATCCGCGGGATGGATATCACCATCACGACCAACGCGCAGAGCGACGAGGAAGCGAAGGCGCTGCTCGCGGCGTTCCGTTTCCCGTTCCGGCAGTAACCCGAGGTTTCGAGACATGGCAAAGATTTCGATGATGCAGCGCGAGCAGAAGCGCGCGCAGCTGGTGGCAAAGTATTCGGCTCGGCGGGCCGAGTTGAAGGCCAAGATCCTCGACGATTCGCTGCCGGGGGAAGAGCGGCTGGCTGCGATGCAGGCACTGCAGAAGCTGCCGCGCGATTCGAGCCCGGTGCGCCAGCGCAACCGCTGCGGCGTGACCGGTCGCCCCAAGGGGTACTATCGCCGGTTCGGTCTGGGGCGGAACAAGCTGCGCGAGTTCGCGATGCGTGGCGAGATCCCGGGCCTGCGCAAGGCAAGTTGGTAAGGAGACAGACGACATGATGACCGATCCGATCGCCGACATGCTGACCCGCGTGCGCAACGCGCAGCGGGCCCAGAAGAAAACCGTGGTGGTGCCGTACAGCCGGACCAAAGAGGCGATCCTGAAGGTGTTCGCCGATGAAGGCTACGTCGGCGAGGTGACCGCCGAGGGCGAAGGGGCGTCGCGCCAGCTGCGCGTGACCCTGAAGTATTTCCAGGGGCAGGGTGTGATCGAGAACCTGGTGCGGATCAGTCGCCCGGGGCTGCGCATCTACCGTGGCAAGGACGATCTGCCGAAAATCAACGCTGGCCTGGGTGTCGCGATCGTGTCCACTCCGAAGGGTGTGATGACCGACCGCGCGGCACGGGCCCTGGGGCAGGGCGGCGAAGTGCTCTGCAAGATCTATTGAGGAAATCGCGATGTCTCGGGTAGCAAAACGTCCGCTGGCCCTTCCCTCCGGGGTCACGTTACAGTTGAACGGGCAGGAGATCACCGTGAAGGGTCCGAAGGGGACCATCGCGATGCCCTGCCCGGACACGGTCGAGGTGTCGGTCGACGGTAGCGTGGTGTCCGTTGCGCCGGCTGCGAACGCGGAAAACAGTGCGCTCGCGGGTACCGTGCGCGCGCTGCTGGGCAACCATGTCCAGGGCGTGAGCCAGGGGTTCGAACGCGGCCTGGAACTGGTCGGCGTCGGATACCGGGCGCAGGCGCAGGGCAAGGTGCTGAATCTGAATCTCGGGTTTTCCCATCCGATCGCGTTCGAGGTACCGGAAGGGGTGACGATCGAGACGCCCAGCCAGACCGAGATCGTGGTCAAGGGCCACGACTGCCAGCAGGTCGGACAGGTGGCCGCCAATATTCGCGCCTTCCGACCGCCGGAGCCGTACAAGGGCAAGGGCGTGAAGTACAAGGGCGAGCGCATCCTTCGCAAAGAAGCCAAGAAGAAGTAGGGTAGATCCGTGGACAAGAAAGAGTCGAGACTCAGAAGGGCGCGCCGCGCGCGGTTCAAGATCCGGGAGTTGGGCGTCCATCGCCTCTGTGTGCACCGGACCCCGCGGCACATCTATGCGCAGATCATCGCGCCCGGCGGCGACCGCGTGCTCGCGGCGGCGTCTACCGCGGAATCCGCGGTGCGCGGCGATGTCAAGTACACCGGCAACGCCGATGCGGCGGCGCGGGTGGGAAAACTGATCGCGGAACGGGCCCGGCAGGCCGGGATCGAACGCGTGGCCTTCGACCGTTCCGGGTTCCGGTACCACGGTCGCGTACAGGCCCTGGCCGATGCCGCCCGCGAGGGCGGTCTCGCGTTCTGATCGGATCAGGCAGCAACGGAGAAAGCAATGGCACGTAACGAAGCAAGCGAAGCCACGGACGGGATGCAGGAAAAGCTGATCAGCGTGAACCGCGTGGCCAAGGTCGTGAAGGGCGGGCGGCAGTTCCGCTTCGCCGCACTGACTGTGGTCGGAGACGGCGACGGCCGCGTCGGCTATGGCTACGGCAAGGCGCGCGAAGTGCCGCTGGCGATTCAGAAGGCGATGCAGCAGGCGCGCCAGAACATGAAGGCGGTGTCGCTGCACGACGGCACGTTGCACTACGCGATCAACGGCCGCCATGGCGCGGCGACGGTGTACATGCAGCCGGCGTCCGAAGGTACCGGCGTGATCGCCGGCGGCGCGATGCGCGCGGTGCTCGAAGTCGCCGGGGTGCGCAACGTGCTCGCCAAGTGTGTGGGTTCGCGCAACCCGATCAACGTCGTCCAGGCCACGATCAACGGTCTGGCCGCGGTGCACGATCCGGAGTTCGTGGCCGCGAAACGCGGCAAGACGCTCGAAGAAATCACGGGTTGAAGATGAACAAGCTCAAGCTCACGCTGGTCCGGTCCACTGCGGGCCGTCTGGCCAATCACAAGGCCTGCGTGCGCGGGCTCGGCCTGCGCCGCACGCAAAGTACCTCGGTGGTGGATGCCACCCCGGAGAATCTGGGCATGGTGCGCAAGGTCGCCTATCTGCTCAAGGTCGAGGAGGTCTGACGATGCGCATGAATGAACTGTTGCCGGCTCCGGGGTCGCGGCCCACGGGCAAGCGCCTCGGGCGCGGAATCGGCTCCGGGCTCGGCAAGACCGGCGGCCGGGGGCACAAGGGCCAGAAATCGCGGTCCGGTGGCTACCACAAGGTCGGGTTCGAAGGCGGCCAGATGCCGCTGCAGCGCCGGCTGCCGAAAGTCGGCTTCCGCTCGCGCGTTGCGCGGGTCACCGCCGAGGTGCGGCTGCACGAACTGGCGAAGGTCGAAGGCGACGTCACGCTCGAAGCGCTGAAGGGTGCCGGGCTGATCCCGGGTAACGCCGTGCGCGCAAAAGTGTTTGCGTCGGGATCGATCGATAAGGCCGTGGTCGTGCGCGGGCTCGGGGTGACGGCCGGTGCGAAGGCCGCGATCGAGGCCGCCGGCGGGCGCGTCGAGGAGTAATCATGGCACGTGGAGCCGCAGCGAGGGGTGCAGGGCTAACCGGTTTCTCCGAACTCCGGCAACGCCTGCTGTTCGTGCTCGGGGCGCTGGTCGTCTACCGCATCGGGACGTTCATCCCGGTGCCGGGCATCAACCCGGTCGCGGTGTCGAGCTTCTTCGAGCAGCACAGCGGCACGATCCTGGACATGTTCAACATGTTCTCGGGCGGCGCGCTGGAACGGCTGTCGATCTTCGCACTCGGGGTCATGCCCTATATCTCCGCGGCGATCATCATGCAGCTGCTGGCGGCGACCGTGCCGTACCTGCAACAGCTGAAAAAGGAGGGCGAGGCCGGGCGGCGCAAGATCACACAGTACACGCGCTACGGCACCGTGTTCCTCGCGCTGTTCCAGAGTATCGGCATCGGCATCGCGCTGAGCGGGCAGACCATCCAGGGGATGCCGATGGCGCTGCTTCCGTCCCACATCTTCATCCCGACGGTGGTGGTGTCGCTGGTGACCGGGACCATGTTCCTGGTGTGGCTGGGCGAGCAGATCACCGAGCGCGGAATCGGCAACGGGATCTCGATCATCATCTTCGCGGGAATCGTCGCGGGGCTGCCGGCAGCGATCGGCGGAACGCTGGAGCTGGCCCGGACCGGGGAACTCGCGGCGGCGTTCGTGGTCATCCTGCTGGTGCTGGCGCTCGCCGTCACCGCGTTCGTGGTGTTCGTCGAGCGCGGCCAGCGCCGGATCACGATCAACTATGCCAAACGCCAGGTCGGGCGGAAGGTGATCGGCGGGCAGTCGAGTCACTTGCCGCTGAAGCTGAACATGGCCGGCGTGATTCCGCCGATCTTCGCGTCGAGCATCATCCTGTTCCCGGCGACACTCGGGCAGTGGTTCGGGCAGGCGGAAGGGATGGGTTGGCTGCGCGAGATCTCGACCACGCTCGCGCCCGGCCAGCCGCTGTACGTTACCTTCTACGCTGCCGCGATCATATTTTTCTGTTTCTTCTACACCGCGCTGGTGTTCAACTCGCGGGAAACTGCGGAGAACCTGAAAAAGCAGGGAGCGTTCATCCCGGGGATCCGGCCGGGGGTGCAGACCGAACGATTCATCGATGGCGTGATGACCCGGCTGACGGCCGTCGGCGCGATCTACATCACCGCGGTGTGTCTGCTGCCCGAGTTCCTGATCCTGTACTGGAATGTGCCGTTCTACTTCGGGGGCACATCGCTGCTGATCATCGTGATCGTGACGATGGACTTCATGGCGCAGCTGCAGGCGCATCTGATGTCGCATCAGTACGAAGGCCTGATGCGCAAGGCGAATCTCAAGGGTTTTGGCGGAACCAATATCCGCTAGGGAATTTCGGAGAGCGAAGCAATGAAAGTACGAGCATCTGTCAAGCCGATCTGCCGGAACTGCAAGCTGATCCGGCGCCACGGGGTCGTCCGGGTGATCTGCTCGGATCCCCGCCACAAGCAGCGCCAGGGCTGAACGCCTTGAGTTGTTTCTGATTTTTGGTTACTATTGCCGGCTTTGCCGTTTTGATGGAGAGTTTGGATGGCCCGCGTCGCAGGTATCAACATTCCGGACCAGAAGCACACCGTGATCGCGTTGACCGCGATCTACGGCATCGGCAGGACCCGGTCGCGGCAGATCTGCCAGGCGGCCGGCGTTCGGGAAGACATCAAGGTCCGTGACCTGACGGATGCCGAGATCGAGAGCCTGCGCGCCGAAGTGGGGCGGATCCCGGTCGAAGGGGATCTGCGCCGCGAGGTCAACATGAACATCAAGCGGCTGATGGACCTCGGCTGCTACCGGGGGCTGCGGCACCGGCGCGGTTTGCCGCTGCGCGGGCAGCGTACCCGGACCAACGCGCGCACCCGCAAGGGTCCCCGCCGTCCGATTCGCAAGTAATCTTTCTGGGATCTAGTCAATGGCACAACCGCAGTCGAGGACCAAGAAAAAGGTCCGCAAGAACGTGGCCGAGGGCGTGGCGCATGTCTACGCCTCGTTCAACAACACGATCATCACCATCACCGACCGGCAGGGCAACACGCTGAGCTGGGCGACGTCCGGTGGGTCCGGATTCCGCGGCTCGCGGAAATCGACGCCGTTTGCTGCGCAGGTCGCGGCCGAGCGCGCCGGTTCTGCGGCACAGGAGCACGGCGTGAAGAACCTGGAGGTGCTGGTGAAGGGGCCGGGTCCCGGCCGCGAATCGGCGGTGCGGGCGCTGAACAACGTGGGGTTCAAGATCACGAACATCAGCGACATCACCCCGATCCCGCACAACGGCTGCCGTCCGCCGAAGAAGCGGCGCGTCTAAACCGACCCGGAGTTCTGACCTATGGCCCGTTACATTGGACCGAAATGCAAGCTGTCCCGGCGCGAAGGCGGGGATCTGGGGCTCAAGAGCCGAGCCCGTGCGCTGGAAACGAAGTGCAAGCTCGACAAGCCGCCCGGCCAGCACGGCGATCGCCGCACGCGCCTGTCGGATTACGGCGTGCAGCTGCGTGAAAAGCAGAAGCTGCGCCGCACCTACGGCGTGCTCGAGAAGCAGTTCCGCAACTATTACAAGGAGGCCTCTCGGTTGAAGGGGTCGACCGGTGAGAACCTGTTGCGGCTGCTCGAAGGGCGTCTGGACAACGTCGTCTACCGGATGGGTTTCGGGAGCACGCGGGCGGAAGCGCGCCAGTTGGTATCGCACCGCGCGATCCTGGTGAACGGCCGTGCGGTGAACATTCCGTCGTACCAGGTCGCTCCGGCGGACGTGGTCAGCGTGCGGGAACGCGCACGCAAGCAGGATCGGATCAAGGACTCGATGACGCTGGCGGAGCAGGCGGGAATGCCCGGCTGGATCGAAGTGGACAGCAGCAAGTTCGAAGGCGTGTTCAAGGCCTTCCCAGACCGTTCCGATCTGCCGGCCGACATCAATGAGTCGCTGGTCGTCGAGCTGTATTCGAAGTAAGCGCCGCGGCGGGAGTGGAGATGCAAGCGAACGAGCTGGTCAACAAGCAGCACATCGAGGTCGAGGAGCAGAACCGCAACAAGGCGCGGGTCGTGCTCGAACCGCTGGAGCGGGGCTTCGGCCATACCCTCGGCAACGCGCTGCGGCGCGTGCTGCTGTCGTCGATTCCGGGCTCTGCGATCGTCGAAGTCGAGATCGAGGGTGTGCTGCACGAATACTCGGCAATCGAGGGCGTGCAGGAGGATGTGGTCGACATTCTGCTGAACCTGAAGGGTGTGGCATTGCGTATGCACAGCCGCGACGAAGCGACGCTGTCGTTGCGCAAGCGCGGTCCCTGCGTGGTGACCGCGGCCGACATCGCGCTGGACCACGACGTCGAAGTCGTGAATCCCGAGCACGTGATCGCGACGATTGCGAAGAACGTCGAGCTGGCGATGTCGCTGCGACTGCGCAAGGGGCGCGGCTACGAGCCGGTGAGCGCGCGGCGGCAGGGCGAGATGCCGGACAGCACGATCGGGCGGCTGATGCTCGACGCGAGCTTCAGCCCGATCCGTCGGGTCGCGTATCGGGTCGAGAGCGCGCGGCTGGCGCAGCGGACCGACATGGACCGGCTCGTGCTGGAACTCGAGACCAATGGCGCGATCGCGCCGGACGACGCGGTGCGCAAGGCAGCGGGGATCCTGCAGGGCCAGCTGGCACCGTTTGTCGATCTGAAGGAAACGGCGCGGGAGACGCACGCGGTCAGCGGCGGCGCAGTCGATCCGGTGCTGCTGCGGCCGGTCGACGAACTGGAGCTGACCGTGCGTTCGGCGAACTGCCTGAAGGCCGAGAATATCTACCATATTGGCGATCTGGTGCAGCGCACCGAAGTCGAGTTGCTGCGCACGCCGAATCTCGGGAAGAAGTCGCTGACCGAGATCAAGGACACGCTGGCCAGTCACGGCCTCTCGCTGGGGATGCGGCTCGAAAACTGGCCGCCGCCCGGGCTCCAGGAACCTTCCGAATAACCCCGGTATCGTTCGGGCACAAGAACTCAGGTAAGCACAGATGCGTCATCGTAATATCGGCCGGCAGCTCAGCCGCAACAGCTCCCATCGCAAGGCGACCCTGCAGGCGCTGACCATCGCCCTGCTGCGTCATGAACTGATCAAGACCACCCTGCCCAAGGCGAAGGAACTGCGGCGGGTGGCCGAGCCGCTGATCACGATGGGCAAGAAGGATTCGGTGCATACGCGCCGGGTCGCGTTTTCGAGGCTGCGCGACAAGGAAATCGTCGGCAAGCTGTTCACCGAGATCGGTCCCCGGTACCAGGAACGGCCGGGTGGTTATCTGCGGATCCTGAAGTGCGGCTACCGCGCCGGGGACAATGCGCCGATGGCCTACGTCGAACTGGTCGACCGTCCGGAGCCGTCGGCCGCGGACTGAGTCGCTGGCATTTCGCCTGGAGTAAGAAGCCGGCCTTGAGCCGGCTTCTTCGTTGGGGGGGCGGTCGGTCGCGTGGGGGCCGGGTTGCGGCCCGTCCGCAGGCGGCAATCAGCCCGCCCCGCCGCCGGATGCGGACCGGGGTTCGCTCCGGTTCGGCGCGGCTTCGTGGGCCGTGCCGAGGATTGGAGCCAGGAATCGGCCGGTGTGGCTGTCCGCGTGCATCGCTACGGTTTCCGGCGTGCCGGCGACGACGATACGACCGCCGCGGTCGCCGCCTTCGGGGCCGATGTCGAGCAGCCAGTCCGCGGTCTTGATCACGTCGAGATTGTGTTCGATCACGACCAGCGTGTTGCCGTGGTCGCGCAGGCGGTGGAGCACGGCGAGCAGCTGTTCGACGTCGTGGAAGTGCAGCCCGGTGGTCGGTTCGTCGAGGATATACAGCGTACGCCCGGTATCGCGTTTCGAGAGTTCGCGGGCGAGCTTGATGCGTTGCGCTTCGCCGCCGGAGAGCGTCGTCGCGTTCTGGCCGAGCTGGATGTACGCGAGGCCGACGTCGAGCAGCGTCTCCAGCTTGCGCCGGATCACCGGGACCGGCGCGAAGAACTCGAGCGCGTCCTCGACGGTCATCTGGAGCACTTCGTGGATGTTGCGGCCCTTGTAGCGCACCTCGAGCGTCTCGCGGTTGTAGCGCTGGCCGCGGCAGACGTCGCAGGGCACGAACACATCGGGCAGGAAGTGCATCTCCACCTTGATCACGCCGTCGCCCTGACAGGCCTCGCAGCGCCCGCCGCGCACGTTGAACGAGAACCGGCCGGGCCGGTAGCCGCGCGAGCGGGCCTCGGCGGTGGCGGCGAACAGCTCCCGGATCGGAGTGAACAGGCCGGTGTAGGTCGCGGGGTTGGACCGCGGCGTGCGGCCGATCGGGCTCTGATCGATGTCGACCACCTTGTCGATCCACTCAAGGCCGTCGACGCCCGCGTGGGCGGCAACCGCGTGTGCGCTGCGGTGCAGTGCGTTCGCGACCGCCGGATACAGCGTGTCGTTGACCAGGGTCGACTTGCCCGAACCCGAGACGCCGGTCACGCAGGTCAGCAGGCCGACCGGGAACGCGGCATCGATGCCCTTCAAGTTGTTGCCGCCCGCTCCGCGCACGACCAGGCTGCGTTCCGGGTCGGGGGCGCGGCGCTGTTCGGGTATCGCGATCGTGCGCCGGCCGTCGAGATAGGCGCCGGTCAGCGAGTCGGGATTCGTGGCGACGCTCTCCGGCGTGCCGGCGGCGACGATCTCGCCGCCGTGGCGGCCGGCCCCGGGACCGATGTCGACCACGAAATCGGCCTGCCGGATCGCCTCCTCGTCGTGTTCCACGACGACGACGGTATTGCCCAGGTCGCGCAGGTTCGTCAGGGTACGCAGCAGGCGCTCGTTGTCGCGCTGGTGTAGCCCGATCGACGGCTCGTCCAGAATATACATCACGCCCACCAGCGCCGAACCGATCTGCGACGCGAGCCGGATCCGCTGGGCTTCGCCGCCGGAAAGCGTCTCGGCGGAGCGGTCGAGGGTCAGGTAATCGAGCCCGACATCGACCAGAAATCCCAGCCGGGCGTCGATTTCGCGGACGATCTTGTCCGCGATGCGCGCGAACCTGCCTGGGAGCTGCAGGCCGTGGAAGAACGCGCGGGCATCGGCAACGCTCATCCGGGTCACGGCCGGAAGGTTGGCGTCGTTCACGAACACGTGGCGGGCTGCGCTGTTCAGGCGCGCGCCCTGGCATTCCGGGCAGGCGTGGCTGGCCAGGTAGCGGCCAAGTTCTTCGCGCACCGCGGATGAATCGGTCTCGCGGTAGCGCCGCTCGAGGTTCGGGATCACGCCCTCGAACGTCCGCTGCTCGCTGCGCGACCGCCCGTCCAGGCCCTGCTGGCTGAACCGGATCTTTTCGGTGCCGGACCCGTGCAGGATGACGGCGCGCACCGACGCGGGAAGGTCCAGCCAGGGGGTCTCGACGTCAAAGCCGTAGTGCCGCGCCAGGCTCTGCAGCAGGCTGAAATACCAGGCGTTCCTGCGATCCCAGCCGCGCACCGCGCCGCCGGCGAGGCTGAGTTCGGGCAGCGCGACCACGCGTTCGGGGTCGAAGAACTGGCGCACCCCGAGGCCATCGCAGGCCGGGCAGGCGCCCGCCGGGTTGTTGAACGAGAACAGCCGCGGTTCGAGTTCGCGGATGGCATAGCCGCAGACCGGGCAGGCGAAGCGTGCCGAGAAAACCAGGGGCGCGCGGTCCGGCTCGTCCATCCACGCGACCAGCGCAAGTCCGTCGGCCAGTTCGGTGGCGGTCTCGAACGATTCCGCCAGGCGCTGGCGCAGGTCGTCGCGGTTCCGGAAGCGGTCGATCACGATCTCGATGTCGTGCTTGCGTTTCGGATCGATCGGCGGCAGCGCATCGAGTTCGAAGATCTCGCCGTTGATGCGCGCGCGCAGAAAGCCCTGCGCGCGCATGGCCTCCAGTTGGCGGCTGTGCTCGCCCTTGCGCCCCCGCACGATCGGCGCCAGCAGCATCAGGCGCTCGCCGGCGGGCAGCGCCAGCACCTGGTCGACCATCTGCGAGATCGTCTGCGCCGCGAGCGTCTCGCCGTGCTCCGGGCAGCGCGGTTCCCCCGCGCGCGCAAACAGCAGGCGCAGATAGTCGTAGATCTCGGTAATCGTGCCCACCGTCGAGCGCGGGTTGTGCGATGTGCTCTTCTGTTCGATCGAGATCGCCGGCGACAGGCCCTCGATCAGATCCACGTCGGGCTTTTCCATCATCGACAGGAACTGCCGCGCATAGGTCGACAGGCTCTCGACGTACCGGCGCTGGCCCTCGGCGAACAGGGTATCGAACGCGAGCGACGACTTGCCCGAACCCGAGACGCCGGTGACCACGATCAACCGCTCGCGCGGCAGATCCAGGTCGATGTCCTTCAGGTTGTGCGTGCGTGCGCCGCGGATCTTGATCGTTCCCATCCGGTTCCCGGGGTGGTGACGGCCTTGCGCCCAGCCCGCTATGGTAGCACCGCTGCCGCAGTGCCCCCCTTTCTCACGCCGTCATTCCCTGTAAGATTCCGGCAACGTTCACCCTGTGCGACCGGAGCGGCTGCCGCATCCATGACTTCCCTCGAACTCCGTGCCACGTCGGGGCTCGCCGCGATCTACGCAGTGCGGATGGCCGGGCTGTTCATGGTCCTGCCGGTGTTCATGCTCTACGCGGACGTACTGCCCGCGGCCACGCCGTTCCTGATGGGGCTGGCGCTGGGAATCTACGGCCTGACCCAGGCGATGCTGCAGATCCCGTTCGGCATGCTGTCGGACCGGGTCGGCCGCAAGCCGCTGATCGCGCTCGGGCTGGCGCTGTTCATCGCGGGAAGTGTGATCGCGGCGCTGGCGGAAAGCGTGTACGGCATCATCCTGGGCCGCGCGCTGCAGGGCGCGGGAGCGGTCGCCGCCGCCGTGCTGGCGCTCACCGCCGACCTGATCGCGGAGGAACGCCGGACCCGTGCGCTTGCGGTGATCGGGCTGACCATCGGCGTGACCTTCACCGCCTCGATGGTGCTGGGGCCGTTGGTGGACCGATGGTTCGGGCTGGCCGGGATCTTCTGGCTGACCGCGCTGCTCGGCCTGCTGGCGCTGCTGCTGCTGTTCGTCTGGGTGCCGCAGCCGGCGCACTCGCGGCCGCACCCGGACATGGTGCCGATGCCTGGCGGACTGCGCAGCGTGCTGCGCGACCCCGAGCTGCTGCGTCTGAACGCGGGCATCTTCGTCCTGCACCTGACGCTTGCGGCGAATTTCCTGGTGCTGCCGCTGACCCTGGTGAATCGGCTGGGGCTGGAGCCGGCGCAGCACTACCTCGTCTACCTCCCGGTGCTGCTGCTGGGATTCGCGCTGATGATTCCGGCGGTGATTCGGGCCGAGCGCCAGCGCGCGCTGAAGCCCGCACTGGTCGGAGCGATCGTGGTGCTGATCGCGGTGCAGGTGCTGCTGCCGTTCAGCGCTCACTGGGTCACGCTGGGGCTTGCGCTGGTGCTGTTCTTCGCCGCGTTCAACCTGTTGGAGGCAGCCCTGCCTTCGCTGGTTGCGAAGACCGCGCCGGTTGCTGCGAAGGGAACCGCAATGGGCGTCTTCTCCAGCTGCCAGTTCCTCGGGATTTTTGCCGGCGGTCTGCTCGGCGGCGTGTTGCTGTCCCACGGCGGCAGCGCCGCGGTCTTCGGTCTGGGTCTCGCGGGCGCCCTGCTCTGGCTTTGGGCCGCCGTCACGATGGCGCCGCCGAGCCATTTGGCGAACCGGGCCTATGCCTTTCCCGATGCCTGGAAACAGGCGTCGGCGCAGCTGAACGCGCGTCTGGCGGAACTCGCCGGGGTCGCGGAGGTGCGCGTGAGCGCAAGCGAGGCGGCGGTCTATCTGAAGGTCGATCCGGGCCGGTTCGACGAAACGGCGCTGCGGGATCTGTTCCGTAGCGGCGGCTCCGGTGGTACCGGAGCCGCGTCGCGTGCCTGACGGCCGCGGAGCGCTGCGCGGTCGGGGCATCGGCGGGCACGCAGCGTCCCTGCCGCACCCCCAGGGCGCAGCACTCGGCTCCGGCGCGATCCGGATCCGGGCGACGGGCGGCCAAGGCCGATCGCCGTCGCCGCGACGGCTTGGTACACTACGCGCCCCGATCCAGCGCGCGAACGACAAGGAGCAGCCATGGCCCGCGGAGTGAACAAGGTGATCCTGCTCGGCAACCTCGGTGCCGACCCCGAAAAACGCGAGACGCCGTCGGGCCTGACGATCACCAACCTGCGTATCGCGACCAGCGAACAGTGGACGGACAAGCAGACCGGCGAGAAGCGCGAGAATACCGAATGGCACCGTGTCGTGCTGTTCGGGCGGCTCGGCGACATTGCCGCCGATTACCTGAGCAAAGGCTCGCAGGTCTATATCGAGGGCCGCATCCAGACCCGCAAGTGGCAGGGGCAGGACGGCCAGGACCGCTATACCACCGAGATCGTCGCCAGCGAGATGCAGCTGCTCGGCGGCCGCGGCGGGTCGGGCGGCGCGGGTGGTTCCGGCGGCGACTACGGCAGCCGCAACCAGGGTTCGCAGGAGCCGCCCTGGGACCAGCAGGGCGGCGGCGCCCCGTCGGGCGGGCGCGGGATACAGGACGATGACGTACCCTTCTGAAACACCGGCAGCGCCGGCTGCACCGGAGCGGCCGGCAACGATCCGCAGGGTCTACATCCAGACCCACGGTTGCCAGATGAACGAATACGATTCCGGGCGGATGTTCGATGCATTGCGCGAGCTGCACGGCGCCGAGCGGACCGACGACCCGGCCGCCGCCGACCTGCTGCTGCTGAACACCTGCTCGATCCGCGAGAAGGCGCAGGAAAAAGTGTTCTCGCTGCTCGGGCGCTGGCGTGCGCTGAAGGAGCGCCGCCCCGAGGTGATCATCGGCGTTGGCGGCTGCGTGGCCAGCCAGGAGGGCGCGGCCTTGCGCGCGCGCGCGCCGTTCGTCGACCTGGTGTTCGGGCCGCAGACCCTGCACCGCCTGCCGGCGCTGATCCGGCAGGTGCAGCGCAGCGGTGCAGCGGTGGTCGACATCAGTTTCCCGGAGATCGAGAAATTCGACCGCCTGCCCGAGCCGCGCGCGACCGGTGCCAGCGCGTTCGTGTCGGTGATGGAGGGTTGCAGCAAGTACTGCAGCTTCTGCGTGGTGCCCTACACGCGGGGCGAGGAGATCAGCCGCCCCTTCGACGACGTGATCGCCGAGGTCGTCGGTCTCGCCGCCCAGGGGGTCCGGGAGATCAACCTGCTGGGGCAGAACGTGAACGCGTACCGGGGGCCGATGCACGATGGTGAGATCGCCGACCTCGCACTGCTGATCCACTACGTGGCCGCGGTCGACGGCATCGAGCGCATCCGTTTCACCACCTCGCATCCGGTCGAATTCTCCGAGCGTCTGATCCAGGCCTATGCCGACGAGCCCAAGCTCGTCAGCCACCTGCACCTGCCGGTGCAGAGCGGCTCCGACCGCATCCTGGCGCAGATGAAACGCGGCCATACCGTGCTCGAGTACAAGTCGAAGATCCGCCGCCTGCGTGAACTGCGCCCGGACCTCGACCTCTCCTCGGACTTCATCGTCGGCTTCCCCGGCGAAACCGAAGCCGATCATGCCGCGACGCTGCGGCTGGTCGAGGAGCTGAACTTCGATTTCTCGTTCAGTTTCATCTACAGCCCGCGTCCCGGCACTCCGGCCGCCGCGCTTCCGGACGATGTGCCGATGGCGGTGAAAAAGGCGCGCCTGCAGGAATTGCAGGCGCTGCTCGAGTCCCAGGGCCAGGCTCGCAACCGCGGGATGGTCGGTGGGGTGGAGCGGGTGCTGGTCGAAGGCCGTTCGCGGCGCAACCCGGCGCAACTGGCGGGGCGCACCGCGAACAACCGAGTGGTCAACTTCGACGGCCCGCCGGATTGGATCGGGCAGACGGTCGACCTGCGGATCACCGAGGCGCAGCCGCACTCCCTGCGCGGCGTGGCGCTCGCCGCCGTCGCGGACCGGGGCGAGCGGCCCTCGACCCATGTCGCAGAATCGCGCTGACTTCACCCTCGACCCGGGGGACCCCGAGACGCTGTCGCGGCTGTCCGGCCCGCTCGATGCCCACCTGCGGCTGATCGAGGACCGGATCGGCGTGCACGTGCACAGCCGCGGTCCCCGCTTCAACGTGACCGGACCGGCCGCTGCGGTGGCTGCCGCGGCCTCGCTGATCCAGGAACTGCATCGCATGGCCCAGGACGAGCCGGTGTCGCTGGAGCAGGTGCACGCGGCGCTGCAGCAGGCGCACCTCGCGGGTCTGCCGGAACAGGAGCCACAGGAACCGGTGCTGCGCCTGCGTCGCACGGTGATCCGTGGTCGCGGCCCGCGGCAGATCCAGTACCTGCGCGCAATCGGCCGCCACGACCTCAATTTCGGGATCGGGCCGGCGGGCACCGGCAAGACCTACCTCGCGGTGGCCGCGGCGGTCGCGGCGCTGGAGCAGGACCGGGTGCGCCGGCTGGTGCTGGTGCGCCCGGCGGTGGAGGCGGGCGAGCGCCTCGGTTTCCTCCCCGGCGACCTGGCGCAGAAGATCGATCCTTACCTGCGTCCGATGTACGACGCGCTATACGAATTGCTCGGGTTCGACCAGGTCGCGCGCCTGATGGAACGGCAGGTGATCGAGGTCGCGCCGCTCGCGTATATGCGCGGTCGCACGCTGAACGAGTCGTTCATCATCCTCGACGAGGCGCAGAACACCACGGTCGAGCAGATGAAGATGTTTCTGACCCGCATTGGTTTCGGCTCCACCGCCGTGGTCAACGGCGACGCGACCCAGATCGACCTGCCGCGCGGCCAGCTGTCCGGCCTGCGGCATGCGGCGAAAATCCTCGACGCGGTCGAGGGTGTCAGCGTTACCCGCTTCCTTGCCGACGACGTGGTTCGCCACCCGCTGGTGCAGCGGATCGTCGAGGCCTACGAGGCACAGGGCGAGCCCCGGGGCACCGACCGCGATGCTTGAGGTGCAGGCGCAGTACGCGCTGGGCCGTGCCGGCTGGCCCGCGCCCGCGACGTTGCACCGAGCGGCCCGCGCTGCCTGGCGCGGCAACGGGCGGGCACAGGTCACGTTGCGGCTGGTGGACGCGGACGAGGGCCGGGCGCTCAACCAGGCGTTCCGCGGCCGGGCGCGCGCCACCAATGTCCTGTCGTTTCCGGCGCCGGCTGGGGTCCCGGTGCCGGCCGCAGAGGATCCAACCTACCTCGGCGACATCGTGTTGTGCGCGCCGGTGCTGGCCGAGGAGGCGCAGGAACAGCGCAAGTCGCTGGTGGCCCATTTCGCGCACATGGTCGTGCACGGCATGCTGCACCTGCAGGGCATGGAGCACGAGCGTGCGGCCGACGCCGAGGCGATGGAAGCGATCGAACGCGAAATCCTGGCCGGTCTGGGCTATCCGGACCCCTATGCGGAGCCCTCGTGAACGACGCGCCGGGCATGGGCGGGCCGGGCTGCAGGCGGCGAGCGGAATTGCCGAAACCGCCGGCGCTGGGTCGCGCCGCCGCGACGCTCCCTCCGGAGCCGATGCCGCCATGGGAGGTCACTGTCATCGCGCGGGTAGCCACCCCCGATGATGAAAGAGGCGTAGGCGTAGGGCGGAAAAGGCCGAAGGCCGTCATCCGCCAGCTGGCGCCAGGGTGGCCGCTGGCCCCGGGCAGCACGGACGCCATGTGGCGGATGACGCTGCGCTTTTCCGCCCTACGGGTCGCCAGGCACACGAGACAGGCTGTGCCTTTCACGCTAATTTTCATTCCCTATGTGGCCACCCCCGATGATGAAAGAGGCGTAGGCGTAGGGCGGAAAAGGCCGAAGGCCGTCATCCGCCAGCCGGCGCCGCGGTCGCCGCAGGCGCCGGGGAGGCGCGAACGCCGAGCGGCGGATGACGCTGCGCTTTTCCGCCCTACGGGACACCCGGGGCGCGACGCGGGTTCTTTTTCGCCAACGATGCGTACCGTTGCGTGCCCGGCGCTGCCGATTGCCGGCTCCGGCCTGCGGCGCCCAGGCGCCGGCCGCGCCGCATCTCTGGCCGCCCTGCCGAATTCCGCTTCCGCGCCATCTGCCGGGTCGCGCTCACCGCGGCGGTGCTGCTGATGCCCGACTCCACCCGCTCCGACAGTCCCCCGCTGCGCGGTCTGCTCGACCGCCTCGGATCGATGTTGTCCAGCGAGCCGCGCAATCGCGAGCAGTTGCTGGAATTGCTGCGTGCGGCGCATGCACGCGAGTTGATCGACCCCGAGGCGCTGGCGATGCTCGAGGGCGTGTTGCACGTGGCCGAGATGCAGGTGCGCGAGATCATGGTGCCCCGCGCGCAGATGGACGTGGTGCGCCGCGACGCGGCGCTCGGCGAGATCCTGCCGGAGGTCGTCGCCTCCGCGCATTCGCGCCTGCCGGTGGTCGCCGACAGCCGGGACGAGGTCGCCGGCATCCTGCTGGCGAAGGACTTGCTGCGCTTTTTCGCCGGTGCCGGCGAGGAAGCGTTCGACATGCAGGAAATCCTGCGCCCGGCGGTATTCGTACCCGAGAGCAAGCGCCTGAACGTGCTGCTGAAGGAGTTCCGCCTGAGCCGGAACCACATGGCGATCGTCGTCGACGAATACGGCGGGGTCGCGGGCCTGGTCACGATCGAGGACGTGCTCGAGCAGATCGTCGGCGAGATCGAGGATGAGCACGATGTCGACGACTACCTGACGCAGATCATGCAGCACCCGGGCGAACGCTACACCATCAAGGCGCTGACCCCGATCGAGGAATTCAACAGCTATTTCCAGACCGCCTATAGCGAGGAAGACTTCGACACCGTCGGCGGCCTGCTGCTGTCCCGGTTCGGCCATGTCCCGCGCCGCGGAGAGAGCGTGCGGATCGACGGCATGCAGTTCCGTGTGCTGCGGGCCGATAACCGCCGGCTGCATCTGGTCGAGATGCGGCGCATCGCCGGGTCCGACGCGGGCGGCGCTGCGCCCGGCTGACCGAACGGCGCGTTCCATCGGGGGAAAGCGCGGCAGGGGCGAGCAACCGACAGCCCTGCGGTGGGCCCGGGCCGTGCACGCGGACACCGGGGCGAATACACTGCAGCGCATGGCTGTCCCGGCGCACCCCGAATCCGCATCGTCTCTCGGCCCGCTGCTGCGGCTCGGGGCGCACCCGGTCACCGGTTGGCCGGCCACGCTGCTGTCGCTGCTGGCCGGCGCCACGCTGGTGTTGGCCTTCGCCCCGTTCGACCTCTACCTGCTGGCACCCCTGGCGCTCGCGCTTTGGTTCGCGCTGCTGCGCGGGGCGGGCCCGCGACAGGCGCTGCGCCACGGGTATGCCTTCGGGCTGGGTCTGTTCGGCGCCGGCGCGAGCTGGATTTTCAACAGCCTGCTGATCTTCGGCGAGGCGCCGCTGCTGGTCGCGACGCTGATCACCGCGGGGTTCGTGTTGTTTCTGGCGGTCTACCCGGCGCTGCTCGCCTGGGCCGCGGCACGCTGGTTCGGCGCTGTGCAGCTGCTTCCCTGGCTGCTCGCGCTCGCCGGCGGCTTCGTACTGCTGGAAGCACTGCGCGGCTGGCTCCTGTCCGGTTTCCCCTGGCTGCTGGTCGGGCACACGCTGCTCGACACTGCGGCCCGCGGCTGGCTTCCGGTCGCGGGCGAATTCGGCGCCGGCCTGGTGGTGGTGCTGTCCGCGGTCGCGCTGGTGCTGCTGAGTGCACGGCGCTTCGTCGCGGGGCTGGTGCTGCTGGCGCTGCTGCTGCTGGCCTCCGTAGGTGCCGCGCACTGGAACGCCGTCCAGCCCACGCCGTCCGCGCTGCGCGTCGCGATCGTGCAGGGCAACATCGAGCAGTCGCGCAAATGGGCCGACGACGGCGTCGAATACGCGCTGTCGCTGTATTCCGGTCTGAGCCGCGAGGCCAGCGGCACCGACCTGCTGGTCTGGCCCGAGACCGCGATCCCGGCGTTCTACTTCGAGGTGTACGAGCCGCTCGAGGCATTGTCGCTGGAGCTGGAGGCCCAGGGCACGGAACTGGTCACCGGTATCTTCGATTACGACCCGGCGCGACGCGCGATGTACAACAGCATCCGCCACCTGCCGAGCGGGGCGACCTACGACAAGCGCCAGCTGGTGCCGTTTGGCGAGTTCCTGCCGTTTCGCGACCGGATCGCCTGGCTCGACCGGCTGCTCGACATCCCGATGTCCGACCTGACGCCCGGTACCGGTTCCGGGCGGGTCGCGATGGCCGGCCAGGTCGCCGGGCTGTCGGTCTGCTACGAGGCCGCGTACGCCCGGCGCATCCGCACCGCGCTGCCGGACGCAGGCTTTCTGCTGAACGTCAGCAACGACGCCTGGTTCGGCGACACCCTCGCTCCGTACCAGCACCTGCAGATCGCCCGGGTGCGCGCGCTGGAAATGGGCAGGCCGATGATTCGCGCGACCAACACCGGGGTGTCCGCCCTGATCGACGCGGACGGCCGGGTCACCGCCCGCGCCGGGCTGTTTACCCGCGAGGTGCTGACCGGCGAGATCCAGCCCCGGCAGGGCCATACGCCTGCCGCCCGTTTCGGCGCCTGGCCCGCGCTGCTGGCCGCTCTGCTGCTGGTGCTGCCGGCCGGCTGGGCGCGGCGCCGCTCGGGACGCTGAGCGGTTCGATTATTCCGATCCCTCGGGTGCCGGCCCTCGGCGGTGGAAGCGGGTGTGCCGGCAGTGTGGGCAGGGCGGAATCTTGCCCACCCGGGACAGGTGCACGGTGCCGCCGCAGGACAGGCAGGTGAGTTCGCCGGGCCCGGTGACCTCGCCCGTGTGCCATTCGCCGACGCGGTAGGCCCGCGTGGCCAGTTGCGCCAGTTCGACCTTGGTGCGGTCGGCGACCGTATTCAGCGCATTGAGCAAGCTGGCCTCGATCAGCGCCAGGTCGATCCGCAGCCAGTCGCGCCAGTCCTGCGTGCCCGAGTCCAGGAATGCGCCCAGGTCGTGCAGATCGCGGCGCACGAACTCGGTGACCTTGTCCGCCTCGTCGGCGGTCAGGTGTTCGGCATCCACCACTTCCTTGCGGGCGTGTTCCAGCAAATCGTTCAGCGCCACGCTACTGCGGTCGGACAACGCCTCCAGATCCTCGGACACCTTCTGCAGCATCCGGCCGTACGCCTGTTCCAGGCGGTCGTCCTGCAGGCTGTCGTTCTCGTTCATTTCCTCGCCTCCTCGACCAAGCAACCCCTAACCATACGGTAGCACGTCGCCGCATGGCTGCACCGGCTCCCGGTCGCCGCGTTCCGAATGCGGCCGGGGCGCTATTGAACCATACGGGGTGGGGGTATACTGCCAGGCAGTGCGGGATCTGCCGATGGCATCGGGAGGGTGCGCCGGGCCGACCGCAAGGCGGGCGCTGCCATGATCGTCGCCGGACCGTTCCGGACATTGGGAAACGTCACAGTCGCCAGGGGGAAAGCACGATGAACAGGTGGATCGGACTCGGGTTGGCGGCAGCGCTGGCCGCACTGCCCATGGTCGCTTCGGGGCAGTCACTGCTGGATCAGCTGGAAGGCACCGCTGGCCATGCGCCGCCGTCTCCGGGATTGTCGGCGCTCGAGGGCACCCATGGCCATGAGCCTGCGGCGCCCGAGGACCCGATCCTGTGTGCGGAGGGGCAGGTCTGCATCGAGGAGGCGACGCAGTTGCCGTTGCGGGTGCTGCCCCGGCCGTTCTCGCATGTGTATGCAGACCGCAACGCCGATCCCGCCGGCATCCGCATCGCGAACGTCCCGTCGTTTCACCCGATGTACGTGTTTGAACGGCAGGACCTGGATCTGAGCGATGCAGCCGATCCGGCCGGTTGGTATCGGGTCGGGCGCACGCGCGCCGAAGCCGATGGCTGGATGCAGGCGCGCGACGTGCTGGAGTGGCGGCAGGCGCTGCTGGTGTCCTATACCCACCCGGGCGGGCCGATCGAGGGCCGCAACCCGGTGCTGATGTTCCGCGACTACCGGGATCTGGCCGGGCTGGTCGACGACTTCGACATGGCCGGGCGCGCTCGCACGCTGTACAGTGCGATCGACGACGGCGACGTGCCGGAACAAGTCGTCAGCATGGAACCGCAGCGTTTCGTCGACATCACCCGGCAGTTCTATGTGCTGCCGATCCTGGAGTGGGAGCAGACCCAGATCGACGGCGATGACGCCCGCCTGCTGCAGATCGCGGCGGCGGTTCCCGGTGCCCGCGGTGCCGATACCCTGGATGCGGCCGAGTACCGCGAGCAGGCCCGGGTCGCGCGGGTCGACGGTGCCGCCGAGCGGCGCTCGGACCTGCAGGCCGACATCGTGTTCGTGATCGACACCACGCGCAGCATGCAGCCGTTCATCGACATGACCCGCGACGCGGTTGCGAGCACCGCTGCCCGGTTCCGAAGAATGACCGACGACCGGGTGCGTTTCGGCCTGGTGACCTTCCGCGATTCGATCGAAGTGATCCCGCAGCTCGAGTACGACACCCGGAACTGGACGCCCGAACTCGTCGACAGTGCGACGCTGGCCGAACTGCTCGAGGACGAAGTCCGCGCGACCGAAGTCGGCAGCCTGGATTATGCCGAGGAAGTCTTTGCCGGTGTCGACACGGCCCTGCAGTCGCAGTGGCGCGACGGCGCGCTGCGCTTCATGATCCTGATCGGCGACGCGAGCTCGCACCCGAAGGGACACCCGCAGAACATCACCGGAAAGGACGAGATCGACCTGCGCCGGGAGCTGGACGATGCTCAGGTCCATCTGCACGCAATCCACCTGCTCGACCCCCGCGCGACCGAGGATCACCCGATCGCCGAGCCCCAGTTCCGTCATCTCGCGCGTATCCGGGGCTCGCGTGACGAATCGGCCTACGACAGCGTCGACGCCTTCGACGATCGGGCCTTCTACGGGCTGATCGACAGCGTGGCGAACGGACTGATCGAAAGGCTGGCGACGACCGCCGGCGAACACGAGCCGGTGGCCGACGAGGAACTGCCGCCGCTGGAAACCCTGACGACGGTAGACCGGCTCTGGGAGGCGGCGCTGGTCGAGTACCTGGGGCGTTCCGCGAATCCCCCGAAGGATATCGTCGCCTGGGTGCTCGACCGCGATCTCGTCCATCCCGTCGACCGTGCGCTCGATGTCCGCGTGCTGGTGACCCGCGAGCAGCTGAGCAGCCTGGCGCAGGCGCTCGACCAGGTGGTCCAGGCGCTGATGCGCGCCGAAGTCACGCAGGCCCAGTTCTTCGAGGCCTTGCAGAGCGTGTCCGGGCAGGCGATGAAGCGCCCGGAAGATCTCGGCCAGGCCCGCGATCTGGCCGACGCCGGTCTGTTGCCGGCGTTCATTCAGAGCCTGCCGTATCGCAGCGACATTCTGTCGCTGAACGACGAGATGTTCGCGAGCATGACCACCGAGCAGCGTTCGCAGCTCGAATGGAGCATTCTGGCGAAGCTGGAACAGTACCGGGCGATCAACGAACAGGTCGACGCCTGGTTCCGGATGAACGATGCCGACCCCGATCGCGACATGGTCTACCCGCTGCATCTGGACTACCTCCCCTGACCGGGGGCGAGGTGCGTTCCGCAGCACAGCCGCCCCTGGCGCTGATGCAGGGGGCGGTCAAGCGCCGGGCACAGGGCGAGAGCGTGTTCGAACTCGCCGTTCCGGCACTGCACGTCGGCCCCGGGGAACTGGTGGCGGTGGTGGGCGACAGCGGCTGCGGCAAGAGCACGCTGCTGGACATGCTCGCGCTGGTGATGGAACCGACCCGGGTCGAACGCTTCGAAATGCAGTTCGATCCGGAGACGCCGGCGACCGACGTGCGCGCGCTGTGGGCCTCCGGTGCGGAGACCCGGCTCGCGGCATTGCGCCGCGACTCCCTGGGCTATGTGTTGCAGACCGGCGGCCTGCTGCCGTTCCTGAGCGTTGCCGACAACATCGCGTTGCCGGCGCGGGTCAAGGGCCTGCCGAGCCCCGACCGCGCGGCGGCCGAACTGGCCCGGCGCCTGGGCCTGGACGGCTGCTTGCGGCGGATGCCGGACGCGCTGTCGATCGGCCAGCGCCAGCGCGTTGCGATTCTGCGCGCATTGTTGCACGGGCCCCGGCTGGTGCTGGCCGACGAGCCGACCGCGGCGGTCGACAAGGCGCGCGCTGTGGCGATCTTCACCGACCTTCAGGCGCTTGCGCGCGAGCGCGGCGTCGCGGTGGTCGTGGTCACCCACGACGTGGAGCTGATCGGGGCTCATGCCGACCGGACCTACGGCTTCCGGATGGAGCAGGTTTCCGAACAGGAAACGCGCTCGCAATGCTTAGAGGCCGCCTGAACGATGCCTCATCCCGTTGCGCACCCCCGGCCGTTGCGCCTGATCCCGTCGCTCGCCGCGGCGAACCTGCGGCACGAGTGGATCCTGACCTTGTGCCTGGTGATCGCGCTCGCCGCGGTGATCGCGCCGCTGCTGGTATTGCTCGGGCTGAAGCACGGCACCATCGAAACGCTGCGCGAGCGACTGGTCGAGGACCCCGTGTTCCGGGAGCTGCGCCCGGCGCAGACCCGGGAGTATTCCCCCCAGTGGTTCGTCGATGCCGGCCGCTGGCCCGGCGTCGGATTCCTGACGCCGACCGTGTTGCCGCTGTCGTCGGTGCTACAGGTGCCACACCCGGAGCGCGAACGCGAGCGCGCGCTTTACGACCTGGTACCCACTGCCCCCGGCGATCCGCTGCTGCTCGAGAACGATGCGCCCGTTCCGCGGGACGGCGAGGTGGTATTGACCGCGGAGGCCGCACACCGGCTTGGTGTGTCCGCAGGCGCGGAGATCACCGGCCGGGTCACCCGTGCACGCGGCGGCCGCGGCGAAGCGGCGGAAGCTGCGCTCACGGTGGCCGCGGTGCTGCCCCCGCGGGCCGGTTCGCTGGCGCGGATCTATGCGCCGCTGCCGTTCGTGCTGGATGTGGAAGCCTACAAGGAAGGCTACGGGGCACCGGCGCGCGGCTGGCCCGGCGACAGCCCGGATCCGTTCCTGAGTTTCGACGGCGTGGTGCTGCTGCTCCCGGAGCCGCTGCCGCCGATCGAACGCACCGGACTGATCATCAACACCGGCTTCGCGCGTATCGGCGAACTCGACACGGACGGGCTGGCGCAGCGCCTTGGCTGGTCCCCGCCCGGGGAGTGGCAGGGGTACGACCTGTTCACGCCGGGGGGCACGGTGACCCTGTCCGGCATACGGGCGGTGGAACAGAAGCTGCGCGGCCGCGACCGCGTGCTGCTGCCGTATGTGCAGGATGTTCGGCTGACAGCCGGCACCACCGAGCTGCACCCGGTCGGGGTGTCACTGGATCGGGCCGACGCCGAGCGGCTCGGTCTGCCGGCACTGCCGTGGGGCCGTTTCACCGGGCGCGTCGCCGCGGATGGGCAGCTGACGACGGCGCTCGCGGATCTCGGTCGCGACGCTCGGGTGGAAGTGACTGCGGAGGGGGTTGCGCCGCTGGCATTCCCGCTGCGGATCGTCGGTGCCAGCCCGCTGGAACGGCCGCTGGTGCCGGCGGAGCTGCTCGGCGTGCTGCGCACCGCGCAGCAGCGGGCGCTCGAGTACGATCCGGACCAGGAGCGTTTCTTGATGCAGCGCGGCGGCTATCGCGGGTTCCGGATGTACGCGCGGGGTATCGACGACGTTCCCGAGCTGTATCGCCGGCTGACCGACCAGGGCATCGAGGTGATCGCCGAGGTCGACGCGATCCAGCGCATCCAGGTGCTCGACGCGGGACTTGGCCGGCTGTTCTGGCTGATTGCGCTGCTCGGGGTCAGCGGCGGCGTCGCGGTATTGGTCGCGAGCCTGTATGCGGCGGTAGAGCGCCGCCGCCGCGATCTCGGGGTGCTGCGTCTGGTCGGACTCGCGCGCCGCCACGTGTTCTTTTTCCCGGTAGCGCAGGGCGTGATCATCGCGGGGCTGGGCCTGGCGGCGGGCATGGCCAGCTATCTGGGGCTTGCGGTGGCGATCAACCGCGCGTTTGCGGCCGATCTCGCCCCCGGCGAGAAGTTCTGTACGTTGCCGCCGGGGTACCTGCTGGCAGCGGTGGCCGCGACCCTGCTCCTTGCCGTATTGTCGTCGCTGGCCGCCGCCTGGCGGGCCACTCGAATCGATCCCGCGGAGGCCATCCGTGAACAGTAGTGTCGCACCGATCCACGCCGCAAAAGCCGGAGGGGCCGGGCAGCCGCGCGGTGTCGCCATGCCCGTAGCCGGCATCCTGCGCGACCTGCGGCGAGTCGTTCCGGGCGGGGCGTGCCGGTGGTTGTTCCCGATCGTCGCGTTGTTCGTCGGCCTTGGCTGGCCGGTCACGCCGCTGCACGCCGAGCCGCCGCCGGCGACGGTGTACAACCCGAAGCCCGCTGCCGGGGATCTGGTACTTCCGATGCCGGAGGGCGCCGAAATGGTCTTCCGCCGCGCGCGCGTTCCGGGGAGCGGGTTCTGGGGAGACCCGGAACGCGTGATCCAGCTCGGGGACGCGTCCGGCGGGATTTTCGAGGGGCTGCAGCGCACCCAGATCAGCGGTTCGTTCCCGGCGGCCGACGGCGAGGGCTGGGAGATCGTGCTCGCGAAGTACGAGCTGACCAAGGGACAGTATCTCGCGGTGATGGGGCTGGATGCGTTGCTGGAAACGTCCGGGGATCCGGAGGACCGCAATCTGGCCGGGCTGCGGGGGCGCGCGCTGCGCGATGCGCTGATGCAGCCGCTGACTTTCGTCAGCCACCAGGACATCGAGGTCTTCATTCGCCGCTACAACCACTGGCTGTTCGACCCGGAACACCCGGAGCGGCTGGAGTCGTTGCCCACGGTGGACGGGGTGCCCGGTTTCCTGCGCCTGCCCACCGAGGAGGAATGGGAATTCGTCGCGCGCGGCGGACTGCCGGCGCTGGAGGCAGGCACGTTCGACGACCGGCTGCCGTTTCCCGCGCGGGAGCTGAACGAGCACGCCTGGCACCTGGGCAATGCCCGGCACCAGCTGCGCCCGGTGGGTCTGCGCGCAGCCAACCGGCTGGGGTTCCACGACCTGCACGGCAACGCCCAGGAAATGACCGCAGGGCTTTTTCGGCCCGAGATCTGGCAGGGCAAGCCGGGCGGGGTCGCGGTGCGCGGCGGTAGCGTCTCGACCCCGGCGGCGGACATGCGCACAGCGCTTCGGGCCGAACTCGATGCCTACGCCTGGGATCCCGACCGCCAGCGGGTCCAGGAGCGGCGCTCGTTCAATACCGGCGCTCGGCTCGCGATCGGCGCGAACGTGGTGGTGTCGTCGAGCCAGCGCGCCGAGATCGAACGCGAGTACGAGGACTACCGGGCCGACATCCGGCGTACGATGCCGGTCGGCCGCACGCTCGACAACCTGGTCGCGCAGGCCAGCGTCCAGCTGGGCACCGTGGAGCCTATCCTGGCGCGGCTGATGGATCAGAATGCCGATCTGCGCGAGCCGCTGACCGCGGTCCAGGAATACATGGACCGCGCCCGGGAGCGGCTCGAGCTCGCGCAACGGGAGAGCGCGCGCAGCCTCGCGCAGGACGCCGCCCGCAATGGCGTGAACCTCAGCGTCTATCTGTCGCGTCTGGAGCGCCTCGAGCGCACGCTCGACAGCGCCCGGCAGCTGCTGGAGATCTCGAGCCGCTACCAGGAGCAGGTGGCCGCGGTCGAGTCTTCGATGCGGGATCTGGAGACCGCGGTCGGGGAACAGCTGCAGGGGTATCGCGACCGGGTGGCGCGGCTCGGAGACTACGAGATCGTCTACATCGAGCAGGCGCTGGAGACCTTGCGCGCGGCCGAACCGCCGCCGCGCGAGCGCGCGGTGCTCGAATTGCTCGGCCAGCATCTCGAGGAGTACGCCGAGCAGCGCCGGGCAGAGCCCGAACGGTGGCGCGAAGCGTTCCGGGAACGCTTCGCTGGATTCGAGGGTTAATGTTGGTATCTGCGATCAAGCGAGGGCAGGAGACGATGAACAGACTGAACAGGATCGTGGCCGCGGGCCTGGTGGCGACGGCGGTGGCAGGCTGCGCCGCCACGGACGAGCAACGCACCCGGGCCGAGGGTGCGGGCGTCGGCGCGGTGGTCGGCGGGCTGCTCGGCTATGCGATCGACCGTGAACGCGGTGCATTGATCGGCGCCGCGATCGGCGCCGGCGCCGGCTACGCGGTGGGCAACGAGATCGCGAAACGCAAGCAGGCCTATGCGACCACCGAGGAATTCCTGGACGCCGAGATCGCGCGGGTCGACGAGTTCAACCGGACCACGACCGCCTACAATGCGCGCGTGCGCCAGGACATCGTGCGCCTCGAGCATGAGGCCGAGCAATTGCGTGCGCGCTACGATTCCGGGCAGGTACAGAAGGCCGGACTGCAGGCGAAACGCAACGAACTGCAACAGCACATCGCGACCAGCCGCGAGCTGGAGGAAACGCTGGCGGCGGAGTACGAGATCCAGACGGTGATCCTGCAGGAAGAGCGCGCGAATCGGGCTGCCGACGACCCCTATATCGTCCGCCTCGAGCGCGAGGTACAGGCGCTGCAACAGAACCTCGAGGCGTTGCGTGAGGGCAGTACGCAGCTCGCGCGGATCGACCAGAGGCTGTCGGTATGAGGCGGCCGTCATGGTGGGCCGCGCTGGCTGCGGCGGGGCTGGCCGCCGGCTGCGCCAGCGCGCCGACCGACCCGCGTGAAGGCGGGTTCTTCGGTGGCGTCGCCGGGATCCACAGCGGGGCGTACGATGCGCGGGTGCGCGAGCGCGAGGAGCGGCTGGAACGCCTGCGTGCGGTGCAGGCAGAACTCGAGACCGAGCGCAGCGAACTCGATGCCCTGCACCAGACGCGCGAGCAGCAGGTGGCCGCCGAGCGCAGCCGCCTGGCGCGGATGCAGCAGGACGTGGCGGACCTCTCGCAAACCGTCGATGACCTGGAAGCGCGTCACGGCAGCGGCGATCAGCGGGTTCAGGAGCTGCAGACGCGTCTCGTTTCGCTGCAAGGCGGCATGCGCGAACAGCAATCCAGTCTGGACGCTCTGGAAGGCGTCGGGCCGGGAGGTGGAGCCGACCCGGCGGTGGAACTGCGCCGACGGCAGCTGGAGGAACAGCGCAGGGCCTTGCAGCGGGAATACGAAATGCTGCTGGAACTATCGCTCGAGCTGGCGCGCTGAGAGGCGCGATCCAGCGCGCCCGGGCACATGGTCGACACCGGAACGCTCGGCGTGCCGGCGGGACCGATATTCGCCGGTGGCGGCCCTTGGGTCGCCGCTGCATCCATCACGACACGGAGAGAGAGAACGGCATGAACAAACGGGCGGGTCTAGGGCTGCTGTACGGTTGGCTGGCGTTGCTGCTGGTGTCTGCCGGGGTGGCCCATGCAACCGAACGCCTCGAGGTGATCGAGGTCGACGGGCAGGTCGAGCGCGCGGCGGGACCGGCGGAATTGCTCGACATGGCATCCGGGGGACACACCACGGTCCGGGCATTGCGCGCGTTCGGGCGGCTGCCCGACGAGTTCGGCGCGCTGGCCCTGTCGCTACGGGGTGCCGGTGTCGACCTGTTGGCAGCGGGCATTCCGGAAGTCGAGGCGCTGCAGGCGGACGCGGAGGCAGGCCGCCTCGATGCCGATCCCGACGCACTGGAGCGATTGCTCGCTCTGCTGCAGGAGCATGACTACCTCGACTGGGCTGCGCTGCAGGCCGGCCACGAACTCGAGCCGGCTGGCCCGGGCCTGCTGCGCGGAGAGGGCCGGGCCGTGCTGCGCGATGCGGGTGGAACGTTGCTGGCGCTGGAGTTGCACGGCGGCGTTCGGGAAACCCGAGGCGCGCTGGAACAAGCCGAGGCGGGTCCGAGTGCGTCGCCGGACGCGGATGACCGTCTGGCGCTGGGGCGGGTCGCAGCCGACCGCGACGGCGTTTCGCGGGACGCCCCGGCACTGTCCGAGCCGGCGCTGGCGCTGCGCGAGGCCCTGGACCGGCTGTTCACCGAGCCGGGGTCCCCGTGGGTTCTCGGTGGGGAAATCGGCATCGACGAACACCCGGACGGCCGGATCGGGTTGCTGCTCCCGTCGCTGACGCTGGAGGCGCCCGATGACGTCACCGCAGAGCTAGGGGACCTGGCGGCCGAGCTGCGGCCGCTGGGGAGCGAGCGCTGGGAGGTGACCGTGCAATTGCCGGGCGACGTCCCGCTCCGGGACCGGAAGGGCGACCTTGCCGCACGGATCAGCATCGGCGAGCGCTCGATGAGCGGTGTCTGGGCCGGTGATCTCGCGAGCCCGTTGCAATTGGCGGTGCATCTCGGCGATCTCGTTCTCGAGTCCGAGGCGCCGACAGCGGCGCTGGATCCGGAGCAACCGGGTCGGCTCGACGCGCAGCGCCTCGCGCTGACCCTGGATCTCGACGAACGGGAACCCGGCGTGGTGACCGGGCCGCTGGCGTTCGTAGTGGAAGGCGTGTCGCTGGCGAGTGCTGCCGCGGAACCGATCGGGCATCTGGGCCGGCTGTCGGTCGGCGTCGACTATGAGGACGTCGATCTCGCGGGACTCGCGGCATTCGGCGACATGGCCGCGGCACCCGAGACGCTGATGGAACGCGATCCCGCCGAGCTGCTGTCCGAATTGCTGACCGCGCTGGGGGGGATGCAGTCCCGGATCGAGGTGGAGGATCTGGCGGTACAGGCCCCGCCGGGCGAGGTGGGGCACCTGCGCGTGGCGCGTGCGGCGCTGAACACCGGGTTCGTTCCGTCCGCGGCCGGTGAGCTGAAGCGCGACCTCTGGGCCAACCTCGAGGGCCGGGGCTGGAGCTTCGGCGACGAGGAGTACGCGTTCGATCTCGATGCAGCCGAATGGAATCTGCGTCTGGACCGCATCGCGCCGATGACGCTGCTGCAGCTGGGGCTGGCGTCGTTGATGACGGGGGAACTCGCCGAGGACGATCTGATCGCGTCGGCGCAGGAGATCCTCGGCGGTTTCAGCGTCGGTCTTTCGCTGCATGGCGCCAACGGCCAGATGGTCGCCGAGTACCTCGCCGACGAACCGCCGTTCGGTCTCGAGCAGTTCGAGTTCGGCCTGGGACTTTCGGACCTGGATACCCCGGCTCCGGGGGTTTCGCTGGCCTACCGCCATCGCGGTATCGCGGGCCTGCCGATGGGAATGACCCCGATCCCGGACGAGCTGTTCCCGCAGGAGCTGGTGCTGGATCTGGTCGCGTCGCGTCTGCCGGGGGCGTTCCTCGCAGACGGAGCCGCGCTGCAGGGTGCGGCCGGAAACGGCGCGGAGATTGCGCAGGACGCGATGGCGGCGATGCTGGAAAACGACACCCGGATCGACATCCAGGAATTCGTGATCGACCTGCCGGTCGGGGGGCTGCGCCTGCACGGGAACAGCTGGGTCGACACCGAGGAGGTCGGATCGGGCGTGCTGCGCAGCGAGATGGAACTGCAGATCCGGAACTTCGACACGCTGCTGGATCTTGCACTGGAACTTGCGGACAACGACCAGGAACGGCAGCAGATCATGGGGATCGCGACGATCCTGAAGATGGCCGGCGAGGAGCGCGAGAACGACGCGGGCGAGCCGGTGCATTTCTATCATCTGCACGCGAACAGCCTGGGCGAGTTCCAGGTCAATGGCCACGATCTGGGCATGTTGCTGATGGACGAGGGACATTGATCCGGCGCCCGGCGGTCGGCCGCCGGCTGCTGCTGTTCGGGCTGCTCGTCGGGCTTGCGGCCGGGGCCCCGCCGATGCCGGCGGCGCCGCTCGGGGAGATTCGCGAAATCCTGGGCCGGGAACTCCTGCCGGAGCCCGACGCCGGGGTGCTGGAGGCCCTGGCGTTCGACGATCTCCGTGGCGACCTCCGGCAGCTCGATCCCTACGCCGACTGGTTTCCGGCCCCGGGTACCGGAGATATGCCTGCCGGGGCGGGGATCGCGGCGGAGCTCGAGGTCGACCCCGACGGCGCGTGGCTGCTGCCGCGGCAGGGCGGGCCGCTGGCCCGGGCCGGATTCCGCGATCGGGTGCAACTGCTCGCGGTCGGTGGCCGTTCGGTGTCGGGAATGGATGCGGTCCAGGTCGCCGGGCTCGTCCGGGGCGAGCCTGGTAGCCGGGTCCGGCTGCTGCTGGTCCGGCCCGGCGCACCCTTGCGGTACGACGTGACGCTGTTGCGCGAACACGCGCGTTCGCTGGACGTGGAGCGTTGGGACGTCGGCGGCACCACGGTGCTGCGGATCACCGACTTTGCGGCGGGGCGGACGCGCACGGCGCTGGCGGCAACGCTGGAGCGCCTGCCCGGCGGCGACGAGCCGGTGGTGATCGACCTGCGCTATGCCGGCGGAGGGGATCTCTACGAGGCGATCGACATGGCCGGTCTGCTGCTCGAGCCCGGGACTGAACTGTGCAGCGTCCGCGGGCGAGGCGAGACGGCCGCGACCTACCACGCGACCCGGGGATCGCCGAACGGGCCGCCGCTGTTCCTGCTGGTGGGGCCCGCCACGGCCAGTGCGGCCGAGGTGTTTGCGGGCATCCTGCAGTTCCATCGCCGGGCCCGGCTGGCCGGGCAGCCCACCTTCGGCAAGTGCCAGGCCCAGACCGAGCGGCGGCTTTCGGATGGCTCCCTGCTGCGCTTCACCAACAGCGAGGTGCATTTCCCGGATCACAGCACCTGTACCGGTGCCGGCCTGGTTCCGGACCTCCCGGTGAGTCGAGACCTGCTGCCGAATCTCGAGCGGACCTTGAGAAAGCTCCCGCTCGCGCCCGATGCCCGTTCCGGCATTGCGGCCGGGTCAGCGTGATCCACCATCGCCTTCGCCGCACGCGGGGGGAGTTCGATGCGGATCGTTGGAACAGCGCAGGGCGATGGGCAGAGCCCTGCCCATCAGGCAGGATCCGCTCTCGCGGCAGGCACGGATCCGTTACCGGCCGCCAGCGATACCGGCATCGGCTCGACCTGCCAGATGTTCCGGCAGTATTCGCGGATCGCCCGGTCCGACGAGAAAAAGCCGGTGCGCGCGGCGTTCAGGATCGACATTCGCGTCCAGCCCGCTGGATCCCGGAAGGCATCGCCGGCGCGCGCCTGGGCCTCGACATAGGCCGGGTAGTCGGCCAATAGCAGGTAGGGGTCGTGCTGCAGCAGGCTGTCGGTCAGCGGGCGGAACAGGTCGGGGTCGCCGTGCGAGAACAGACCCGAGCGCAGCAGGTCGATCACCTCGCGCAGCTCGTCGTGGCTGCGGTAGTACTCCCACGGGCGATACCCCTCGGCGAGCGTGCGCTCGACCTCCGCGACGGTCAGCCCGAACAGGAAGAAGTTCTCGTGGCCGACCGCGTCGCGAATCTCCACGTTGGCCCCGTCGAGCGTGCCGATGGTCAGCGCGCCGTTCATCGAGAATTTCATGTTGCCGGTCCCGGAGGCTTCCTTGCCGGCGGTGGAGATCTGCTCCGACAGATCCGCGGCCGGGTAGATGCACTCGGCGTTCTTCACGTTGAAGTTCGGCACGAACACGACGCGCAGCCGCTGGTTGACCTCGGGGTCGCGGTTGATCACTTCGGCGACCGAGTGGATCAGCTTGATGATCAGCTTGGCCATGAAATACCCGGGGGCTGCCTTGCCTCCGAATACGAAGGTGCGTGGGGTCGGGTCCGAGTCGGTGCCCTGCTTGATGCGGTGGTACAGGGCCACGATATGCAGCAGGTTCAGGTGCTGGCGCTTGTATTCGTGGATGCGCTTGACCTGGATGTCGAACAGCGACTGCGGGTCGACGACCGCGCCGGTGGCCTCCCGGATCCGCGCGGCCAGGCGTTCCTTGGCAGCGCGTTTCATTGCCTGCCAGCGCTGCTGGAACGCTGCATCGTCCGCGTGTGGTTCGAGCGTGCGCAGGTTTTCGGCGTCGCGCGCCCATCCAGGACCGGCCAGATCGGTGATGATGCCGCACAGATCCGGGTTGCTCAGCTGGATGAACCGGCGTGGCGTGACCCCGTTGGTGATGTTGTGGAATTTTTCCGGCCACAGTTCATGGAAATCCCGGAGCACGGTGGACTTCACGAGTTCCGAGTGGATTGCGGCGACCCCGTTCACGGCAAAGCTGCCGACGGTCGCAAGGTGGGCCATCCGCACCCGGCGCACCGGACCCTCCTCGATCAGCGACATGCGCGCGACGCGCTCCGGGTCGAACGGGTAGCGCATGCGCAGTTCGTCGAGGAAGCGGGCATTGATCTCGTAGATGATCTCCAGATGGCGCGGGAGCAGCCGTCCGAACAACTCCACCGGCCAGGTCTCCAGCGCTTCGGGTAACAGCGTGTGGTTGGTGTAGGCGAAGGTCCGGCGGGTGATCTCCCAGGCGCGCTCCCAGTCCATGCCGTGCTCGTCCAGGCACAGCCGCATCAACTCGGCCACTGCGATCGACGGGTGGGTGTCGTTGAGTTGCGCTGCGAATCGCTCGTGGAAGCCCTCCAGGTTCGGCGCGTGCTGCAGATGCACGCGCACCATGTCCTGCAGCGAGCACGATACAAAGAAATACTGCTGCTTCAGGCGCAGTTCCTTGCCTACCTCCGGCTCGTCGTTCGGGTACAGCACCTTGGTGATGTTCTCGGCCCCGACTTTCGCGTTCACCGCGCCGTAGTAGTCGCCTTTGTGGAAGGCCTGCAGGTCGAACGACCGGCCCGCGGTCGCGTGCCAGAGCCGCAGCAGGTTGGTGTTGTCATTGCCAAAGCCCAGGACCGGCGTGTCGTAGGCCATCCCGTAGAGGTCCAGCTCCGGTACCCAGCGCACCCGGAACCGACCGTGTTCGTCGGTGTAGGGCTCCGTGTGCCCTCCGAAGCGCACCGGGTAGCGCAGCAGCGGGCGCGGGATCTCCCAGGGATTGCCGTTGGTCAGCCACAGATCGCAGTCCTCGACCTGCCAGCCGTCGACGATCTTCTGGTCAAAGATTCCGTGCTCGTAGCGGATGCCGTAGCCGATCGCGGGGATCGACAGCGTCGCGAGCGAGTCCAGATAGCACGCGGCCAGCCGCCCGAGGCCACCGTTGCCGAGCCCCGGTTCGGGCTCCTGGTCCAGAATCTCCTGCAGGTCGATTCCCAGATCCCGCGCGCCCTGGCGGGCACTGTCGACGATTCCCAGGTTGATCAGATTGTTTCCGAGCTGTGGGCCGAGCAGGTATTCCGCGGACAGGTAGCAGACCGTGCGTGCGTCTGCCTTCCGGTAGGTTTCCGCGGTGCGGATCCAGCGCTCCAGCATGCGGTCGCGCACCGTGTACGCCGCGGCCATGTACAGGTCGTGCGGCGTCGCGACCTCCCAGTAGCGTGCTTGCACGTAGAACATGCTGTCGACGAAGGCGCGTTTCAGAGACTCCGGGCTCATCCCGGTTCGGGTACGTTCGTCGCTGGATCCGTGCATCGGTGCGCGCTCCTTCCGAGCTGTGCCAGAGGGTATCCTGCCCGGACACGATAGTCCTTGCCAGCCCGGTGCGCCGAACCGGATGACGGGTGTGCCGGGTTCGGCCGGACATGGATCGCGGCGGAGGCTGGCGGTGGCGCCGGGTCGCGATACCCGCGGGTACGGCGTCCGTGGCATCCTGCCCGCGTGCACGGCCGGTTGCCGTGGGATGGACGGAGGTACGACATGCCGATCGATACGCTTTTCCCGATACCGGTCGTGATACGTGGAGCTGCGTGGTGGGCCGGGGTGCGGACCGCGCCACGTGGTTCTGTCGTACGCGGCCCGATTTCCTGAGGGGGCCGCCGGCCAGTGTCCGACCAGCGTGAACGGCAGCTGGCCCGCCTCGGCGAGGGTCTGTACGACGTACTGATCGTCGGCGGCGGGATCAACGGCGCGGTATCGGCCGCGGCACTGGCCGGGCAGGGCGCGCGTGTCGCCCTGATCGACCGCGGCGACTTCGCCGGCATGACCAGCCAGGCGTCGTCGAATCTGGTCTGGGGCGGGATCAAGTACCTCGAGTCGCGCGAATTCGCGCTGGTGCGCGAACTCTGTCTGAGCCGCAATCGGCTGCTGCGGCACTACCCGTCGTGGGTTCGGGAGATCCGGTTCCTGGCCACGATCGACCGGGGCTTTCGCTGGGATCCCCGCCTGCTCTGGCTGGGCACTTGGGTCTACTGGCTGTTCGGCAGCGGCTTCACGCGTGTTCCGCGGCGTCTGTCGCGGCGCGCGATCGCGCGCGTCGAACCCCGAATCGACATCGCCGATGCGGCCGGCGGGTTCGAATACTCGGACGCGTTTCTGTGCGACCACGATGCCCGCTTCGTGTTTCAGTTCGTGCGTGCTGCGTTGCGCGACGGCTGTGCGGCCGCCAACTACGTCGAGTCGCTCGGGGCCCGGCGCGACCGGGGCGTATGGACGCTGCGGGCGCGCGACGTCGAGACTGGAGCGGAACGGGAGATCCGGGCGCGGGTGCTGATCAACGCCGGCGGACCGCTGGTGGACGCGCACAACGCGTTGACCGGGGTGCGGACCGAGCACCGCCACGTGTTCTCGAAGGGCGTGCACCTGATCCTGCCGCAGCTGAGCGCCAGCGGCAGGATCCTGACGTTCTTCGCCGACGACGGCCGGCTGTTCTTCGTGATCCCGATGGGCAACCGCAGCTGCGTCGGAACCACCGACACCCCGGTGCAAGACCCGGACACGCGGGTGACCGACGCCGACCGCCGGTTCCTGCTGGACAACGTCAATCGCCGTCTGAAGCTGGCGCGCCCGCTGGCGCCGGCCGACGTGATCGCCGAACGCTGCGGGGTGCGCCCACTGGCGGTGCGCGGCAACGCCACGCTGGCGCCCGGCGACTGGCTGCAGCTCTCGCGCCGGCATGTGATCGAGGTCGATCGCGAACGGGCGCATCTGAGCCTGTTCGGCGGCAAACTGACCGATTGCCTGAATGTGGCCGAGGAGGTCGCGGATCGGGTGCGGGAGCTGGGAATCGAGCTGCCCGCGCGCGCCCGGCGCTGGTATGGCGAGCCGGACGCGGCGGCCCGCGACGCCTTCTTCGATGCGGCCCGGGCGCTGGAGCTGGATCGCTACACGCCGAGCGGCGCACCGGAACCGCTGTCCCAGCGGCTTTGGCGGCGCTATGACCGCGACGCGATGGAACTGCTGGCGATGATCCGCGCCGATGCGCGCGCAGCCGAGATCGTGATCGAGGGAACCGAGTATCTGCGCTGCGAGCTGGAGCTCGCCCGCGAGCGCGAGATGGTCGTGCGCCTGGACGACTTCCTGCGCCGGCGCTCGCGGATCGCCCAGATCCTCGGGCAGCAGGCGCTGCGCGACGCACCCGGTCTGATCGAGGCCTGCCGGATCCTGTTCGGTGACCAGGCGCAGCGGCGGTTCGAGCAGCTTTTCGCGCAATCTGCCGCCGGGCCGTCGCAGCCGGACGCGGGGGCGCGCTGACGCCGCTGGGACGCGACCGGGGCGGCTTGGTGGCTCCCGCGCGGCGCTGGTATTCTGGCACTTTTCCCCTACCAGGATACGCCCCCGATGCAGGAAAGCTACGAGCCCGCCGCGATCGAGGCCGCCGTCCAGCACCGTTGGGCGGAGAGCCGCTGCTTCGACGCGCGCGAGGACGACCGGCGCGAGCCGTTCTATTGCCTGTCGATGTTCCCCTACCCGTCGGGGAAGCTGCACATGGGGCATGTGCGCAACTACACCATCGGCGACGTGATCGCGCGCTTTCAGCGCATGCAGGGGCGCAACGTGCTGCAGCCGATGGGCTGGGACGCGTTCGGTCTGCCGGCGGAGAACGCCGCGATCCAGAACCGTGTCGCGCCCGCCGCCTGGACGCGGCAGAACATCGACCAGATGCGCGCGCAGCTCAAGCGCCTCGGTTTCGCCTACGACTGGAGCCGTGAGATCGCGACCTGCGACCCGGAGTACTACCGCTGGGAGCAATGGCTGTTCCTGCGCCTGTTCGAGAAGGGGCTGGTCTACCGCAAGCTCGCGACCGTGAACTGGGATCCGGTGGACCAGACCGTGCTGGCGAACGAGCAGGTGATCGACGGGCGCGGCTGGCGTTCGGGCGCGGTGGTCGAGCGGCGCGAGATGCCGCAGTGGTTCCTGCGCATCACCGACTACGCCGATGAGCTTCTGGACGCACTCGACGGGCTCGACGGCTGGCCGGACCAGGTGCGCGCAATGCAGCGCAACTGGATCGGCCGTTCCGAGGGCGTCGAGCTGGATTTTACCGTCGCCGGCGATCAGCGACTGACCGTCTATACCACGCGTCCGGATACGCTGATGGGGGTCAGCTATGTCGCACTGGCACCCGAACACCCGCTGGTCACGGCCCGGCTCGGCGACGACCCGGAGCTGGCGGCCTTCGTCGAGGACTGCCGCAACCGCGGCGTCGCCGAGGCCGATCTCGCGACGATGGAGAAGCGCGGCCGCGCGCTCGGCATCACCGCGCGCCACCCGCTGAGTGGCGAGGAGGTGCCGGTATGGGTCGCGAACTTCGTGCTGATGGAATACGGCACCGGCGCGGTGATGGCGGTGCCGGCGCACGACGAGCGCGACCACGCGTTCGCGCAACAGTACGGCCTGCCGATCCGGCCGGTGATCGAGCCGCTGGATGGCAGCCGCTGGGACTTCGACGCAGCCGCGTTCACCGATCACGGCCGCCTGGTCGACTCGGGCGAGTTCAGCGGGCTGGACTTCGAGCAGGCGTTCAGCGCGATCGCCGAGTCGCTGGAGGCACGCAGCCTCGGGCGGCGGCGGCGCAACTACCGGCTGCGCGACTGGGGCATCTCGCGCCAGCGCTACTGGGGCTGTCCGATCCCGGTGATCCACTGCGACGACTGCGGCGTGGTGCCGGTGCCCGAAGCCGATCTCCCCGTCCGGCTGCCGGAGGACGTGGTGCCCGACGGTGCCGGTTCGCCGCTGGCGAAGATGGCGTCGTTCCACGAGACGACCTGCCCGAAGTGCGGCCGGGCCGCCCGGCGCGAGACCGACACCTTCGACACCTTCTTCGAGTCTTCGTGGTACTACGCCCGCTACTGCTCCGCGGACAACCACGAAGCGATGCTCGATGCCCGCGCCGACTACTGGCTGCCGGTGCACCAGTATGTCGGCGGGGTCGAGCACGCGGTGCTGCACCTGCTGTACGCGCGCTTCTTCCACAAGCTGCTGCGCGACGAGGGCCTGCTGTCGAGTGACGAACCCTTCACCCGGCTGCTGACACAGGGCATGGTGATTGCCCCGACCTTCTACCGGGAACGGCCGGACGGCAGCCGCGACTGGATCAACCCGGCCGACGTCGAGGTCGCTCGCGGCGCGGAGGGCGCTGGCGAGGCGCAGATTCGCGCGACCGGCGAGCGGGTGCAGATCGGCGGCATGGAGAAGATGTCCAAGTCGAAGAACAACGGCGTCGACCCGCAGGCGCTGATCGATCGCTACGGCGCGGATACCGCACGCCTGTTCACGATGTTCGCGGCGCCGCCGGATCTGTCGCTGGAATGGTCCGACTCCGGGGTCGAAGGTGCGCACCGTTTCCTGAAGCGGCTCTGGCGCCAGGTGTTCGAGTGCCGTTGCACGCAGGCGACGCCGATGCGCCCGGATACCGCCCGGCTCGGCGACACCGGGCGCGCGCTGCGGCGCAAGCTGCACGAGACCATCGCCAAGGTCACCGACGACATCGGGCGCCGCCAGACCTTCAACACTGCGATCGCGGCGTGCATGGAGTTGCTGAACGAACTCTCCCGCCTGCCCGCGGACGAACCCGAGGCCAATCCGCTGCGGCGCGAGTGCCTGACCGATCTGGTGCTGATGCTGGCGCCGATCGTGCCCCACATCAGCCAGGCGCTCTGGGAGTCCATGGGCCACCACGGGCTGATCGCGGACGCCGCCTGGCCGGCGGTCGACCCCGAGGCATTGACGGTTGCGGAGATCACCCTCGCGGTGCAGGTGAACGGTAAGCTGAGGGCACAGATCCAGGTGCCCGCGGACGCCCCGCGCGAGGCGATCGAGCAGGCCGCTCGCGCCGATGCCAACGTGCAGCGGCATCTCGAGGGGCTTGCCGTGGTGAAGGTGGTGGTGGTGCCGGGGCGCCTGGTCAACCTCGTGGCGAAGCCCGCGTGAACGCCGCGCGTATCTGGGGCGTGGCCCTGCTGGTGCTGGTGCTTGCCGGCTGCGGATTCCAGCTGCGCGGCGTGCCCGACTGGCCCGATGGACTCGATCCGATCCGGATCGAGGGCCTGGCCGTGCGCGATCCGCTGTACCTGAACCTGGCGCAAAGCCTGCGTGCGGCCGGCGTGGAAGTGCTTCCGCCCGGGACTGCCGGGGCAGCCGAGCTGCGGGTGTTGTCGCTGCACGACGACCGGCGCGTGCTGTCGGTCACAGGCGCTGCGCGCATCAGCGAGTACGAGCTGGTGCGCCAGCTCGAAGCCGAGTTGGCACTGCCGGACGTTGCCGAACGCCTGCCGCTGGGGCGGCTGGAGGTCAGCCGGGTCTATGTGTTCGATGCAGCATCGGTACTGGGTCAGTCCGAGCGCGAAGAGGAACTGCGCCTGGCGATGAACCGCGATCTCGTCCGGCTGCTGCAGTTGCGGGTGCAGGCCCTGCTCGCGCAGACGCCGTCCGGGGAATCCCGGTGACAGCGGCTTGACCCTCGATCCCGAACAGCTCGAGCCGGCGCTGGCCCGTGGCCTGAAGCCGGTCTACGCAATCCTGGCGGAGGAGCCGCTGCAGGCGCTGGAAGCCGCCGACGCGGTGCGGGCCGCCGCGCGTGCCGCCGGGTTCGGCGCGCGCACGGTGCTGGATCTGGGGGCAAGTGGCGACTGGAACGCGTTCGAAGCCGCGGTGCGCGATCGGTCCTTGTTCGCCGAGCGCGGACTGATCGACCTGCGCCTTCCTTCCGGCAAGCCTGGCCGGATCGGCGCCGAGCACCTGGCCCGCTACGCCCGCGCGCCGGAGCCGGACCTGATCCTGCTGCTGCAATTGCCGCGGCCGGACCGTGACATGCGCAAGGCGGCCTGGTTCAAGGCGCTGGAGCGCGCGGCGGTGACGGTGCATGCGCGCCCGGTGCCGCCGAATCGGCTCGGGGCCTGGATCCGCGGGCGGCTGGAGCGGGCGGGCCTCCGGATCGAGCCGGATGCGCTGGCGCTGCTCGCCGCGCGGGTCGAGGGCAACCTGCTGGCGGCCCGGCAGGAAGTGGACAAGCTCAAGCTGGCCGGAGTCACCGAGATCGACCTGGACACGTTGCGGCAGGGATTGGCCGACTCGGCCCGGTACGATCTGTTCGAACTGCCGTCGGTCGCGCTGTCCGGGGATGCCGCGCGGGCGCTGCGCATGCTGCGCGGCATGCTGGCCGAGGGGCAGCCCGAACCGTTGATTCTGTGGGCATTGGCGCGCGACATCCGGGCGCTGGCGCGCGCCTGCGAACGGCGCGCCGCCGGGGAGCCGGCGGCCCAGGCCACCCGGGGCTTCTGGGGTACCGATGCGGCCGCGCTGCGCAAGGCCGTCGACCGTGTGCCCCCGGCCGACGCACGGCGCCTGTTGGTGCAGGCGGCGAGCGTCGACCGGGTGATCAAGGGGCGGGAACCGGGCAACGTCGGCAGGCAGTTGGTAGACTTGGTGGCGGCGCTGTCGGGCCGGCCGCTGCAAGCGGCCTGACGCGCGGGAATCGGCGCGGCAAGGTCCGCCGGGGCAGGGTGTGTCCACCGGGTTCGGGTAATGGAGAGTGAGTGGCGATGAGCAGTGCTGTAGGGTTGCAGGCGACCGAGGTGCCCACCGATATCCCCCGCTACATGGCGGATCTCGGGCGGCGCGCGCGTGCGGCTTCGCGGGTAATGGCCGAGGCCGAAACCGGGCATAAGAACACCGCGTTGGCGGCGATCGCCGAGGTGATCCTCGATCAGCGCCGGGAGTTGTCCGAGGCCAACCGCGTGGACCTCGACGCCGGCCGGGCGCGGGGACTCGACGAGGCGATGCTCGATCGCCTGACGCTGAACGATGCCCGCATCGAGGCCATGGCCGAGGGTTGCCGCCAGGTCGCGGCGCTCCCCGACCCGGTCGGCGTGATCACCGACCTGGCGTATCGCCCGAGCGGGATCCAGGTGGGCCGGATGCGGGTGCCGCTGGGCGTGATCGGGATCATCTACGAATCCCGTCCCAACGTGACCATCGACGCCGCCGTGCTGTGTCTGAAATCCGGCAATGCCACGATTCTGCGCGGCGGCTCGGAGGCCGCCCACTCGAACCGGGCACTCGCGGGCATCATCCAGGCCGGGCTGGTCGCGGCGGGGCTGCCGCGCGATGCCGTGCAGATCGTCGCGACGACCGACCGGGAGGCGGTCGGCGAACTGCTGCGAATGGAGCGCGACGTCGACGTGATCGTGCCGCGCGGCGGCAAGGGGCTGATCGAGCGCGTGAGCCGCGAGTCGCGGGTGCCGGTGATCAAGCACCTGGATGGCGTCTGCCACGTCTACCTCGACGCCCGTGCCGATGCCGACAAGGCATTCGCGGTGGCCGTGAACGCGAAGACCCAGCGCTACGGCACCTGCAACACGATGGAAACGCTGCTGGTGCACACAAGCCGGGCCGGCGAACTGCTGCCGCGCGTCGCCGCGGCATTGGAACAGCACGGGGTGGAACTGCGCGGCTGCGAAAGCACCCGCGCGCTGCTTCCGGGAATCGGCGCCGCAACCGAGGACGATTGGTACGCCGAGTACCTGGCTCCGGTGCTGGCGATCCGGGTGGTCGATTCGCTCGAGGCCGCGATGGACCACATCAACGCCTACGGTTCGCAGCACACCGACAGCATCGTCACCGAGGACTGGAGCGCCGCGCGGCGTTTCTTGCGCGCAGTGGATTCCAGCTCGGTCATGGTGAACGCGTCGACGCGGTTTGCCGACGGTTTCGAGTACGGCCTGGGTGCCGAAATCGGAATCAGTACCGACAAGCTGCACGCCCGGGGCCCGGTCGGGCTCGAGGGGCTGACCACGCAGAAGTTCGTGGTGCTGGGCGATGGTCATGTGCGCACCTGAAGGGGGCGGCGTTGACGCTTGCTGACCCGATCCGGACCGCCCGCGTCGCGACTGCTCGAGACCGGGGTGCGGGAAGCTCGTGATCGGTGTTCTCGGCGGCACCTTCGACCCGATCCACTTCGGGCACCTGCGCCCGGCGCTGGAAGTGCACGAGCAGCTCGCGCTGCAGGAACTGCGTTTCATTCCCTGTCACGTGCCGCCCCACCGTGCGGCGCCGGCAACCCCGGCGCGGCATCGTCTGGCGATGGTCGAGCATGCGGTGGCCGGCGTGCCGGGTTTCCGGGTCGACCGCCGGGAACTGGATCGCCCCGGTCCGTCCTACACCGTCGAAACCCTGCACGACCTGCGGACCGAAATCGGTTCAGAGGCGCCGCTGGTGCTGATCATGGGCATGGATGCGTTTGCCGGGCTGCATACCTGGCACCGGTGGCGGGAGCTGCCGGCGCTGGCGCACCTGGTGGTGGCGCATCGCCCCGGCGCCACCACGCCGCCTGATGCCGCTTTCCGTGGCATCGCGCGCGTCGCCGCCGATCCGGAACCGTTGCGGACCCGGCCCGCTGGCTGGATTCACTTCCAGCCCGTGACCCAGCTCGATATCTCGGCCACCGCGATTCGCAACGCCCTGCAGGCCGGGCGGAGCCCACGCTATCTGCTCCCGGATGATGTCCATGCCTATATTGACGAACATGGCCTGTATCGGGCCATTGCCAGCGAACCCCGTTGATCTCAGGAACCGCCGATGCAAAGTGAACAGCTGGTCGATCTCGTAACTCACGCGCTGGAAGACATGAAGGGGCAGCAGGTCCGCGTGCTCGACGTGCGTGGCAAGACGCCGCTGGCCGATTACATGGTCATTGCCAGCGGAACCTCCAACCGGCACGTGAAATCCCTTGCCGATTCGGTCGCCGTGAAGGCGAAGGAAGCCGGGGTCCAGCCCCTGGGCATAGAGGGGCAGGAGGGTCAGGAGTGGGTGCTGGTCGATCTGAACGACGTGATCGTGCACGTGATGCTCCCGAAGGTCCGGGATTTCTACAACCTGGAGAAGCTCTGGCTGGCGGAGGATGCGGGCGACGACGCCTCCGGGCAGTGGCCTGGGCCCGACGTGATCCGGCGTATCCGCCACTGAGCGCGGTTTTTTCGGGTTCTGAGGACCTGCGATGCGATTGCAGCTGCTTGCGATCGGCCAGCGCATGCCCGGGTGGGTTGCCGAGGGTTTTGCCGAGTACGCGGCGCGGATGCCCCGCGATGCCTCGCTGCAACTGCAGGTGCTGCCCGGCCCGGCCCGCTCGCGGGCAATGGATACGGCGACGCTGCGTCGTGCCGAAGCGCAGGCGTTGCTGGCGGCGGTGCCGTCGCAGGCCATCCTGGTCGCGTTGGACGAGCGCGGCGAATGCGTGGACACGCAGCGTCTGGCGACGCGGTTCGAGCAGTGGCGCCAGTCGGGGCGTGACGTGGCGCTGCTGATCGGCGGTGCCGCGGGTCTGGACGCGTCGATCCGCAAGCGCGCGGACTGGATCTGGTCGCTGTCGCCGCTCACCTTTCCGCATATGCTGGTGCGGGTTCTGGTTGCGGAGCAGCTCTACCGCGCCTGGTCCGTGCTTGCCCACCATCCCTACCACCGCGGATGAGTCGCCCGCTGGTGCTCGCATCTGCGTCGCCGCGCCGCAGCGAACTGCTGGCGCAGCTCGGCGTCGAGTTCACGCCGGTGCCCGCCGACATCGACGAGACGCCGCGGCCGGGCGAGTCGCCGGCGCAGTTGGTGCTGCGCCTGGCGCGGGGCAAGGCCGAGGCGATCGCCGCGGCCGTACCGGGGCGTTGGGTTCTGGGGGCGGATACGGTCGTCGCGGTCGGCGGCGAGATTCTCGGCAAGCCCGCGGATAGACACGAGGCTGCCCGGATGCTCGCGCGCCTCTCCGGCCGAGTCCACAGCGTCTACAGCGGGCTGGCGCTGGCTCGCCTGGGTGAGCCGACGCGCGATGGCTGGGTGAAGACGCGCGTCTGGATGCGCGACATCGCGCAAGCGGAGATCGCCGCGTATCTGGCGACCGGCGAGCCGCTGGGCAAGGCGGGCGCCTACGCGATCCAGGGCCGGGGCGCGGCGTTCGTCCGCTGCCTTGCCGGCTCCTACAGCAATGTCGTGGGGTTGCCGCTGTACGAGCTGGACCGGTTGCTGTGCGAACTTCCCGATCCGCCGCAGCGGCGTCTGGCGGGCTGATCCGGATCCGGAAACGCGCGGGGATTCGCGGGAACTCAGTCGATGCCCAGCTTCTTCAGCCGATAGCGCATCTGTCGGAAGCTCAGGCCCAGCACGCGGGCGGCTGCAGTGCGGTTGCCCGCGGTCTGCGCCAGCGCGGCTTCCAGTGCGCGGCGCTCCTGCTCGGCCAGGTGATCGTCCAGCGCCACTCGGCCCTCCACGATCGCGGCCGGGTCGCCCCCCGGTCCGGTTCCCGCTCTGGAACAGTCCGGAAAATCGAGCGCGTTGCAGCCGATGATCGGCCCGTCGACCATGACCGCGGCGCGCTCGAGGATGTTCTCCAACTCGCGAACGTTGCCGGGAAACGGGTGCTGCCTGAGCCGGGCCAGTGCATCGTCGGACAGCGACAGGCTCGGGATACCCCACTGCCCGGCGATGCGCGCGAGAATGTGCCGCGTCAGTTCCTCGAGATCCTCGTAGCGTTCGCGCAGCGGGGGAACCCGCAGTTCCACCACGTTCAGCCGGTAATACAGATCCTGCCGGAAACGCCCCTCCGCGACATCCGCGGAAAGGTCGCGGTGGGTCGCCGACAGGATGCGTACGTCGACCGGTTCCTCGCGGGATGCGCCGACCGGCTTGATCGCCCGCTCCTGCAGGGCCCGCAGCAGCTTGACCTGCAACGGCAGCGGGAGTTCGGCGACCTCGTCGAGCAGCAGGGTGCCGCCGTGCGCCTCACGGAACAGGCCGACCCGGGTCTGGACCGCGCCGGTGAAGGCGCCCTTCCGGTGGCCGAAGAACTCGCTCTCCATCAACTCGGCCGGAATTGCGCCGCAGTTGACCGGGATGAACGGCCCGTCGGCCCGCGGTCCCAGGCGGTGGATCTCGCGGGCCACCAGCTCCTTGCCGGAGCCGGATTCGCCGACGATGATCACCGGTGCCTGGCTGCGGGCCAGGCGCGCCACCCGGTTACGCAATTGAACCATCGCGGGCGAATTCCCGAGTAACGGGCTCGCACCCGCTGCGCGTGAGCCCGATTCTGCGGCAAACTCCGGCCCGCTGCTTTCGGTCAGGCGCAGCGCGCTATCGATGAGCCTGCGCAGCAGGTTCAGGTCGACCGGCTTGGTGACGAAGTCGAAGGCCCCGAGTTTCAGTGCCTGCACTGCGGTGTCGATGCTCCCATGCGCCGTGATGATCGCGACGGGCAGTTCCGGGCAACGATCCTGGATCCGCCGGACCAGATCCAGGCCATCGCCGTCGGGCATGCGCATGTCGGTCAGGCAGAGGTCGAACCGGTGCCCTTCCAGCAGCTCGACCGCCCGCGTCATGCGTGTCGTGGTGGTGGTCTCGATGCCCATGCGCTGCAGCGTGATCTCCAGCAGTTCGCAGATATCGGGCTCGTCATCCACCACCAGCACATGCTTGATGCTCATCGGGCGTCCTTGGGCACGGGCCTGCTCGGTATCAACGGGTCGACGGCGTCGGGCGCCAGCTTCGCCCGGGCAGGCGAGCCCGGAACCGGCACCAGAGAACCCCGCAGCCGGCCGGGTCCCCAGCGTGAGAGCCCGACCTGTGCGGGCCGACCGGGCCGGAACCGGGCAACAGCTGCCAAAGTCGTCTGTTGCGGAGTCTCCCGCAAAGGATAGGCATCCAGGCCGGTCATTTCGAGTCACCGAGACCTGGCGGCGCCTGCTCCACTGGGGACGATACCTCGTCCACGGGCGCGAACAGGATGCGGAAGCAGCCTCCCTGGGGTTGCTGCACGTATTCCAGCGCGGCCCCGTTGTTCTCGCACAGTAGCCGCGAGATGTACAGGCCAAGCCCGGTACCCCCCGGGGCGTTGGAATGGAATGGCTCGAACAGCCCCTCCTGTTGCTCCGGGGAAATGCCCGGCCCGGCGTCGATCACGTCGAGGATTGTGGCCCGACCGATCTGGCCGGCACCCCCGCGCAGCACGATCGGCCCCTGGGCAGGGTGGTCGTGTCCGCCGTGCACCCGCGCGTTGTTGCACAGGTTCCAAAGCACCTGGTTCAGCTGCAGCGGGTCGAACAGCACCTCGGAGTCGGGCGGGGTCACCCGGATGTGCAGTGCATCGCGGCGCATTTGCAGTGCCGTGCAGAACTCGTCGGCGAAGCGTTCCAGACGCTCGAGCAGTACCAGTCTGCTGCGTTCCGCAGGCCGTCCGCGCGAGAGACTGAGCACGTTCCGGATCACCTGGTCGACCCGCGCGCTCTGATTCTGAATGATCTCGAGCAGGCGTTGATCCCCGGGAGTGAGTTGTGGAGACTCGGCCAGCAGCTGCGCGCTGTGGCTGATCGCGCCCAGCGGATTGCGGATCTCGTGGGCGATGCTGGCAGTCAGCCGCCCCAGCGACTGCAGCTTGCTCGCATGCACCTTGCGCTTGATCTCGGTCGCGTCCTCAAGGATCAGCAGGGTTCCCTGTTCGCCGGCGAATCCGAGGGGTGCCAGCCGCACGGCCAGTTCGGTCTGCTCGGCATCGCCCGGGAACTGGACCGACGACGGCAGCCTCGGTTCACGCTGCCAGCCGCGCAACGCTTCGGCGAGGCGTGGCGAGAGTTCCTGGAGCGTGCGTCCGGCACGCGGGGGAAGCAGGCGGCGTGCCGCCTCGTTGATGCTCCGGATCCGGCCGTTGCGGTCGACTGCGATCACCCCGGCACCCATGCGTGCGATGATCTGGGCATTCAACTCGGCCAGGTTGGCGAGATCCTCCTCCTGCCGGGCCAGCTGTTCCTCGCTGATGCCGGCCCTGCGCGCCAGGCGCCAGGCCACGATCACTGCGGCGAACAGCGTGGCCCCCAGCAGACCCGTTTGAGTCGGGGCGGGCGTGAACGCATACGCGAGCTTTGGCCCAATCACCAGCTCGGTGGTCAGCAGCATCAATGTGGCCAGCGCAGCGACGAACAGGCTGATCCGGCCGCTGGTCATGGCCGCGGTGGCTGCGACCGCCGGAATCAGCAACAGCCCCAACCCGGTCTCGACCCCTCCGGCGGTCAGCAGGATCAGGCTGATCGCGAGAATGTCGCCCAGCGCGCCGCCGATGATCTGGTAGTCCAGCAGCGCGGCGGGTGCCTGCCTGGATTCGCGGGCCAGCACTGCGAGCACCATCGCGAATACCAGGTAACCGGCGGCAACGAACAGAAACCCCGCCGTCGATGCCGGCACGAATCCCGGATCGCCGGGGGCGATCGTGCCCAGCCACAACAGGAAGGCGGCGACGAAGAGCCGGTAAAGCGAGATCAGCCAGAGCGAGTGCGGGGTGTCGACCGGGGTGTTCAACGGGGAATCAGCCGTCGTCGCGGCTGCGGGCGTCCTCCAGCGCATGATCGCGGGAGCAGTACACGCGCTCGCCCGCCCGGTACGCATTGAGATGGGGGACGTGCACCCCGCAATGCGCACAGCGCACCATCGAACCCTGCTGCTTGATACGCCCGGTGGCCTCCGGACCCTGCTTGTTTGCGGGGCTTCGCAACAGGATCCGCACGATTAGGAATACGCCGACGATGGCCGCAATCAGGAACAGGATTCTCATGTCGTCCGATTCTAGCACCGACCCGCGTCCGAAACGCGGATGGCCCGCCGCGCCAGGCGAAAGGTCAGTTGTCGCTGCGGTGTCGGCTGGGTATGCTCCTTGCGCATGAACCTCCACGAATTCCAGGCGAAGGCACTGTTCCGTTCCGCCGGCATTCCGGTGCCGCCGGGCGAACTGATCACCGGGGTCGACGATACCGCCGGGGCATGGGCGCGTCTCGGCACGGACACCGTGTGGATCAAGGCGCAGGTGCACAGCGGCGGCCGCGGCAAGGCCGGCGGCGTGGTCCGGGCCAGCGATGCGGCCGAGGCCGAGGCCGCGGTCGCGCGTCTGCTCGGGGCGCGGCTGGTCACCGGGCAGGGCGGCCCGGAGGGATTCCCGATCGACCAGGTGCTGATGGAGCCGGCGGCGGCGATCGCGCGCGAGTTCTATTTCGGGATGCTGGTCGACCGGGCCCGGGCTTCGGTGGTGATGGTGATCTCGGCCGAGGGCGGCATGGACATCGAAGAACTGGCCCGGGACCGGCCCGCTGCGGTGGTCACGTTGCCGATCCATCCGGCCACCGGGGTGATGCCGTTTCACGGACGGCGCGTGGCGCAGGTGCTCGGGCTGCGCGGCGATCCCGCGCGTGCCGCGGCGCGGCTGGTCGCCGATGCCTACCGGTTGTTCGAGTCTTCCGATGCGCAGTTGCTGGAGATCAACCCGCTGGTGCTGACGTCGGACGACCGGCTGCTCGCGCTGGATGCGAAACTGGTCATCGACGACTCGGCCGCCTACCGCCAGCGCGAGATCTTCGGGCTGCGCGACGCGCGCCAGCGTCACGAGGCCGAGGAACGCGCGCACGAGCATGACCTGAACTACATCCGCCTCGATGGCAGCATCGGCTGCATGGTGAACGGCGCGGGGCTGGCGATGGCGACGATGGACCTGATCCAGCACCATGGCGGTCAACCCGCGAATTTCCTCGACGTTGGGGGCGGCACCACGGTCGAGCGCGTCGCCGCGGCGTTCAAACTGATCCTGTCCGATCCCTCCGTGCGCGCGGTGCTGGTGAACATCTTCGGGGGCATCGTGCGCTGCGACCTGATCGCCGAGGGCATCATCGCCGCGATTCGCGAGGTGCAGGTGCAGGTGCCGGTCGTTGTCCGACTGGAGGGCACGAACGCCGAAGCGGGCCGCGCGGCACTGGCCGCGAGCGAACTGGACATCGTCGCCGCCGCCGACCTGGATCAGGCGGCGCGGGCTGCGGTGGAGGCGGCGGCATGAGCATTCTGGTCGACCGCGAAACGCGCGTCATCTGCCAGGGTTTCACTGGCAAGCAGGGAACCTTCCATTCCGAGCAGGCGCTGGCCTACGGCACCCGGCTGGTCGGAGGCGTGACCCCGGGCAAGGGCGGCCAGCGGCACCTGGATCTGCCCGTGTTCGACACCGTGGCCGAGGCGGTACAGGAAGCCGGAGCCCAGGCGAGCATGATCTATGTCCCGGCGGCGTTTGCCGCCGACGCGATCTGCGAGGCCGCCGATGCCGGGATCGAGGTGGTGGTCTGCATCACCGAGGGGATTCCGGTGCAGGACATGATTCGGGTGAAGCAATACCTCGGCCAGACCACGGCACGCCTGATCGGGCCGAACTGCCCGGGCATCATCACCCCCGACGCCTGCAAGATCGGCATCATGCCCGGCTACATCCACCGGCGTGGGCGCGTCGGCATCGTGTCGCGCTCCGGAACGCTGACCTACGAAGCGGTGAAGCAGACGACCGACCTGGGTCTGGGGCAGAGCACCTGCATCGGCATCGGCGGCGACCCGATTCAGGGGATGGACTTCGTCGATTGCCTGGAACTCTTCGCCGCGGATCCGGAAACCGACGGCGTGCTGCTGGTCGGCGAGATCGGCGGCGATGCCGAAGAGCGCGCCGCGAAGTATATCGCCGAGGCGTTCGGCAAGCCGGTGGCCGCCTACGTCGCCGGCGCGACCGCGCCGCCGGGCCGGCGCATGGGCCATGCCGGGGCGATCATCGCGGGCGGCAAGGGTACGGCCGCGCAGAAGATCGAGGCGCTGCGCGACGCCGGGGTCGAGATTGCCGCGAGCCCGGCCGAGCTCGGTAGCGCGATGGCCCGCGCCCTCGGCTAGCGCCCGACCCCGATGCCGCCCAAGCCGATGCTGCGCATGGCCCTGGTGCAGACGAACCCCGTGGTCGGGGCGCTCGCGGCCAACGCCGCCGCGATCCTGGACGCGGTCGGCCGTGCCCGCGCCGCCGGCGCGGATCTGGTCGTGTTTCCCGAACTCGCGATCACCGGCTACCCGCCCGAGGATCTGCTGCTGCGCCGGCGTTTTCTGGAGGATGCCCGCAAGGAGGTCGACCGGATCGCGGAGCGTGCCCGCGGGATCGACTTGGTGCTGGGTGCGCCGGTTGCGACCCCCGACGCTGTGTTGAACGCCGCAGTACTGTTGCGTGACGGGGGTGTCGCGGCCTGTTACGCGAAGCAGAAACTCCCGAACTACAGCGTGTTCGACGAGCGCCGGTACTTCCACCCGGGCGAATCCGCCTGCGTGATCGAGGCCGGCGGGCTGCGGCTGGGCCTGACCGTCTGCGAGGACATCTGGGAGCCCGAACCGGCCGCGATGGCGGCGGCGGACGGCGCCCAGATCATCCTGAACCTGAACGCCTCGCCCTTCCACCGGGGGAAGGCGGCACAGCGGGAGGCCGTGGTGCGTGCCCGCGTCGCCGAGAACGGTTGCCCGGTGGTCTATCTGAACCAGGTCGGCGGCCAGGACGAACTGGTGTTCGACGGGCGGTCGTTCGCGATGGGAACCGATGGCGTGGCGCAGACGCTGCTGCCGGCCTGGGTCGCCGGGCAGGCGCTGGTCGACGTCGAGGTGATGCCGGGTGGGCAGCTGCGCCTGCACGAGGTCGGGGTGGAACTGCAGCAACCCGAGCCGGACTCACCCCTCTGGGGCAACGCCGACGACGGCGCCGCCGCCGAGCCGGCGGTGACGGATCCCGATGCGCTGGACCTGTACCGCGCGCTGATGGTCGGCATCCGCGACTACGTGCGCAAGAACGGCTTCAGCGGCGTGTTGCTGGGCCTGTCCGGAGGCATCGATTCGGCGCTGACGGCCGCGCTGGCGGCGGATGCGCTGGGGGCGGATCAGGTCGAGGCGGTGATGATGCCCTACCGCTATACCACATCGATGAGTGTCGAAGATGCACGGCAGGAAGCGGCCTGGCTGGGGATCGACTACCGCGAACTCGCGGTCGAGCCGATGGTCGAGGCGTTTCGGGCCGGGCTGCGGGAATCGTTTCCGGATCAGACCCGCAACCCGGCCGATGTCACCGAGCAGAACCTGCAGTCGCGCTGTCGCGGCGTGCTGCTGATGGCCTTGTCGAACCGGATCGGCCGGCTGCTGCTCGCGACCGGAAACAAGAGCGAGATGGCGGTGGGCTATGCGACACTGTACGGCGATATGGCCGGGGGGTTCGCACCGCTGCGCGACGTGACCAAGCAGTGGGTCTACCGCTTGGCCCGAATGCGCAACCAGATCGGCCGGGTGATCCCGGAGCGGGTGATCACGCGGCCACCCAGCGCGGAACTGGCGCCCGACCAGGAGGACGCCCAGACACTGCCGCCGTATCCGGTGCTCGACGAGATCCTCGAGGCCTTCGTCGAGCACGAGGCGTCGGTGGACGAAATCGTCGCCCGCGGCTTCGATCGGGAAACGGTCGAGCGCGTGGCACGGATGGTATTTCTCGCCGAGTTCAAGCGGCGCCAGGCAGCACCCGGAGTGCGCGTGTCCGCGCGCGCGTTCGGGCGTGACCGGCGCTATCCGATTACCTCGGGCTACCGCGCGGGCTGACCGGTCCACCGGGCAGCGCCACAGATTTCCCGTTTCCAGGAGTGCACATGAAGAAGATCGAAGCCATCATCAAGCCGTTCAAGCTCGAGGACGTGCGCGAGGCGCTGACCGAGATCGGCATCACCGGCATGACCGCCACCGAGGTGCAGGGCTTCGGGCGGCAGAAGGGGCATACCGAACTGTATCGGGGCGCGGAGTACGTCGTCGATTTCCTGCCCAAGGTGAAACTCGACCTGGTGGTCGACGACGACCGGGTGGACCGCTGCATCGAGGTGATCATCAAGGCGTCGCGCACCGGCAAGATCGGCGACGGCAAGATCTTCGTGAGCCCGGTCGACCGCGCGGTGCGGATCCGCACCGGCGAGGAAGGCAACGAAGCGCTGTAGCATCGCCTCGTTGGGGCCGCCGCCGGCACGATGCGGCGGGATCCGGTCTCAGTTCGCAAAGAAGGGCAGGCGTTCGAGCCAGCGACGCACGCCGCCGGTGTCGCCGTCGAGGGTCACCGTCCGCCCGGCTCGCACTGCGGCGGCCTGGTCCGGGAAGTTCAATTCCAGCACGGCCATCGTGTTGTCCGCGTGGTCATCGAGATCCAGCGCGCGGTAACTCTGGATCAGGATCGCCAGCGCCAGCGGCATCGCCTCGGCGCCCTGGTAGTGTTCCACGACGTAGCGGGCGCGTTGCTCCGCGGCGACCCAGGCGCGGCGTTCCATGTAGAACTGCGCCACGCGGATCTCGTGGTTGGCGAGGGTGTTGCGGATGAAGATCATGCGCTGGTGGGCGTCCTCGGCGTAGCGGCTGTCCGGGAACTCGCGCAGCAATCGGCCGAAATCCTGGAACGCCTGATCCAGCGGTTTCACGTCCATCTCGGCGGGATCCATCGGAAAGATGCGCGACAGGAAGCCCTGATCGCGGTTGAAGTTGATCAGGCCGCGCAGATAGTACGCATAGTCGACGTGGGGATGGCGCGGATTCAGCTGAACGAAACGGTCGACCGCGGCCAGCGCGGCTTCGGGTTCCGCAGCCTTGTAGTATGCGTACGGGATCTCGATCTGGGCCTGCTGGGCGTAGCGGCCGAAGGGGAATCGGGCTTCGAGCAACTCGTAGTACTCGACCGCCTGCTGGTAATCGCCGCTGTCCAGCGCCGCCTTCGCCTCGCCGTAGAGCTGGCTTGCGGACCAGTTGCGGGTCGGATCCTGTTGCCAGGCCGCGCAGCCGGAGAGGGTTATGATGGCGATCAGCGCGATCAACGAACGGGCCAGTGACACGGCGGAGCCTCGATTCCAGTACATGACAGTCGGATTCTACAACAACGTGCCTTCGCCACGCGCCGCTGTGCGCGCCCGAGAGCTGCAGCAGGAAATCCCCGCTGAGCTGGCGGGGATGCGCCTGGACGCGGCACTGGCCCGGGTCTTCGACGGCTACTCGCGCAGCCAGCTTACCCAATGGCTGAAGCAGGGCGCGCTGACCGTCGACGGCAGCCAGCCCCGTCCGCGGGACGCGGTGCGCGGGGGCGAACGGGTGCGGCTGCGGATTCCCGATGCCCCGGCCTCGGCTGCGCAGCCCGAGGCGATCGCACTCGAAGTGGTGCATGAAGACGCCGCGATCGTCGTGATCAACAAGCCTGCCGGGCTCGTGGTGCACCCTGCTGCGGGGCACCGGGAGGGGACGTTGGTCAATGCGCTGCTGCATCACGCTCCGGAACTGTCGGCGCTGCCACGCGCGGGAATCGTGCACCGGCTGGACAAGGACACCACCGGGCTGCTGGTCGTCGCCCGCACGCCGGCCGCCCAGACCGCGCTGGTCCGGCAGCTGCAGGAACGGAGCGTGCACCGCGAATACCTGGCATTGGTGCAGGGCGTGCTGATCTCCGGAGGAACCCTGGAAGCGCCGATCGGGCGACATCCGGTGGACCGCAAGCGGATGGCGGTGGTCGCGGGCGGCAAGCCCGCGGTCACCCATTATCGGGTGCGGCGCCGGCTGCGCGCGCATACCCTGGTCGAAGTGCGGCTGGACACCGGCCGCACCCACCAGATCCGGGTCCACATGGCGCAGATCGGGCACCCCGTGGTCGGCGACCCGGTCTACGGCGGGCGGCCGCGCCCGGTACGCGACATGGAGCCGGCCGCCGCCCAGGCGCTGGCGGCATTCCAGCGTCAGGCGCTGCATGCCGCGGTGCTCGGGTTAAGGCATCCGGACACCGGTGCCGAGTGCCGTTTCGAGGCGCCGCTGCCCGCCGACTTCCAGGCGCTGCTCGATGCGCTCGTAGCCGACGCGACCCGGGCCGGGGGAGCGTAGATGCACGTGATCGCGGCGGCGGATACGGACTGGGTTCGCCGGGCGCGGGATTCTTCGGGGGTGCCATGGCCGCGATTCCGCTGATCGTCCCCGACTGGCCGTTGCCGCCGAACCTGCGCGCGGTGCAGACGACCCGCGCCGGCGGTGTCAGCACCGGCCGTTGGAGCACACTGAACCTCGCCCGGCATACCGGGGATGCCGAGGCGGCGGTCGCAGCCAACCGGCGCCTGCTCGCCGCTGCACTCGAGTTGCCGGTGCCCCCGGCCTGGCCCCGGCAGGTGCACGGCGCGGCGGTGGCCGACGCGGGCGAGCTGCGCGATTCGGAAACCGACGCGGATGCGGTGGTCGCCCGGCGCCCCGGACAGGTCTGCGGTGTGCAGACGGCCGACTGTCTGCCGGTGCTGCTCGCAAGTCGGGACGGGGGTACGGTCGCGGCTGCGCACGCGGGCTGGCGCGGACTGGCCGCAGGCGTGCTGGAAGCCACGCTGCAGGCGATGGCTCGTTCGCCAGGCGATGTGACCGCCTGGCTCGGACCTGCGATCGGCCCGGAGAACTTCGAAGTGGGGCCCGAGGTGCGCGCAGCGTTTCTGGCCGGCGATCCCGCCGCAGAGGCCGCATTCCGGCCTGGAACCGGCGATCGCTGGTTCGCGGACCTCTATCGGCTGGCGCGCCGGCGGCTGCGGCACGCCGGCATCCGCGAGATCCACGGTGGCGGGCGTTGTACCTTCGCTGAGTCCGACACCTTTTTTTCCTACCGCCGCGACGGCGTCTGCGGCCGCATGGCCACGCTGATCTGGCGCGTTTCCTGATCGGTGCGTCTGGCCTGGATGCCCCCCGGCGGCTCATGAAAGGATCGGTGGGCGCCGTGGGTCGTGCCGACGCAGGAGGCGCACCCACCCGCGACCATGAAATAGGGGTAGGGCGGAAGAGGCCGAAGGCCGTCATCCGCCATTCCCACGCCGGAGTTGCCGCGGGCGCGCAGGGTCGCTCCGAACGCCGCACGGTGGATGACGCTGCGCTTTTCCACCCTACACGTCGCCCCCGAGAAAAGCCGTGAGAGGGGTGCCGATTCAGATGCCCCTGGCCTTCCGGGGCCAGTCAGCGCAGCGCCCGCGCCCTTGAATATCGCGCGCATACCCCCACCTAAGGTGTCAGATCAAAGCTTTCCGCGAGGGGAACCCGTCCATGCGTATGGATCGACTGACCACGAAGTTTCAGGAGGCCCTGGCCGACGCGCAGTCGCTGGCCGTCGGCCGCGACCACCAGTTCATCGAGCCGGTGCACGTGCTCGCCGCATTGCTGAACCAGGAGGGCGGTACCGCAAGGCCGGTATTGGCCCAGGCTGGCGGCAACGTGAACCAACTGCGTTCCGCGCTGGACGACGCGCTCGGGCGGCTGCCACGGGTCGAGGGCACGCCCGGCGAGGTGCATGTCTCGAACGACCTGAACCGGCTGCTGAACGTGTCCGACAAGCTGGCCCAGCAACGCAAGGACCAGTACATCTCGTCGGAGCTGTTCCTGCTTGCGGCGGTGCAGGACCGCGGCCCTGCGGCCGAGATCCTGAAACGGGCAGGCGTGACGTCGGGTGCGCTGGAGAAGGCGGTGGAGCAGATGCGCGGCGGCGCCAGTGTCGACGACCCCAGCGCCGAGGATACCCGCCAGGCTCTGGAGAAATACACTATCGACCTGACCGAGCGCGCCGAGCAGGGCAAGCTCGACCCGGTGATCGGCCGCGACGACGAGATTCGCCGCGCGGTGCAGGTATTGCAGCGGCGCACCAAGAACAACCCGGTATTGATCGGCGAACCCGGCGTCGGCAAGACCGCGATCGTCGAGGGACTCGCGCAGCGCATCATCAACGGCGAGGTGCCCGAGGGGCTGAAGGACAAGCGCGTGCTGGCGCTGGATCTCGGTGCATTGCTCGCCGGTGCCAAGTACCGCGGCGACTTCGAGGAGCGGCTGAAGTCGGTGTTGAAGGACCTCGCGAAGGAAGAGGGCCGGGTGATCCTGTTCATCGACGAGCTGCACACGATGGTCGGCGCCGGCAAGGCCGAGGGCGCGATGGATGCCGGCAACATGCTGAAGCCGGCGCTGGCTCGCGGCGAGCTGCACTGCATTGGCGCGACCACGCTGGACGAATACCGCAAATACATCGAGAAGGATGCGGCACTCGAGCGCCGCTTCCAGAAGGTGCTGGTCGACGAACCGACGCTGGAGGACACGATCGCGATCCTGCGCGGCCTGAAGGAGCGCTACGAGGTGCACCACGGGATCGAGATCACCGACCCGGCGATCGTCGCGGCGGCGCAGCTCTCGCAGCGCTATATCACCGACCGCCAGCTGCCCGACAAGGCGATCGACCTGGTCGACGAGGCGTCGTCGCGCATCCGTATGGAGATCGATTCCAAGCCCGAGGAGATGGACCGGCTCGACCGCCGCCTGATTCAGCTGAAGATCGAGCGCGAGGCGATGAAGAAGGAGACCGACGAGGCCTCGCGCAAGCGCCTGGACGCGCTCGAGGACGAGATCGAGCGGCTCGAGCGCGAGTACTCGGATCTCGAGGAGATCTGGAAGTCCGAGAAGGCGGCGGTGACCGGCGCCGCGCAGATCAAGGAAGACCTCGAGCGCGCGCGCATGGAACTGGAAACCGCGCGCCGCGCCGGCGATCTGAACCGCATGTCGGAGCTGCAGTACGGGCGCATCCCCGAGCTGCAGAAGGGGCTCGAGCAGGCCGCGGAGCTGGAGACCCGCGAGACGCGTCTGCTGCGCAACAAGGTGACCGACGAGGAAGTCGCCGAAGTCGTTTCGCGCTGGACCGGCATCCCGGTGTCCAAGATGCTCGAGGGCGAGAAGGACAAGCTGCTGCGGATGGAAGAGGCGATCGGCCAACGCGTGGTCGGCCAGGAGGAAGCGATGCGTGCGGTCGCGAACGCGATCCGGCGCGCGCGTGCCGGGCTGTCGGATCCCAACCGCCCGAGCGGATCGTTCCTGTTCCTCGGCCCGACCGGTGTCGGCAAGACCGAACTGACCAAGGCGCTGGCCGCGTTCCTGTTCGACACCGAGGACGCGATGGTCCGGATCGACATGTCCGAGTTCATGGAGAAGCACTCCGTCGCGCGGATGATCGGCGCGCCGCCGGGCTACGTCGGCTACGAAGAGGGCGGGTACCTGACCGAGGCGGTGCGGCGCAAGCCCTATTCGGTGATCCTGCTCGACGAGGTCGAGAAGGCGCACCCGGATGTGTTCAACGTATTGCTGCAGGTGCTCGACGACGGTCGCCTGACCGACGGCCACGGGCGCACGGTCGACTTCCGCAACACCGTGATCGTGATGACTTCGAACCTCGGCTCGCAGCTGATCCAGGAGATGGCGGGCGAGGAACACTATCAGCAGATGAAGGCCGCGGTGATGGAGGTCGTCGGAAGTCATTTCCGGCCCGAGTTCATTAACCGGATCGACGACGTGGTCGTGTTCCACCCGCTCGGGCGCGAACAGATCCGGGCGATCACCGACATCCAGCTGCGGCTGCTGCGCCAGCGGCTCGCCGAGCGCGACATCGCGTTCGAAGTCAGCGAGGCCGCGCTCGACCGGCTCGGCGAGGCCGGGTTCGACCCGGTCTACGGCGCCCGCCCGCTGAAGCGCGCGATCCAGCACCAGGTCGAGAACCCGCTGGCCCAGGCGCTGTTGTCGGGTCAGTTCTCGCCCGGCGATACCGTGCATGTCGATGTCGGCGAGGGCGGACTGGTGTTTCGGCCCTGAGCGACCGGTACCCGAGCGGCGGACGGGGCCTTCGGCCACATCCGCCGCGCAGTGCCTTCTCTTCGCCATCTGCGGGGCGACGATCTCGCGGGCCGCGGGTGCTCGAGCTTGCCCAGGCGGGCGTGGTCTGTTATCCCTGTCGCCTGTGCATGCTGCGTCGCCGGCGGGCGTCGTCGAAGCATGACAGTAACCTGGAAGTCGCGCGCAGAAAGTCCCCTCCAACTTGCGGGAGAGGATGGGGAGCGGGAACGATCACGGCGATGCGCGGCCGGCTTCCATTTCTTGGTGTGGCGGGCATCGCCATGATCGTTGGGGATGGGTTGCATCATGGATGCTGAATCAAACACTCGCGGCAGGCGCGTGGGCTGCAATGGCTGTGCGGATGCGGGCGAGTTCGATGTGCCGATCTCCATGGCATTCCAACCCATCGTCAGGCCCTCCACCCGTACCGTTTTTGCGCAGGAGGCGCTGGTCCGGGGCGCAGCCGGCGAGCCCGCGGGCGCGATCTTTGCCCACGTCAACGATGGCAACCGCTACCGGTTCGATCAGGCCTGCCGCGTGCGGGCGATCGAAGAGGCGACCGCGCTCGGCGTCGGGTGCGTGAGCATCAACTTCATGCCGAATGCCGTCTACCAACCGGAACTGTGTATCCGTACCACGCTGGAGGCTGCAAAGGAGTACGGGTTTCCGATCGACAGCATCATCTTCGAGATCACCGAAAGTGAGCGGGTGGATGACCTGCAGCACCTGCGCGCGATCGTAGAGCATTATCAAGCCCGGGGCTTCAAGACTGCGATCGACGATTTCGGTGCCGGTTATGCCGGTTTGAACCTGCTCGCGGAACTGCGCACCGACCTGGTCAAGCTCGACATGGCTCTGGTGCGCAGCATCGACCGAGATCCTGGCCGGCGCGCGATCGTGCGCGGCATCATGCAGGTCTGCAGCGAGCTGGGAATCGACGTGATTGCCGAGGGGGTCGAAACGCCGGACGAGTATCAGGCGCTACGTGATCTCGGCGTGGATCTGTTCCAGGGGTACCTGTTCGCGCGCCCCGCGTTTCGCGCCGTGGCTGAGGTCCGCTGGCCCTAGGAGCCTGTCGGACTTGGGCTGCTAGAACGCGATGTCCCCTTTCCGCATCCCGGCTCTTGCCTGGCGGATCGATGCCGTAGTCTGATGCGGCTCCCAATCCAATGAAGGGATTCCCGATGAGCGACGATAGCCTGCAACTTTCCGGCGAATTGATCCAGAATCTCAGGAACGCGCTGACCAAGGCCGACCCCCGTGCGAGCGAAACCGTGGTGGCGGTGCAGTACCTCGCGGCCGTGGCCGGGTATCTGGTCGCGCAGATGCCCGAGCCCGTCGAACAGCGCAAGGACTACCTCTCGGAACTCGGGCAGTTCATGCACTCGGTGTTCCTGGATGTCGAGAGCCGCAAGGGTGCGGCACAGCCTCCGCAGCAGGCCTCGGGCGTCTGGCGTCCCGGCGATCCCTGATCGGCCTGCGTTTCCGCGCATGCGCGGGCAGCGGCGCCCGGCCGCCGGGCTCAGCCGCGCGGCGGCGCGATCTGCAGCCGGGGCCAACTGCCGGGCAGCGTCTCGGGGGCATGGGTGACGATCACTACCCGCCGGGTTGCGAACCAGGGCGCGATGTTTTTCAGCACGCGCGCTGCGGTGCCGGGGTCGAGGCTTGCAAACGGTTCGTCCAGCAGCGTCACCGGCGTGTCGCGCAGCAGCAGGGCAGCCAGCGCCAGGCGCCGGGCCTGGCCTCCCGACAGCCGGCGTCCGCCCTCGCCAACCGCATAGTCCAGCCCGAAACCCTCGCGCCGAAGGGCCGTGGCGAGATCGACCGCCTCGAGCGCCTGCCAGAGGGTTTGATCCGGAAGATCCTGCCGGCCGAGGCGCAGGTTGTCACCGATGCTCGCGTCCAGCAGCGACGTGTGCTGCGGCAGGTAGCCCACGGCGCGGTAGCGGGCGGCTTCCGGCCAGTCGCCGAGCCGCTGTCCCGCGAGTCGTAACTCGCCGGTCAGCGGCTCCCGTTCGCCGGCCAGCGTCTCCAGCAGCGTGGTCTTGCCGACGCCGCTGCGGCCGTGGATCACCAGTGGGCATCCGGGCTGGAGCACGAAGGACAGGCCGGCCACCAGCGGCCGGCCGGGGTCGAAGCCGATCGCCAGGTCCTGTGCCTCGAGTGTGCCATCGGGGGCTGGTGCCGGCCGATCGCTTGCAGGTTCCGGCGCGGGCGCAGAATCCTTCTCGTCGGCGGTGAGTCCGAGCTGCTGCAGGCGGCCCGCGGCCTGCAGGCTCTCGCCGACGCGCCACAGCGCGCCTGGCAAGGTGCTCAGCACTTCGTTCAGGCCCAGCGTCATCAGCGTCAGCAGCACCGCCACCGGCGCATCGATGCGGTCCTGCGCGTGCCAGTGCAGCGCCAGCCCGAGCATCGCCAGCGTGAGTGCCGCGACCAGCAGCTGCACCGCCTGGTCGGTCACGAACGCCACGCGCTCCTGGCGCCACAGTCGTGCCGCCTGTTCGTTCTCGAGCCGGTCGAGCAGCGCCCGCTGCCGGTCGATCCGGCGGTACGCGAGCAGTTCGGCGAGCCCGCCGAAGTAGTCGAGCAGCGCGACCCGCTGGCGACTGCGCTGCTCGATCAGCTCGCGCCCCTGTGCCTGTCCGGCGCGGGCGGCGGCAAGCGACGTGGCCAGTGTCAGCGCCGCGCCTGCGACCAGCAGCAGTGCAGCCGGCCATGGCGCCAGCCATGCCGCCAGCGCGGCGGCGGCAGCGATTGCGAGCACCGCCGCAACGAGCGGACCCGTGATGCGCAGGGGTACCGCGTCCAGCGTGTCGATGTCGGCGGTCAGGCGCTGCTGGAGATCGCCGCTGCGCAGTGCACGCTGGCGCGCGGCTGGAAGCCGGGCGATGGCGGCGAAGCTGCGTATGCGCAGATCGGCCAGCACGCGCAGCACGGCCTCGTGCCCGATCACCCGCTCGCCGTAGCGTGCCAGCGTGCGCAGCAGCGCGGCGGCACGGATGGCCGCGGACGGCGTGAACAACTCCAGTCCGAGCAGCAGGCCGGCCCCGGCCAATGCCGACGCGGTGATGAACCAGCCGGACAAGGCCAACAGGCCGATCCCCGCGGCCCAGGTCAGCGCGAGCAGCAGGTAGGCGGTACCGGTCCAGGCGCGGCGGCCGCGCAGTACGGTACGGAGGAACGACCACTCAGACACGCCGATCCTCGCACAGTTGCCCGGCCTCGAGCCGCAGGATGCGGGTCATCCGCCGGGCGATCTCGATCTGGTGGGTGGCCAGCAGCAGCGTGATGCCGCGTTCGCTCGCGTGCCGCAGCAGTCGCGCCAGGAGGTCTTCCGCGGTCTCCCGGTCCAGCGCGCTGGTCGGCTCGTCCAGCAGCCACAGACGACTGCCGGAGAGCAGCGCCCGGGCCAGCGCCACGCGCTGAGCCTGCCCCCCGGAGATGCCGCGGCTGGCTTCGCCGATCGGCGTGTCCAGTCCAAGGGGCAGGGTCGGGTCGTGCACCGGCAGCCCCGCCGCCTGCAATGCCGTCGCGAGTTCGGCATCGGTCGCATCGGGGCCGGCAGCCAGATGCAGGTTCTCGCGCAGGCTGCCGTGGAACAGGTGGGCCCGCTGCCCGATCCAGGCAAACCGGGCAGCCGCCGGCGCGCGGGTGACCGTGCCGCTGTCGGCCGCGACGAAGCCGGCGCACAGCGCCAGCAAAGTCGATTTGCCGCTGCCGCTGGGCCCGACGAGCCCGACGCGTTCGCCCGCGGCGATCTCGAGGTGCACGCCCTGCAGCGCGGGCGGACCCTTGGGATCGTAGCGCACTCGGGCGCCTTCCAGGCGCAGCAGCGGCCCGGTGGTTGGTGCAGGCAGCGATGGCGCCGGCGGCTGGCCGCGCGTGGCCGGTTGCAGCAGCGGCGCCAGCGCCGAGGCCGCCGCGACGGCACCCGCTCGGTCGTGGTAGCTCTGTGCGAATTGCCGCAACGGCTGGAAGTACTCGGGGGCGAGCAGCAGCACGAAAAGGCCCGGGAACAGCGCGAGTTTGCCGGCCGGCCCGAACTCCAGGAACCCGAGCAGCGCGAACCCTACATAAATCGCGACCAGGCCGATTGCGATTGCGCTGAAGAACTCCATTACCGCGGAGGAGAGAAAGGCCACTCGCAGCACCCGCATGCTCAGGCGGCGGTAGCCATGCGCGGCGGTGGCCACTTCGGCCCGGGCGACGTCCAGCGCGAGGCTGCGGCGCAACAGGTCGAGGTTACGGATGCGGTCCAGGAAGTGCCCGGCGAGCCGGTTCTGCCGCTCCTGTTGCTCTTCGTGGATTTGCTGACTGCCCATGCCGATCAGGGCCATGAACACCGGGATCAGCGGTGCGGACAGGAGCAGCAGCAGCCCGGCGATCCAGTCCAGCGCAAAGGCGGTGGCCAGCAGCAACAGCGGTACTGCGAAAGCCAGCCCCAGCGCCGGCAGGTAGCGCGCGAAATACCCGCCAAGGGCGTCAACCTGTTCCTGGTAGCGGCTGGCCCAGGCGCCGGAATGCCCGCGCTGGCCGAGATGCACCGGGCCGATACGGGCGGCAGTGCCGGCGAGGCGGGCACGCAGCTCGCCGCGGACCGCGAAGGCGAGACGCTGTCCGCTCCAGTCGCGCAGCGTCTGCAGCCCATAGCGCAGGACCGCTGCCGCCAGTGCCAGCCCAAGCCACGGCCAGGGGCCGGTTTGGCCGGGGGCGAACAGGCTCTGGTGGACCAGCCAGGCGATGCTGCCGGCGAACGCGACGGTCGCGGCCGCCGCGCCGAGGCCGGCAAGCCAGGCCAGGTGCAGCCAGCGCCGGTGCGGGCGGAGCAGGCCCCGCAGGAAGTCGCGGGGTGTCGGCGGTGTGGGGGAAGGGGGGGATTCGGTCGGCATCGGAGCCGGGCGGTCACGCGCGGGTTTCGGATGTGGGTGGTGCGCCGGTCCCTTCTTCATCCCTTCCGCGCAAAGCGGGGCGGGGGTGGGGGGAGGGCACTGCGTTAGGGAAGCGCTGATGGATGGGTGATCGTGGGGCGTGAGGCCTCCAGCCGCAAGCGTAACGTGAAAGAACCAGAGGTGGGGACGAGTCCCGTAGGGCGGAAAAGCGCAGCGTCATCCGCCACACGGCGTTCGCATTGCCCAGGCGCCCGTGGCACTCCGGGCGCCGGATGGCGGATGACGGCCTTCGGCCTTTTCCGCCCTACGCGTCTTTCATCATTGGGGGTGGTCTCACGGGGCATGGAAGTTAGTGTGAAATGACCGCCACGGAAGGACACGGAAATCACGGAAGATGAAACAAATCAAATCCTTATTTCCGTGTCTGTCCGTGCTTTCCGTGGCTCGCCTTTTCATGTTGCAGGGTGGCCGCTGGCCATGAAAGTCAGTGATACCCCGCGTCGGCGCGTACCTTGCCCCGGAATACGTAGTAGGTCCAGGCCGAGTACATCAGCACGAAGGGAATCACGAACAGCAGGCCGATCAGCAGGAACAGCTGACTTTCCGGTGCCGAGGCCGCGTCGTGGAAGGTGTAGTTCGGCGGGACCACGTACGGCCACTTGCTGAACAGCAGCCCCGCATAGAACAGCGCGAACAGGCCGATCGTGGCGATGAACGGCGTTGCCTCGTAGCAGCAGCTCAGTGAACGCCAGAGTCCGGCGGCGACCAATACCGTCGCGAGCGGCAGCACCCACAGCCAGGTCAGGTGGTCGAACCAGCGGCCGCGCACGTATTCGTCGGCCAGCGGCGTCCACAGGCTGACGATCACGAAGAACACCATCATCGCCGCCAGCAGGCGGTAGGCCCAGCGCCGTGCCCACTGTTGCGTCTCGCCGTCGGTCTTCAGCAGCAGCCAGGTCGCGCCGAGCAGTCCGTAGCCGACGACCATGCCGAGGCCGGTCATCACGGTGAACGGGGTCAACCAGTCGAGCGGCCCGCCCACATAGCGGAAGTTCTCGGTCTCGAAGCCTTGGATGAAGGTGCCGACGACCGCGCCCTGGGCAAAGGTCGCGACCAGCGAGCCGCCGAAGAACGCCCAGTTCCAGAAGCCGCGCCGGCCGGGTGCCGACTTGAAGCGGAATTCGAACGCGACGCCGCGGAAGATCAGCCCCGCGAGCATCAGGAACACGCCGATGTACAGCGCCGGCAGGAATACCGTGTAGACCAGCGGGAAGGCCGCGAGCAGGCCGGCGCCGCCCAGCACCAGCCAGGTCTCGTTGCCGTCCCAGACCGGCGCGACCGAGTTCATCAGGATGTCCCGGTCCTGCTCGCTGCGTGCGAACGGGAAGAGAATGCCGACGCCGAGGTCGAAGCCGTCGGTCAGCACGTACATCAGCACGCCGAAGCCGATGATCAGGACCCAGAGATAGGTGAAATCAAACATGCCGCATTCTCCTTATCAAAGCCCGGCCGAGGAATCGAGCGGGGTGTCCGCTGCCGACAGCGGCCGCTTCGGGTGTCCCTGCGGGTCCTGTTGCTCTTCGTCGGTTTCCGGCATGCCCTTGCGCACGATCCGGGTCAGATAGTAGATCCCGGCGGTGAAGACCACCGCGTACACCAGGATGTAGCCGACCAGCGTGAACAGGGCCATGCCGCCGGTCAGCGCCGGCGTCATGCCATCCTGCACCGTCATCACCCCGTAGAGGATCCAGGGCTGGCGGCCCACCTCGGTCACGAACCAGCCGGCCAGCACCGCGACGAATGGCAGCGGGATCATCCAGGTCAGCAGGCGCAGGTAGCGACGGCTTTCCAGCAGGCGGCCACGGTACAGCAGCCATGCGCCCCAGAGTGCGGCCACGATCATCACCATGCCGATCGCGACCATGATCCGGAAGGTCCAGAATACGATGCCGACCGGTGGGCGTTCCTCCGCGGACCACTCCTTCAGCCCCTGGACCTCGCCGTCCCATTCGTGGGTCAGGATCAGGCTCGCCAGCTTCGGAATGCCGATCTCGAAATGGTTGGTCTCGTTCGCTGCGTCGGGGATCGCGAACAGCAGCAGTGGCAGCCCCTCCTGGGTCTCCCAGGCCCCCTCCATCGCCGCAACCTTTGCGGGCTGGTGCTCCAGCGTGTTCAGGCCGTGGAAGTCGCCGATCACGAGCTGGGCCGGCGCGGCGATCGCCAGCATCACCAGCGTCATCTTCAGCGCCCGCTTGCTCGCGGTCACCGCGTGTCCGCGCAGCAGGTACCAGGCCGCGATGCCCGCGACCACGAAGCCGCCGGTCAGCAGTGATGCGATGGCCATATGCACGAAGCGGTAGGGGAACGACGGATTGAAGATCGCTTCCAGCCAGCTGGTGACGTGCACCATGCCATCGCGCAATTCGAAGCCGGCGGGCGTTTGCATCCACGAGTTCGCCGACAGGATCCAGAACGACGAGATGAAAGTGCCGAGCGCGACCATCACCGCGGCAAACAGGTGCACGCCGGGCGGTACCTTCTTGCGGCCGAACAGCAGCACGCCGAGGAACGCCGCCTCGAGGAAGAACGCGGTCACGACCTCGTAGGCCAGGATCGGCCCCAGGAAGTTGGCGGTGCGGTAGGAGAACTCGCTCCAGTTGGTGCCGAACTGGAACGCCATTACCAGCCCGGACACGACGCCCATGCCGAAGACGACGGCGAAGATCTTGATCCAGAACTGCGACAGGCGCGCCCAATGCGGATCCCGGGTGCGGTAGGCGATCGCTTCGAGCAGCGCGATGTAGGTGGCGAGCCCGATCGTGAAGACCGGAAAGATCGCGTGGAAGGACACGACGAACGCGAACTGGATACGCGAGAGGAGTAGGGGGTCGAATTCCATGAGGCTTCCCTGGGGTCGGGTGATTCCAACCGGCTGCGACTGGATACGAATGGAGCTTTAATGAATCAGTATACGCAGATATACCGAATGGTTTGAAGGGTCCGATTGCGTGAAATCGCGATCCTGGCGAATACGGTTGCAAACGAGACGCGTTCCCATTAACATCCTGATCCGTTGTCTTGCGGATGAGGCCGTGTCCAATGTACCTGTGTGTTTGCAAAGCGGTTCGCGAACAGGAAGTCCTTTCTCTGGCGGACCTGGAATCGGGGCTGAGGATGCGCGATCTTCGCGAACGCCTTGGCGTATGCTCCGAATGCGGCAAGTGCGGACAACGGGCGCTGGACCTGTTGCGCACCCTTGGAAGGAACCGCAGCGGGGTCCGAGTCGCACCGGGAAGCGCGCGGCTGATTTGACGGCTTTCGACGTGAGCATGAGCGGATGCACGATGTAGACGTGATCCCAGAGGAGGATGCATAGATGAAGGGTGATTCGGATGTCCTGCGCTACCTGAACCTGGCGTTGAAGAACGAGTTGACGGCAATCAACCAGTATTTCCTGCATGCGCGGATGTTTCGCGACTGGGGCCTGAAAAAGCTCGACGAATACGAATACGGCGAGTCGATCGACGAAATGAAGCACGCCGACTCGCTGATCAACCGGATCCTGTTCCTGGAAGGCCTGCCCAATCTCCAGGATCTCGGAACATTGCGCATCGGAGAGAACACGAAAGAGATCCTGGAATGCGATCTCGCGATGGAGCAGGAAGCGATTCCGCTGCTTCGGGAGGCCATCGCCCACTGCGAACAGGTGCAGGACTTCGTAACCCGCGATCTCTTGCAAAGCATCCTCAACAGCGAGGAAGAGCATGTCGACTGGCTGGAGACCAGCCTGGACTTGATCGAACGGGTGGGGCTCCAGAACTACGAACAAAGCCAGATGGGCAGCGCTGGCTGAGCGCCGCTGGCGATGCTGCCCCGGATCCGTCATGCCGATCACCGACCTTCCTGCGTCCCCTGCGCCGCGCCGTTCACGGCTGGTGCTCGGCGTGCTCGCCAGCCTCGCGCTGCACGGAGCGGCGGTGGGTGGTCTGGTGTATTGGCAGGCGAGCCAGCCGACGCTCGATCTGGGGCGCGGCGGCATGCAGGCGACCTGGGTCGAGCTGGGGGAGCTGACACTTCCCCCAGCGCCTTCCGAGGCGCTGCCGACCACGGACGAGATCGACATTGCCCAACTGGGTCTCGAGCCGGAACCCGAGCCGGAACCGGTACCGGAGTCGGAGCCCGAACCCGAGCCGGAACCCGAGTCGGAACCCGAGTCGGAACCCGAGTCGGAACCCGAGTCGGAACCCGAGTCGGAACCCGAGTCGGAACCCGAGTCGGAACCCGAGTCGGAACCCGAGCCGGAACCCGAGCCGGAACCCGAGCCGGAACCCGAGCCGGAACCCGAGCCGGAACCCGAGCCGGAACCCGAGCCGGAACCCGAGCCGGAACCCGAGCCGGAACCCGAGCCGGAACCCGAGCCGGAACCCGAACCGGAACCCGAACCGGAACCCGAGCCGAAGCCCGAGCCGGAGCCCGAGCCGAAGCCCGAGCCGAAGCCCGAGCCGAGGTCAGCGCTTCGAGCCGAAACGTCTGCGCAACGGCCGCAGGCAGCCACGCCCGAAGAGACCGCGGTCGCAGGGCCCAACGTAGCGGACGAACCGGTTGCCGTGGAGGAACTCGGTGCGGCTGACGAACCGTTCGAGGAGCCGGGGTTTGGCGCGGCGTATCTGAACAATCCGCCGCCGGAGTACCCGCGCCTCTCGCAGCGCCGACGCGAGGAAGGAACGGTGTTGCTGTGGGTTGCGGTCGGAGCCGACGGGCGGCCGGTTTCCTGGCGGGTGGAGAAGAGCAGCGGACACGAACGGCTGGACAATGCGGCGCTGGCCGCGGTCGAAGGCTGGCGGTTCGAGCCGGCCAGGCGGGGCACGCGCCCGGTGGCCGGGTCGGTGATCGTGCCGATGGAATTTCGCCTGCGGTGAACAAGTGAATAACGACCACGCCCCGAGGGGGCCGATCCCATGACCGAGTTCGATATTTTCTATGTCTTCTATCACGGCGATGTCGTACTGATCGGCGTTTTTCTGACGCTGCTGGTGCTGTCGATCGCGACCTGGGCGATCGCCGCGACCAAGGGCCTGAGCCTGATCGAGACCCGGCGCGCGAATCGGCGCTTTCTGCAGGCGTTCTGGAACGCCGGGAGCATGCGCACGCTCCGTGACGCGGTCTTCGAGCACCGTGGTCCGCTGGCGGCGATGGCGCGCGACGGCTGGCACGCGGCGGAAACGTATCCGGGCCGTCACGACACCAGCCCGAAGGGCGAACAACGCCTGGACGACCACATGATCCGGATGATCCGGCAGTCGATGGATCGGCAGCAGCTGCGCCTGCAGGCCGGGCAGACGTTGCTCGCGTCGGTGGGCAGCCTGGCACCGTTCATCGGCCTGTTCGGAACGGTGTGGGGAATTCACAACGCGTTGATCGAACTTTCGATCATGGAGAGCGTGTCGATGGATCTGGTCGCCGGTCCGCTGGGCGAGGCGCTGGTCGCGACCGCAGCGGGCCTTGCGGCGGCGATCCCCGCAGTCGCGTTCTACAACGTATTCAACCGCTTCAACCGCCTGATGCAGCAGGATTTCGAGGCCTTTGCCCACGACCTGCACGCGTTTCTGATGCACTCCGATCGCGCGCCGGGGATCCACACCCAGCGGATCGACCAGCCGTTGCCCGCCAGCGACACGCGGCCGTCGGCCGAGGGGGCTTGAGCCATGTCGTTCGGACGCCTGGGCGATACCAACGAGCCGATGTCGGAGATGAACGTGATTCCGCTGGTCGACGTGATGCTGGTGCTGCTGGTGATCTTCATTGTCACCGCGCCGGTGATCACGCATTCGGTGCAACTCGAACTGCCGCGCGCCAGCAGTGCGCCGAGCGAGCAGACCATCGACAGCGTCACGCTTGCGCTGGACGCCGCGGGCCAGTTGCACTGGGACAACGCGTCCATCGAACCGGGCGAGCTGTTCGCGCGCCTGCAGGAGGCCGTTGCGGCCAACCCGGAACTGGCGGTCTATCTGCGTGCCGACCGCGACACCCGTTACGAGGCGCTGGCCCGGATCATGGCCGACGCCCGCCGGGCCGGCGTTGGGAGACTCGGCTTTGTTTCGCAACCGGAGGCGAACTGATGGCAACTGACTCTGAAAACAATGGCCGGATACGCCGAACCGGAAACGACCAACCGGCGCACGCTGGAGGTTCGGGCCGGCCGATTCCCACCACGCGCAGCGACGTATTGCTAGGCTCGGCGCGGCAGCTCCGTATCGAGCACGAGGGCGAGTGGTATGTGCTGCGGCAGACCAACCGGAACAAATTGATCCTGACCAAGTAGTCCGTCGAACCCGACTCGGACGGGCTACGCGAACCCGGATTGACCGCGTCGGCCGCATCCTGGTCAACGGCATCACATCTGCGAGGGCCGGAGGGCGTAAATTGATGAGGGCTTTATCGATCGGGTTCATGTCGCGAGCCTGACGGGTGTACCCCTGTTCCGTTGATCCGGCATGCATAGTTCGTTATCAGGCCCGCTCACTCTACCGACCCCAAACAATCTGCGAACGGGGTTGAAAATCGTTCGCATTCGCGATACCGTGTGCTACACCCTTCGGGTGACCTCCAGTAGAAGCTGATCCTGACCAAAAGGAACCAGCGTTACGTTGCCCGGGGTTGTCGCCACGGCACCCGCCAGCCAGGGGACCTGTTCCCTCAGCCAGCCATTTAGTTGTCATCTGAACTGCGGCATCTCACCGGTCGTGGAGGTGCGTTGTCGTGCACATTGAAGGGAGAAAGAAATGGCTCGCAAGACGATATTGGGGCGGCGCTCGGGTGTTGCCCAGATGCCGGTTCGTACCGGGAAGCTCGCACTGGCCGTTGCCGTGGCGATTTCCGGAATGGCTGGCACCGGGACCGTGAAGGCTGAAGAGTCCGATGCCGCTTCCGAAGAAAGGGCTTCGGTCGTGCTGCCACGGATCGACGTGGTGGCGCCGGGCCTTACCGACGTATCCGCAACACCCGGGGCGGTGACGATCGTAACCGAAGGCGAGATCAAGGAGACCCGTCCGCGTTCCACCGAGGACGTGTTGCGCCGAGTGCCCGGCATGTACATCAAGCGCGAGGACGACAGCGCGATCGTCACCAACTACGGAGTGCGCGGTATCCCCGCCGATCAGTACAAGACGACGGTGCTGGAGGATGGTGTGCCGGTGCAGCCGGGCATCTTCGTCGGCAACCAGCGTTACTACAATCCGCGTGTTCAGCGCATGGACGGTGTCGAGATCCTCAGAGGCGCCGCTTCGCTGCGCTACGGCCCGGCCAGCAGTGGCGGTGTGATCAACTACCAGACCAGGACCCCGGACGATGGCCTCGCCGTCACCGGCACGGTGGGCTCGTGGAACACGCGCGAGGTGACCGTCGAGGCGGGGGGGAGTTCGCCTTCCGGCGACGCGCTGTTTGGTCTCGTCGTGACCGATGCCAGCAGCGATGGCTGGATGGACAAGGAATGGGACATGACGGATGTCATGATCAAGGTTGGCAGCGCCATCGGCGACAACCAGTTTCTCGGCGCGAAATTCTCCTACTACGAAAACGACGCCGCCATTTCGTATCGCGGCTATTTCCAGGACGCGTTCGACGCAGGCGCGACTTTCAACCCCGCGCCGGATGACCGCTTCGAGACCGAGCGCACGGCCTTCGACGTCAACCACGAGTGGGATATCAGTCCCGATATGCGCCTGAAGACGGTGGCGTACTGGATGGAGACCACTCGCGACTACTGGCGGTTCAATGTGGACGGTACCACCACCAATGCGGATGGCCATACCGTATGGAACTTTACCGACATCCTGGAGGGGCGGAACCGGGACTTCGAACGAATCGGGGTGGACTCTCGTTTGTTCCTGAACCACTCGGCATTCGGGATCAACAACATGGCGGAATTCGGCCTGCGCTATATGGAAGAGGAGATGCATGACACGAGGCCCCGAGCCACCCGGGCCGCACCCCGCAGCCCGATTGCCGTGGACGGCCAGGGACTGCGCCGAGACCGCCTTGACTCGGCCAAGAGCTGGGCAGGCTTTGCGGAGAACCGTTTCGACGTCACCGATCAGCTGTCGGTGACGGCGGGTTTGCGCGTAGAGACCTACGAGCAGAAGCGGAAGGATCGGCAGACGGGCGGTCCTGCGGATACGTTCTCCAATACCGAATTCTTGCCGGGTCTTGGGGCCACCTATCAGCTGAACCCGGCCTTGCAGTTCTACGGGAGCGTCTACCGCGCCTTTCAGCCGCCCGTGGTCGGCAGTGTAATCGGAGCCGATGACGCGCCTACCGATGCTGAAACCTCCGTGAATCTCGAGTTGGGCATGCGGGGTGCCACCGGGCCGTGGAACTACGAAGCGGCGGCGTTCCAGATGGACTTCTCCAACCAGGTCGATCCCGGTATCTCGGGAATTCGCAATCCCAACGAGGGGAGTGCGCTGATTCAGGGGTTGGAAGCTGCTATGGGGTATGTTCTTCCAGCAGGGTTCCGTCTGGATGGCAATGTCACCTGGGTCCCCACTGCTGAATTTCGTGAGGATCGCGTGGAAGGTATCGCTGCGGGGAATCGCCTGCCGTACTCGCCGGAGTGGGTTGCCAATGTCGCACTGTCGTATGAGCAAGGTCCGCTGACGACGGCCTTGATGTACAACTACACCGGCTCGGTCTTTGGTACGGGCGATAACCGGCGGGAGATTGATCCGGAGAACCACGGTTTTTCGGGTCTGGTGCCCAGCCACTACACCGTGGACCTGACGGCGAGCTATGACTTCAATCCCCGTTTCGCCGTATTCGGTGCGGTCAAGAATCTCACGGACGAGCGTTACATCGCCGGGTTGCGTCAGGGCATCTATGCCGGACCCGAGCGCAGTTTCGAGATTGGGGCAAGATACGAGTTTTAGCCCTAGGTAAACGCGGATTCACCCGTCTGCGCGAGGAACGCCGCGTCATCCGTCGTTCCGCGTTTGCACTGCCCCGGTGCCTGCGCCATTCCCGGCGTGGGCACGGCCGATGACGGCCTTCGGCCCCCTGTGCCCGGAGTATGGGTCGCATCGCAACCCTCGGTGCCAAAAGGCCGCTTTCTGGAGTGGGTATCGGCTGATACAGAAGGCATCAACGCTGGGTGGTGCTTCACCGCCCGGTGTCGGGGCTTCACGGCCTTTACACGGGTGTGCGTTGTGACGACCGTCAGTCGGCGGTGACGCGCATGGAAGACAGCGTCGCAGTGCGTTCGAGCCAGGCTTCCGCGGGCTCCGGCCTTCCATAGAAATGTCCCTGGTGGAGGATCGTGGCCCGGTCGTTCAGGAATGCCGCTTGCTCGGCGGTTTCCACGCCCTCGGCGACGACCTCGAGGCCGAGATTGCGGGCGATGTTCAGGATCGTGTCGACCAGTGCCGCGTCGTCGGGATCGGTGGGCGCGTCCTGGATGAACCCCTGGTCGATCTTCAGTTCGTGGATCGGGAGCCGTTTCAGGTACGCCAGCGACGAATAGCCGGTACCGAAGTCGTCCACCGAGAAATGAATGCCGAGCGGTTGCAGCGCGCTCATCTTGGCCACGACATCCTCGACGTTTTCGATCATCAGTCCCTCGGTCACTTCCAGCGTCAGGTTGCTTGCATCGACGCCTTGGCCGGTGATCAGGTCGCGCAGCCAGGGCACGAACTGCGGCTGACGGAAATGCTTGGGACTGACATTGACCGCAGCCCGAAACGGCCGGCCCCGGGCTTGCTCGTGGGCCATCAGCTCGCAGGTGCGGGCCAGTACCCAGACCCCGAGGTCGACGATCAGGTCGGATTCTTCCGCAACTGGTATGAACATCCCCGGTGGCAACAGCCCCCGCGACGGGTGCTGCCAGCGCACCAGCGCCTCGAAGCCGACGATCTCGCGTTGCGTGTTCACCTGGGGTTGCAGGAACAGGCGGAGTTGCCCAGCGGGAATTCCCAGTCGCAGCTCGCGTTCGAGGTGAAAGCGCAACTGCGCGATCTGGCCCATTCCGGCCTCGAAGAACGCGCTTTGGTTGCCGCCTGCGTGCTTGGCCTTGTGCAGGGCGGTATCGGCACGGCGCAGGATTTCCTGCGGAGTATCGTGCGCCGCGGCGTCGGGCCCGCTGCGCGGGACGGCATCCTCGGGCGAGAGTGTGATGCCGATGCTGGCGGTGACATTGACCACGTCGCGATCCAATGTGAACGGATGACGCAGTGCCAGGTGGATCTTCTCGGCAACCGAGAATGCACTGCGGCTGGCGCTGCCCTGCTCCGGGTCCAGGTTCTGCAACAGAATCGCGAACTCGTCGGCACCGAGGCGGGCCACTGTGTCGCTCTCTCGTACCAAAGCGTCGAGGCGTTGTCCAACCGCTTTCAGCAGCAGGTCGCCGGACGCTTGTCCCCTGGCCTCGTTCAGTATCTTGAAGCGGTCGATGTTGCACAGGATCAACGCCGATCGCTGCGGATGGCGGGAACTGCTGGCCAGCGTCTGGGCCAGCCGGTCCATCAGGAGGCTGCGGTTCGGGAGTTCGGTCAGCCGGTCGTAGTTCGCCAGCCGGTGGATCTCGGCCTCAGCGTGCTTGAGCTCCGAAATATCCTGTTTGAGTGCTAGGAAGTGGCTGATCCGGCCACTGGGGTCGCGCACCGGTGCCAGTGTGGCGAGCTCGGTGTACTCCTGCCCATTCTTGTTTCGGTTGATCAATTCCCCGCGCCAGATCCGCCCGCTGGAGACGGCGTCCCACATCATTCCATAGGTTTCTGGTGGCGTTCGGCCTGACTGGAACACCCGCGGATTCGCCCCGAGCAGTTCTTCGCGCGAGTAGCCGGACTTGTTCACGCAGGCCTGGTTCACGTACTCGATGCGACCGTCCAGGTCGGTGATCACGATGCTCTCGGGGCTCTGATCTACTGCCAGCGACAGCTGTCGCAGTTGCGCTTCTGCCGCCTTGCGCTCGGAAATGTCGTTGAATGCGACCACCGCACCGGTCACGTGACCCCCCTCCACCATGGGGGTCACGATGATCTCGGCGGGAAACCCGGTACCATCCTTGCGCAGGAACCAGCCTTCTTCGTGGCGGGTGCGGCCGTCCCGAACCGTCTGATGGACGGGGCATGCCTCGCGTGCATCGGAGGGCTCACCGTCGGCACGCCGGTAGTGGAACAGCGTGTGGGGATCACGTCCGATCACCTCCTCCTGCGTGAATCCCAGCATCTTCAGCGCCGCTGGATTCATGAAGGTGCAGTCGAGGCTATTGTTGGTGCCGTACACGCCTTCGCCGAGCGCCGCGAACACCGCCCTTTGCCGGCTTTCGGATGCGGCCAGGCGGCTTCCCTGCGAGCGCAACTGGCGGTTGCTGCTGTACAGGGTCATGACCGCCACCAGCAAAGCCAGCACCAGCCCTGCGGCGGTTACCAGGGCCAATTGGAGTCGGCTTGAGCCAGAATTGCCTGTGGCGTCGGCGGACGCCACCAGCACCGCGGACCGGCGGTTGCCCGAAGCGGGTACGCTTGCGGCCTCAGCGGAGACCGCCTCCGCACCGGGCAGCTGCGCAGTTGCTACGGCTTGCGAACCGATGGCTGGCGCGGGTGTGGTGGCCGAAAGTATCCCGGCCGGCAGGAGAGCAAAAAGAATCCCCAGCGCCAGCGCGAAACACCAGTGTTTGTGCATCAAGGAACTGCCTCGCGACGGAGCCGTTTCAGGCGCCTTTTTAGCATTTTTTTCTAGTTTCTTGGAGTCAGCTTCTCAAAGGTTACTTTAATATCGAGGACACAATGATCACGGTGTAGCGTCAGCTGCCGTTCGGCGTTCGCCGCGTCTCGGCGCCCGTTGCACCGAAAATCCGGACGATGCGCCGCTCATTCCAGGCACATGACAGCGGTTCCGATCCGGATCCGCCAGGTTCGCACGAAGCCCGCACCGCCGCCGGAGGGGGAGGGGAGACGGCCCGGCCGAGTGACGGCTTCCGCGGTTTTCCACACCGGGCGCGGCACACTTGGTCCTTGCCGCCGGACGCGGCAACATGACGCGCAATTACACAGGCGAGAGCAGGCCATGAACGATCGGGAAATCTTCTTTGAACGCAATCCATCCCCGGCGAAGCTGGATGTCCTCGGCGTACCGGGCTGGCCCTACTGGAGCAAGGAGGCGTCGACCTTCCGCTGGACCTACGACCGCACCGAGGTCTGCTACCTTCTTCAGGGGCGCGTCACCGTGACCCCCGACGGGGGCGAACCGCAGACCTTCGAGCGCGGCGATCTGATCACCTTCCCGAAGGGCATGTCCTGTACCTGGGAGATTCACGAGGATCTCGAGAAGCAGTACACGTTCAAGGACTGAGGAGGGGGTTCAAGGCCCGTTCCCCGAGCGGGATGGGCCGATACCGCAAGCCCACCGTCCCGGCCGGCGGGCTTTGTGGGCGAGCGCGCTTCTCCTTGCCCGCATAGCGTCCTCGGCAGCGTAGGGGAGAGGCCGGCGATCCAACGCCGGCCGAAGCTCCGATCGCGGGTTCCGCGTTTGTGCCCTTGGTGCGCCTGGGGTAGCCTTGACGTAGCCGTTTTCGAGCAAGCACGAGGCAGCCATGAACGCACCCGCGACCCGCGCTGCAACCTACGAGTCTACGAAAAACTCCGCTTGTTCGATCATGTCGCGGGCCTGCTCTTCGCTGACCTGATCACCCGTATAGTCCGCGACCTGCCGCACTTCGTGCGCTCGGTTCAGCGACCTGCCCAACGCAACCGGGAGCAGACCGGTCTTCACCAGATGCAGGCTGAACGCGGCAATCAGGCCACCATGGGTTCTCCCGACCGGGGGATCGGCAGTGGCTGCATGCAGCAGCGCGGCCTTGGCCGCATCGAACATGGCGTAGTAGGCTCGGTTGCAGGCACCGTCCACATCGCCATCTTCGAGCAGCAGTTTGGCGGATGTGATGGCCCGCGCGGCCTTGCCCAGAAACGCATCGGGCGTCATAGCCGTATTCCCTCGCGGCGGATGTTGCGCAGGAGATCCGGACTGATGAATGTCTCCGGTTGCTCCCATTCCCCCTCCCAGATCGGGAGCGGCTGGATCAGCACACCGGTTTCCAGCAGGACGTCGTAGGCGAGATCCGCCATCGCAAGTTTGGTGTCGAGGAAGGGGCCCTTGGGGCCATGCAGGATCACCGCCAGATCCGCATCGCTGTCCTCGCGATGCTGATGGCGCGCGCGGCTGCCAAAGAGGATGGCCTCGGCCACGTCAAAACGGCCCGCCAACCGGGTCAGGAAGGCCCGGACAGCATGATCGGTGTTCGAGTCAATGGCGACGGCTTTCATGGATGTCCCCTGCCAGTCCCGGCTTGTTCGGCGGCCTGGCCTGCTCTGGAGGCCGTCTGCCACTTCCCGGCCAGATCCCGCCGTTCGACGCGATTTCGTTTCCGCTGAACGCGCTCTGGGCGGACTGACCCCGGGTGGGCACGGGCGGCCGCATTGCCTATCATGCCCGACGCCGTAGCCACCCTCCGAAAGGACCGACCGCCCATGTCGCAGCCGCGCCGCAGCATCGAAGCCATCATCGCCGACGAGATCCAGTGCCGCGAGGAGCAGGTGCGCGCCACCGTCGCCTTGCTCGACGAAGGCGCCACGGTGCCGTTCATCGCGCGCTACCGCAAGGAGGTTACCGGCGGGCTGGACGATACCCAGCTGCGCATGTTGGAGGAGCGCCTGCGCTACCTGCGCGAGCTCGAGGAGCGCCGCGAAGCGGTGCTGAAGAGCATCCAGGAGCAGGGCAAGCTGACGCCGGAACTCGAAGCCGACATCCTCGCGGCCGACAGCAAGACGCGCCTCGAAGACCTGTACCTCCCGTACAAGCCGAAGCGGCGCACCAAGGCGCAGATCGCCCGCGAGGCGGGGCTGGAGCCGCTGGCCGACGCGCTCTTGGGCGACCCGACGCTCGATCCCGAAGCTACCGCGCAGGGGTATCTCAACGCCGAGCACAAGATCGAGACCGCGAAGGACGCGCTCGACGGCGCGAAGCAGATCCTGATGGAGCGCTTCGCCGAGAACGCCGACCTGTTGACCCGGATGCGCACCTGGCTTTGGGAACATGCGCTGATCCGCGCGCAGGTGGCCGAGGGCAAGGCCGAGGAGGCGAGCAAGTTCCGCGACTATTTCGACCACGCCGAGCCGCTGGCGAAGACCCCGTCGCACCGGGCACTGGCATTGTTCCGCGGTCGCAAGGAAGCTGTGCTGCGCGTCGCGATGGCGCTTCCCGAGGAACTCGAGAACGCCCAGCCGCATCCCTGCGAGGCGATGGTCGCGCATGGCATCGGCTGGTCGCACCAGCGCCGGGCGGCGGACGACTGGCTGCAGGAAACGGTGCGCTGGACCTGGCGGGTGAAGCTCGCGGTGCACATGGAAACCGAGCTCCTTGGGCGTCTGCGCGAGCTCGCCGAGGCCGACGCGATCACCGTGTTTGCGCGCAACCTGAAGGCCTTGCTGATGGCGCCGCCAGCGGGAATGCGCGCGACGCTGGGGCTCGACCCGGGCCTGCGCACCGGCGTGAAGGCGGTCGTGGTCGATCACACCGGCAAGCTGCTGGCCCATACCACGGTGTTCCCGCACGCGCCGCAGAAGCGCTGGGATGCGTCGCTCGCCGAGTTGGGTGCGCTGTCCCAGCAGCACGGCGTCGAATTGATCGCGATCGGCAACGGCACCGCCAGCCGCGAGACTGACAAGCTCGCCGGCGAGCTGTTGCGCAAGCTGCCCGCGCTGCGCATGCAGAAGATCGTCGTCAACGAGTCCGGCGCGTCGGTGTACTCCGCCTCCGAACTCGCTGCGCGCGAGTTCCCGGAGCTCGACGTGTCCTACCGCGGCGCGGTCTCGATCGCGCGGCGGCTGCAGGATCCGCTCGCCGAGCTGGTGAAGATCGACCCGGGTTCGATTGGCGTCGGCCAGTACCAGCACGACGTCAGCCAGGTGCAGCTCGCTCGCAGCCTGGACGCGGTGGTCGAGGACTGCGTGAACGGCGTCGGCGTCGACGTGAACACCGCATCGGCACCGCTGCTCGCCCGGATTGCCGGGCTGAACGGCACGCTCGCGAGCAACATCGTCGCGTTCCGCGAACAGCACGGCGCATTCGGCAGTCGCAAAGCGCTGATGGAAGTGCCGCGCCTGGGCGAAAAGACCTTCGAACAGGCGGCGGGCTTTCTGCGCATCATGCGAGGCGACAACCCGCTCGACGGCTCGGCGGTACACCCCGAGGCCTACGTGGTGGTCGAGCGCATCGCCGCGAAGCACGGGCGCCGGGTCGACGACCTGATCGGCGACGCCGCATTCCTGCGCCGGCTGAACCCGGCCGACTACACCTGCGAGCGCTTCGGTGTGCCGACGGTGAGGGACATCCTCGGCGAGCTCGAGAAGCCGGGGCGCGATCCGCGGCCCGAGTTCCGCGCCGCCGAGTTCCGCGAGGGCGTAGAAGATCTGAAGGACCTGAAGCCCGGCATGGTCCTCGAGGGAACGGTCACCAACGTGACCAACTTTGGCGCGTTCGTCGACATCGGCGTTCACCAGGACGGTCTCGTGCATATCTCCGCGTTGGCGGACCGTTTCGTGAAGGATCCGCACGAGGTCGTGGCGCCCGGCGACATCGTGAAGGTGAAGGTGCTCGAGGTCGATCTCGCGCGCAAGCGCATCGCGCTGACCCGGCGCCTGGAGGACCCCGCCGAACCCGGCACCAGCCGCGGCCCGGCGAGCCGGGATGCGAAAGCCCCGCGCGGCCCGCGCGGGGACCGCAACAAGGCGGCCCAGCGACGCCCCGGCAAGCCGAAGCCCGAGGCCGCACCGACCGGCGGCATGGCCGCGCTGTTTGCCGAGGCCCAGCAGGCCGCCCAGCGCAAGCGCCAGCGCTAACGGTCAAGGTTGGCCAGCACCTTCCCGTGATCGAAGGGTAGGGCGAACGGTAGGGCGGAAAAGGCCGAAGGCCGTCATCCGCCAGCCGGCGCTGGGGCGCCCCCGGCTCCTGGGCGGCATGAACGCCGCACGGCGGATGACGCTGCGCTATTCCGCCCTACGGGACTGATCGAACGGTAGGGCGAACGGTAGGGCGGAAAAGGCCGAAGGCCGTCATCCGCCAGCCGGCGCTGGGGTGCCCCCCGGCTCCTGGGCGGCATGAACGCCGCACGGCGGATGACGCTGCGCTATTCCGCCCTACAGGTCACCCTGGACGCGCGCCGCGGCCGGGCTTCTGGGCGGAACGAACGCCGTGCGGCGGATGGCGTTGCGCCGTTTCGTGCAGCGCGCCGCACCAAGGGGCATCTCCTGGGCAACGGTGCTTGCGGTGCGACCTCTTTCCCCGCGATCCCCGAGTGCGTTACCGATCTTCCAGGTCTGCGCGCACCGCATCCGCCCAACAGTTTGGGGTTTCGTAAAGACGAACGCGGTCCAGACGCAGCTGATTGCCGTAAGTGTCCCGGTACAGCGGATCCAGGATCCGGAACGCGAGCTGGGCGAGATTCTCCGCGGTCGGCACGCAGTCCAGCACGACCGTCTTGTGATCCGGCATGCTGGCCAGGAACTCCGCCACCTTGTGGTCCCCCCGGTAGACGAGGAACGCGTGGTCCCAGTGATCGACCAAGTGGGTCTTGGCGATGGCCTTGACGTCGGAGAAGTCCATGACCATGCCGTTCACGGGTTCCCCCGAAGCTTCGATGATCTCGCCGCGAAGGGTGATCATGATCGTGTAACGGTGTCCGTGCAGGTGTCGGCACTGGCTGCGATGGTCCGGGATGCGGTGGCCCGCGTCGAACTCCAGCTTTCGGGTGATACGCATGATCAATGGGTTCCCTGGGAGGCGATGGAGTGTACCATCGTGAACGGGCCTAGTGGATGTTGGTTGATCGTGGGTTGCGTCACTGGTCGCCCCCTATTCAACTGCCGATTTGCCGAAGCGATTCAACTCAGGCCCGGAAGCTTGTCGCTGGCAATGGGTAGCAAACGTGGTTCCGGGGCAGCATAGACGGACTTGGGTGCCGCATCCGATTGCAGCACAACGCCCGCTCCAAGGAAGGCCCCGGTGCCCACGGTGATACGGTCGCGAACCGTCACGCCCGCCCCAAGAAACGCGCCCGATTCGATCTGTACGCTCCCGGCCACGACCACGTTCATGGCCAGCGAACTGTGGTCTCCGATCGTGACGTGATGGCCGATGGTGCAACCCGTGCCAAGGTGCACGTTGTCACCAAGTCGGGAAAACGGCAGCACGATACAGCCGTCACCGATCATGCAATTCTCGCCCAGTTCCACGTCGGGCCAGACATCGGCACGGGGGCTGATCAGGCGGATAAAACGGTAACCCTTCGCACGCGCAAGATTGAACCGTTCGGCACGGATCCGGTTAACACCCGTGTGGCCGACTGCCACGAGCATGCGGTGGCTGTCGGGGGGGTAGTGCTGTTCGATTTCATCGAACGGGATCACCGGCAGGCCCTGAAACCGTTGAGACTGGATCAGATCCCGGTCTACAGTGCAGGCGGCGAGTTCGTACTGCGTGTCACGGCGCAGCCGAGCAAGCGCAAGTTCGGCCACTTGGCCATTACCATAGATTACGAGCCTGTTCATGCGTCCGCCATTGTGTTCATGAGCCGTCGATGGCACCGGGCCGAGGAGAGCCGAATAAGTGCAGGACTACCTGCCTCCGGTTTCCGCACGGCAAGGCCGCCGTACACGCTACCCCTTTCATTCGTGCCGAGCGCGGCCGTGCTGTCCAAGAGATGTTCAGATCGCCAAGGCCTTGATGCGCAACCAATCCTCGAACAACGTTTGCATTTCAGTCCTCAGGCAATCCGGAACAATCGCGATTTCACGTCCGAGCAGGGACACCATCGTTGCCACAGGGACCGTCGCCGAGCTCAGACCGTAGCGCTCCTCGTCCTCCATGCGAGCACTGTAGACCACCGTTCTAATATTCGCCCAGGCCGTGGCGCTCAGACACATGCTGCAGGGTTCCGCAGTGGAGTACAGGACGCAGTCAGATAGATCCATGGTACCGAGGAGGCGACAGGCCTCTCTGATTGCTGTCACCTCCGCGTGCGCGGTCGGATCCACATCGCGCCAGATGACGTTGTGGACTGCGACCAGTACCCGGCCGTTGCGGACGAGGCAGGCGGCGTACGGCGGCTGTCCATTGGCGATGGCTTCCCGTGCCTTGGAAATTGCGACACGCATGTGTTCGACATGGCCATCGGCTCGAGCGGGGTTCACGAGAGTGGCTTTGGCGGGGGGCGGCAGCTGCGCAGGCGTGCGGGCGGCCTTGAGCCGGTCGGACACGAAGGTCGAAAGCTGACCGAGCGAGGGGTTCTCGAATACGTCGGTCATGCTGATATCGACTCCCAGTTTCTCTTCGAGCATCAGAACGAGATTCAGCGTCAGCAACGAGTGCCCGCCCAGGTCGAAGAAATCTTCGTCGCGCGCAATCGTGTTGCGCTGCAACAGTTGGCACCAGATCTGTTCGATGGTGGCGGCCACGTTCCCAGCGTCCGTTCCGAACGGCACCTCGTTCTGGAGCTCCCGGGATTCCTCGCTAACCGAATCCTGTGAACGCATTGCGAGCAGCGCCGCGGTATCCAGTTTCCCGGTGGCGGTTTGTGGAATGCGGTCGATCGCGAAAATCCGATCGGGAATCGCGTAATGCGGCACGCTTGCGCTCAGGTGATCCCGCAGTCTGTCCGGAAACGCATCGCGGTGATGCAGAACCACGAACGCTGCGAGGCCCGCGACGATTCCAGCTTGATCGTCCGGCAGCACGACTGCATCGATCACCGAATCGTGAGTCCGAAGGACGCCTTCGACGGATGCGGGTTCGATACGGTACCCGCGCACCTTGACTTGCCGGTCGCTCCGGCCAGTGAACTGGTACGTGCCATCGGGCAGGCGACGGGCCATGTCGCCGGTGCGGTACATGCGGCTTCCATCTTCCTTGATGTGATTGACCAGGAATCGCTGTTCATCGGCTTCATCCGCGCCGAGATAGCCGAGCGCAACCGCTGGTCCCCCTACATACAGTTCTCCGATTTCGCCATCCGCGACCAGTCTCCGGTGCTCATCCATCAGGAAGAGTTGTACATCGGGCAGGGGCACCCCGATCACGCGCTCGTTGGCAGTGGGTTCGGAGGCCCGGACCCGATGAAAAGTGATTTCGCCGGACGTTTCGGTGAGTGCGTAAAGGTTCACCAGAATCGGATGGTCGTCACCGAAACGGGCGAACCAGGGCTGCAGTATGTGCCCGTCCAGCGGTTCCCCGCTGAACGCCACGACCCGCAGGTGGCTGAGCCCTGCCTCTGGCACCCGGTTCAGATCGCGTGCGAGCATCCGGAACGCGGTCGGTGTTTGGCTCAACACGCTTACCCGCTCCTGCATCAGCCACTCGAGTGTCCTGCCCGGTTCCCGCAAGGTTTCCGGTGGAACGATCACGAGGCAGCCGCCATGGGCCAGTGCTCCCCAGATTTCCCACACGGAGAAACCAAAGGATGGCGAGTGACAATGTGCCCAAACGTCGTTGCGGCTGAACTCAAGGTGTGCGCCCACCGCAGGGAAGAGTCGCGCCACGTTCCCGTGGGAAACCTTCACGCCCTTGGGGCGGCCCGTAGAGCCCGAGGTGTACATCACGTACATCAGGTCGTGAGGATGGGGCCTCCCGGTAACGGCCTTACAAGGCTCACCGTGCGCTGGCTCGTCCATCCAGTCATCAGAGGGCAGGAGGGGGATTTCGCAATCGACCGTTGGCCGCGATCCGACCAGCAAACATGGGCGGCTGTCTCTGAGCACGGCTGCCTGCCACTCGGCCGGGTAATCTGGATCCAGGGGTAGATAGCCCGCGCCCGCCTTCATGATGCCCAGCATCCCAATCACGGCATCGGGTGCCCTGCCCGAAACCAGCCCGACGAGATCTCCACGTCCAGCACCGCGGTCGAGCAGGAGGCCTGCAAGCCTGTTGGCATGTTCGTCCAGTTGCAGGTACGTCATATGCCCCTGTGCATGACGAATTGCCGGCGCATCCGGGTACGTGAGCACCATCTGATCGAACGACTCGAGTGGTAAGAGCTGCGTGCCTGTCATGAATCAACGCCCGGAAGTCCGGGCTCGTTGGGTATCGGGCGGGTGACGGTAATAGTGCCGAGCATCGGGATCAGCATGCTCGGAACCGAACGGGGAGTGCCTCAAGGCCCCGCACGAAGATGTTCGGGAGTCGCGTTGGCGGGCCCCCACAGAGTTCCATGTCCTGTGTCTTGGTAAGCAGAGTCAGAATGGCTGCCTGAGCTTCTACGCGTGCCAGCCCAGCACCAAGGCAAGCATGCGGTCCGGTGCCGAATGAAAGGTGCCTGCAGTCCGGACGTGACAAATCCAGTATGTCCGGGTTCGGGAAGCGGCATGGATCCCGATTGGCAGAGCCGATCAGCAAATAAACGGGCGCGCCTGCGGGAATCACTTTGCCGTGTAGCTCAATCGCCTCGGTCGCCGTGCGGCCAACCGTCTGGGCCGGGGTATCATAGCGGAGCAGTTCTTCCACTGCGTTGCGGATCATCCCGGGGTCTTCACGAAGCCGACGCATCTGTTCGGGGTGTTGGAGCAGCGCGAGCATGCCATTTCCCACGAGGTGCGACAGCGCTTCCTGGCCATTGGAAAACAGCGCCAGACAGCTGGTGAAGATCTCATCATCGGTCAGTCGGTCGCCATCGACCGAAACCGCGATCAGGCTGCTGACGATGTCTTGCCGTGGGGACCGCCGGCGTTCGCTTGCCAACGCCCCGAGATACTCACGAAACTCCAGGATCGCGTGGTTGAGCCGGTTTCTACCCTCTTCGGAAACCACTGGCGAGAAGATCTGAAAGAACCAGTTCGACCATTCCTTGAGCCTGGAGCGGTCCTCGGCCGGGATTCCCAGCAACTCGGCGATCACGTTCAGAGGAAGGGGAATTGCGAGATCGCGCACAATGTCCATTTCGCCACGTTCCAGTGGCCCCTCCAGCAAGTCGTCGACCAGTTTCTGAATGCGTTCGCGCATGTTTGCCGCGAGGTTATCGGTGATGACACGCGCTAGCAGGCCGCGCAGGCGGGTGTGTTCCGGGGCATCCAGAAACATGATCATGTGTTGAGCTGCGATCGCCGCGGGCGTGGAACGGTTTCGGTGCGCCGCATGCACCGAGTAGCGCGACGGCTTCGAACTTAGACGTGGGTCGCGCAGGGCCCTGTAAACATCCTCATAACGTGAAAGCACCCACATGCCGAACGGGCTCCGGTGCACCGGATCCTCATCGCGCAGATGCCGATAAACATCGTACGGACGCTCGACCAGTTCCGGACTTCTGGGGTCGAAGACGCGCTGGGAAGTTGCGGGCGTTGCGGGGATCGGGATCAAGAGTTCGGGACCCTTTCGTCAAGGACTTGGGGCCTGTTCAAGGGCCCGCTGGGCTGCGCCTGAGTGTACACCGACGCGTTCAACGGAACCATCACGCGCGGGCCTGGATGGCAGGCAGGCGGCGCCGATTCAGCCGGTGGGGTCGATGTGCACCGCAAGCCAGATGCACGGCGGTTCCGCGGAGGTACGCAGCACGCGGTGCGGCGTGTGCGCCGGGATGAACAGGTAGTCCCCGGCCTGCAGAGGCACACGCTCTTTGCCCAACTGCAGTTCGGCCTCGCCCTGCAGCAGACATACCCACTCGTCCTGCTCCTGATCGTACAGGGTGGGCTCCGGGCGGCCGCTGCTGACGATCCGTTCGATACGCACAGGATTGCGGCGCAATAGATCCTCGAACGCCTCGCCCTGCGCCAAGGAAGGCAGCCGGCCAAACAGGTTTCCCAGCGCCCCGCTCATGGATGCAGCCGCCGGCCGTCTGCGTCTAGACTCCAAAACCGGTTCCGAATCATCCGACGAGAGTGCGCGCCATGCCGATCCTTCGCAACCGCATCGTGAGCGTTTGCCTGTTGCTGCTGCTGGCGACGGGCACCCAGGCCGATTTCGCCGTCGATCTCGACAGCGGCGACTTGCTCGAGGTGTACGAGTTCGGCGGCGAGCACGACGGCCCGCTGTTCCTCTGGCTGGTGAATCAGTACGGCGAACTGGTGACCCCCAACGCGCTGATCGAAACCCTGGCGAGCCGCGGCGCGACGGTCTGGCGCACCGACCTGCTCGATTCGCTGCTGTTGCAGCGCAGCAGCGAGGCCATCCGCAGTCTGGATGGCGGGCCGGTGGCCGCGCTGCTCGACGCTGCGGTGGACTCGGGGCGCGGCCCGATCGTGCTGGTGACCTGTGACCGGATGGCGGTGCCGCTGCTACGCGGCCTGCACGAATGGCGTAAACGGGGCGGTGATTCCGCCACTGTCGCCGGCGGGATCCTGTTTTTCCCGAACCTCTACCGGGGAACGCCGGTGGCGGGCGAACAGCCCGAGTTGCTCGGCATCGTGGACGCCACCAACATGCCGCTGGCGATCCTCCAGCCCGCACTCGGCGCCAACCGCGATCGCCTGACCGAGGTGCTCGACGCGTTGCACGACGCGGGCAGCCCTGCCTATGGCTGGCTGGTCGACCAGGTGCGCGACTACTACCTGCTGTATTCCGAGGAGCCCACGAATCGGGCCCTGGAATCCTCCGCCGGCATCATGCCGCCGGAAGTCCGCTCCGCGATCGCGGACACCCCGAACCAGCTGTTGATGGCGACGCAGCTGCTTGCCCGGACACCGCGCCCGGATGCAGTGCTGCCGTTGGACGAAGCGGCCGAGCAGCCGATCGCACCCGCCTACGGTCTGATCGAGCGGCAGCCTCGCCCGGCACCCGACTACGATCTGGTCGACGCCCGCGGCAGCCGTCATGCACTCGACGAAAGCCTCGGGCGCGTTACGCTGGTGAACTTCTGGGCGACCTGGTGCCCGCCGTGCGTGCACGAGATTCCGTCGATGAACCGGCTGGCGGGGGCCTACGACGAGGACGAGTTCGCGATCGTCTCGATCAACTTCCGCGAGGAACCGGAGCATATCCTCGAGTTCATGCGCGAGGTCGACGTCGACTTCCCGGTGCTGATGGACGAGGACGGCGCCGTCTCCCGCGACTGGGGCGTGTTCGCGTTCCCCAGCTCCTTCCTCCTCGACCGCGACGGGCGGATCCGCTACACGGTCAACACTGCGATCGAGTGGGATACCGACGAAGTGCGCGAGGTGATCGACCGGCTGCGGTCCGAGGATCGGTACACCGGGCTCCCGCACCGGCCGGTTGCGCAGGGGCCGGCCGCAACGATCGAGGGCCGGTGACCGCGCGCAACGGCGCGGGAAGAAACCCTGCAAATCGTGCTACACTCCGCGCCCATCGTCGATGCGGGCCACGGTCCATCGTGCCTTCCGCGGCTGCCTGAAGTCGGGTTGGCGTGGGCACAGCGCCCCGGCCGATGCATCGACGGAGCACGAAGCCGGCTGTGGGCAGGCACACCCAGGGCGGCATCGCCATCGCACCCGCGGATGTTCCGCGTTCGAACCGACGAGACACCGATTTCAGCCCCCATGTTGCACGAGACGAGTTCACAGCGTACGCGCCCGCATGACGGCGATTCGGCGGTCATCGCGCTGCGCACCTTCGTGTACATCGACTCGCTGCAGCCGCAGCTCGCGTCGTATATGGGCACGGTTTCGCAGGGCTTCCTGCCGAAGCCGGGGGATTCCTGTGCCTGGCTGGAAGTGGAGCCGGGCATGGCGATCCACCGCCTGACCGACGTCGCGCTGAAGGCGGCGCAGGTGCACCTGGGCCAGATGGTCGTCGAACGCGCGTTCGGGTCGATGGTCATTCACCACCGCGACCAGAGCAACGTGCTCGAGTCCTCGCAGGTTGTGTTCGATCGCATGGGGACCACCGCGCGGGCACGCCAGCAGTGCCGGGTCGCCTGGCACGAGATCATCCGCGGCATCAGCCCCGACCACGCGGTGCTGATCAACCGCCAGAACCGCAAGGGGTCGATGATCCTGCCCGGTCAGAGCATCTTCATCCTCGAGACCGAACCCGCCGGCTATATCATCTATGCGGCGAACGAGGCGGAAAAGGCCGCGAACATCACGCTATGCGAGGCCCACGCGGTCGGCGCCTTCGGCCGGCTGACGCTCGCCGGGCGGGAGGCGGACATCGAGGTCGCCGCGCACGCGGCGCTCAGCGCGGTCGAGCGCATCAATCAGCGCACACCCTGAATCCAGCCGGCGCAACGCCACTGCTATGGCAGCGGATCCTGCGGGTATGGCGCAGGATCCGCAGGCCTTGGCGGAGAGCGCAGCGTCATCCGCCACACGGCGTTGGAGCGCCCAGGCGCCCGCGGCGCCCCGGCGTGGGAATGGCGGAGGCACGCCATCGGGGCGATCGCCACACGCGCGGGGCGGGCCGTTCGGATAGGATTGCCGCAACCCACAGCCCGTTTGGAACGTTCGATGCGAGAGGACGACCTCGAGTCCCCGCGGCGCCCCAGCAGATCCCAGCGCAAGCGCGAGAGCAGCGCGCTGCAGGATCTCGGTGCCGCGCTGGTCAAGCTGCCGCCGCAGCGGGTGCGCGCGATGGATCTGCCCGACACCCTCCGCGCCGCGGTGCTCGAAGCCCAGGGGATCGCCAGCCGCGGCGCGCTGCGCCGGCAGATGCAATACATCGGCCGGCTGATGCGCGCGGTCGACCCCGCGCCGATCGACGCGCAGCTGGCCGCCCTGCGCGGCGAATCGGAACGGGCGCGCGCCGATTTCCATGCGCTGGAACGTTGGCGCGAGCGCCTGTTGGCGGACGACAGCGCGCTGACCGAGTGGCTGGAAAGCCATCCGGCCGCGGACGCCCAGCACCTGCGTCAACTGATCCGCAACGCCCGCCGGGAAGCGGCCGAGGGCAAGCCGCCGCGCGCCAGCCGCGCGCTGTTCCGGTTCCTGGCGGCATCCCGGCCGGGTGGCGCTCAGGGGCTCGCGCAGCCCGATCCCGACAAGGCGTAGCGAGGCCGGTGAAGATCCTGTTCCTCCATGGCTGGCAGTCGGTTCCCGGGGGTGTGAAGCCGGGCTATCTCGCGCAGCATGGCCACACGCTGCTGAATCCTGCGCTGGACGACGATGACTTTACCGCTGCCGTCGCGACCGCGCAGGCGGTATTCGACCGGGAACGCCCCGATGTGATCGTGGGCTCGTCGCGCGGCGGGGCAGTGGCGATGAACCTGGATTCCGGCGCGACGCCGCGGGTGCTGCTCTGCCCGGCATGGAAGCGGTGGGGGACGGCCACCACCGTGGGTGCCGCGACGCGAATCTTGCACTCGCGCGCCGACGGCGTGATCCCCTTCGCCGATTCCGAGGAACTCGTTCGGCGCAGCCGCCTGTCGCCGTCGGCGCTGGTCGAAGTGGGCGCCGACCACCGCCTCGCCGACCCGGAACCCCTGCAAGCCATGCTTCGTGCCTGCGAGGCGCTTGCGAACTGTTGAATGCGGGCCATCACCGCCACGCGGGGCCGAGCGCGGGATCCCGGACCCGGTGCGGCGGGCCGCCGGTGGCCGCAGCAGCACCCGGCCGACTTCGATCCGTAGCCCCCCGGCGCAGTCAGCACCGAGAGAGGCCGAATGGTCTCGTCCGGGCAGGGCGTGGAATCACCGCGCATCCGGAATTCGGCCCGGCCCAGCAGCGCCTCCAGCGGCAGGCCGTGGGTGCTGTATTCCCCGTGCATGCACGCGATGGCGATCTGAAGTGGTTTCCGCTGCACTGAGCATTGGTGGGTGCGTTTACGGGGAGAAACCCGACCTCGGTGGGTGTGGACGGCGGCAAACCAGGTAGACGAGGCTCAGCAGTGCGAGGATCGGCAGGGTCGGGTCTCTACCCTTGCCGCTTCCGGAGACACATCCGCCCACGCGCGAGATTTCCGTTTCGTCGCCGTTCAGCTCCTCCTGCAGGGTGAGGATCTGCACGATTACCAGCGCCTTGTTGGACTCGACACCGCCGGCCGAACTGACTGTGTAGGTAAACTGATCGATTCTGTCGGCAGATGGCACGGCGTTTGCGCGGTAGGTGATCGTATTGTCGGGGTTGACGACTGCCGTGCCCAATTCTGGCGCGTCTGCGACCTTCACCCCACCGATGTCAACCGGCTGGATCGGCATGTTCATCAGGGTGTCGTTTTCCAGAACCGCAATGGTTACCGGGTTCGACTCGATCGCCCGCGCGGAATCGTTCCTTGCTACGGGCGCAATCGGGTCCGGCGGCGGCAGGACAGTCACCGTTACCGTAGCCACGTTCGAGGCCACGCCATCCACCGTCACCGAGTAGGTGAAGACGTCCTGCCCGGAAAAACCAGTGCCGGGTGTGTATGTCACCCGGTCGCTGCCGCCGACGATTACGGTGCCCGCAGTCGGGGCGGTCACGATGGATACCGCGATGTCGGCTTCGCTGAGTTCGGGGATCAACGCTCCGTCGAGCACGTCGTTCGCAAGAATATCGATCTCCACCGCTCTCGGATAAGTCGTGCGCACCGAATCGTTGATGGCCATCGGCGTTCCCGTGGCAGACATGTAGCTTCTCAGTGGCGGGGCCTCGCTGACGGTAACCCAGTCAGGATCTTCGGATCCGGAGTCGGTGTTCGCCGCGATCGAAACCAGAGTCAGACGTAGGGTGATCGTCTCCGAACGCGTCATGCCGGCGAGCGGAATGCCTCCGTCGAAGTCGGTGTAGGTGACGAATCGGTCACCCAGGTAAAGATAGGTGTCGACACTCAGCGCACTCAGGTCATCGCTCAGCGCGTCCTTGTATCGCCGTCGGTCTCCCGGAAGCGTGGGGTCAAGCCCGATCGGAAGATCTGCCCACTGTACCAACTGACTCTCCGGCACGATCCCAAAATTGTCGGCGACTCCGTAGCGCCACAGTTCGCCGTCCCACCACGCCAGGGGCAGATCGGACCTGGTCTCGGGATTGCCATCCGTGTGTTCTGAGATCACGGTGACCGCGATATCCTCGGGCAGCCAATAGCCGAACACATTGCCATGGATCGGCGGGTTTGCGCCCGCGCCCTGGGTCGCCGGAAGGTCGTAGTAGTTGTCGGTGATCGCGCCGCGTTTCCCGAGCGCAGTCAATTCGGCACCGCTATCGATGAACTGGCTCTTGTCTCCCGCCTCGACATCTTGGGGTGGGAAAAGCCCGCCCGGTTGCGTGTCGAAATATCCGGGATCGAATCGTGCCCGTGTCCCGTCATCGAAAAACCGGGGCGAGAATGTCGCGAAGCGATTTTCGTTCCAGACTGACACACCCTTCGCCCCCGTTTCACCGACGAAGAACTCCCTGTCCACGAGCGGGCGCATTTCGAACGCGACTCCGTCGTCGTCGAACGAGGCCGGTCGGAACTCACCTCCGACCCCGAAGCCGAGTTCCGCCCTGAAACCGACGACGCGTTCGCCGGTCTGGTTGATGATCTTCTGCAGCACCCGGTAGACGCGCCCAATGCCGTGCTCGTCCCTGAATCTTTCGTAGGCCGCACCTCCGTCATCGGACGGCACTCCCTTGTAGCGGAGCGTCCTCACTCCCGTGGTCAACACGAGGTCGACGGGCACATCCGCTTCGGTTACCTCCAGGAAGAACCGCTTCGAACTCCCCTGCGCATCGCTGCAGGTCTTCGGTACGACCGCGCCCGTGATAACGTCGGATTCGCTCTCGCCCGCGGCCATGATGCAGTTCTGTGTGGGGAACGCGAAGTCGTCGGTGACCACCTGGATTCCAGGAGCACGTCCGCTGCCATCGTGGAGTTCCCAGGTTACGAATGCGCGGGCTCCGACCCCTTCCCTCATGGAATCAGCCTCTTTGGCCGTCGCGTTCTCGAAAACGAAGGTCTTGCCCCCAGTGTGATCGGATTCGTCGATCACCGTTCGTGTGTTGACATCACTCCAGCCTGTCAATGCCGGAACGGGTAGATCGATAAAGGTGGACGGCGATTGCGCGGATGCCGTGGGAAGCATTTGGCTGCCTGCGATGAACGCTCCGGCTGCCACGACAGCGGCAAACGAAAGCGTGGTACGGTGAGTCATGATACCTCTCCAGTTTCTGCACGCAGCCCGATGGGCCAGCCCCTGCAAACCCGATCGTATTGATCACGTAACGCCGGTGGGCTTCGATCCCCTCAGCCGTGCGATGTGCTTGCCACAGCAGGGCACGCCGTTCGCGAGTACGAGTAGGTGGATGATCGGTCGATTCATGACAACGCGAGTCCTGGACACCTGTCAGGGCGTGGGCGTCCGCATTTAGAGGCCTCAGCAATGGTATAGACAACCGTCAGTCGGGTTGCTGGACATCGACTGACGGTCGTCGGTCGCGAGACAGTTTTGCGGATACAAATGCCGCTCCGGCTGGCTGTGTCAAGACCCGTGTGATCATGTGCATGCTTTACAGCGAGAGGCGATCCGGATCGAAGTGCATTTCAGAATCAGTTTCGCTCAGAGTTCCGCGCCGCTTCAAAGTGGCAATCACCCTTGCGGCTGTTTCACTGGAGATGTTCAGCATCGCCGCCATGTCGTTGCGACTGAGTCGCGGGCATGGGTGGGGATGGGAAAATTCCGCAAGCCAGCGCAACAGTTTGAGGACGCGGTCACGGGATGTGCCAGCCCCCACCTTGAGCAGAAACTGATCGGTACGTCGTAACTGGGAGAGCCAGCGCTGCTGCAACTGCGCGTGCAGGGCCGGTTCTCGGCACAAGAGGTCGCCGAAGATATCCTCCGGCGTGCGGCACAGCCCCGCCGGTGTCAGCGTCGTAGCGCTGTGATCGTAATGGGACTCGACGAGTGCCTCGAGGCCCAGCATGTCGCCGGGCCCGAGCAGCCGTAGGATACGCGGATGCCCCAGTTCATCCTCGGCCCAGACCTTGATGAAACCCCATCGAACGGTAAACACGGCATTGGCGGAGTCCCCCGCCTTGTATAACACGACATTCGCAGGCGGGAGGAAGTTCTCAACCTTCAACAGCAGCCGGCCGAACCTTTGCGGTCCGACGGCAGCGAAAGGCATGCCGGTTGGCGACCGACAATCGCGGCAGTCCACCCGGAGTGCCCAGAAATCCCATACGCATGGGGCTTCGACGTGCTCAGCGGCGGCCATTCAGCGTACCCCGTCAGCCGATCCCACTACCCTGAAAATAGCAGATACGCCGGGACTCGCGGGACGGGGGCACACTGCCCGGAAACATTCTTGTGACCTGACGGCCGGTCACTGAAACGAGCCGGTTGCCTGTCCCCAGCGGGCAATAATCGACCTGTTTAGCGCTTGCCCAGGCCCTGGACTGACGCCTGTCAGTTGATGCCCTGGAGGCCCGCTGCCGTTCAGCTATAGATAACGCAGGAGGTCTCGAAATCCCGACGTCATCGTCGGCGTAGACAAACAGGGAGCAGTCGTGACAATTCGGCCGATCACCGATACCCCCTGCTGGCGACAAGGCTTTCGGGGACAGGTTCCTTGGCGGCGGCAGCATGGCGTGGTTCCGCATCGTGGTCGACAAGTGCGACATACCGTGGGTGGGGCGTCCCGCCACGCCGCGTGCCTCCCGGCAAGGGAATGCGGCTACTCGATCCGTTTGCGAGGGCAACCACCATGACTTTGAACGGCTTCGTATGGGCGCGTCTTTTTGTGCTTCTCGCGTCCGGCTTTCTCCTCACCTTGGGCTCATCCCTCGCCAGCGACGGCGAGATCGCCTACGTCGGCGAAACCCGCTGCAAGACCTGCCATAACGTGCCGGAGACCGGGCTCTTCCACAGCGACTGGGCGACCACACCGCATGCCCAGGCAACTCTGGTTCTGACCGAAGAGGAGAAATCCGACCCCTCCTGCCTGGGTTGCCACACGACGGGATACGGCAAACCAGGCGGCTTCGTCAGCATGGCCGAGACCCCAAGGCTGGCCAACGTCCAATGCGAATCCTGCCACGGACCCGGAGCAGAGCACCTCGCGAGCGCCCGACGCAACCTGCGCAATCCATCGGCTACCCTTCCCCCGCCTGGCCAGCCGAACGAACAGACCTGCAGAGGCTGCCACAACGAGCGCAGCCCCACCTGGAAGGAGGATCGATACGTTGCCCCGGATGGCACGACATCGGGCTTCAACTACGAGATGGCCTTTGCGAAAGCATCGCATGTGGAGGTATTCCGGGCGTTGCAGTTGGATGATCCCGACCCCTACAACCCCAGGGTGCGTCGGCCGTGCGCTGAGTAGCGGAAGTTCATCTGGCAGAGGAGCCCCATGGACATCACCCAGTTCTGTCGTCGGCCGGATTCCCGCGGGTCCTGGTGGCACCGCGCAAGCCTCGGCGATGTTGTGATCGCGGGGTTTGCGGTGATGGCGGTGTTGGGCTCATACCCGCTGCTCGCGCAGCAGACGGATGCAGCGACTGACGAAGCTGCCGAGGCAGAGGCCTCCGAGCAAAGCCCTTCGTCCCTCCGGCTCTCTGGCACCCTGGACACCTCGTATCGGCTGCGCCGTTTCGATGGCGGCCACGATCAGGATCTCGACGTCTTTTTCTCGCTGCAGGCCGACGACATCGTGAAGGACCGGGTGGATGCCGCGGTGTCGTTCTATTGGCACCGCGACCTGGACGGCGTCCTCGTGCCCTCCAGGTTTGATCCTTTCCTCGATCTGGACCAGGCGGCGGATAGGGAATTCCGGCTCTACACGGCCTACGTGAATCTGAACCAAGCGGAATTTAACGGAGCCAGCCTACGCCTTGGACGTCAGTTCATCGATGAGATCGACTTCGTCCACTTCGACGGTGCATCCGCACGCTTGCGACCGACCGCACGCATCGACGCTCAGGTATTTGGCGGAAAACCGGTCAGCTTCTTCTCCGGGACCTCCGGCGAAACACTCTACGGCGCCCGCGGCGACTTCCGAGCCACGCCCCGGGCACGGGCGGCCGGCACCTTTTATCGCTACGAGGGCAGTGAGGTCACGGATGATCTGCTGTCGCTGGAGGGTTGGTACCGATGGTCCGTGTGGGCGCAGTCCTACCTGAAGTACTCGTGGCTGAACTCGGACTCATACATCCTGCAGAGCGATCACTTCGTCCGAGCGGACCGGGCAGGCCTGGACATCAGCGTGCAGACGGTGAGCCTGTTGGAACCGGTTAGCGAGAGCACACTGAATTTCAATCCCTATTTTCCGCTGCTGAACAGCTTCACGCCCTTCGACTTCGCTTCCGTTCTGGCGATCAAGGAGCTCGGTGAAAATGCGAGCCTGCGCGCCGGGTTCGACCTGCGCAGCGCAGACAGCGTCGACGATCCCGTGACCGCTTTCAACAACCGCGACTTCCGGCGCGGCATTCTTGGGTTCGAGCTGAGACCGACCGACACCCTGACCGTTGCCCTGGATGCGGAATACTGGAAGGTCGACGACGACGACCGCTTCACGGGCTTCTCCGGCGAACTGGAATACCGCCCTACGTCCCGCTGGACTTTCACCGGCGGGGCCGAATACGGGGAATACGTGCAGGTGTACCGGGACGAGCTGGCTCTGATTTTCGGTGAGGAAAAGACCTTCAGGATCACGCCCGACGTAATCACCTATTTCTCACGCGCGCGGTGGCAGAACGGTCGAATCGCCGTTTCGGCATCGCTGGAATACGAAGACAACAGTGAGGACAGCGATGACTGGCTCAGTTTCCAGCTCCGGCTGGGCCTGCGGTTCTAGGGCGGGCCTCGTGGTGCGGCTCCTCAATGCAGTGCTGCTGCTCACTCTAGTAGCCCTCGCGGGTTGCCAGTGGGACGAGACTACCGAAGTTGAGGGCACGTTCCCGCATCAGCCGCACCTTGAATTTCAGCTTCCCTGTGCGACTTGCCATGAACTGACGGAAGAGACGTTCGAGAACCCCCCGATGGAGGTTTGCATGACCTGCCACGATCTCGACGATGCCGAGGTGTTCGGGCGCTGCCAGGACTGCCATCAAAAATATCGTGTTGAAATCACAGAGGAGTCCCCATTCGACCATCGGTATTTCTTCAGTGACGCAGTTCCGACGAATCTGCTCGACGTTCGGTATCGACACGCCGACTTCCCGGTCGAGAACGACAACCAATGCCTGTTCTGCCACGGCAATTTGCCGACCTCCATGGGTTCCACTTTTGCGAACATTCCGACGATGGAAGTGGCCATGGCGGCCCATCGAAGCCGGGGCCTCACCCTGGATTGCGGCGCCTGCCACCTGGAACTGAATCGTTTGTCACCACCACCGAGCCACAACGCCCACTGGACTCGCGACCATGGTCGTCTGACGGTCTTCCAGGACCGCAGCCAATGCCTGCTGTGCCACCAGGAAAGCACCTGCCAAACCTGCCACAGCTTGGAGAAGCCACGCGACCACACCAGCCTCTTCCGCAGAAAGACTCACGGAATGGTCGCGTCCTGGGACCGTTCGCGCTGCCTGACTTGCCACCGGTACGCTGCTTGCCAGTCGTGTCATCTGGCGGCAGCCAGCCCCATTCCGCCGCGTGGTTTCCACCGGCCCGGGCACAGATCGTCCTGCCTGAGCTGCCACAGCCCAGCCGCGGCTGCCTTTGGTGGACGCAACCGCCCCGCGGACCGTTTCAAGCCGATGCCGCACCGCATGCTGATGGGTGTTTCGTCGCAGAAATGTCTGGAATGTCATCGTTTCTGATGCAGTGTGGGAGAAGTATGATCGGCGACTCTGCACCCATGGCCAAGGAGAGCGAACACAAACCCTGGTTTACCCGCCGGGATGGCGGGGATGATGCGGAGGGACTTCAATTATGCTGCGGTCTACGGTAGGCAGATCAAAGACTCGGCGCTCTGCGCATCCTGCCACACCCTGTTCACCGCCAGCATCGAGATCCTGGAGCCCGCCGTCGCAAACGGGCTTCTCGAAATTCCGGTGCGCGTGACCAATCACACCGGCCACAAGCTGCCGACCGGATTCCCGTCCCGCAGGATGTGGATTCACCTGCGCGTGGTCGATGCCGAGGGCAGCTTGTTGTTCGAGTCGGGGGATGTCGACGCCAATGGCAGGCTCCGCCTCGATACGGCGCATACGCAAGCTCACTGCCTCGCCACCTCGAAGCCCGGCGGCGCAGAAGACTACACCGACTGCTACGAACCCCACCACGACGTGATCGAGTCCCCGGAGCAGGTCGCCGTCTACGAGGCCGTGATGGGAGACGTGCGCGAGCGCGTGACTTACGTGCTGCTGTACGCCAACACCTATCTGAAGGACAACCGGCTGCCCCCGGTCGGGTTCGACCGGGGTGTTCTCGGCACCGACTCGATCACCGGAGTCTTCGGGCGCGCTGCCGACGATCCGGACTTCAGCCCCGACTACCCCGACCCACTCAGCGGCAGCGACCTGGTCCGTTACCGGTTGCCCGTCGGGGAATCAGCCAGGCCGCTGGCAGTCGAGGCGCGGCTGCTGTTCCAGTCGGTAAAACCGGCCTTCGCCGAGATGCTCGGGGAAAGCCAGGACCCGCGGGTGACCCGGTTCGTTTCGATGTATGCGCAGGTGCCGCCGCCTGTGGAGCAATTGGCCCAGGACGAGAGGGTGCTGGGTCCCTGATCGGGACGAAGCGGGCCTGTCTTTCGGGCGCGGCCGAGGGAGCTGCATCGGCCCCTGGCGCCACTCCCTATACCTGCGCTGCGGACAGGCGCGACGTGGCCCCCGCCGCTTCCGCATCCGCGGCTCGGTCTCTATGCTCTCACCATGTCGCCCACGCGTGCAGCCGGACGCGCCTTCCGGGATCCGCTGTTCCTCGCAGCGCTCGCGGCTGGCCCGGTCGCCTGGGGAATCCTCGCGACCTTCCTGCCCGTCACCACCGACCCGGGCTGGCCCGCGACGCGGCCGTGGTTCTTCCTCTCGGCCGTGCTCGTCTACCCCGTGCTCGAAGAGATCGTGTTCCGCGGGCTGTTGCAGGGTTGGCTGCTGGAGCGGAACTGGGGTCGCAGCCGCCTCGGACCGGTCACCGCGGCCAACGCGATCGCCGCCCTGCTGTTCGCGCTCGCGCACTTGATTCACCAGCCACCCGCCTGGGCGGCCGCCGTGATCCTGCCGGCGCTGGTGTTCGGATACTTCCGGGAGCGACACGGACTGTGGACAGCAATCATGCTGCACGTCCTCTACAACTCAGGCTTCGCCTGGCTGTTCCTGGCCTGACAGCGCTTGGCCACAGGTATCGTAGCCGCGCGAGCCCCGCGCCTGCACTGAATCTGAATGGGCGCGAGTACACCATCGTGAAAGCGGTTTCCGGATCTGCCTTCCCGACGTGATCCGGCTCGCGCGTGTGCAGCAGGTTGACCTGCAGCGCTGCCTCGTCTCGGGCCTGCCGATACGGACTCATACCGGCACCCGTGAGCGGTTCAGGGAGGCTGCATGCTATAGGAAGAGACCCGACCCCGCTGTGCGTGCGGTGTGCGCGTGGGGTCGACCTGCGCTGGGTTTGCCGGGTGATCCTCGTGATCCTGCCCCCCGGCCATTCGCACTGTCGAGTAGTCGTCACTGGCTCACTCTCTGAGCCAGTGGGGGTGGTATGGTTGGGCGCACGTCTTGCAGAGTACCGCGATATTGATGCTGGATCCGCAGTCGGTGGGCAAAGGATATGGAACCGATACAGCCGTCGTCATTGAAGACGATTCTTCACTCGAAAAGAGCGAATCTGTACTACCTTGAGCACTGTCGGGTACTGGTGAAGGGTGGTCGCGTCGAATACGTGACCGAGCAAGGGAAAGAGTCCTTCTACTGGAACATCCCGATCGCCAACACCACGACCGTGCTATTGGGCACTGGAACGTCGATCACGCAAGCCGCGGTGCGCGAACTCGCCAAGGCCGGCGTGATGCTCGGGTTCTGCGGCGGTGGTGGCACGCCGTTGTTCAGCGCGACCGAGCTTACCGTTGAAGTCGCGTGGCTGTCCCCGCAAAGCGAGTATCGGCCAACCGAGTATCTGCGGTCCTGGGTTGGGTTCTGGTTCGACGATACCCTCCGGCTGCAAGCGGCGAAGGCCTTTCAGCAAGCCCGTCTACAGCGAATCGCGCAACACTGGAACAACAACCGGGACCTCAGGGAGGAGGACTTTGTGGTGCCTGCCGACGAACTTGCCAGCGCGCTCGATGCCTCGCGCCGCGCGGTTGAGGCAGCGAGGGATAACACCGATCTCCTGACCGAGGAGGCGCGTCTCACCAAGAAGCTGTTCAGGCTCGCTTGTCTGGCAACCGGCTACGGTGATTTTTCCCGCGCGAAACATGGCGGTGGAACCGACCCGGCCAATCGGTTTCTTGATCACGGCAACTATCTGGCCTACGGCCTCGGGGCGACGGCAACCTGGGTGCTGGGCATCCCCCACGGGTTATCGGTACTGCATGGCAAGACCCGGCGCGGGGGTCTGGTTTTCGACGTCGCTGATCTCGTCAAGGATGCGGTGATTCTGCCCCAGGCCTTCGTGTCGGCGGTGCGGGGCGATGAGGAACAGGAATTCCGACAGGCCTGCATTGAACAACTCACCCGCACCGAAGCCCTCGACTTCATGATCGACACTGTGAAGGCCACCGCGCTGGCGATGACGAGCAGCAGGCAGTGAACGTTCTCCTCGTTTCTCAGTGCAACAAGAACGCACTCAAGGAGACGCGCCGCATACTGGACCAGTTCGCCGAGCGGCGCGGAGAACGCACCTGGCAGACCTCGATTACCCAGGCCGGTCTGGACATGCTCCGAAAGCTGCTGCGCCAGTCCGCGCGGCGCAACACGGCGGTGGCCTGTCACTGGATACGCGGTCGTGATCGCAGCGAGTTGCTCTGGATTGTCGGCAATGCCAGCCGATTCAACTTGCGTGGTGCGGTACCCACGAATACCACCGCACGCGATGTGCTGCGTCGCGGCGACGAAAACGACTGGCATACCGGCGAGGATATCCGGCTGCTGAGCAGCCTGGCCGCTCTGCTGCACGATCTCGGCAAGGCGTGCGTTGCGTTCCAGCGGCGCCTGATCGCGGAAGGGAAGCTCGGCCGGAACCAATACCGCCACGAATGGATCAGTCTGCGCCTGTTCCAGGCCTTTGTTGGCAACGACGATGATCGTGGCTGGCTGGAACGGCTGAAGGATCTTCCCGCCGATGACGATCAGGCATGGACCGCTGCACTCCTGAAGGATGGCCTGGTCGAAGGGCTCGAATCACCATTCCGGACACTACCGCCACTCGCGGCCGCAGTGGGTTGGCTGGTCCTGACTCATCACCGGCTACCATTGCTGCCCGGCGATAAAGGTCGCCCCACAGGAAGCATCACCGGCTTTCGGGCCGAGCGGCTCACGGGGTTGCCCGAGATCATTACGCCGAATTGGAATGAATGCCCCAGCGAAACCGCACCCAAAGAGCTGCAGCCGTATTGGCGGTTCGATCACCCTCTGCCCGTAGTCACTGCCAAGTGGCGCGCTCGCGCCCGCAACCTGGCGGAGCGGCTCCTGGGGCGACTGCCCAGCATGCCGGCTGCCTGGCTCGACAATCCATACGTGATGCACCTGGCGCGCATGAGCCTGATGCTGGCCGACCACCACTATTCCAGCCTCACCTACCCCAAGGATCGAGTGAAGGGCGAACCCGGATACGGTTTGTATGCCAACACGAACCGAGCGACCCGACAACTGAACCAACCCCTCGATGAACATCTGATCGGCGTCGAGGCCATCGCGCGTGCCATTACCCGTTCCCTGCCGGGGATTGAGCGACATCTCCCGCGCCTCGCCCGTCACAAGGGATTCCGCAAGCGTACGGCGGACCCGCGCTTCCAGTGGCAGAACAGCGTTTTCGATCTCGCCGCGTCGCTGCGCGAACGCACGACCGCCCAGGGGTTTTTCGGGGTGAACATGGCTTCGACCGGAAGAGGGAAGACCCTCGCCAACGGTCGCATCCTGTATGCCCTGGCCAATCCGGAACAGGGCACCCGCTTTTCCATCGCGCTGGGTCTGCGAACGCTGACCTTGCAGACCGGGCAGGCTTTCCGGGAGTTGATGCACCTCGGGGACGACGAACTCGCCATCCGGGTCGGCGGTACCGCCAACCGCATCCTCTTCGAGCACTTCGAGGAACAGGCGGAGCGCCACGGCTCGGCGTCAGCACAGGACCTCATGGACGAGGACGGACACGTCTTCTACGAAGGTGACTTCGGCAACCATCCGGTTCTGAAGCACCTGCGGCACGACCCGGCGATACGCTCACTGATCGCCGCCCCGATCCTCGCTTGCACCGTCGATCACCTGACTCCGGCCACCGAGAGCGTGCGCGGTGGGCGGCAGATCGCACCCATGCTGCGCTTGATGAGCAGTGATCTGGTACTGGACGAGATCGACGACTTTCCTCTGGAGGATTTGCCAGCACTCACCCGCCTGGTGCACTGGGCGGGCATGCTCGGTTCACGGGTTCTGTTGTCCTCGGCAACGCTGGCGCCGGCGCTGGTGGAAGGCTTGTTTCTGGCCTACCGGGAAGGCCGCGCCGAATTCCAGCGCAACCGTGGCGAGCCGGGCCAGCCGGTCAACATCGTCTGCGCGTGGTTCGATGAATACGGAAAGCTGGCGCAAGACTGCGCGGACGGCCCCGAGCTTGCGGCAGCACACGGGCGGTTTGTGCAAGGCCGCCAGAAACACCTGGCGACGGAGCAGCCTCGGCGCAGTGCCGAACTGGCTCCGCTACCCATCTCCCGCACTGGGTCGCAGGAAGAAATCCGGCAGGAATACGCCCGGCAGCTACGCGGCCATGCACTGGAACTGCACCGACGGCATTGCAGCGTGGACCCCGCAAGCGGGAAACGGGTCAGTTTCGGCCTGATCCGCATGGCCAATATCGAGCCGCTGATTGCCGTCGCGCAAACCCTGTTTCGGGACGGCGCCCCGGAGGGACATCGCTTTCACCTTTGCGTGTATCACTCCCGTTTCCCGCTGCTGATGCGCTCGGAGATCGAACGGAACCTGGACCGAATCCTCAACCGGAAGCATCCCGAGGCGGTATTCGAACTGCCCGTTGTCCGCCATCGTATCGATGCCGCGCCGGAGCCGGACCAGTTGTTCATCGTGATCGGCTCCCCCGTGACCGAGGTCGGGCGCGACCACGACTACGACTGGGCGGTCGTCGAACCTTCGTCGATGCGCTCGATCATCCAGCTTGCCGGTCGCGTCCGGCGGCACCGCGAACCGACCGACAAGGGTCCCAACCTCGTCCTGCCGAACTTCAACCTGAAAGCGCTTGAACGGCGTGGCCAGCCCGCATACTGCCGCCCCGGATTCGAGAGTGAGGAATGGATGCTCCGCAGCCATGATCTTGGCGAACTTCTCCGCCCGGAGGAATACGCCACTATCGATTCGCGGCCCCGGATCATCGAACCGCAGCCCCTCGAGCCGGCGAAACGTCTGGTGGATCTGGAACACGCCCGCCTGCGCGATACCTTGTTGCCCCGAGAGTCTGCCCAGAAAACCCTTTCTCCGCGCGAACTCCGGGCCATGAAATCGCCACCGACTCCGCGCCTGAACGCGGCCTCGTGGTATCAGCTTCCGCGCGCGACGCTAAGCGGCACCTTGCAGAAAGTGCAGCGATTTCGCGATCAAACCGGCCAGAACGAAGTCGATCTCGTCCTGATGCCGGACGAAGCGGAAGAAGAGTGGGTGCTGCAGAAAATCCACCGGGAACCCGGTAGCCGGGGCCAATCGGTCTACATCGACGTCGAGAAAAGCCTCATGCAGCGCCATAACCTCGAGGCCGTAATCGGGCCTCGTGCAGGCGCATGGATTACCCGCCCGTACATGGATGCGCTGGCCGATCTCGCCGAGCAATTGGACATGCCGCTGGAGCACTGTGCCCGCCGCTTCGGCACCGTGTCGGTGCCGGAGCGCGATAACGGCTGGAGCTACCACGACGCGCTGGGGTTTGCGTCACGCGGATCGGGGTAAAGAAATCGCCAATTGACCACCTCGGGCCTCGCACCGAACGCCCGTCTTTCGCCAGAACATTACAATTCACAGACTGACCGTCGAAGGAGTAATCAGACATGTCGGATGCAGAGGTCACTGCCCTTCGAACGCTGATCGATACGTTCCTGGAGGAGCGTCTTCAGCCCAAACTAAAAGATATTAGACCCGAAGACCCTAAGTACCTGGCGTTGCAGCAGCAATACCAACGCAAGAATTGGCTATCGAAAGCTGCTCAACGCGTGAACTCGTTGCAGCTCGCAACGCATATCATAAAAGCCACCCATCCCGCCATTAAGGGAGCCACAAGTCTCTATTGCCTACCCACGAGTCTGAAAGACCAGCCCGAGGTCGGCAGTCACGTCCTGTCCGCTGGTTTTCCTAAGGACGTTACGGTAGCGGATGCCGCTCATCTTGATGTCTACACCCTCCTGAAACTGGAGCATGATGACAGAACACTGCTGAGTCGCGTGCTGGCTGATGATGACGCATTGGCTGCTGCGTTCAGCGACGATCACGAGCAGGGCCTGGAGTGGATGCACGCCTTTGCCACTGTCGCGCAGCCACGCGGCAGCGAGGCCAGTCACACCCGGGCAAAACAGGTGTACTGGCTTGCGGGTGGGGACCCGACTGTAGACACGGACTTTCACCTGCTCGCACCGCTGTACGCGACTTCACTCGCCCATGTGGTGTACCAAACCATTAATGACCACCGGTTTTCGGAGGAAGCAAAGGCGGCACGCAAGGCGCGGCGTGAAGGGGAATACAGTGAAACGGGTTTTCACGAGTACCCGAATCTCGCTGTCCAGAAGCTGGGCGGAACCAAGCCTCAGAACGTTTCACAGCTCAACCTCGAACGGCACGGCACCAATTACCTGCTCGCGTCGCTGCCGCCCAACTGGGCCAACCGTGACCTCAGGCCACCGCTATTCGTTGGCTCCGTGTTTTCCCGGTCTTCCTTCGGACGCCGGCCAGGTGTTCGGCAGGCGGTCCACGCGCTCAAGCGCTTTCTTGCGACGAACCCGCTGCCAAACGTCACGACACGGCAGCGACGCGACAAATATCTCCATGAGCTGGTGGATGAACTCCTCCTGTATGCGGCCGAGCTGCACACCCTGGAACCGGGATGGAGCGCCGCTCCGGATTGCCGGCTGGACAGGTTTGAAGCCTTGTGGCTCGACCCACGCCGAGCCGATATCGACCCGGACTTCGCCAGCGAACGCGAGAACGAGGAATGGGTGGATGAAGTCAGCCACGGTTTCGGTAACTGGCTGAACGGAAGGTTAGAGCACCAACTGCCCGTTGGTGACCCGGAATACCTTCACTGGAAGGACTCTCTGCGCGAGGTGCTCCTGCATGCTTGAAGAGCCAAATTACCTACTCGAAATCCCGCGATTGCGGGTGCAGAACGCTAATGCGATCTCCAGTCCGCTGACCTGGGGCTTTCCCGCGATGACAGCCTTCGTGGGACTGATGCACACCTTGGAACGGAAACTGGCTGACCGTGATGTCGCGATCCTCTTCGACTCGGTGGGTGTTATTTGCCACCGTCACGAGCCGCAAATCTCCACAGCGACATTTCCGCGTACGTTCCGGCTGACTCGCAATCCAATATTTCAGAGCAAGCGTGATGTCCAGTCGAATCGACCAGCGGCCATCGTCGAAGAGGGTCGGACTCACCTGGAAATCACCCTCGTATTCAGCGTGCGCGGGGATGCCTGTCAGAGTCCCGAAAATGAGCAAGTGACGCGTCAGATCGAGGAACTCGTCCACACCCTGCGCATTGCGGGCGGCACGGTACAGCCCACCCGCAACCCGCGCCGTCGCATCACGCGAATCATCCCGGTGACCGAGGATGCGGAGGCGCGTCCGAAAGAATACCGGAAACTGCTTCGGCAATGGCTTCCCGGATTCGCGCTGGTTGCTCGCGACGACCTGCTGCAAAGCCACTGGAAAATGTTGCGTGAAAAGAACGGCGACTCCACGTTGCTGGATGCCTGGCTGGATCTGTCCCGGCTCAATATGGAATGCCATCTGGAAGAGTCAGCAGGTACCGGAAAAGAACCTACGGTTCATTGGGAACCACGCCGCCCGGCGGGCTGGCTCGTGCCGATTCCCGTGGGTTATGGCGCACTTGGGCCGCTGCATGATCCGGGTACCGTCGCTGCTGCCCGGGATGCCGAAACCCCGTTCCGGTTCGTCGAAAGCCTTTATTCGATCGGCCAGTGGATTGGCCCGCATCGGCTGACAAGCCCTAAACAACTTCTGTGGTACCCGGAGAGCGATCCGGACAATGGCCGGTATCGTCTTCGCAATGACTACGAACCCAACGTTTACGCCTGACCAGGGAGGAACCCGACATGGCCAAGAACACCGAACTCCACACTGCTTCCGTCCTTGCCTTCGAACGCAAGCTCGACCCCTCCGACGGATTGCTCTATTCCGGACAGTGGTCCGACAGGGACAATCCCGACCAATGGATCGCCATTCCGGTACGGGAAAAATCCGTGCGCGGCACCATCTCCAACCGGCTCAAGGCCAACAAGCAGGACCCCGCCAAGCTGGACGCGGCGATTCAGAACCCCAACCTGCAGACAGTCGATGTCGCAATGCTGCCCAACGATCGGGACACCTTGATGGCGCGGTTCACGCTGAAGGTGTTGGGTGGAACGGGTAAACCGTCGGCCTGTAACAGCGCACCGTACCAGGCGAAGCTTGAAAGCGTGGTCAGCGGCTACGTGGATAGACATGGTTTCACCACGTTGGCGCGCCGATATGCGCAGAACATCGCCAATGCCCGATTCCTGTGGCGCAATCGCATGGGCGCCGAGGCTGTCGAGGTTCGCGTCGAACGCAAGGAAAACGGCGCAACGACGCAAACCTGGGCCTTCAACGCATTGGATATTCCGCTGCGAGAATTCACGGCACAAGGAGATGCGGAAACGGATCTTCAGGGACTCGCGGAGGTCATCCGCCAGGGGCTGGCGGGCGAAAGCTTCGTGTTGCTGGAAGTCACGGCGTTCGCGCGCATGGGTGCCGGCCAGGAGGTGTTCCCCTCGCAGGAGTTGATTCTTGATCGTGGGCAGGGCAACAAGAGCAAGACCCTCTACACTGTCGACCAGATCGCAGGGATCCATTCCCAGAAGCTTGGCAACGCCATCCGCACCATCGACACCTGGTACCCGGCGGCTACCGAACGCGGAACGGGACCGATTGCTGTCGAGCCTTATGGTTCGGTGACCACCCAAGGCACGGCATTCCGCCAGCCCAAGGAAAAGGCGGATTTCTACTCGCTGCTCGACAACTGGATTCTCAAGGACCAGGAACCCGCGGAAGAGCAGCAGCATTTCGTGCTCGCAACTATCGTTCGCGGCGGTGTGTTTGGCGAAAAGGCGGACTGAATCATGGACCACTATCTGGACTTCACCGTGCTTCCAGACCCCGAGTTCAGAGAAACCACCTTGCTCGGAGCGCTGGTCAGCAAGCTTCATCGTCGGCTGGTAGTCCTGGAAGCTGACGATATCGGTATCAGCCTCCCGGATTTTGAGAAAGCTCCGCCTCTTGGGAACCGATTGCGAGTCCATGGAACCCAAGAGCGCATCGAAACACTGATGCAGGAGGAATGGCTGGGCGGTATGCGGGGCCAACTGGAAATCGCCCCTCTTCGCGCGATCCCGGCCGAAGTCTCGCACAGAGGCGTCCGCCGCCGGCAATACAAGACCAACGTCGAACGGCTTCGACGACGGCGCATGCGCCGACACGGAGAAACCCACGAAGAGGCCCGTGAGCGTATCCCGGACACCGTTGCTCGCAAGGTGAAGACCCCGTTCCTCACCGTGTACAGCAGCAGCTCCGGCCAGCGCTTCAGCCTTTTCATCGAGCACGAACCAGTCCAGGCTCGCCCCGTGGTGGGCGCGTTCAACAGCTACGGGATCAGCCGGGACGCCACCATTCCGTGGTTTTGACCCTTTTTTCCAAGTGGCTCAGCGGGCGCTTGAAAAATCAACACGTTATAATCCTATGGGCCCAATTGGGTGAAACGTGCAGTGAGCCGATTTATTCTTTAACAATCAGGAATATAGAGAAGTAGAGCGCTAGTTCGCTGCCGCGCAGGCAGCTCAGAAAATGGCCTGGAACAGCTCGGATTGCACGAGGCTGTTCGCTGCCGCGCAGGCAGCTCAGAAATGCTGGGCGAGTGCGAGCGCCCTGCTCCAGCGGTTCGCTGCCGCGCAGGCAGCTCAGAAAATATGATTCGTGAAACTAGCAGATCATGCATTGTTCGCTGCCGCGCAGGCAGCTCAGAAACGCGGCGCATCCTGCACGAGCTCGAACCCCGCGTTCGCTGCCGCGCAGGCAGCTCAGAAACAACACCGGGCGCCGCGTCGTCGCGCTGAGTTGTTCGCTGCCGCGCAGGCAGCTCAGAAATGGTCGGGGAAGTGCTTGCGGATGAGTCGCACGTTCGCTGCCGCGCAGGCAGCTCAGAAAATCAGGCGGTCGGCCAGGATGCTGGGGACCGCGTTCGCTGCCGCGCAGGCAGCTCAGAAATGTCGCTCGCCCAGGCCCAGGCCGGCGCCACCGTTCGCTGCCGCGCAGGCAGCTCAGAAAACGTACTCCGCCTGATGGCGGGCATATCCTTTATTCGCTGCCGCGCAGGCAGCTCAGAAATGCACGAGCTCGAACCCCGCTATCTGCGCGCCGTTCGCTGCCGCGCAGGCAGCTCAGAAAATGAGCTGCTTGAGCTCGCGGATGCGCCGGGCGTTCGCTGCCGCGCAGGCAGCTCAGAAATGGCGCACTACGTGGCGATACACACCGGGCCAGTTCGCTGCCGCGCAGGCAGCTCAGAAAGTTGGGGGTGGACACCACGCGCAGCTTCAGTCGTTCGCTGCCGCGCAGGCAGCTCAGAAATGCCGCGCTACCCAAGCTTGCCCTGGGAGTGGGTTCGCTGCCGCGCAGGCAGCTCAGAAATCGTGCCCGCCAAGCACACAACGCACGTCGTGGTTCGCTGCCGCGCAGGCAGCTCAGAAATCCAGGAGCGCCCTCGGTAGGGGTTAGGCCGGGTTCGCTGCCGCGCAGGCAGCTCAGAAATTGTACCGCCGAAACTCAAGAGCCAGATCGCCGTTCGCTGCCGCGCAGGCAGCTCAGAAAGAAGACGGGCCGCCAGCCGCAGTTCTGATCCGGTTCGCTGCCGCGCAGGCAGCTCAGAAAGCTGTCGCTGCTGGCCGGCGTCCACGCAAGCGGTTCGCTGCCGCGCAGGCAGCTCAGAAATGCAACCCGCTTCATCGTTGTGGCGCTGATATGTTCGCTGCCGCGCAGGCAGCTCAGAAATTCAGCGCCTTGAGTCGGCGGGATACCTCGGCGTTCGCTGCCGCGCAGGCAGCTCAGAAAACCACGGAGGACGGCTGCACTTGTGCGAACGGGTTCGCTGCCGCGCAGGCAGCTCAGAAATGGCCGGGCAAGCGAACTGCTCCCGAACAACGGTTCGCTGCCGCGCAGGCAGCTCAGAAATCAGTGAGGGACTGAGCTACGACGACGCATTCGTTCGCTGCCGCGCAGGCAGCTCAGAAATGACCGCCACGGCGCATCTGACGATGCTCGAGGTTCGCTGCCGCGCAGGCAGCTCAGAAATACGTCGTCGAGTCGCCCTGATCGGGGCAGAAGTTCGCTGCCGCGCAGGCAGCTCAGAAATCTCCGCCGAATTCGTCGAGAACTACACCGACGTTCGCTGCCGCGCAGGCAGCTCAGAAATCCGGGGCATCTGGTCCGAGCTCGAGCAATCCGTTCGCTGCCGCGCAGGCAGCTCAGAAACAGGACGGCGACAAGGCCCGCGTGATCATCCCGTTCGCTGCCGCGCAGGCAGCTCAGAAATTCGCGGAGGCCGTCGAGCAGGGCCTTTACCGGTTCGCTGCCGCGCAGGCAGCTCAGAAACACGCCTGGTTCCGCCTGCACCCCGAGCGGCGTTCGCTGCCGCGCAGGCAGCTCAGAAAATGCTGTTGTGGGGCGATCGCGTGCGCATCATGTTCGCTGCCGCGCAGGCAGCTCAGAAATCGGGCATATTGTCCTTGCGAGCGGAGGAACTGTTCGCTGCCGCGCAGGCAGCTCAGAAACTAAGTCAGGAGTACTGCATGCGCCGCACAAGGTTCGCTGCCGCGCAGGCAGCTCAGAAAATGTAGCGTCCGCCTGCTTTGCGTCCGGGTGTTGTTCGCTGCCGCGCAGGCAGCTCAGAAAACGAAGGGGCGCGGTGGGATCCCACGGCGCGAGTTCGCTGCCGCGCAGGCAGCTCAGAAATCATCGAGGAGTTGCTGCGCGGTGCGCTGCTGGTTCGCTGCCGCGCAGGCAGCTCAGAAAAGCTCGAAGCGCCCCAGCACCCCGGGTCCGTGGTTCGCTGCCGCGCAGGCAGCTCAGAAAATTTCCGATGCGCGATCCGAAACCCCTTCGATGTTCGCTGCCGCGCAGGCAGCTCAGAAATGGGCCTGAGCCGAGCCGTGAGCCTCGAGCACGTTCGCTGCCGCGCAGGCAGCTCAGAAACGCGTGCTGCGCCTCAAGGGCGACCGCTTCCAGGTTCGCTGCCGCGCAGGCAGCTCAGAAAAGCTCGTTCTGCCGGGCGGAGAACTCCGCCTCGTTCGCTGCCGCGCAGGCAGCTCAGAAAGTTGCCGGGTCCGGGCCCGGCGGAATCACCAGGTTCGCTGCCGCGCAGGCAGCTCAGAAAACCAGCCGAGAAACGTCGTGGCGGGGCTCGCTGTTCGCTGCCGCGCAGGCAGCTCAGAAATGGTGGCGCAGCGGCCGCTATGACCCGGTGACGTTCGCTGCCGCGCAGGCAGCTCAGAAATCCTGCCGAACCTGCAGCGCGTCGATGCGCGGGTTCGCTGCCGCGCAGGCAGCTCAGAAATCGCCCCGATGCACCACGGTCGCGCGCGTGGTGTTCGCTGCCGCGCAGGCAGCTCAGAAAACGAGAATGCAGTGTCCATCTCAGATGTTCGGGTTCGCTGCCGCGCAGGCAGCTCAGAAACCGGGCCGAGGCGGCCAGCGGCACGCCGACCCGTTCGCTGCCGCGCAGGCAGCTCAGAAATGGTGGCGCAGCGGCCGCTATGACCCGGTGACGTTCGCTGCCGCGCAGGCAGCTCAGAAAACCACCGTTTGCGCGCGCTGCATGGCCACCGTGTTCGCTGCCGCGCAGGCAGCTCAGAAATGGCTGTCGGTCAGGCAGATGCCGGGCATCAGGTTCGCTGCCGCGCAGGCGGCTCAGAAAATGCGTTACACGCAGACAAAAAATAATTTTCAGTTCGCTGCCGCGCAGGCAGCTCAGAAACGTGAGTAGACGTGTGCACCAGCACAGATCGGGTTCGCTGCCGCGCAGGCAGCTCAGAAATGGTGGATCTGCGCGGCGGCCCGGGCGGCGCTGTTCGCTGCCGCGCAGGCAGCTCAGAAAGAAGGCCGTAGCCGCCGGCCAACCGGAGCAACGTTCGCTGCCGCGCAGGCAGCTCAGAAATTGTAGGCGTCGCCCGTGATGTGTGCGTAAAAGTTCGCTGCCGCGCAGGCAGCTCAGAAATGCTCGACGTGCAGGAAGTCGAAGACCTCGAAGTTCGCTGCCGCGCAGGCAGCTCAGAAAATCGACCCCGAACCGCCGGAATGCATCGAGGAGTTCGCTGCCGCGCAGGCAGCTCAGAAAATGAGCGGGGGCCTCCTCTACGCCTACCAGATGTTCGCTGCCGCGCAGGCAGCTCAGAAAGCTCCAGGCGGATGATCGCAGCGCGGGAAACGGTTCGCTGCCGCGCAGGCAGCTCAGAAAATACGCCGATCCGCGCATGGCTTGAGTGTGATGTTCGCTGCCGCGCAGGCAGCTCAGAAAGCGTGCTGGGTCCGCGAGATTGCGGCCCTTCAGGTTCGCTGCCGCGCAGGCAGCTCAGAAATGCGCGCGGAACCAAGCAATCTTGTCCTTCTGGTTCGCTGCCGCGCAGGCAGCTCAGAAATGCGATGGGTCGGTGGGCTCCAGCCACTCATAGTTCGCTGCCGCGCAGGCAGCTCAGAAAGCAGGCGGTTCAGTTCGGCGGACAACTCCGCGGTTCGCTGCCGCGCAGGCAGCTCAGAAAACCCACCAGCACCGCCCAAAACCGCCGTATCCGTTCGCTGCCGCGCAGGCAGCTCAGAAATCGACGCGTTCCGTCTCCGCTTCCAGCAGGACGTTCGCTGCCGCGCAGGCAGCTCAGAAATCTGCTCAATTCGGCGCACCGCCTCGTCATACGTTCGCTGCCGCGCAGGCAGCTCAGAAACGAGGATGACTTCGCAACGCGCATGGGCAAGTGTTCGCTGCCGCGCAGGCAGCTCAGAAATGCTCGCGATCGGAGCGCGCAACGTGCTGGTGGTTCGCTGCCGCGCAGGCAGCTCAGAAATCGAGGTATTCGATGCGCATGCCCTCGGGGATGTTCGCTGCCGCGCAGGCAGCTCAGAAACTGCGGCACAAGGCCGATTTACCCCTGCATTACGTTCGCTGCCGCGCAGGCAGCTCAGAAATGCAGATGCTCGACCTGGACGGCGTCGTGCAGGTTCGCTGCCGCGCAGGCAGCTCAGAAATCCAGCGTTTGGACCTGGTCGACGATCTCCCGGTTCGCTGCCGCGCAGGCAGCTCAGAAACATGAGGCCGTAGAGCGGGTGTTCTCGAAAATGTTCGCTGCCGCGCAGGCAGCTCAGAAAATCACGCGCCGGCATTCGGCGGCGATCGCGTCGTTCGCTGCCGCGCAGGCAGCTCAGAAAATCGAGAGCAGGAGTTCGATTTTGCTGAAATCGTTCGCTGCCGCGCAGGCAGCTCAGAAACCTTCCTCGCTCGCCGGGGCGTCGGGCCCTTGGTTCGCTGCCGCGCAGGCAGCTCAGAAATCGATGAGCGCGTCGATGTTCGCCTCGAGAAAGTTCGCTGCCGCGCAGGCAGCTCAGAAAGCAGTGATCACAATATAGTTCGGAGTCTTCCCAGTTCGCTGCCGCGCAGGCAGCTCAGAAATCGGAGAGGTAGTCAAAAAGCGCGCGAAGCCCGTTCGCTGCCGCGCAGGCAGCTCAGAAATTTGCCGGCTTCGGCTTCCCTCATCCGCTCCCGTTCGCTGCCGCGCAGGCAGCTCAGAAATTATTCATCTCGCAACGGCGCGAAGAGAAAAAGTTCGCTGCCGCGCAGGCAGCTCAGAAATCGGCAAGCGCGTGCAGATGGCCGCCGAGCTCGTTCGCTGCCGCGCAGGCAGCTCAGAAAACACCCACGAACACGGGGCCGCCGGCGTACTGGTTCGCTGCCGCGCAGGCAGCTCAGAAAAGCCCGCCACCCCGCCGAACATTTCGGTTTCCGTTCGCTGCCGCGCAGGCAGCTCAGAAATCTAGCTCGTCTCGCCTGTACTCCCGAGGTTCGTTCGCTGCCGCGCAGGCAGCTCAGAAATCGTGCAGGTGCGCGCGGATCGCCGACACCGGGTTCGCTGCCGCGCAGGCAGCTCAGAAATACGCCCCGGGCGGGGATGATGTGGCACCGATGTTCGCTGCCGCGCAGGCAGCTCAGAAAAAACACCCTCTTCGCCGTTGGCGAACAGCGCCGTTCGCTGCCGCGCAGGCAGCTCAGAAATCGTTGTCCTCGCCGTTCGGCGTGATCGCGCCGTTCGCTGCCGCGCAGGCAGCTCAGAAAAAAACCTCGTCAATCAGATTCAGGTTCTACTAGTTCGCTGCCGCGCAGGCAGCTCAGAAATGCTTGTTGGCGCTTCCGGTGTTTGTCAACGTAGTTGTCCGCTTTTTCATGCCGCCTGAGCGACCATCAGGGCTGGCGTTTGGGCATGTTCCTTCGGTGGGTTGAGCCAGACGTGATCGATCGGTGTCCAGTTGCGCGTGTGCCGCGACCAGCGTGTCGGGTTGGCGCGTTGGGCGTCTTGGTACACCCGGTGCCGGTGCGCCAGGATCGCGATGTCCTCCCCGCGATGACGCTGGCCGGGGGTGACGAAGCGGATCTTGCTGTGGCGATGTTCCTCGTTGTACCAGTGGACGAAGCGCGCGACCCAAGCGCGGGCGTCGGCGAGGCTGGCAAACGGCTGAGGCGGAAAGGCCGGCGTGTATTTCAAGGTCCGGAACAGGCTTTCCGCGTAGGGGTTGTCGTCGCTCACCGAGGGGCGACTGAAGGACGGGACGACACCCAGGCGCTGCAAGGTGCTGAGCATGGTGGCACCCTTCATGGGGCTGCCATTATCCGAGTGCAGCACCAGGCCCGGGCGATGGACGCCCTCGGCGAGACAGGCGCGTTCGATCAGGCGACTGGCGTGTTCGGCGCTTTCCTCGGTGTGCACCTCCCAGCCGACGACCTTGCGGCTGAAGACGTCCTCGATCAGGTACAGGCGGTAGAACTGCCCCCGGATCGAAGAGGCCAGGAAGGTGATGTCCCACGCCCAGCAAACATTGGGCGCAGTCGCGCAGACCCCCTCCGGTTTGGGCACCTGCCGTGGGGCCGCCGCCCGGCCCCGGCGCTGTACCTGGTCATGGGCCCGCAGCACGCGGTAGAAGCTCGCCTCGGACGCGATGTACACGCCCTGGTCGGCCAGGCGCGGCACGATCTGGGTCGGTGGCAGGCTACGGTACTCCGGCGCGTTACAGACCGTCAGGATCGTCTCCTGCTCTTCGGCACTCAGGCGGTTGGCCGGCACCCGCGGGGTGCAGGTGCGCCGGTCCACCAGCCCGGTGTCGCTGCCGGCGAGGGCGCGCCAGCGGCGCAGCGTGCGCGGCGTCAGGCCGAGGACCGCACAGGCCGGGGTGAGCCGGGCACCGGCGGCGACCGCCTCGTCGATCAGGTCCAGCGCCAAGGCACGGGTCTCGGGCGTGATCATGCGTCCTCGTCGTCCCCCCAGATCGCCTGGGCTTTTTTTTTCAACACCAGCAAGGCGGCTGCCTCGGCCAGGGCTTTCTCTTTCCGGCGCAGCTCGCGCTCCAGGTCGCGCACGCGCTTCTTCTCCTGCTGCCAGGCGGCACGCTCGTCCCGGGTCAGCCGCTGGGGATCGGCGCTGCCGGCCATGGCCGCTTCCTTCCAGCGCTCGATCTGCTCGGGATACAGACCCTTGCACCGGCAGTACTCCGAGAGCGCCTGCTCATTCAGCGCGGCGGTTTCGATCACCACCGCGAGCTTGTCCCGGCCACTCCAGGATTCCGGGTTCGCCGGATCCGCCGGCACCGCATGCCCCCGGTCCTGGAACTCCCGGCGCCAGGCATACAGGGTGGGTTCCGACACCCCCGTCTCCCGGTGCACGTCGGCCACCGCCCGGGCATTGGGCGGCATCATCTTCTCGACCACCTTGGCTTTGAACTCTTCGCTGTACCGTGGCATTCCATCCGCTCTCTCCGCCCCCTCGAGGGTTAAGTTTACTGCGTCCAATCCAGCGGACTTCTATGCTGACAGAGGGGGCTTCCTTGCGCCCATAAGAAGTTCGCTGCCGCGCAGGCAGCTCAGAAATGGCTGGTGCCGCCGGTCCCGTTGTAGACGTAGTTCGCTGCCGCGCAGGCAGCTCAGAAACTGAAGCGAAGGGCCCGTGGGTCGCGCTCCCAGTTCGCTGCCGCGCAGGCAGCTCAGAAATCGCGGAGGTGCTCGAGACCGAGGAGCGCATCGTTCGCTGCCGCGCAGGCAGCTCAGAAAATCGGCGCCACCGGACCATTGCGCATCGCTTGGTTCGCTGCCGCGCAGGCAGCTCAGAAAGCTGAGAATGTCGATCTCAGCGTTCGTGTAAAGTTCGCTGCCGCGCAGGCAGCTCAGAAAACTTCATCGACGCCCTGGATGGCGTGATCGGCGTTCGCTGCCGCGCAGGCAGCTCAGAAAATTCGCCGGCGAAGGCGTTCGAGGACGGGTACGTTCGCTGCCGCGCAGGCAGCTCAGAAACCGCCCAACTCATGCGGCCTCGCGTACGGGAAGTTCGCTGCCGCGCAGGCAGCTCAGAAAACGAGGGAACCTTCCGTGTGACTGATCCGCACGTTCGCTGCCGCGCAGGCAGCTCAGAAAATGTACCGGACAACATCCGGCTTCGGGGTATCGTTCGCGCTGGCGTCGCCGCCTTCGAGCAGGGTGTCGGCGAGGTCGCGCTTGCGGGCGTGCAGTTCGATGATGCGTTCCTCGATGCTGCCGCGCATCACCAGGCGGTAGACGGTGACCGGGCGTTGCTGGCCGATGCGGTGGGCGCGGTCGGAGGCCTGGTCTTCGACCGCGGGGTTCCACCAGGGGTCGAGGTGGATCACGTAGTCGGCGAAGGGGTTGAGCCGAAATAATGCCAAGAATAACTCGTGAACGGTTTGGTGGAGAAAGGAAAGACCTGCCGCCCCGATCGGAACACGGCGTTACACCCGCTTCACTTCGTCCAGCAGTTCCGGATGACGGTCCAGCAGCCGCAGAAACTTCACCACGGCTCGGGGCGGATCCACTTCCCCCCGCTCGTACCGGCTGAAAGCGTTCACGCCACCGCCGAAGACCTCGGCGGCTGCTTTCTGGGTCAGCTTCAGCCGGGTGCGGATTCGGCGGACTTCCTGGGCTCGCTGCCTCCGGCGCTCGATCACCAGGTCATCCATCGCTGCGGCATACCGGGACGCGCTGTCACTGTCGGCAAACTCGACTTCCCCACACTGATCGCAGAAACAGCCGCGCACGTCGCTCACCTCCCGGGTGAGTCCGTCCAAGCTGGCTGTCACGGTGCGCGTGTCGAGGGCCAACTGCCCCGTTTCGCAATGCATGCAGGTTCGTGTGGTCATCGCTACAGCCTTTTGAACGAAATCACGATGGCGCCGTCCAAATGCCCGAATTCCCACCCCACGTACGTGTGCTCAGCCCCGTTCCTCGCGCAGCAGCGCTAGCAGCGCTTCGGTGTCGAGGCGGGCGCTGGCGTCGCCGCCTTCGAGCAGGGTGTCGGCGAGGTCGCGCTTGCGGGCGTGCAGGTCGATGATGCGTTCCTCGATGCTGCCGCGCATCACCAGGCGGTAGACGGTCACCGGGCGTTGCTGGCCGATGCGGTGGGCGCGGTCGGAGGCCTGGTCTTCGACCGCGGGGTTCCACCAGGGGTCGAGGTGGATCACGTAGTCGGCGGCGGTCAGGTTCAGGCCGGTGCCGCCGGCCTTCAGGCTGATCAGGAACAGGTCGCCGGCGCCACCCTGGAATGCCGCGACGCGCTCGGCCCGGGCGCTGGCGGGGGTGGAGCCATCCAGGTATTGGTAGGGGATGCCGCGTTGGTCCAGCGCCGCGCGCACCAGGTTCAGGTGATCGACGAACTGGCTGAACACCAGCGCACGGTGGCGGCCGTCGCGCAGTTCCTCGACCACTTCCAGGAACAGCGCCAGCTTGCCGCAGGGAATGCCGATGCCGGGGCTGACCAGTTCCGGGTGGCAGGCGGCGCGGCGCAGCCGGGTGATCGCGGCGAGCACTTCGAAACGGTCCTGCTGTGCCGGGGTGATCTCGGTGCCGAGTCCTTCGAGGATCTGGCGGCGGAAGGCTTCGTAGAATGCGGTTTCCCGAGGGCTGGGGTCCACCTGTAGCTGGATCTCGGTGCGCGGCGGCAATTCTTCCAGCACCGCGCTTTTCAGCCGGCGCAGGATGAACGGGCGGACCAGCCGGCGCAGCCGGTCGCGCGCTTCGTGGTTCTGGTCGCGTTCGATCGGCAGCGCGTAGCGCTGGTTGAAGGCCTCACGCGAGCCGAGCAGCCCCGGGTTCAGGAACCGGAACAGGCTCCAGAGTTCCCCCAGATGGTTCTCCACCGGGGTGCCGGTGGTCGCGATCCGGAACGCGGCCGGCAGTCCGAATGCGGCGCGGGCGCGCTGGGTCGCCGGGTTCTTGATCGCCTGGGCTTCGTCCAGCACCAGGCAGTTCCAGTCCTCGCGCGCGCTCAGCAACTCGATTTCCTGCTGCATCAGGCCGTAGCTCACGATCAGCAGGTCGAACGCGCCCAGTGCCTGGATCTGCGCCTGCCGGTCGCCGTTGCCGAACACGATCGGGTTCAGCGTCGGCGCGAAGCGCCGGGCTTCGCTCAGCCAGTTGCCGCAGACCGAGGTCGGCGCGATCACCACGCTGGGCCCCAGCGGCGCGCGGGCGACCAGCGCGGCCAGTACCTGAACGGTCTTGCCCAGGCCCATGTCGTCGGCGAGGCAGGCGCCCACGCCCCAGGCGGCCAGCCGCATCAGCCAGCGGTAGCCGTCGACCTGGTAGTCGCGCAGTTCCGCCTCTAGGGTCGCGGGAATGGCGGCCGGGCTTGCGTCGGCGTTGCGCAGGCGCTGCAGGCGTTCGTGCCAGGCGGCGTCGGCCTGGAACTGGCCGAAGTCTGTTGCGATCTCTTCCAGCACCGGCGCGTTGAGCGGGTGGTAGCGCGGCTTGCGGGCGCCGCTGTCGGCGATGTCGCGCAGATCCTGCAGGCGCTTGCGGAAGTTCTCGGTCAGCGCCAGGAAACGGCCGTCGCCCAGCGGCAGGAAGCGGCTGCCGCCGCCGGTGTCGAGCAGGGCCAGCAGGCGCTGCAGGTCGAGCACGAGGTGCTCGTTGACCTGCAGTTCGCCGCTGGCCTCGAACCAGTCGCCGCGGTGGTTCAGCGACAGGCTGAACCCGGAACCGTCGGCCCGGGCGCTGAGGTTCAGGTTCTGGCCGCGCGGCCATTCCACGGTCACCTGCTCGTCAAGCGCCTGCAGCTGTTCCAGCAGTTCGAGACAGTCCTGCGGTTCCGGCAGGCCCCAGACGAAGGGATCGATCTCCCAGCCTTCGAGCGCCGGGCAGGCCTCGACCACGGCGCGGGCCTGCTTCCGTTCCTGGGTCAGGTTGCGGCGCACCCGGCGGCGCGTGCCGTCGCTCCCTGCCGCGGTGAGTTCCGCGCCGCCGTGGCCGGGGGTGAAGCCGCTGCCGCCTGAACCCAGGGGGCGTACCCGGAGCTCCGCGGTCAGTCCGTCGCCACTGGGGATCAGCGCGAGGTAGGGCGTGGTGTCGCCGTCCACGCGCGGCAGATCCTCGTCGCCGCCGATATCGGAGTGAATGTCGATGCGCGGCGCGATGCGCGCGATCGCCTCGCGTACCCGTTCTTCGGCCTCCACCGGTATGTTCAGGCCGCCGTCGAGCAGTTCGCCGATCTGCCGATGCGTGTCGTCGAAGCGCACGACCTGCCAGCGGTTGCGCGTTTCTTCCACGATCCGCAGCGTGCCGCCTTTCGGCAGCGGCGGCTGCAGCGCCATGCGCAGCCGGCCCTTGCTGCGCCGCACGCGCAGCGCCGGGACGGCCGCGACCAGTTCCACTGCCGTGGACGGTTCGTCCGAGCGAAACAGCCGCGGATGGCCGATCAGCGCCAGCGCGGCACGGGTCGGGTCGAATTCCAGCCGGGATCCGCCGTAGCCCCAGGCGGGATACTGCTCGACGATGGCGGCGCAGACGCGCCGGTCGTCGTCGTCCAGCGCGTCCAGCTGGTCCGTGTGCAACGCCGACAACGCGATATTGCGGCCCAGCGTCCAGCCGTCGCGCCGTGTGCGCCGCTGCAGCTTGGGCTGGATCAGGAGCTGGCCCTGGTAGGGCCGGAGCCACCAGACGACGCGCTCGTCGCGGGTCGTCTGCGAGTCGGCATCCTTCGGGGCGCCGCCCAGCGCCGTCAGGGCATCGAGCGTGGCTTCCCAGGGCTCGATCCGCGTGACGAGATCCACCAGTGCCACGCCTTCGGTCAGGGGGTCCGGCGCGTCTCCGCGCTGGCGGTTCAGCAGCGCCTGGATCTGTGCGGCGAGCCAGTGCATCCCGGCGGCCTGTGCCCGGTGCGCCAGACTCTCGGCCTCGGGGAGGTACGGGGTCAGCTTTTCCGGGTCCATCCAGAACAATACCAGCAGCGGCAGTAGATGGAGGGGCCCAGGCTGCGTCGAGACGAGGATGTCGTCGGCAGGCGCGGCCTTCTGCCCGCGCCGTACGGCAATCAGCGGCGGCCAGATCTGATACACGTCGACGAGCGTATTGTCCCGGTCCTTGATGGCCCGGGTGGCCAGGTCGGCAGCCGTCTCCAGGTCGTTCGCGGCCAGCAGCGGGATCAGCGAGAAGGTACCGGCCAGGTCGTGGAAGTACAGGTTGCGCTTGCGCGAGCCCTTGCGCAGCGTCGCCAGCGCCCGCGCATATCCTTCCCGTGCCGCGTCGATGTCCCCGCGCACCAGATCCGCCCAGGCCCGCAGTGTCAGCGTCGACGGGTATTCGTTGTCGCCTAGGAGGGCCAGCGCCGTGTCGGTGTCACCGGCCAGCAATGCAAACTCGGCCCGTCGCTGCCGCGCGTGCAGGGCCCATTCGTCGTTGATCCAGCGGGTCTGGGCCAGGTCTTCCTGCAGCGTGTCGATCGGCTCCATCCGGATCAGGGCACTCGCGGTCAGCGTCAGCAGTATGGTTTGGTGCCGCGCGGGCGACAGCCGCTGGAGCCAGGGCGCACGATGGCCCCGGCTGTCCACCTGCAGCAGGGGGTGGCGGACGGTCGACTCCATATGGCTGGCGAGTGCCTGGGTCAGCAACTCCTGAACGAGGTCGTCGTTGCCCAGGATCAACGCGATGCGCAGATCCCGGATCAGTTCGTCGTACTGCCGGTAGATGGGCTGGCCGTACCAGTCGTAAGACACGCTCGCGCTGGATCTTACCGCGGCGGCCAGCGCCGGTAGCCGGTCGTGTTCCATGGCCTGGTCCAGCAGCGCCTCGACCTGGTCGCGGGGGCATTGCAGGCCCTTGCCGGTGCCCTCCAGTTTGCCTTCCTGCAGCAGCTGCAGGATCAGCGGCTTGATCTCCGGGTAATGGGCCGCCCGGCCGCCTGGGGTGCGGACGCCCAGCGTGCGCAGGGTATCGGCCAGCCGCATGCGGCCGACCGGCGAGTAGTGCACGGCCGCCGCCTGGAGGATGATCCGTTCGAGTTCGCGCAGGCCCGGGGCGTCGGTGTCGTTGCCGAAAAGCGAGTTCTCCAAGGGGTGCGTCCGAATGCGGTGATCGTGGATGGGGATCGTAGCGAATCCGGATTGCGAACGTCAGGTGCGCCGTTGCGAATCCCGCTGCTACGGTGCCAGACTCGCCACCGTTTGCGCGGCGGTGCGTACCGTTGCCAGCAGTTCGGCCCATACGTTTTCGAACCATTGGTCACTCGGGCGGAGCCGCTCTGCGAGGGTCTGGTAGGCGGCCGGATCGGTCACTGCGGTGGCGAATTCGTCGATCGGTGGTGCCAGCCAGTACAGGCCGGCCACGCCGAGGTACAGCAGCGCCGTTCCGATCGGGTTGGACGGCGTGCCCAGATTGAGTGCGCTGCCAAACGAGCGCTTGATCCGGATGCCGAGCAGATCGACGCCCCTGACCGCAATCCGGTTGGGTCGACCAGGCTCGACCAGGGACCCCTCGACACCGTTCCGAACGGCTTCGGCATGGCCGTCGACTTGCGTGCAGACGATCGGCACCCCCGATGCCATCGCCTGAGGAAGGACGCGGGGGAGGCCTTCCCATCGGCTGTACAGCACGAAGACGTCGAAGCCGGGCAACAGATCCGGGATGTCCCGGCGCAGGCCTGTCATCACCACGCAGCCGTTGAGCCCGTGCGCTCTCACCCGCGTCTCGACCGCGGCACGCAGCGGCCCGTCGCCCACGATCACGAACCGGGCATCGGGGCGACCCGCCCGTATGGCGGCGAAGGCTTCGACCAGATCCAACGGCGCCTTCTGCTCCGAGGGCTGGGTACCGGTACCGACCGCCGGAGCGCTGTCCGGCACGCCCAGCCGCCGGCGCATCGCGGTGCCGGTCACCTGGGGGTGCTCAAAGCGGTCCAGCTCGATGCCGCTGCGTATCAGCCGATAGTCGGCAGCCCCCCCGCGACACCAGCAACGCGGCCCTTGTCGCGGTCTCGGTCCGTGACCAGAATCCCGGCGTGTCCGCAGCGCGCGCCGAGCCGTTCCATGACCACGTAGAAGTACCTGCGAATGCCCTGGAGATCCGCGTGGAAACTCCAGTCATGCACGGTGTGGACGATGGCCGGCACTCGGGCGGCACTGCTTGCAATGTTCTTGATGCTCCTCGGCACCTTTGCGTTGTCCCGGAGGTGACCGGACGCCGGCTTCCGGGGGCGTCGCCCCCCGCTGCAGGTCACCTCACGGGCTTCTTACCGAGTTTGCTCCCGATCTTGGCGCCCAGCACCGCAGAGGTGCCCGTGCGTGGCGGCTCGGGGTACAGGCGGAAACCGAGCAGGCGGGACATATTCAAACGAATGGGGTGGTGCTTCATGGTGTAGGCTCCTCGTACGCAGTGACAGCGTATGTTAGACGGCGTCTGGAACGTAACACAGTGGTGGGATAGAAAAAATCCGCAACGCTGCTCCCACGCAGCCACTCGATCTGCACGGGAAGTGCTGATTACTTCGTCATCGCGAGGAGCGAAGCGACGTGGCGATCCATACGGCACTGATTTCGTTGGCGCCGCTTGGGTTGCCGCGCTGAGCTCGCAATGACAAAGTCATTTTTCAGCGGTTCCCTAGCGCGGGTCCCTGATCGCTGCTCGATGAAGTAGCGCCGCCCCGTCACCGCGAAGAACAGATTAGCCGTAGTAGCAGGCTGGCTGGGTGCCACCGCGCCTCCAGGTGGATTTCCCCGTCACGACATCCGATTCGCCATCCGGCGCGGGTGCGCGCGACAAGACCGGGTGGCAACGTACTGCCGCCTTCCGAATACGCGCCGACCTGCCAATCCAGCCAGACAGGTGCTCCGCGCAGCTGCGCAACCGGCCGTATCCATGGCGGTGCCCCGCGTAGAAAGTGCCACACCCGAGCTACCGGCCAGCCCTCCCAGTCGATCAGACGTGCATACTCCTCGGGCGGGAAAGCGCGCGCACGTGCCGTGGGGCTGAGTGCGGGCTGCGGGCGCCGTGTCGCGGTGCCGTCCGCGAGATCGCCCAGTGCCTGCAACATCAGTTCGACACAGGCCGGTTCGACGAAGTCGCGAAAATATGTGGCCCAGGTTGTCCCAGCAGGGATCTGAAACTGCCGCTGGTGGAGGATATCCCCTCTGTCCTCGCCGGCATCCACGAAATGGATCGTGACCCCAGGGCGCAGATCCATGTGGTAGAACGCCCACTGTGTCGGCCGTGGGCCCCGGTAGCGGGGCAACAGCGCAGGATGCAGGTTCAGTGTCCCCAGCGCGGGAACCGAAAGCAGCGAAGCGTTGAGCAGCCAGTCCATGCCGAAAACCAGCACCACGTCCGCGGCGCGTTGCCGCAGCCACCGCTCGTAAGCGGCATCGAGCGAACGCGATGCATAGTCGAACCACGGGACCCCGTGCCGCGCTGCCGCCAGCGCTGTGCCACTGGGGCGTGGCCGCAGGATTCCCCAGGTTCCCCGCGTAAGACGGCACGGCCACGATGCGCGTCGGCGCGACGGTCTCGTCCCCGACTGCACGAGCCCGACCACCTCATGCTGGCTCTCGGCGAGCGAGTCTGCCAGGCGGTCGACCACGTGCCCCACAAGCACGACACGAAGCGAGCGTTTCACCGGATTGAGCGATGGTTGGGCGGCATTGGCGGGCTCCCTCGGAACAAGGCCGTTACGGCAGTCGGGTCGGTGGCTCGGGCGCCGCCGATCCACGCCCTGCCGCTGGGGTTCATGCTGGCATGTGGCTGGCGGAGTTCCTAGCCCTGCAGTGTATGGTGGGTTCCGAGGGAGGGCACCGGGGGTCTACCAGTGGAGTGACCTTGCCCAGTCGCTGACCTGCGTGGCGGTGATCCGCTCGGTGCCAGGCGACGAGGAGGTTACTGAACTGCATGTTCCACCGGGGGAACGCCTCGAGTAGATCTCACATTCGCCAATCTTCGTCGCGTTCGTACCACGGTAGCCGGGCTGAGCTGTAGGCGGCACCGCCTGCTTCCACGCATCCCGCATGCTGACGCTATGGCGTGATGTGCCGTAAGTGCGGGACGGACACGCGCCCAAGCCAAGAGCGGGGTGTCCCTTAGAGCGGGCGGTCCACGCTGCCCATGCGCCGGTTCCGCCACACGCGGGGCCTGGCCGGCATTTTTGCGAGGGTGTGCAGACTGGCGTAGTCTGAATGTCCTGACCCGTACCGGTTCCCTGGTGATCGGGTTGGCACCGCAGAACGGGCCTCGACGGTGTGCGTCGCCTCCCCCGAGGGGGTGCGGCGACGGCAGTGTGTCAACCGCGAATGGCGGGACGTGAGGTAGGGTGGCCGCCTCGCGGTTCGTGTCTCCCTTTGCCTTGGTAGGTCCCAATGGCTCGTCGCGACAAGGTACTGCTCTCCGTGCTTGCGGCTGCGCTGCTCGGGATTCTCGTGCTGTTGGCGCTCCTTGGGTGGTATCTCTGGCGCGAATCGGTGTTGGCTGAGGAGGCGCGTCTGGAGCAACTGTCACAACGTCTCGGTGAACAGACCGAGCGCGCTATTGTGGACGCACGTGACCTGCTGGACCGGCTGAACCGACTGGACCTTACGCCTTGTTCTCCCGAACATCTCGAGGTGCTGCAGAACGCGGCTATCGCCCGGCCTCACGTGCGCGCCATCGGCTACTGGCATGCGGTCGAGCGCCAGTGCGGGGCGGGTTACGTGCAGGGACAGGCATTGACCCCGCCCCGCGCCAGCCGCATTTACGACAGCGGCGTGATCGCCTGGTGGCCGGGACCCGCCACTGCCGTCGGTGGTGTCGAACTGTTTCTGATGCGTTTCGGCCAGCACGATCTTGCGATCGACCCCCGGCTGCTGATGACGCCGGGTCTGCTCGAAGACGCTAAAGTCGGGCTCTGGGTCGAGGATCTGTCCATGGCGGTCTACCCGCTCGGGGTAGAGCTGCCGGAGCCGGGCGACGTACGGCCGGGTCTCACAGTGGATCGGGCCAACAACCAGATCGTGAGCCGCTTCTCGCTGGGGACGGTCTTTCCCATCGACGTCGTCGCGGTGCAGCCAATCGGGTTGTTCTGGGAGCGTTACCTTCCCACCCTGGTGGGCGCCGGCTTTCTGGGCCTTCTTCTTGCCGGGTTGTGGCTGGTGGCCGTGCTGCGTTACCTGCGTCAGCACCTCAGCCTTTCGACCGAGTTGCAGGAGGCGATTGCCAACGATCGGCTCAGCGTCGTGTACCAGCCGATCGTCGATCTCGGCAGTCGGCGGTGCCAGGGAGCCGAGGCCCTCGTACGGTGGCACCGCGAAGGCGACGAGAGCGTCAGTCCGGACGTCTTCGTTCCACTGGCGGAGGCCAGCGGACAGGCAACCGAGTTGACTCTCTCGGTGCTGCGCAGGGTGCTGCGGGATCTCGGTAAGCCGTTGCGGCAGTATTCCGGCCTGATCATCAACCTGAACCTGACGGCTCAGGATCTCGCCACGCCGCGCTTTGCGGAGGCCCTGGCCGAGCTGCAGCAGCAGGAGGGGGTCTCGCCAGCCTCTATCAAGCTGGAGATCACTGAGCGTGCACTGCTCAACTCCGACGAGGTGCGCGAACGCATCGCCGCCCTGCGGGCCCGAGGCCACCCGATTGCCATCGACGATTTCGGCACCGGATATTCCAGTCTGGCCTATCTGGAACGATTCCAGCTGGATACGTTGAAGATCGACAAGGCGTTTGTGGACGGTATCGAAGGCCAAGCCGTTGCCAGTAGCGTGATTGGCCATATCATCGATATGGCCCGGTCATTGCGGCTCGACATCGTCGCCGAGGGCATTGAATCGGAACACCAAGTCGACTGGCTGCGTCAGCAGGGGGTGCAGTTCGGGCAGGGCTACCTTTTCAGCCCACCGCTACCGGCCGCGAAATTCCGTAACTGGTGCAATCGACGATGAAAGCAGAAACTCACATGCCAGCAGCGCTGACCCCTCGGCGTACGAACGCGGCCTTGACGGCGGTCCTTGTCGCATCCGTCCTTCTGTTCGGGTGCGCTCCGGTGCCCGTCACCGTGCCCGAGGCGGTCACCGAGCCCGCGACGACGGCCCCTTCCCCGGGCGCTGCGCCTGCCGCCCCGGCGCCCGCTCCCCGTGACACGCTGGTCGTCGCGCGTGCCGATGACGCTGTTGAGCAGCGCCGGCAACGACTCCTGCGCGAGGGCCACGAGCCGCTGCATGCGAGCAGTGTGGGGTACTACATGGATGTGCTGACCGCGCGGCTGTGGCAGGACCTTGCGGGGAAGCCGGTCGAAGTCGAACACCGGGGAGAAACCATCGCCATCACTTTCCCCGGACTCGTGACCTTCGACACCGACAGCACCCGCATCGAACCCGAGATGGGCGCGGTGCTGGATGCCATCGGCCGGGTACTGGACGAGTATCGGGCGAGCGTGGTGATCGTGGCGGGCCACACGGACAGCCTGGGCGCTCTCGAATACAACCAGCGGCTTTCCGAAGAGCGCGCACTGTCGGTGGGGCGGCGGTTGGTTGCCGCGGGCGTGGGGGCGGAGCGGCTGGTGGTCAGGGGGTTCGGCTCCCGTCAGCCGGTGGCGGACAACGACACGCCGGAGGGCCAGGCACGCAACCGGCGGGTGGAGTTGAGCGTCCAGCCCCTGATAGGCACCTAACGGACCGGGGGAGAACCCCGACTGTCCGCGATGATAGGTAGGTACCGGTGGGGTGGCCGCATAGGGTGAGGCCATTGGTCCTCCACCTCGATCTCGCCCGCCTGAACCTGTTCGCGGTTCTTCCGGATCGGGTCGGTCAGTTTCGGGGCGGGCAGCAGCCAGTTCGGCGTCGCATCCCAGCCCATGCCAAGCCCCCACGCGGTGGGCGCGGTTGCAGCCGGGTGCGCGGCGCGATTGCCCCCCGTTGCGAATCCCGCAGCTACGGTGCCAGGCTTGCCACCGTTTGCGCGGCCGTGCGTACCGTTGCCAGCAGTTCGGCCCATACGTGTTCGAACCATTGGTCACTCGGGCGGAGCCGCTCGGCAAGTGTCTGGTAGGCGGCCGGATCGGTCACTGCGGTGGCGAATTCGTCGATGGGTGGTGCCAGCCAGTACAAGCCGGCCACGCCGAGGTACAGCAGCGCCGTTCCGATCGGGTTGGACGGCGTGCCCAGATTGAGTGCGCTGCCAAACGAGCGCTTGATCCGGATGCCGAGCAGATCGACGCTGTAGATCTCGTCGAGAATCAGGTGCACCAGAAACCCTACGCAGACGAACAGGCCGGCTGTCCAGGCGGTCACGCTGCTGGCTGCAAAGACTTCAGCGGCGATCAGCGCTGACAGCAGGCCGGCGAACAGCGCGGCCGGGATCGAGTGGATCACACCGCGATGGCGGGTGAAGCGGGTGAACACGCTGAACACGCCGTGGCGCACCAGGTAATAGGCGCCGACCCCGAGCAGCATGAGCTCGAGCAGCGACAGGGCAGCGGCGAAATGAAACACCACGACGAAGGCGCTGATCGCCGATAGCAGCTTGAAGGCGATGCGGATCGGAATCGAGCTGTTGGCGTCGATGTCGGGCAGGATGCCGCCGGCAACGCCCAGGGCGAAATACCCGAGCACTGCCTTGGGCTCGCTCTGCGACACCATCGCCATGCCGGTGGCCATCGCGCCGCTGACCAGCGCGGCGCCGAGTAAGTGGGTCTTGAAATCGGCCATCAGCGCTGCGGGCTGGGTTCGTGCCGACCGCGCGGCCGTTCCAGGGCCAGCGGCACTTTTTCCACGGTCCCGCGTTTCATCGTGACTACCGGTTCCGGGGCTCCGGCCACATGACTCCCGTCCGTCTGCGCGGCTCCGCTTGGTTGTCGTTCCGGATCGACACGGCCGCTGTTGCTGCCCCGGCGGTCCCGTTCATCGGCCGTGTCGATTGGACCGGTCCGGGTACGCATAGTCATCTTCCTGGATGTCGGAAACGGGTGTTGGAAACGGGGGGAAGTGTTCTTCTCGGAGACTGGCGAAATCCTTGCAGTCTGCGCGCCTGCACCGCGCGACGGTGGTGACGAATCGGCGCCCGCGCTCGTCACCGGGCAGGGTAGCACAGCCACCAGGCGCGGTAGTTCGCATCACAGTGGCCCTGGGAGGGATGCTCACGGGCCGATGCCTGGATGGCAGCCCGTGCTGCAGGTGCCAGCGCGATCGTTCGACCGGGCCGCGACGCGGGGGGGCGGCACGGGTCCGTGCAGATGCCTTCCGGCGCTCCCCTCATGTCTTCGGTTCCGCGTAGACGTCGAGTTCGATGCGTTCCCACGGATCCTGCGACAGGCGCAGCGTGTGGATGCGTGCGATCAGCGGGATGCGACGGTCGAGCAGCCCGGCGGCGAGCGTGTTGTCGGCGCGGGGAAGGTAGCCGAGCTGCTCACCCAGCCAGGTGATGCGCACCGCGCGCGGGTCCACCGGGTTGCTCAGCTCGCGGCTCAGGATCAGCGCCTGGCCGGTGCGCAGGTAGGGCCAGAGCCGTGCGGCGGCGTGGTGGTCGAAACCAGCCAACGGCAGCCGCTGGACAAGATTCCAGGCGGGGACGCGGGGGCGTTGGGCGCGGCGGTAGACGGAAAGCAGAGGGGTGCGGGTGGCCTGGATGGTGCGGGGTTTCGTGGTCATCGCTGGCTCCTTGGCGGGTGCTCCAGCGCCGTTATAGCCGGGGTGGTGGCTCACAGAGTGATCCACCCACGAGGGAGAACGCGCCGGAGAATGCGCACGGCCAGCGCAAGGGCTGTGTTGCCGGACGTTCGTTGGGATCAGGTCGCGGGACACCGTCCCGGGCCTTTGCTGCGGCGGCGGTACGTGAAACACTGCCGTCATCTCACCGGGCGTTGTGCGAGGAGGCCGTGATGGGGGTGTGCGGGATGGTTGCGGTTGGGGGTTGGCGCGGGCAGGTGCCTGCGGGCGCCAAAGGCACCGGGGAGAGGTGCTCCGGGGCGTTTTGCATATCGGGCTACCGGGGGCAGGGACGCGGCATGTTGCCTCCCTGGGGGGCGTCGCCGTGACGGTCCCAGTGCCGAACCCGGTCCCGGTGGTGGTCGGTGTCGGGATCGACGACGTGATGGAACGGGCCGCGGAGCGCATCGCCGCGGTGCTCACCGAAGCGGTCGCGGCACGGGGCGTCGCGACGATGGCGCTGGCGGGTGGCAACACCCCGCGGCGGCTCTATCGGCTCCTGGCAGGGCCGCCCTACGCGCTGTCGATTCCGTGGGACCGGGTGCGCCTGTTCCTGGGCGACGAGCGCTGGGTTCCGGTCGATCATCCGGACAGCAACGCGCGGATGGTTCGTGAGGCGCTGCTGGCGGGTTTGCTGGAGGCCCCGGCATTCTTCCCGATGCCGACCGATGCGGAGGATCCCGAACAGGCGGCGCGGCGGTACCACGAATGCCTGGTGCGCGAGGTTCCAAGCGACGCGGGGAACGGGGTGCCGCGTCTCGACCTGGTGCTGCTGGGCATGGGCGACGACGGCCACACCGCCTCGCTGTTTCCGGGAACGCCGGTGCTCGATGCCAGCGAACCGGTCGCAGCGGTGTTCGTGCCCCGGCTCGACTCCTGGCGCCTGAGCCTGACGCTGCCGCTGCTGAACGCGGCGCGGCACGTGCTGTTCCTGGTTACCGGTGCGGACAAGGCGGCGACGCTCGCGCGCGTGCTCGGCGACGGTCCGCGCCGGACGCTGCCGGCGTCGCTGGTGCGACCCGCCGACGGGGAACTCGAATGGCATGTCGACCGCGAGGCCGCCGCGCTGCTCGCCGGGGGGCCGGGGGTGTAGTGCATGGCCCCGCCGTGTCCGCCCTGGCTCAGTCCTCCGGGCGCATGCTGTGGCGCCAGCGGTCGATTTCCTCGTCGAACAGCCGGCGGCTTTCCTCGGGGCCCCAGCTGCCGGCCGGGTAGGTGTGGATGAAATCGCGTTCGACCGACCAGGCCTTCAGTACCGCGTCGACGATGCGCCACGCGTATTCCACCTCGTCGTAGCGCAGGAACAGCGAGCGGTCGCCTTCCATGATGTCGAGCAGCAGCCCCTCGTAGGCGCCGGTGCTGGGCGCGTGCGTGGGATTCAGGCCGGCATCCAGGCTGACCTGACGGGTGTGCATCTCGAGCCCCGGTTCCTTGGATGTCAGCTGCAGGCCGATGCACTCGCAGGGTTGCACCCCGATCGCGAGCCAGTTGCGCTCGACGTTCTGCACCCGCGTGCCGCGGAACAGCTGCTGCGGCGGTTGCTTGAACCGGATCATGATGTGCGACGCGCTCTCGGCCATGCGTTTCGCGGTGCGCAGGTAGAACGGCACGCCCCTCCAGCGCCAGTTGTCGACGTAGAGCTTCAGCGCCGCGTAGGTCTCGGTGACGCTGTCCGGCGGCACGCCGTCCTCCTCGAGGTAGCCGCGCACACGCTCGCCGTTCACCGTGCCCGGGCCGTACTGCGCCCGGAACGACTGGGCATGCACCGCGCCCGGCGTGATCGGGCGCACCGACTTCAACACCTTCACCTTCTCGTCGCGCAGGTCCTCGGCGGCCATCGACGCCGGCGGTTCCATCGCGACCAGCGTGAACAGCTGCATCAGGTGGCTTTGCAGCATGTCGCGCAGCGCGCCGGCACTGTCATAGTAGGCGGCCCGGCTGCCCACGCCGAGCGTCTCGGCCTGGGTGATCTGTACGTGATCGATGAAGTTGCGGTTCCACAACGGCTCCAGCATCAGGTTGGCAAACCGGAACACCAGCAGGTTGCGCACCATTTCCTTGCCGAGGTAGTGGTCGATGCGATAGATCTGCTCCTCGCTCAGGAACCGGGTGAGCCGCTTCTGCAGGGCCTGGGCGCTCTCGAGGTCGTAGCCGAAGGGCTTCTCGATCACTACGCGGCGCCAGCCGCCGTTCTCGGTCAGCAACCCGGTGCGGCTCAGGTTCTCGGTGACCACGCCGAACTCGGCCGGCCGGATCGCGAGGTAGATGCCGAGGTTCGCGGACAGCTGTTCCTGCCCGTTCAGCCAGTCGGCCAGGCGGTCGTACATCCCGGCATCGGTGATGTCGCCCTGGAAATAGTCCTGGCGCTGCTCGAGACGGGCGAGCACCGCGGGGTCGATCTCGCCGCGCACCTGGCCTTCGAGCATGCCGCGCATCTCCTGCAGCCAGCGTTCGCGGTCCCAGGGCCGGCGGCCGGTCGCGACGATGTGCACGCCATCGGGCAGGCGGCCGGCCGCCTCCAGGTGGTAGAGCGCCGGCATCAGTTTCACCCGGGACAGGTTGCCGGTGGACCCGAAGATGACCAGCGTGCAGGGGGAGGGTCGGGGATCCATGGCTCAGGCCTCGTAGGTGGACGAGGCGACGTCACCGCCGTGCCCGGTCCAGTCGGTGTGGAAAAAGGTGCCACGCTCGCGGTCCACGCGTTCGTAGCGATGGGCGCCGAAATAGTCGCGCTGGGCCTGCAGCAGGTTGGCCGGCAGCCGCGCGCTGCGATAGCCGTCGAAATACGCCAGCGCCGAGGCGAAAGCCGGTGTCGGCACCGCGTGGCTGATCGCCAGCGTGGCCGCACGCCGCCAGCCGTTCTCGGCGCCGTTCAGCGCACGGGCGAAGAAGCCGTCGAGCACCAGGTTCTGCAGCTCGGGATCCTTGTCGTACGCCGCCTTGATGTCGTTCAGGAACACGCTGCGGATGATGCAGCCGCCGCGCCAGATCAGCGCGATGTCGCCGTAGTTCAGCGTCCAGCCCTGTGCCTGCGCGGCCTCGCGCATCAGCATGAAGCCCTGCGCGTAGGAGATGATCTTCGACGCGTACAGCGCATCGTGCAGCGCGTCGAGGTGCTCTTCCGGCGCCGCGGGTGCGGGCCGCGGCGGGCGCCCGAGGATGCCGGCGGCCTGCACGCGTTCGTCCTTCAGCGACGACAGTACCCGGGCGAAGACCGCCTCGGCGATCAGTGTCAGCGGCACGCCGAGTTCGAGCGCGCTGATGCCGGTCCATTTGCCGGTGCCCTTCTGGCCGGCGGCGTCGAGGATATGCGTGACCAGCGGCGCGCCGTCGCTGTCCTTCGTCGCCAGGATCTCCGCGGTGATTCCGATCAGGTAGGAATCCAGCGCGCCCCGGTTCCAGTCCGCGAACACGGCGGCCATCGCATCGTGGTCCATGCCGAGTGCCTGCTCCATCAGCGCATAGGCCTCGCTGATCAGCTGCATATCGCCGTATTCGATGCCGTTGTGCACCATCTTCACGAAGTGCCCGGCACCGTCGGGCCCGACCCAGCGGCAGCAGGGCTCGCCGTCGACCTGAGCGGCGATCGACTGGAAGATGTCGCGTACCAGCGGCCAGGCTTCCGGGTCGCCGCCGGGCATGATCGACGGCCCGTGGCGGGCCCCTTCCTCGCCGCCGGAGATGCCGGCGCCGATGAAGCGCAGCCCGCGTTCGCGCAATTCCCGGGTGCGCCGCGTCGAGTCGGGGTAGTGCGAGTTGCCGCCATCGATGATCACGTCTCCGGGATCGAGCAGCGGCACCAGGCTGGCGATGAATTCGTCGACCACCGTGCCGGCCTTCACCATCAGCATGACCTTGCGCGGGCGCTCGAGGCTTTGCACGAGCGCTTCCAGGCTGTGGCAGCCGATGATGCTGCGCCCGTTCGCCGGCCCTTCGACGAAGGCGTCGACGCGGCTGGTGGTTCGGTTGTACACCGCCACCCGGTAGCCATGGTCGGCCATGTTCAGGACCAGATTCTGGCCCATGACCGCGAGTCCGATCAGACCGATGTCCGCCTTTGCCATGCTGGGGTCCTTGGTTGCTGCCCACCCGGATGCCGGGCCGGGCGGGGTTCGAAGGGGAAATGCCCGCCCGGAGAGCATAGGAGATCCATGGCTCTGCGTCGAAGTCGGTCGGTTCGTGGGTCATGTCAGGCGTGGGGGCTGGTGCGAACGCCGAACTGCGGAGGACGCTTGCGCTTGTCCGTTCTGCACGTCGCCCCGGACGCAAGCCGTCGTGTTGCACGTGAACTGTGATGGCCCTGCGCTACCCCTGGCGATGAAAATCCCCCTCCCCCAGAACGGGGGAGGGGTTGGGGAGGGGGGGAGTGCACGGCCCCGGTCAATGCACTCACCCTCGCCCCTCCCCCGCCAGCGGGTGAAGGGAGTGTCGCGACGTGCGACCTTTATGCTATTGGACCCGATACAGTCTCGCGGCGGCGCGAAGGCGTTCGGCGACGAGTCCGCGGAGATCTTCCGGGGCGATGACCTCGACGTCCGGGCCGTATTTCAGGATGTCCATCGCCAGCTCGCGCGGGTCGGAATAGGGCACTTGGAGCTCGTAGGCCCCGTCCTGCCAGACGCCGATCTGGTCGGGGTGCCAGGTCTCGTCGGCGACCCAGCGGGCACGTTCCGCGGTGAAGCGCAGCACCGCCCAGTCGCGTGCGGCCCCGGTGAAGATGCCGAAGCTCGCCCCGATATGATGGCGCAGGGTGCGCGGGTTACTATTGTGAAAGGCCGTGTCTGCGGGCCGTGCTTTGCGGATGCGGTCGAGCGCGAAGGTGCGTAGATCCCGTGCACGCTCGCACCAGGCGATCACATACCAGTTGTCGCGATAGTGCACCAGGCGGTAGGGGTGGATCACCCGCGTGCTCGGTTCGTCGCGCTCGCGCCCGTGATACGCGATCTCCAGCGGCCGCTCGTTGAAAACCGCACCGGAGAGCTGGCCGAACACCGCGTCGTTGGTCCGGCGCACGGCCATCGGCTGCAGGCAGACACGGCTCGCGACCAGGTCGGCCTGTTGACCGCCTTCGCCGAGGAGTTTGCGCACCTTGGTCTTCAACGGCCCGATCGAGTTGCCGAGCAGACCGGGCTGGACCGCGTCCAGCAACTGTTCCATCGCCAGCAGTGCGTACAGTTCGGTCTCGTTGAACCAGATTCCGGGCAGTTCGAACTCGGGGGCGTTCGGGTCGTAGCGGTAGCCGTTGTAGCGGCGGTCATAGAGGATCGGTGCCTCCATGTGGTCGCGCAAATAGCGGATATCGCGCTTCAGCGTGGCCGCGGAGACTTCGAGTTTGTCGCGCAGGGTGTCGAACGCGACCGGGTAGCGCGCCGCGCGCAGCAGCCCGTGCAGCTGAAACAGGCGGTCGGCTCGGTTCATCAGCGCATCCCGGGTGGCTTTCGCGAATGCTGGTGGAACCCACCCGAGTTGTCCAGCCGGCTGCTCACCCGCGCGCGTATGAGTGAGCGGCTGCTGTCGCGCCTCAGAACACGGCCATCTCGGCCTCGAGGTAGGCAAGACTGATGTAGCGCCCGATGTTGTCGTCGAATCCGCGCGTCTCGTCGGCTTTGTCGGCGACCCGCGGGTCGGCCATCACGCGTTCGCGCGCGCCCTCCATGTCCTCCATGTTCTCGACCGCGGCCAGACAGTTCTCGTAGATGCCCGCGAACATCTCCTGGTTCCACTGCAGCAGATCGTCGGTTGGGCGTCCGTGGCCGGGGATCCAGATCTCCGACCCGGCGGCGGCCTTCAGGCGGTCGATGTAGTCGATCGAGCCCTGGAACGACCCGTCGTCCATGTTCGCGATGCGCCGTTCCATCGCAACATCGCCGACATAGGTCAGTCCCTCGCCGACCACTTCCACGGAAATATCGCTTGGCGTATGGGCCACACCGTAGTGGTGCATGCGCAGGGTTACGCCGCCAAAGCGGAATTCGTCGCCATGCGTCATCTCGCGGTTCGGGGCGATCACCCGTGTGCCGATGGTCGCGCCCTCGGTCCAGCGTTCCATCAGGCTGCGCCAGAGGTCGCCCTGCACGCCCTCGATCTCCTGCTTGGTGTGCGGGTGCGCGTAGATCGGCAGGTCGGCACCGAATTCGTTGACGAACGCGTGGTTGCCGAGCCAGTGGTCGCCGTGATAATGCGAGACGAAGATCGAGATCACCGGCTTGTCGGTGACCGTGCGGATCATGCGGATGGCCATTTCGCCGATCTGCAGCGAACCTCCGCTGTCGAGAACCACCACACCCTCGTCGGTGACGACGAAAGTGATGTTGCACATCATTCCCTTATTCTCCGGGGTCGGAAACACGTCTTCGGAGTAGATCATCCAGACGTGCTCGGTCATCTGAATCGGCGCGATGTCCGGGACCGGGGGCCCTTTCAGGAAGTCGTTCAGATCGGAGGCGAAGGCGGTGATCTGCGGGGTGGCGGCAAATACGCCGGCGCCTGCAAGCGATCCGGCTCCGAGCTGGAGGAAACGGCGGCGGGACATTTTGGGCAGATGCATACGGTGACTCCACGGACAGCGAATGATGAACAGCAGGCGACGATGCTGGGCGCGCGGCCAGGACGGTCGCTTGTCGGCCGCGCGGGTGTGCCGGCAGAAGACGCACCAGACGCGCAAAACCTTCCATGACCGGCGGGGACCGTGCGCCAGGTCCGTGCTCGGGTGTCGGGCCGCCCGTAATGCAATCACCCTCACCCCCGGCCCCTCTCCCGCCTGCGGGAGAGGGGAGAAAAGACCCTTCGCCGGAATGGGGGGGCGGGTAGGGGCTGGCACCGCTTCGGGCGGGCGCGTTGTTATACTGGCGCCGCCGCGGGCCGGCGCCGGAGGGCACGCGCCGCGGGGTGTGTGAAATTCGAGTTCGGAGGGCGGATGCGTGTACGTGCAGTAGGCTGGTGGTTCGTGGGGCTGTTGCTGGCGGCACTGCTGGCGGCCTTTCTGCTGGTGCCCCGGGAACCCCAGGTCCAGCGCTTCGAGAACCTGCCGTGGCAGATCGAGGTGTTGGGCGCGGACCGGGTCCGGGTGCTCGGGATCGTGCTGGGCGAGACGACGCTGGCGGATCTCGCCGGGCGCCTGCCCGTCCCCGATATCCGGCTGTTCGTCGAACCCGACGGTGCCCGCAGCGTGGAGGCCTTTTTCTCCAACGCCCGGATCCCGCCGTTCGAGGCCAATCTCGTGATGGTCCTCGACCTGGACGAACCAGCGCTCGAGCGCGTCTGGGAGCAGCGAACGTCGGAGCGGCCGATGCCGAGTGGGGCTCGCCGGTACGGGCTGGGCGATGCCGCGCTGATCGAACTGGGGCGTGTACCAGTGGCGGAATTGAGCTACATCCCCCGCGCCCGCTGGGATGGAGACTTGATCCGGGAACGTTTCGGCGACCCGGTGTCGCGGATCCGGCTGGAGGACGATCAGGACTACTGGCTGTATCCGGAAAACGGGCTGGCGATCGTCGTGCCGGGGCGGCGCGGGCGGATGCTGATGCACTACGCGACGCCCGACCGCTGGGAACGGGTGCTGGAGCGTCTGGAACAGGCCGGGCAGCGTCGCCTCGACGACGCTCCGGCAGAGGCTTCCTGATGCCCGAACCGTTCTGGGAACGTCCGCTGGCGACGCTCGACGAGGCGGAGTGGGAAGCCCTGTGCGACGGCTGCGGGCGCTGCTGCCTGCACAAGCTGGAAGACGAGGACAGCGGAGCGCTCGCGCATACCTGGCTTGCCTGCCGTCTGCTGGATTGCACGACCGGCCGCTGTTCCGACTACCCGAACCGGCACCAGCAGGTGCCCGACTGCCTGCGCGTGACGCTAGCGACCGTTGCCGAATACGAGTGGCTGCCGCCGACCTGTGCCTATCGCCTCCGGCACCGGGGGGTTCCGCTGCCCGCCTGGCACCCGCTGCTCTCGGGGGATCCGGACAGCGTGCGCGCGGCGGGGGTCTCGGTGGCGGGCCGGGTGGTCCGCGAGGACGAGGCACCCGACCTGCCGCTGGAGGACTTCATCGTGGACTGGCCGGGTCAGTGGCCCCGTTCCGCGAGACCGGCGGCCAGGCGCGGTCCGGCAAAGCCCTGCTGATTGTTCAGGAAGCGGGGCAGGCGTGCCAGGAAATCGTCGGGCACGGACTCGCGCACCGCAGGCATTTCCGAGATGTGTTGCCACCAGCGCGCAAGGTTCGGGAACTCCGCCGGCTGCCAGGGGCTGCCGGGATCCTGCAGCAGTTCGTAGCGCATCAGCACCGGTGCCACGGTGGCGTCGAGCAGCGAGAAATCGGGTCCGGTGAAGCAGGGGCCGGCTCGGCACTGCTTTTCGAACTGGCGCAAACCCTTTGCGGCCTCGTCGCGGGCCTCGCCGAAGGCTTCCTCGGTGGGTGCGCCCATCCAGCGGAACTGAGCCGCGATCATCTCCGATGCGAGCGCGATCCAGGCGCGGGCCTGGGCCCGTTCCAGCGGGTCTTCCGGCAGCAGTCGGGGCGGGGAGATTTCGTCCAGGTACTCGTTGATCGCCGCGGACTCGAACAGCACGCTGCGTTCGTCGACGATCAGCAGCGGGACCTTGCCGGTGGGGGATTTCTCCAGGAACCAATCCGGCAGCGCGGTGGGATCGAGGTAGGTCCGTTCGAACGGGATATTCTTGTGTTTCAGCGTGATGACGCTACGCTGCACGAACGGACACAACGGAAAGCTGATCAGATGCAGATGGGGCAGTGCCATGAAACCTCCAGAGGACAGGTAATATCGGTCCCCGGTGGACAGGGGCGTTGATGGAGACCGGGCCCGAGCGCGCGTCGCTGCGTATCGACAAATGGCTCTGGGCCGCGCGGTTCTTCAAGACCCGGGCACTGGCCACCGAGGCGGTTGCAGGAGGGAAGGTGCACGTAAACGGCGATCGCTGCAAGCCGGGACGCAAGCTGCATCCCGGGGACCGGCTGACCATTCACCGCGGCCAGGAAGTGTTCGACATCGAAGTCGTCGGGATCAACTCGCAGCGGCGGCCCGCCTCCGAGGCGCGGACGCTGTACCAGGAGACTCCCGAAAGCATTGCCCGGCGCGAGGCCGAGGCCGAACGGCGCCGGCAGGAGCGTCTCGACCGGGGCCCAGGCCGGCGCCCGGACAAGCGCGAGCGCCGGCATATTCGGCGCTTCATCCGCAAGGAGGGGGAATGATGAACGTCCAACGTCCGCGCACGCCGCTGCTGGCGGTCGATCTGATCATCCGCCAGCCGGCGCATCCGGGCCGGGTGCTGCTGATCGAGCGCCGGAATCCGCCGTTCGGATGGGCCCTGCCGGGCGGTTTCGTCGACGAGGGCGAGACGGTGGAGCAGGCCGCCCGACGCGAGGCGCGCGAGGAGACGGCGCTGGAGGTCCGGCTGGAATGTCTGCTGGGCCTCTACTCCGACCCTGAGCGGGATCCCCGGGGGCATACCGTGAGCGCGGTCTACGTCGCTCGCGGCGAAGGCGATGCGTGTGCGCAGGACGACGCGCGCGCATTGCAGTGGCGCGACCCCGAGGACCGGGAGTTCGCGCTCGCGTTCGACCACCGCCGGATCCTCGACGACTACCTGCGTCACCGCGCCACCGGAGAGGTCGCGCCGATCCGCCAGCTCTTCCGCTGAACGACGCTGCATTGGGCTCCGGGTTTCCGGGGGCGGGCGTTCGTGCACGAGGGCGCAGGGCGGCTTCCGGAGGCGTTTCCGGTGCACGCCGGGGGCGAGCTGCTATCATACGGGGCTTTCCCGATATGACGACACACGGTGAGCCAGCTAGCCCCAGCCACGATGCAGCCGCGGGTGTACCCTCGTGCCCAGCACCCGATCTCGCGCGCCGCGATCAGTGACAACGCCCTGAAGGTGCTGTATCGGCTGCGGGATGCGGGGTTCCGGAGTTGTCTGGTCGGGGGCGGCGTGCGCGATCTGCTGCTCGGGCGCGAGCCCAAGGATTTCGATGTCGCCACCGACGCCCATCCCGAGGACGTGCGTCGGCTGTTCCGGAACTGCCGTCTGATCGGGCGCCGCTTCCGTCTGGCGCATGTAACCTTCGGGCGCGAGATCATCGAGGTCGCGACCTTCCGTGCGCCGATCGGGGCCGAGGAGGAGGACGACGGCAATGTCGAACTGAGCGAAGACGGGCGCATCCTGCGCGACAACTGCTATGGCACCATCGAGCAGGATGCCCGGCGCCGCGACTTCACCGTCAACGCGCTGTACTACGACATCGCCGACTATTCGGTACTGGACTTCACCAACGGCGTGAAGGACTTGCACGAGGGCGTGCTGCGACTGATCGGCAACGACCCGGAGCAGCGCCTGCGCGAGGACCCGGTGCGCATGCTGCGTGCCGTTCGCTTCGCGGCGAAGCTGGGTCTGCGTCTGGCCCCTGAGGTCGACGACGCGCTGCACCGGCACTCCGATCTGCTCACCACGGCCGCGCCTGCACGGCTGTTCGACGAGGTTCTGAAGCTCTTCCACAGCGGGGCCGCAGTGACCTGCCTGGACGAACTCGAACGTTTCGGGCTTTTCGCCATCATGTTCCCGCAGACCGCGGAATGCTTCGGCGAACCGGACAGCGGTTCCGGCGTGCGTGCGTTCCTGGTCGAAGCGTTGACCAACACCGACAGCCGGATCCAGGATGGGCTGGGTGTGCATCCGGCTTTTCTGTACGCCGCCCTGCTCTGGGCGCCGGTGCAGCGCGAGGCGCAGGCGCGCCTCGACGCTGGCGAGGAGCCGGCGTTGGCGTGGCAGCAGGCAGCGTCGGCGGTACTCGAGCGCCAGGCGCAGCGGGTGTCGATCCCCCGGCGCCACGCGTTGGTGGTGCGCGAGATCTGGGAGCTGCAGCAGCGGCTCCCGCGCAGCCAGGGTGCCCGCGCGGCGCGGCTGCTCACCCATCCCCGATTCCGGGCGGGCTACGACTTCCTGTGTCTGCGCGCGCGCGCGGGGCAGGCCGATCCCGATCTCTGCGACTGGTGGACGCGATTCCAGGACAGCGACGAGGCGCGCCAGCAGGACGCGGTCTGGGCTTCATCCGGCACCGAACCGGCGCCCGTGGGTTCCCGGCCGAGGCGCCGTCGCAGGCGCAAGGCGCGGCCGGCGTCATGAGCGCGGCGGTAGTAGACGCCTATGTTGGGATCGGCGCCAACCTCGGAGATCCTGCGGCACAGGTGTCGGGGGCCTGTGTCCGGCTGTCCCGGGACATTCCGGACAGCCGGCTGGTCGCGTGTTCGCGCCGGTACCGCAATCCGCCGATGGGTCCGCAGGATCAGCCCGACTACGTGAACGCAGTGGCCCGGATCCGGACCGCACTCGCGCCGGCCGAGCTGCTGCGCGAGCTGCAGCGCATCGAACGCGCCTTCGGCCGCCGCCGCGACGGCCAGCGCTGGGGTCCCCGGCTGCTGGATCTGGATATCCTGCTGTACGGCGGTTGCGTGATCGATGCACCGGGTTTGCGCGTGCCTCACCCCGGGATCGCCGAGCGCGACTTCGTGCTGTTCCCGCTGCAGGAACTCGCGCCGGAGCTGCGGATTCCCGGACACGGCGCATTGTCCGAGCTGTGCAGCCGGATGGCGTCCGGGCTCGTGCCGATCGACGATTGCCGGGAAGCGGGGATCAGCGCGTGAGCCTGGGCAACTTCCGTTTCGTGGCGGTCGAAGGGCCGATCGGCGTGGGCAAGTCCAGCCTCGCGCGGATGCTGGTGCAGCATCTGCGGGCCGAGGCGCTGTTCGAGGAGCCCGATGAGAATCCGTTCCTCGAGCGTTTCTATGTCGACCGTTCCCGCTACGCGCTCGCCACGCAGCTCCATTTTCTGGTGCAGCGGGTGCGCCAGCTCAAGCCGGTTGCGCAGATGCGGCTGTTCGAGCGCCTCCATGTGGCGGATTACCTGGTCGACAAGGATCCGCTGTTCGCGGAATTGAACCTGTCGTCCGACGAGATCGGGATCTACCACGAGATGTATCGCCAGCTGCGCCCGCAGCTTCCGAGTCCGGACCTGGTCGTCTACCTGCAGGCCCCGGTCGACGTGCTGCTGGAAAGGATCCGGCGTCGGGGGCGGTCGTACGAGCGTCATATCGACGCCGCCTACCTGCAGCGTCTGAATGCGGCCTACACCGACTTCTTCTACCATTTCGATTCGGCCGCACTCGTGATCGTGAACGCCGCCGAGATCGACTGGGTGAACAGCGACGCGGATTTTCGGCAGCTGCTGCAGTTCCTGGAGCAGGTTCCCGGCGGCCGGCATTACTTCAATCCGCTCCCGATCCATCTGTGAGCGGTAACGGAGGAGCCATGCGCACGACTATCCGAACGCTGGAGAAATACAAGCACGAGCATCGGCCGATCACCTGTCTGACCGCCTACGACGCGAGTTTCGCCCGCCTGCTGGATGCTGCAGACATCGATGTGATCCTGGTCGGGGACTCGCTGGGTATGGTCGTCCAGGGCCACGACACGACGCTGCCGGTGACCATTGAACAGATGATCTACCATCTCGAAGCCGTTGCGCGGGGCGCGCGGCGCGCGTTGTTGATGGCCGATCTGCCGTTCCTGGGCGACCGCGATGCCGCGACCGCAGTCGAGCAGGGCGGCGCGTTGATGCGTGCGGGTGCGCAGATGATCAAGGTCGAATGCCGCGGCGGGCATGCCGATCTCGTGCAGCGCATGGTCGGCGCGGGCATCCCGGTGTGTGCGCACCTCGGGCTGACGCCCCAGGCGGTGCACCAGTACGGCGGCTACCGTGTGCAGGGGCGCGGCGTCGTGGCGGCCGAGCAGATGCAGGCCGAGGCGCGTGCGCTCGAGGTCGCGGGTGCGCAATGCCTTTTGCTCGAGAGCGTGCCCGAGTTGCTGGCGACGCGGATCACGCATGCGGCCGGGGTTCCGGTGATCGGGATCGGTGCCAGCCCGGAATGCGACGGCCAGGTGCTGGTGCTGCAGGACGTGATCGGCCTGACACCCAAGCCACCGCGCTTCGCGCAGGATTTCCTGGCCGGCGCCGGCAGTCTCGCGGCGGCGGTCGCGGCCTACGCCGACGCGGTGCGCTCGCGCCGATTCCCGGTCTCCGGCGTCCATACGTTCGACTGACGGCGATGCGCATCGTCTACGACCGGAGACAGGTGGCGGCTCTCTGTCGCGAGTGGCGGCGGCGCGATTCGCAGGTGCTGGCGTTCGTGCCGACGATGGGCAACCTGCACGCCGGACATCTGGCGCTGGTGCGTCATGCCCGGGAGCGCGGCGATCGGGTGCTCGTCAGTGTGTTCGTGAATCCGATGCAGTTCGACCGCTCCGATGACCTGGAACGCTACCCGCGCACGCTCGACGCCGACGCGAAGAAGCTCGCCGAGGCCGGGGTCGATGCGTTGTTCTGCCCGGAGCCGGCCGAGATGTACCCGCAGGGACATCCGCCGGCACGGGTGACGGTGCCGCAGCTGTCCGGGATTCTCGAGGGCGCGTCCCGCCCCGGACATTTCGATGGCGTCGCGACGGTTGTGGCCAAGTTGTTCAACCTGGTGCAGCCGGACGTCGCGGTCTTCGGGGAAAAGGACCATCAGCAGTTGAAGCTGATCGAGGCCATGGTGGCGGCGCTGAATTTCCCGGTTCTGATCGACGCGGTGCCCACCGTGCGCGAGCCGGACGGCCTGGCGCTGAGTTCGCGCAATGGTCAGCTGTCCGAGTCAGCTCGGGGGCGTGCGCCGGAACTCTACCGCAGCCTGCAGGAGGCCGCCGCGGTCTGTCTGGAAGCGCCCGACCGGTGGCCGGCGGTGTTTGCGGAAGCGACCGCGCAGGCTCGGGAACGGCTGCGCGAGGCCGGTTTCGAACCGGATTATGTCGAAGTTCGACGCCGCAGCGATTTGCAGGAACCGGCTGCAGATGACCGGGAATTGATCCTGCTGGCAGCGGCCTGGCTCGATGGCACTCGGCTGATTGACAACCTGCGCTTGTGATGGGGGAAGTTTACCGATGCGGGTGTTTCCCTCATAATGCGCCGCACAAATCACGTCTGGTCGTCAGTGCCAACGGAACGCCGTCTATGATGATTACGCTACTGAAGGGCAAGCTGCACCAGGCGCGAGTCACGCACTGCGAGCTCGAATACGAAGGCTCGTGCGCGATCGACACGCACCTGCTGCAGGCCGCGGGCATGCTGCCGTTCGAGCAGATCCAGATCTACAACATCGACAATGGCGAACGCTTCACCACCTACGCGATCGAGGCCGAACCCGGCTCCGGCGTGGTGTCGGTGAACGGAGCCGCGGCGCACAAGGCCGCGGTCGGGCACCGGGTGATCATCTGTGCCTACGCGCAACTCGATGCTGCCGAGGCCAGCCGCTTCATGCCGAACCTGGTCTACCTGGGCCCGGGCAACGCGATCACCCGCACCGGTCACGAGATCCCCGTTCAGGCGGCCTGACGCGGCGCTCCGCGCCCCGCTGAGTTGTCTACCGCAACCCAGCGGGGCGGAGCCCGGTGCCTCAACCGGTGTTGCGCATCCCCGCCGCGATGGCATTGATCGAACGCAATAGCGGCGACATCCAGGGGTTGTCTATTTCCTCGTCTTCCGGCTGTCCGGCCTCCAGCGCCCGCGATTCGCGCAGCAGGTGGATCTGGATGCTGTTCAGCGGATCCAGGTAGGGATTGCGCCGCTGCAGCGACAGCGCCAGCAGCGGCGTTTCGTCCATCAGCGCCTCGAGCTGGGCCACCAGCAGCACCTCGCGCACCGTGCGTGCGTACTCGTCGCGCACTTTCCCGAACACTCGCTCCGCCAGTTCCTGGTCGCTGCACAGTTTCGCGTACTCGGCGGCCATGCGCAGGTCGGCCTTGGTCAGCGCCATCTGGGTGTTGGACAGCAGCGAGCGGAAGAACGGCCAGTCGCGGTACATCTGCTGCAGCAGCTCCAGCCGGGCCGGATCCTCTCCGCGCCAGGCGGCCAGCGCCGACCCGATGCCGTACCAGGCGGGCAGGGTGTGACGCGACTGGGCCCAGCCGAAAACCCAGGGAATTGCACGGATCGAGCTCTTCGAGCGGTCGCTCTTGCGCCGGTGCGAGGGGCGCGACCCGATGTTCAGAAAGCCGATTTCCTGCACCGGCGTGCCTTCGTAGAAGTAATCGAGTACTCCGGGGGTGCGGTCGACCAGTTCCCGGTAGGCGTCCTCGCCGAGCTGCGCGAGCTCGTGCATCGTCGCCATGTCTGCGTCGCGGTCGTGGGTTGGCGCGCGGATCAGTCCGCGGCTCGCAAGGATCAGTCCGGTGGCACCGACGCCGATTTCGTACACGGCGGTTTCGACGTTGCTGTATTTGTACGACAGCACCTCGCCCTGTTCGGTGAACTTGATCCGGCCCTGCACCGTGGCCGGTGGCTGGGCCAGGATGGACTCGTGAGTCGGGCCGCCGCCGCGGCCGACGGTGCCGCCGCGGCCATGGAACAGCTGGCAGCGCACACCGAAGCGCGTGGTGATCGCGACGATCTTTTTCTGCGCCTCGTAGAGGTTCCAGCTCGAGGCCAGGATGCCGCCGTCCTTGCAGGAATCCGAGTAGCCAAGCATGACTTCCTGGAGGTTGCCGCCCGCGGCGAGCATGCGCGCATAGGTCGGAGTGCCGAGCAGGCCATTGAGCACGTCCTCCACGTGCAGCAGATCCTCGATCGTCTCGAACAGCGGAGTGATGCGCAGATGGCAGAACGGGCCGTCGGCGGTCTTGCCCGCCAGCCCGGTGAGGCGGCCGAGGAACAGGACCTCGAGCACATGTGAGGCGGCGTGGGTCATCGAGATCACGTAGGTGCCGATGCCCTGGGAGCCGACCTCCTGGCGCATGTCGCGGATCACTTCGAACACGCGCAGGGTTTCGTGCGCAGCGGCATCCAGCTGTTCGGGATCCGGATCGGGCAGTTCGGTCCGGTCGATCAGTTCGCTCAGCAGCGCGATGCGTTCGGGTTCGGCCAGCGTTTCATAGTCGGCGGACAGTCCGGTCTGGGCCAGGATGGCCGCAACCGCCGCGCTGTGCACCGTCGATTCCTGGCGCACGTCGAGGTGATGCAGGTGAAAGCCGCAGGTTTCGGCGAGGCGGATCAAGTCGGTCAGTTCGCTTGCGGCGATGTTGCGCTCGCCATGGCTGACCAGCGAGTCGTGCATCACGCGCAGGTCCGCGACGAAGGCGTCGGCGCCGGCATAGGCCGACGCCACCGGCAGCACCGCGCTCTCGCCGGACAGGCGCCGTTCCACCGTCGCCAGCGTCTCTTTCAGGCGATACGCCATGATCTGCAGCTTGCGCCGGTAGGGCTCGGTCTCGTAGCGATCCATGTGGCCCTGGAACACCGCGGGCGCGATGCTGTTGTCGGCCTCGAGGCTGGCCAGGAAATCGGCCGAAGGCTGACACATCAGCGAGGAATGTGTGAGCACGTTGCGCAGTTCCGCAACGCGGCGCAGGTATTCCCGGAGCACCTGCTGCATCGCCAGGCGACAGGCCAGCGCGGTGACTTCCGGCGTCACGTTCGGGTTGCCGTCGCGGTCACCGCCGATCCACGAGCCGAAGCGCAGAAACGCCGGTATCCGGATGGGCAGGCTCCCGTCGGGCCGGATGCCGTAGGTGCGCCGTACCGCGTTCTCAAGGTAGCGGTAGGTCTGCGGGATCGCTTCGAACAGACTTTCCTCGAAATAGAACAGCCCGTACTTGATCTCGTCGCGCACCTGCGGCTTCTTTACCCGTACCTCGTTGGTGCGCCAGAGGATCTGGATCTGTGCCTCGAGCTCCGCGATCAGCGACCGGCGCTCCTCGGCGCCGATCCGCGGCTGGTTGAGCCGATCCGCGGTCCGGAATACACGGCGCTGGTTCTGCATCGTCGTGCGCCGGCGCGCCTCGGTGGGATGGGCCGTGAATACCGGCATGTAGCTGAGTTCCTCCAGCAGCCGTTCCAGTTCCGCGGCGGAGATTCCCTCCTCGTGCAGTTGGCGCAGGGTGCGGTCGAAGGAACCGGTCCAGAGCGGTTCGCCGCTGCTGACCTGGGCACGGCGCCAGCGGTAGAACAGGTCCTCCTCGGCGATGTTGACCAGGCTGAAGTAGATGCTGAAAGCCCGGATGATGCGCTCGGTCATCTCGGGTGTCTGGTGCACAATGCAGCGCATCATGCGCTCGCGCAGCCTCGGATCCTCGCGCTTGCGCAGGGTCACGAAGCCCTTGCGCAGCGTCTCGACCGCGTTCAGCACCGCTTCGCCCTCGAGCCGGCGGATCACGTTGCCCAGCAGTTCGCCGAACAGCCGGACGCGGGCGCGCAGCTCCTTGTCCTTGGGCCGAAAGCGTTCGTCGATGCGGTTCTGGATCATGGTAGCGCCTGCACGAACGAGGCCGGCGTGAAGGCCGGCCTCGTTGCCTGTTCGGGTTGAAGGGCGCGCATTATACCCCAGGCACTGGTGGCGCCCGGAATGACCGGCCGGTCAAGCGCGGCTCGATCCGCGCAGTTCGCGGTAGAGTCGCAGGTAGGCCGCCGAACTCTGGCCCCAGCCGAAATCCCGCGCCATGCCGTTGCGGATCATCGTCCGCCAGCGTTCCTGTCCGGGTTCGCCAAACAGGGCCAGGGCGCGCCCGATCGCCTCGCTCAACGCGGCGGCGGTTGCAGGAACGAAGCAGAAGCCCGTGGCGGTGCCGTCGTCCAGGGTTGCCGGGTTCGCGTCGATCACGGTATCCGCCAGCCCCCCGGTGGCGTGAACGATCGGCGGGGTACCATAGCGCAGGCTGTACATCTGGTTCAGGCCGCAGGGTTCGAAACGCGAGGGCATCAGGAAGGCGTCGGCCCCAGCCTCGATCTGGTGCGCCAGCCCCTCGTTGTAGGTGATCACCACGCTGCAATGGTCCGGGTGTGCACGCGCGAGCGCGCGCGCCGATTCCTCGAAGACGCGGTCGCCGCTGCCGACCAGCGCCAGCTGCATCCGCCGCTCCGCGAGGAACGGCTCGCAGGCCTCGAGCAGCAGGTCGATGCCCTTTTGCGGCACCATGCGCCCGACGTAGCCCATCAGCGGCAGATCGGGGGCCTCCGGCAGCTGCAGTTCATGCTGCAGCGCGGCCTTGTTGGCGCCCTTGCCCGCCAGGTCGTCGGCATGGTAGTGCGCGGTCAGGTAGCCGTCCCTCTCCGGGTTCCACTCGCCGTAGTCGACGCCGTTCAGGATTCCGTGCAGGCGGGCCGAGCGCGCCCGCAGCAGGCCGTCGAGACCCATTCCGGACTCCGGTGTCTGGATCTCGCGCGCGTAGGTCGGGGAGACGGTTGTAATCGCGTCGGAGAATACCAGGCCCCCTTTCATGAACGACAGCTGCCCGTGGAACTCGAGCGCCTCCCAATGCCAGAGGTCCTCCGCAAGCCCCAGTGTGTGACGCAGTTCGCCCGGAAACAGACCCTGGTAGGCGAGGTTGTGGATCGTGAACAGGGTTGGCGGTCGCTGCGGATGGTGTCGCAGCAGGACCGGAACCAGCCCGGTCTGCCAGTCGTTTACGTGCAGGATTTCCGGAGCCCAGTCGAGCTGCGCGTCGTCGACGCTGATTGCGGCCACCGCCTGCGCGAAGGCGGCAAATCGCTGCGCGTTGTCCGGCCAGTCACTGCCATCGGTGGCCCGGTAGGGATCGCCGTCGCGCTGGAAGTACATCGGCCAGTCGACCAGATAGACCATCACCGAAGTGCCCGGCAGATACCCCTGGATCAGGCTCCAGGGCGCGCTGGCGGGGCCGGGCAGCCGGGTCGGATCCGCCAGCCGGCTGACCGCCCGCGGATACGCCGGCAACACCAGGCGCACATCCTGCCGCCGTTGTTTCAGCGCGGCGGGCAGGCTCGAGCTGACATCGCCCAGCCCGCCGGTCTTGGCGAGGGGGTAGGCTTCACTGCTCGCAAAGAGGATGCGCATGATGCGGACTCCGGGGTCGCGTTGTCTGGCCGCGGCTGCCATTGTAGTTTTAGTGCCTGGTAGTGTAAGGCCTACGACTTTTTCATGCCCGCAGACCTGTAGGAGTTCCCGTGTCCCAGACCGACGCTGCATTGCCCTGGCCGCAACTGGCCGAAGCGCGCGACCGCCTCCGCGACATTCGTTTGCGCGACCTGCTCGCCGAAGAGCCGGGCCGGGTAGAGCGCGATGTGCTCGACCTGGCGGGCATGCGTCTGGACTGGACCCGCCAGCGTCTGGACGAAGCGGCCTGGCAGGCGCTGTACGCGCTCGCGGGCGCGGCGCGGCTGGATCAGGCGCTGGAGCACCAGAACCGGGGGGAGCACGTGAACACCACCGAGGATCGGGCGGCGCTGCACATGGCGCTGCGCCTTCCGCGCGAGGCCCAATGCATGATCGACGGCCGCGACGTGGTCGGCGACGTGCACGCCGTTCTCGATGCCATCGGCCATCTGGTGCGTGGGGTCCACGACGGGAGCCACCGCGGGTATTCCGGGCGCCCGATCCGCAGCGTGGTCAACATCGGCATCGGCGGGTCCGACCTGGGGCCGCGGATGGTCTGTCGGGCGCTGGCGCCGCTGGCGGTGCCCGCGGCCGACGGGCGTGCGCTGGACATGCATTTTGTCTCCAACATCGACGGTGCCGCACTGGATGCGGTGCTCGCGCAGGTCGATCCCGAGACCACGCTGTTCATCGTCGCTTCGAAGACCTTCGGCACCCAGGAAACGCTGACCAACGCCCGCTCCGCCCGATCCTGGCTGCTGCGCCATACCGATCACCCCGAGGCGGTGTCCCGGCATTTCGTGGCCGTGTCGACGCATGCCGAGCGGGTCGCCGCGTTTGGCATCGATACGCGCAACATGTTCGGGTTCTGGGACTGGGTTGGCGGGCGCTATTCGGTGTGGTCTGCGATCGGCCTGCCGATCGCGCTGTATCTCGGCATGGATGGATTTCGCGCGTTTCTGGCCGGCGCCCATGCAATGGACCGGCATGTGCTGGAGGCGCCGGTCGCCGCGAATGCCGCGATGCGCATGGCGCTGGTGGATGTCTGGAACCACAACCTGCTGGGCGCCTGTGCGCGGGTGGTGCTGCCCTATGACGAACGGCTGAAACTGCTGCCGTCGTACCTGCAGCAGGCGGAGATGGAGAGCCTGGGCAAGGGCGTACGCCACGATGGCAGGGCAGCCGAGCGCGAGACCGGGGCGCTGGTCTGGGGTGCGGTCGGCACCGACGGGCAGCATGCGTTCTACCAGTTGCTGCATCAGGGCACGCGCTGGGCGTCCGCCGAGTTCATCGGGGTCGCGCAACCGGAACACGGCCTGCCCGAGCATCATCCGATCCTGCTCGCGAACCTGGTCGCGCAGGCCGAGGCGCTGGCCCTGGGCAAGACCGCCGCGGAGGCAACGGCGGAGATGGCCGCGCAGGGGCTGCCGGAGGCGGAAGTGGCGCGGCTGGCGCCGCATCGCAGCTTCCCGGGCAACCGGCCAAGCACGGTGATTCTGCTCGAGCGGCTGGACCCGCAGACGCTTGGTGCGCTGATCGCGCTCTACGAGCACAAGATCTACCTGCTCGCGACGCTCTGGGATATCAATGCCTTCGATCAGTGGGGCGTCGAGCTGGGCAAGCAGCTGGCCGGCCGCGTGCTCGAGGATTTCGCCGAACCGGGTGCGGGCCATACCCATGACGCGGCTACGCAGGCGACCATCGACTGGCTGCGTCAGCGGCTGCAGCAGGCATGACCATGCAGCGGCCCTTTGCCGAGTCGGCCGAGCAGAACAAGGGCCCGATTCTGGAGGTGCTGCGCGAGTGGTTCGGCGCTCCGGGAAACGTGCTCGAGATCGGCAGCGGGACCGGCCAGCATGCGGTGCATTTCGCTGCGGCGCTGCCGCATCTGGAATGGCAGCCGAGCGATGTCGCCGCCCATCTCGGGGGCATCGAGGCCTGGCGCGCGGCTGCGGGTCTGGCCAACCTGCGCCCTGCGCGCGCGCTCGACGTGGCGACCGGCCCCTGGCCGGACGAGGTCTTCGACTATGCCTACACGGCCAATACCGCGCACATCATGCACTGGCGCGAGGTGCTCGCGATGCTCGCCGGGGTCGCGCAGGTGTTGCGCGGCGGCGGGGTATTCGCGATGTATGGGCCTTTTTCGGTCGATGGCCGGCAAACCGCGGCGTCGAATGCCGCGTTCGATGCGGCACTGCGCCGCAGCGATCCCGGGATGGGGGTGCGCGACCTGGCCGATCTGCGCAACGCCGCGCAGCGCTGCGAGCTGGAACTCGTCGGCCAGGTCGCGATGCCGGTCAATAACCTGACGCTGATCTGGCGCCGCCAGCGCTGATCGGTCGCGCTACCGCTGCCAGTCGAAGCTGCCGCGGCCCGGCGCTGGGAATTCCGGCGCGTCCGGGAAGTCGCGAGAGGGCGCGTCCGGTCGGCTGCGTTCCCGCTGCGCCGAGGGAAACTCGGGCCGGGTGAGGTAGCTGCCCCCAGGTGCGGTCGGCCACTGGTGTTCGCCGGTGGGCGCCGGTGGGCGCTCCGGCCAGCGCGGTTGGTCACCCGGGTATTCGCCGGCGCCGGTCGTCGGGGGCCTGCGGTCGCGCGGATCCGGCATGCGGCCCCGATCGCCGGGAACCGCGCCCGGCCGGTACGGGTCACCGTAGTCGCCGCGCCGGGGCTCACCGTAGTCGCCGCGCCGGGGCTCACCGTAGTCGCCGCGCCGGGGCATCGTGCCAGGGGTGGCCGGTGCGCTGCCGTACCCGGTCACCGAACCGAAGTCGGTGCGGGGCGTTTGCGCGCGTTCGCCCGCGCGGCCGGGGAGGCTGCGGTCGTAGCCGCCGGGCGCGAACTCCGGGGCCGCTTGTCCGCGGTCCACACTGCGCGGGTCGAAGCGCTGGCCGGAATCCTGCCGCTGCCGCTGGGTCTCGCGCTGCTCTCCTTCCTCGAACTCGGCCAGGTAGTCGGGCGGCGGATACTCCGGCTGGCCACGGAACGTGCTGCGCGGAGTCTGTTGCGCCAGCATCAGGAGGCCGGCGTCGTCTGCGCCGGCACCGCGCTGCAATTCCTGCTCCGAGTCGGCCAACGCGGCCTGGTTCGTGCCCAGCGCCAGCATCGCAAATACCGGCAGTCCGAAAGTTCTGAACCTGATCATGATCACTCGTATGTCGTTTCACTTCGGGTCTTTGAACTTTAAGGATAGGCCACGTGCGCGCCATTTCCAGCCGCCCCCAGCGTAAAGTGCCTTTTGACCGCGAGCTGCGCTTCGTGCTCAAGTGCCTTTGGGCCGGTGTCGGCCGGTCAGCTGAGATCTCGGGGGGATGCAGATGGCGGAGCGTGACGAGGCGAATGTCGGGGCTGCCGAGGGGGCGCGGCCGTGGATCCAGATGAATCCGCCGGTATTCATCGTTTCAGCGGTCCTGACCCTGGTCTTCGTGCTGCTCGCGGCGGTATTCACCGAAACCGCTGGGGTCCTGTTCGACGCGGTCCAGGGGTGGATCATCGAGTCGGTGGGCTGGTTCTACGTGCTGGCGGTCGCCGGGTTCATCGTGTTCGTGATCGCACTGGCGCTCTCGAGTTTCGGACGGATCAAGCTCGGTCCGGATCACAGCGAGCCTGACTACAGCTACGGATCCTGGTTCGCGATGCTTTTCTCCGCCGGGATGGGGATCGGCCTGATGTTTTTCGGTGTCGCGGAACCGGTCATGCATTACGTGACACCGCCGGTCGGCGATCCCGAGACCGTGGAAGCCGCGCGGCAGTCGATGCGCATCACCTTCTTCCACTGGGGAGTGCATGCCTGGGCGATCTACGCCGTGGTGGCCCTGGCGCTCGCGTATTTCGCGTTTCGCCACGGGCTGCCGCTGACGATCCGTTCCTCGCTGTATCCGCTGATCGGGGAGCGCATTTACGGGCCGATCGGTCACGTCGTCGACATCTTTGCGGTGCTGGGGACGATCTTCGGGGTAGCCACCTCGCTCGGTTTCGGCGTGATCCAGATCAACTCCGGCCTCGAGTACCTGTTCGGCGTGCCCAGCACGATCACGATCCAGGTGATCCTGATCGCGGTGATCACCGCGATCGCGACGGTCTCCGTGGCCCTTGGCCTCGACGCCGGGATTCGCCGCATCTCGCTGCTGAACATGATCCTGGCCGGCGGCCTGCTCGCTTTCGTGCTGGTCGCCGGACCCACTGTGTTCCTGCTGCAGACACTGGTCCAGAACACCGGCAATTACGTGTCGCAGCTGTTCCACATGACCTTCAACCTCTATGCCTACGAGCCGACCAGCTGGATCGGCGGCTGGACGCTGTTCTACTGGGGCTGGTGGATCGCCTGGGCACCGTTCGTCGGCATGTTCATCGCGCGGGTGTCGCGCGGGCGCACGATCCGCGAGTTCGTGGTCGGCGTGCTGCTGGTGCCGTTGGGTTTCACGCTGATGTGGATGACCTTCTTCGGCAACACCGCGCTGCACATGATCATGGTGCAGGGCATCACCGAACTGGCGGACGCGGTGGCCGCCGACACTTCGGTGGCACTGTTCCAGTTCTTCGAACACCTGCCGCTGTCGGGGTTGATGGCGCTGATCGCGACGACCCTGGTGGTGACGTTCTTCGTGACCTCGTCGGACTCGGGCTCGCTGGTGGTGGATATCCTGACCTCCGGCGGGCGGGACGAGTCCCGCACCTGGCAGCGCATTTTCTGGGCGATCGTCGAAGGTGTCGTCGCCGCGGCGCTGCTGATCGCCGGGGGGCTTGCGGCCCTGCAGACCGCGACGATCGCCAGCGCGCTCCCGTTCACGATCGTGATGATCCTGATGTGCTGGGGGTTACTCAGCGCATTGCGCATCGAGGGCGTGAAGCGCGTCAGCCTGCGCGAGGCACGGGTGATGCCCAGCGGGCCGCATGCCGTCCGCAACTGGCGCAACCGGCTGCATGCGCTGATTCACCAGCCCAAGCGCAAGGAAGTGATCCGCTACATCGCCGAGTCGGTCAAGCCGGCGCTGAGCGAGGTCGCCGAGGAACTGCGCAAGCAGGGGCTGGCAGCCGAGATGGGCCAGGGTGAAGACGGCCGGGTGTGGGTGGAGGTACGCCACGGCGACGAGATCGATTTCTTCTACTCGGTGCGACCGCGCGCCTACGAACCCCCGACCTTCGTGATGCGCGACACCCGCGACCAGCGCCTGGAGGCGCTGAAGTTCTACCGCGCCGAGGTCCACCTGAAGGAGGGCGGGCAGGACTACGACGTGATGGGCTGGGCCCGGGAGGACGTGATCAACGACGTGCTCGAACACTACGAACGGCACATGCATTTCCTCGCCGCGGTGCGCTGACGTTCCCGCTGTGGCCGCTCTCGGGCACTGCGCGTTGTCTCGGCCACTGGTGCTCCCCGGTGAGTGCGGCAGCGGCCGCTGCGTCCGGGGACGTGAACCGGCGGAGGATCAAAGCGCTCCGGACTGTACCAGCAGTTCGTGAATGCGTTCGGCCAGTACGCGGTAGCCTGCGGCATTCGGGTGGATCGGGTCGGCCTTCAGCGCGTCCCGGCCCAGGATGTGCGCCAGCGCTCCTTCCTCGAGCGGAATGCGGAATTCGTCGGCGATCCCGGCGTAGATCGGTTCGCTGCGCAGCCGCAGCAGGGTCGGCGCCGGCACGGCCACCAGCAGCACGTCGACGCCCTGCGAGCGCGCCAGGCGCACCATTTCCGCGACGTTGTCCCGCGTCTGGTCGATGTCCATGCGCCGCAGCAGATCGTTGCCGCCATGGGTCAGGATCAGCAGGTCGGGCCGGTGCTCGTCGAGCAGCGCTGGCAAACGGGCCAGGCCTTCGGCCGAGCGTTCGCCGGGACGCCCGGCATTGATCACGCTGCGCCCGGTCCGTTGCTCGAGCACTGCCGGAAACGAACGGTCGGCGCTGGCGCCGGTACCCGCGGTGAGGCTGTCCCCGAAGGCGAGGATCACCGCGTCGCCGCGTAGCGGTGCCAAGGGTTCCGGCCGCGGCGAGCAGGCGGCCAGCAGGCTGAGCATCAACAGCAGGATCGCAGCAGGTCGGCTGCCGGTGGAGATTCGCGGCGGGCGGGTGGGCGGCGGCATCGTGAGGCTTCCTCCCCATGCGGATTCGCGGCGCGGCGATCGTGCTCGACCGACCGGCGCGGTCTGTGTGAGGCGATCAGGGTATCACCCCGCCGGCCGGCTTCGGTTTGACCTTCCAGGGCGGGCGTGGCAGCGTGGCGGCCTTCCATGCGCATCCGTCTGCAGCGCCCGTCCAGCGGACGACCGGATCGAATCCCGCCTCCACCCCAACGACAAGGAAATGCCATGCCTTATCGCAGCCTCCTCGCAGTCGCCCTGTTTGCATTGCCCCTTGCGGTTTCGGCCACGCAGCCCAATTTGCAACCCGGCGACTGGGAAATGGTCACGACCACGACGTTCGCGAACGGGATGATGCCCGAACAGCGGGAAACCAGTCGCGAGTGCGTGACCGCCGAGGATCTGTCCGACGGGCAGTTGTTCGACGTCGATGTCGAGGAATGCGAGATCACCTCCCAGGACGTTCGCGCCGACGGGATGAATTACACCATGAGCTGCCAGCACGAGGACGGCATGGACATGACGATGGATGCCGAGATGCATTTTCTCGGTGATCGTGCCGAGGGCACGATGTCCGCACGGATGAACACCCCGATGGGACCGATGCAGATGGAGATCGTGCTCGAAGGGCGCCGCCTCGGCGACTGCTGACTCTGCGGGATGTACCGGGATGGCAGCGGGCGCTACGCCGTCCACTGTGCCCGCCCGATGCCCGCGGGCACCGGTTCGGGTGCCCCGGCCCGCCGGAGCCGGCCGGGATCGCGCGATCAGAACCGGTAGCCGAAGGCCTCGTGGAAGCGCTCGGCGAATTGCTCGCGCGTGAAGTGGTGGTTCTGGGTTCCGGCGGTCGCGATCTTGATGGATCCGAGCAGCGAGGCGATCCGCCCCGTCGTCTCCCAGTCCATGCCGTTCTCCAGCCCGTAGAGCAGGCCCGCGCGGTAGGCGTCGCCGCAGCCGGTGGGGTCGACCACCGCAGTCGGTTGCACCGCGGGGATGGTGATGCGCTGGCCCGCCGTGTAGATGTCCGATCCCTCGCCGCCGCGGGTCACGATCATCGCATCGACACGCTCGGCCATCTGTTCCAGCGTCAGGCCGGTGCGTTCGGCCGTCAACTGCGCCTCGTAATCGTTGAAGGCAGCGTAGGTCGCCTGCTCCAGGAAACGTGTCAGGTCGTCGCCGCTGAATAGCGGCAGTCCCTGCCCGACGTCGAAAAAGAACGGGATGCCGGCCTCGGCGAACTGCGCGGCGTGCTGGATCATGCCGTCGCGGCCGTCGGGGGAGACGATGCCCAGGCGCACGCCCTCGGCATCCTGCACCCGGTTGTGATGCGAGAAGTTCATCGCGCCCGGATGGAAGGCGGTGATCTGGTTGTCGTCCTGGTCGGTGGTGATGAACGCCTGGCCGGTGAAGCTGCCGTCGATCGTCCGCACATGGCGGCGGTCGATTCCCTGCTGGTCCAGCCATTCCGCGTACACGCCGAAGTCCGAGCCGACCGTGGCCATCGGGATCGGTTCGCCGCCGAGCAATTTCAGGTTGTAGGCGATGTTGCCGGCGCAGCCACCGAACTCCCGCCGCATTTCCGGCACCAGAAAGGACACGTTGAGGATATGCACCTTGTCCGGCAGGATGTGGTTCTTGAAGCGATCGGGAAAGACCATGATGGTGTCGAAGGCGATGGAACCGCAGATCAGAGCGGACATGGAGACTCCTTGGTTGTGGATGAACGGATTCGCCGGCCGGCAGCGGATGCCGCGCGATGCCGCGGTTGCGCGGAGGCACAGCGATTGCTGCGGGCCTGGCCGGGGTGGCGCGGTGTGGCCCGCGAGTCCGGAGGATTCGGGTCCGACCGAGGCCGCCGGCCGCAGGGTGACCCGAACCGGGAAGGCGCATAGCCTAAGGATTTCCGGCGCCGACAACAAACCGGCACGATGCCTGACCGGGATCGCGAAGGGATCCTGGCAACCCGTTGCGGTGGTGGGAGCAGAGGATGGCGCAACGCACGGCCCGGGTTTTGCATTCCGCCCGGCGCGACGAACCGCCCACCTGTTGCGGCAGCGTCTGAACGCCTGCGGCCGCGTTGCGGGGATCCCCACACCCGCGTGCGCGAGTGCCGAGGAACTCCCATGGCGCTGATCGCGGTCGGCCCGGATTTCGAATTGCCCGACGAAGATCTCGAGTTTCGTTTCAAGCGCTCGACCGGTCCGGGTGGACAGCACGTGAACAAGACCGACAGCGCGGTGGAACTGCGCTTTCGCGTCCACGCCTGTGCGGCGCTCAAGCCCGAGACCCGGGATCGTCTGTGCCGGATCGCCCGCAAGCGTATCTCCCGCGAGGGCGTGCTGATCATCCACGCGCAGCGTTTCCGCAGCCAGGAACGCAACCGCGAGGACGCGCTCGCGCGGCTCGCCGAGCTGCTGCGCGAAGCCGAACGCCCCCCGGCGCCGCGCATCCCGACGCGCCCGACCCGCGCCTCGCGGGAACGCCGCCTGAGCGGCAAGAAGGCCCGCGGACAGCGCAAGCAGGGACGGGGCCGGATGCGCTGGCCGAGCGACGACGGCTGAGGCTCGCTGAACACCGTCCCTGCGCGCCGTGCCGGGCAGATGCCGCTTCCCTGCGCGGGCGCAGGGGGTATGGTTGCAGGCGCTGATTCCAACCCGCGGAGGATCCCCGGATGCCGAAGAAACCGTTGTTGCTCACCCTGCTGATCCTGGCCGTCGCGTTCGCGGCCTTGCAGTTCGCGCCGAATTCCTGGCTGGGACCGGAGCCGGCACCGGCCCCGCCGCAGGTCGAGGAACCGGCCCCCGGCGACGCGCAGGGGCTGGTGGTGCCCGACGTCGAGGTGCGCGACCTGGACGGCCGAGTGGCCTGGCAGGGCGACGTCGACCTGGCGCCGGCGCTCGAGCGCATCGCGGCCGGCGAGCGTGACCCGCACCGCAACGACGGCGGCGTGTTCCATAACCGCGAGGGACTGCTGCCGGCGCGGCCGTCCGGGCATTACCGGGAATACGTGATCCGCACGTCCGGCATCACGCATGCCGGTCCCCAGCGGCTGGTGATCGGGGAGGACGGCGAGGTCTACTACACCCACGACCATTACCGAAGTTTTCGGAGGATCCGCTGATGCCGCCCGTCGCCGGCCCGTCGGCACTGCCCGAGTGGCTGGCCGGCACGGAGCCGCTGCTCGAACTGTCTGACGGCGGCGACCCTGCCGCGGTGCTGGAGGCGCTGCGCGGTGAATCGCTGGACGTGCAGCATGTGGACCTGGCCGGCGTGGGCGACAAGGCGATGCTGCTGCAGAAGCTCCACCAGGCGCTGGGCTTCGGTGCCTGGTTCGGCTTCAATTGGGACGCGCTGGAAGAGGCCCTGTTCGATCCCGAGGATCGAAGCGGTCCGGAGCGGGTGCTGGTCGTCACCGGCTTTCAGGGGTTTCGCGAACGCGACCCGGCGGCGGCCGAGGTGTTCGTCGAGATCCTGTGTACCGTCGCCGGAAACCCCGGAAGTGGCTTGCGCGGGGCCGTGCTGGTCCGCTGATCCGCCTGGCCGGGGCGTGCCCGCCGCAGGAGCGGCAACACAGCGCCCGTTGCTGCCGGGGCTCCCGCCTCGCGTATTGCCACTCGCGCATTGCCAATGGCCGCGCGCCCTGCCGGCTGCGCTATCATCGATTCATGAAGGCTGTCGCAGCCAGCGAATCCGCAAGACCGGGGAACCGGCAGGTCGTGTTCGAGACCCGTGGCCTGACCAAGATGTACCGGATGGGGGAGGTCGAGATTCATGCGCTGCGCGGCGTGGACCTGGAGCTCTACGCGGGCGAGTTGGTGGTGCTGCTGGGCGCGTCGGGATCGGGCAAGTCGACGCTTCTGAACATCATGGGCGGGCTCGATACCGCGACCAAAGGCAGCGTGCGGTACCGGGACCAGGATCTGACCGATGCCTCGGAGCCGGTGCTGACCGCATTCCGGCGCGAGCACGTCGGATTCGTGTTCCAGTTCTACAATCTGATCGCGAGCCTGACCGCGCGCGAGAACGTCACGATCGTCACCGACATCGCCCGCAACCCGATGCCGGCCGAACAGGCATTGGCCCTGGTCGGGCTCGACGAGCGCCTCGACCACTTCCCGTCGCAACTCTCCGGCGGCGAGCAGCAGCGCGTCGCGATCGCGCGCGCGATCGCGAAACAGCCGGCGGTGCTGCTTTGCGACGAGCCCACCGGAGCGCTGGATTCGAAGACCGGGATTCGGGTGCTCGAGGCGCTGGAGCACATCAACCGCGAGATGAGCACCACGGTCGCGATCATTACCCACAACGAGGTGATCGGCGAGATGGCCGACCGGGTGATTCGCCTGCACGACGGGCAGGTCGCCGAGGTACACGAAAACGCGCGGCGGCGCGCTCCGGGCGAACTGCGCTGGTAGCGCGGGCCTCTCGATGCGTGCCCTGGACCGCAAGCTGCTGCGCGACCTTGCGACGCTGAAGGGGCAGGCGGCGGCGATCGCGGTGGTGATCGCGGCGGGGGTGATGACGCTGATCATCGCGGTGACGACGCTCGATGCGCTGTCGCTGACCCAGCAGCGCTTCTACCAGGACTACCACTTTGCCGATGTGTTCGCCGACCTGAAGCGTGCCCCGGACGGTCTGGTCGAGCGTCTGCGCGAGATTCCCGGAGTCAACGTTGCCGAGACCCGGGTGCAGGCCGCGGTGCGGCTCGAGATTCCCGACTTCGACGAGCCGGTGCGCGGCCTGCTGGTGTCGATTCCGGACGGGCGCCAGCCCTTGCTGAACCAGCTCTACTTGCGTGAGGGGCGGTTGCCGGACTCCGGGCGTTCGGACCAGGTCGCGGTCAGCGACGCCTTCGCCGAGGCCCACGGGCTGCGCGCCGGCGACCCGCTACGCGCGATCATCAACGGCCGGCTGACGACGCTGCGCGTCAGCGGGATCGTGCTGTCGCCCGAGTTCGTCTACCAGGTCGCGCCGAGCGACCTGCTGCCCGACTACGAGCGTTACGGCATTCTGTGGATGAACCGGCGCGCGCTGGCCAGTGCCTACGGCATGGACGGCGCATTCAACAGCGTGGTCGTAAGCCTGCAGGCCGGGGCCTCCGAGGCCGCGGTGATCGAGCATCTCGACCGGATCCTCGCGCGCTACGGCGGCATCGGCGCTCATGGCCGCGACGATCAGCCGTCGCACCGCTTCCTGTACGAGGAGCTGCGGCAGTTGCGCGCGCAGGCGGCGATCCTGCCGACGATCTTCCTGCTGGTCTCGGCGTTTCTGCTGAACGTGGTGATGGGCCGGATCATCCGCGCGCAGCGCGAGCAGGTCGCGGTGCTGAAAGCCTTTGGCTACCGCAATCGCGACATCGCGCTCCACTACGGAATGCTCACCGGGCTGATCGTGCTGGTCGGTTGCGTGCTGGGCGTCGGGCTCGGCCTCTGGGCGGGCACCGGGCTGGCCGCGATCTACACCGAGTACTTCCGGTTTCCCGAGCTGCGCTTCCGCCTGCAGGGCTGGGTGCTGTTGCTCGCGGTTGCGGTTGCCTTCGGCGCCGCGCTGCTTGGAACGCTGCGCTCGGTCTGGCGCGCGGTCAGTCTGCCGCCCGCCGAGGCGATGCGTCCGGAACCGCCCGCGAGGTTCCGCAAGGGCTGGATCGAGCGCGCGGTTCCCGACCGCTGGCTGGACCAGGGCGCGCGGATCGTATTGCGCAATATCGGCCGCCACCCGGTGAAGGCAGGCCTGTCGGTGCTCGGCATCGCGATGTCGGTGGGGCTGCTGGTGATGGGCGCCTACCAGCTCAACGCGGTCGATCACATGCTCGACACCCAGTACCGGCTGGTGCTGCGAATGGACGTGCATCTGACCTTCACCGACCCGACTCCGGCGCGGGTCCACGGCGAACTGCGCCACCAGCCCGGGGTGCTCGCGGTCGAAACCTACCGCAGCGTGCCGGTGCGCTTGCTGGCGGGACACCGCGAGTACCGCACCGCGATCCTCGGGCTGGACGAGCAGCCGCAGCTGCGCCAGTTGCTCGATGGCCGGCAGCGGCCCCAGCGCCTGCCTCCCGAGGGCCTGCTGTTGACCGACTACCTCGCCAAGGATCTGGGGTTGCGGGTGGGAGACCCGGTGCGCGTGGAGGTCCAGGAAGGCCATCGCCGGACCGTCTCGGTGCCGCTGGCCGGGGTAGTGGACGAACCGCTCGGGGTCAGCGCCTACATGCGCAGGGACGCAGTGAACCGGCTGATGCGCGAAGGCCCCGCGGTGACCGGCGCCTGGCTGCTGGTCGATCCGGAACGCGAGACCGCGCTGTTCGCCAGCCTGCGGGAGATTCCTGGCGTGGCCGCGATCGGGCAGATCTCACAGGCCGAGCGCAACATCCGGGAGTACATGGGCGAGACCATTCTGATGTTCGCGCTGGTATTCGTGCTGCTCGCGGGATCGATCGCGTTCGCCGTGGTCTACAACAATGCCCGCATCGCGTTCGCCGAACGCGCGCGCGAGCTCGCGACGCTGCAGGTGCTCGGCTACTCGCGCGCCGAGGTGAGTGCCATCCTGGTCGGCGAGATCCTGGCACTGACGGTGGTCGCGCTGCCGGTCGGCTGGCTGATCGGCACCGGGTTCGCCTGGGCACTGAACCAGGCGTTCAGCATGGACATGTTCCGGGTGCCGCTGGTGCTGACGCCGGGCGCCTACGGCTTTGCCACCGCTGCGGTGCTGGCGGCCTCCGCGGTTGCGGCGGTTCTGGTGGTACGGCGGCTGCACCGGCTGGACAAGGTTTCGGTGCTGAAGGCGGTGGAATGAGCGCGCGATGGGGCAGGAGGAGCGTGGCAAAATGAAATGGCGCAAGAAGATCCTCTGGGCACTGGTGTTGCTGGTGGCAGCCGGATTGCTCGCCTGGGCGCTGATGCCGGCACCGGTGCCGGTGAGTACCACGGAGGTGCGTTCCGGATCCTTCGTCGAGTCGGTCGAGGAGGAAGGGCGGACCCGCCTGCGCGACACCTTCACCGTGTCGGCGCCGATCGCAGGCTACCTGCAGCGGGTCGCGCTGGAGGCCGGGGATCCGGTGGATCTGGGGCAGGTCGTGTTCCGGATGGAACCGCTTCCGGCGCCGGCGCTCGATGCCCGCAGCCTCGAGCAGGCCCGCGAGAACTTGTCTGCCGCCCGGGCCCGATTCGAGACCGCGCGTGCGAACCTCGAGACCGAACAGGCCGAGGCCCAGTTTGCCGAGTCCGAGTTCCAGCGCTACCGGCAATTGCGCGAGCGGGAACTGGTGTCGGCCACGGAGATGGAACGGGCGCGCAGCGCGCGGGATCGCCAGCGGGCCGCGGCCCGGGCGGCCGAACATTCGGTCGAGGTCGCGCGTTCCGAGGTCGAGAGCGCGCGGGCGGTGCTCGACATCGCCAGCGGAACGCGGCCGGACGACGATCAGCCGCTGCTCGAGGTGCGCTCGCCGTCGGCGGGCGTGGTGCTCACGCGTCATCGCTGCTGCGAGGGCGCGATCCATGCCGGTGAGCCGGTGCTCGAGATCGGGGACCTCGCGGATCTCGAGATCCAGGTGGACTTGCTGTCGATGGACGCGGTGCGGGTGCGTTCGGGAATGCCGGTGCGGATCGGAGGCTGGGGCGGAGACGAGTTGCTGCACGGGCAAGTGCGGCGCGTGGAGCCGGCCGGTTTCACGCGGGTGTCCGCGCTGGGCGTCGACGAGCAGCGGGTACCGGTGATCGTCGATTTCGCCGACGTGCAGCAGGCGACCGAACGGCTGGGGGTGGGCTTTCGCGTCGACGCCGAGTTCGTGCTGTGGGAGGGAGAGGACGTGATCCAGGTGCCGACCAGCGCGTTGTTCCGGGTCGATGGCCAGTGGGCGGTGTTCGTGGTCGCGGAGGGACGTGCGCGGGAACGGCTGGTGCAGCCCGGGCGGCGCAGCGGGATGATCTCGCAGATCGTCGACGGCCTGAGTCCCGGCGAGGTCGTGGTCACGCATCCCGGTGACCGGGTGCGCGACGGCGTCCGCGTGCAACCGCAGACCAGCCGTTGATCGGGTGCGAGCGCGCATCCGGCCCACACGACCGGTGGGGCGAAAAAGGCCATGGTCCGCCGTGCGGCGTTCGCGCAGCCCCCGGATGGTTCCGGGGGCGTGGTTCGGCGTTCGACGCCCGTGTCAGCGCGCGTGGCCGAGCCAGTAGAAGCGATAGGGGGGGATTACCAGCCGGTCGTTGAACAGACGGGGGATTTCGCCGCTGTGTAGATCCTGCAAGGTGCCGCGCAGGTACAGGCTGCGGTAGCGGATCTGGTTCAGCTCCAGGTACTGGGGGTTCGCGTCGAAGTTCGCGACCACCAGCACCGCGCAGGACTGCTGCTGTTCCGGGTGCGTGCGCAGATACGCAAACAGGTGCGGATTCTCAAGATCGATCAGCTCGCGGTTGTTGAAATCCGCAAACGCGGGAATGCCCTTGCGCGCCGCGATCATCTTGCGGATGCCGTCGAAGACGCGCTGCTCGACGGTTCCGTGCTGGTGCCGGCGCTCGGCCTTCTCCCAGTCGATGCGCGGCCGGTTCATCCAGCGGCTGTCGCCGGCCTTGTTCGGGTCCTGGAGGTAGCTGTAGTCGCTGAGGGTGCCGATCTCGTCGCCGTAGTACAGCAGTGGAATGCCGCCGAAGGACATGATCATTCCGTGCAGCAGCAGGATGCGCTGAATCGCGCGGTCGATCGCCTTCTCGTCGCCGGCTTCGAGCGCGCTCTCGAGGCCGGCGAGCGACGCCAGCGAACCGGAGATGCGCGCATCGCCGGTTTTCTCGTTGCGGCCGAACGGCTGGCCGCGCGCGTCCGAACCCTCGTACTGTCCGGTGAAGTAGTCGACCAGGAACTTGCGGTGGGCGAAGGGCTCATAGCCGGCGGCGACGATGTCGCGGTCGTCGAACCCAAGCCCGATGTCGTCGTGGCAGCGTACGTAGTTCAGCCAGGTCGCGCGGTCGAGCTTGTTCGGCAAGCTCTTGATGCCGAAATTCAGCAGGCGCGCATTGCGCGTCGCCATCGCGTCCCAGAGCAGCGCCATGAAGGTCGCGTTGTACGCGATCTCGCATTCCTTCGCGATCACCGCGTCCTCGCCGAAGTACTTGATGATCTCGAGCGGTGCGACGATGGCCTCGGCGATGAACAGCACGCCGGGGGCGGTGACCTGGCAGCAGTCCTTCATCAGCTGCAGGATCAGGTGCGCCTCGCGCTCGTTCTGGCTGGTCGTGCCGATCTTCTTCCACAGGAAGGCGACTGCGTCGAGGCGCAGGATGTCCGCGCCCTGGTTCGCCCAGAACAGCAGCACGTCGAGCATCTCGATGAAGACGTCGGGGTTGCTGTAGTTCAGGTCCCACTGGAACGAGTTGAAGACCGTCATCACCCACTGGCCCATCTCCTCGTCGTAGGTGAAATTGCCGGGCGAGGTCTCCGGGAAGATCTCGGGCATGGTCTCCTCGAACATGTCCGGGATGTCGCGGTTCGGGAAGATGTAGTAGTAGTCCTGGTATTTCCTGTCGCCGGCGCGCGCCTTCTGCGCCCATTCGTGCTCGTCGGAGGTGTGGTTCACGACCACGTCCAGCGTCAGCAGCATGCCGCGCTTGCGCATCGACGCGGCCAGTTGCCGCAATTCTTCCAGGCTGCCCACGCGGGGATCGATCCGGCGGAAGTCGCTGACCGCATAGCCGCCGTCGCTGGCGTCCTCCGGGCAGAGCAGCATCGGCATGATGTGCAGCATGTTCACGCCGAGTTCCTGGAAGTAATGGACGCGGGAACAAAGGCCGTCGAGGTTGCCGGCGAAGCCGTCCGCGTACAGCGCCAGCGCGACCCATTCCTGACTCAGGAACCAGTTGTGGTTGTGCTCGCGTTCCTTGTCCTGGGTCTCGAGCTCGGTCGAGCGCTCGATGTAGCGGCTCGCCATCACCTCGACCAATTTGATCGACTTCTCCTTGAAGTCCTCGCGGGTGCCGTACAGCGAGTGAAACAGCGAGTGGATCGCGTAGAAGTTCGCGCCGAGCCGGGTGTAGAAATAGCGCAGATCCTGGCGCCGGATCTCCGGCTTCAGTTCGTCCAGGATCTCGTTCAGCAGCGAGTGGGAGACTTGTTCGTACATGGGATCCGTCGCAGACGTCGGGCACAGTGGGCCGGGAGCCGGCCGGCGCCCGGGGCATGCAGGCGCCCATCATCGACAACCGGGCGCAGGATCGCAAACCGCGCGGCGTCCGCTGCTCGGCAATGCGCAGGCAACCGCTGCCGGGCAGCGGAATCGATGCGCGTGGGCTGGCTGCGACGCGGCCGGGCGGGGTGCGGAGATCCGTTGCGGCCGTGGGCCGCGCCGAGCCTCAGCGCTGGCGCGGATGCGGCGGTGCCTGCCGCGAAATGCGCACCAACGCCGTTCCCGACAGCCAGTCGTGGAGCATCAGCCGGCGAGGGTGCAGCTGGCTGAGCCCGATGCCGATCAGCAGCAGCGCAGTGACCGCGATGCTGGCCACCGCGCCGTACTCGCGTGCCAGATATATCCCGAACAGCACGAGCAGCCACTGGGCCAGCGCGACCAGGTAGCGCAGCGTTGCCTTCCATGGGTGCACCGGGCCGCCTTCGTCGCCGCGCAGCTGCAGGTTCCAGGCCTGCATGCCGAGCGTCTGCCCGGTTCGGGTCCAGAACCAGACGAAAAAGGCCCAGGCCGCGACGAGCTGGGCGGCCAGCAGCACCGGGATCGGGACCGGGCCGGTGAGCGCGCCGATCGCCACGAACGACAGTCCGAGCACCAGCCACAAGGCGAGCACCAGAACGCCGTCGTAGACCATCGCGGCAAAGCGGCGCGGCAGTCCGATCGGATCCGAGGAGGCCGTGGCGTTGGTCATCGCGCGCGGTATGCCCAGTGCCGAGGCATCGCCGGAGCGGAGCCGTGCGTCGCCACGCTCAGAACACCGATTGGAACGGGATCACGTCCACCTGCTCGCCCGCCCGTGCACCCCGGCTCTCGCGGGACAGCACGATGTAGGCGTTGGCCAGGCTCATCGAGCGCAGCTGATGCGATCCCTGGCCGCCGGTGGAGCGCACTACCCATTCGCCGTCCCGCTGCTCCAGGATCCCGCGCTGGAAGTCGGCGCGACCGGGGTTCTTGCGCAGATCGTCGAGCAGGCGGGCACGCAGCGTCCATGGCGGTGCCGGTTCGGTCCCGCAGAGCCGGAGCAGTGCGGGGCGTACGAACAGCGAAAACGTCGCCATCACCGAAACCGGGTTGCCGGGAAGCCCCAGGAACAGCGCACGGCCGAAGCGGCCGAAGGCCAGCGGCCGTCCCGGCTTCATCGCGACTTTCCAGAATCCGACCTCGCCTTCGCGCTGCAGCAGGCGGGTTACGAAATCGGCATCGCCGACCGACACCCCGCCGGTGGTCAGGATCAGGTCCGCGCTCTCCCCGGCGCGGGTCAGGGCCGCGCGTACCGCGTCCTCGGTGTCTGCGATCACGCCCAGATCGTCGAAGTCCACTGGGTATCGGCTCAACAGCGCGCGCAGGGTGTGGCGGTTGCTGTCGTGGATCTGGCCTGGTTGCAGCGGCTGTCCGATCGGCACCAGCTCGTCACCGGTGGTGAACAAGGCCACCCGCGGGCGGCGCAGCACCGTAACCTCGCCGATGCCCTGGGAAGCCAGCAGCCCGATGTCGGCCGGGGTCAGCTGGCGGCCGGGGTCGAGGATCACGGTGCCGGCCCTGGTGTCTTCGCCCGGATGGCGGATGTTGGCACCCGCCTCGACATCGGCGGCCAGCGTGATGTGCTCCCCGGCCAGGGTCACGTGCTCCTGCATCACCACGGCGTCGGCACTGTCGGGGACCACCGCGCCAGTCAGGATGCGGATGCATTCGCCAGGAGCCAGTTTTCCATCCCATGGATGCCCGGCGGCCGATACGCCGGCCACCCTCAGGCGGCGACCGGCCTGGCCTGCGTGCGCGGCCAGCGCGTAGCCGTCCATCGCCGCGTTGCGCGCCGGCGGGACGTCGATGCGCGCGGTGACCGGTTCGGCCAGGACGCGGTCGAGCGCATCCGGCAACGCCGCTGCCTCGGATCCGGTGACCCGGTCAGCGGTTGCCAGGATCCGTTCCAGCGCCTGTTCGACGGTCAGTGCGTTCGGATCGGATTCGTCCATGCAGGTCTCCTTCACAGTCAGGGCGCGGGCGGCTTCGCGAGGCCGGGCAATTGGAAGCGCGCGCCGATGAAGGCGGCGATCTCCCGGACTTCGCCGAGCGCCAGCACCGGGATGCCTTGGGGCACGGCTTCAGGCTGGTCGGTCGCCACTGCGATGATGTTGGGATCACCGGTGCACAGCAGCGGTTTGCCCAGCGCGGGGCGGTGGATTTCGACCTTCGGGATCGGTTCGCGTTTGAAGCCTTCGACCAGGATCAGGTCGGCGCGGCGCCGGTCGATCCGCGCCACCAGCTCGCCCAGCGCCGGGTCGCTCTCCCGGTCCGGGGGCGTTTCGACCATCAGCGCCCAGCGGCGGCTGGACGCGACCAGCATCTGCGAGGCGCCGGCCTGGCGCAGTACGTAGCTATCCTTGCCCGGATGGTCGATGTCGAAGTCGTGGTGGGCATGCTTGATCATCGCGATTTCGAGACCGCTGGCGCGCAGCACCGGCAGCAGCCGGGTGAGCAGCGTCGTCTTCCCGGCGCCGCTCCAGGCGGCAAAGCCGAGCAGGGGGATGGGGCGCTCTTCAGGGTCCATAATTCTTCCGCGGTCCGATGAATGGGGACTCCGGGAGAGTCCCGGGACCGGAGAATACCCGAGCGCCGTGGCGATGGCATCCGTGCGGCCGCGGCGACCGGTGGCCGGGCGTTCGGTGGGCGCTCCGCGCGGGAAGGGAAACCCCCGGTTCCGGTCACGGTCCACAGCAGTGTTACGGCGGATCGCGACATGTTGGACCTGCGGCCGCAGAGGCTCGATAGCGTGTAGGATGAGGGGGCGGCCATGCCAGAGGTGCCAGCCCGTTTCCGTTCCGCCGATGCGGTGGCCCTGGCTGCCGGCCCGGCTCAGGCCGCCGAACCACCCGCCGTTGCCGGTTTCATTCGTGACGTTCAGGATTTCGACCATGCGCGTGCTGAAAAGAAGGACCCCGATTCTCCGCTGGATCCTCTGGGCGGCCTGCCTGGTGTTTGCGGCCGGCTGGTTGCTCGCGGCTTCGGGGGACGAGGAGGAACGCCCGCAGGCGCTGCTGCTGACCGTGGCGGACGCGATCGGTCCTGCGACCGGGGATTACATCATCCGCGGCATTGCACGGGCCGAGCGGGAAGGCGCCGAGCTGATGGTGCTGCAACTCGATACCCCCGGCGGGCTCGATTCCTCGATGCGCGACATCGTCAAGGCGATGTTGGCCTCTGACGTGCCGGTCGTGACCTACGTGCACCCGGCCGGCGCCCGCGCCGCGAGTGCCGGCACCTATATGCTGTACGGATCCCACGTCGCGGCGATGACGCCGGCCACCAACCTGGGTTCGGCGACGCCGGTGCAGATGGGCGGCGGGGGGTTCCCGGGCATGGACGACGGCGGCAGCCGGCCGTCGCGCGGCGATGACCGCGGCAACGGGAACGACGACGCAACGAACGGCGACGATGCGCAGGAGACCGACGCCAACGGCGCGGAGGCGAACGACGACGAGGTCGAAGAGGAAAAACCGCGCCGCGGCGACACCGCGATGGAGCGCAAGGTGATCGAGGATGCGGTCGCCTATATCCGGGGGCTCGCCGAGCGCTTCGACCGCAACGCCGACTGGGCCGAACTCACGGTGCGCGAAGGGGTGAACCTGACCGCGCGCGAGGCTCTGGAAGAGAACGTGATCGATTTCGTCGCCGACAATCTCGACGATCTGCTGGAGCAGATCCATGGGCACAGCGTCCGCATGCCTTGGGGCGAGCGCGTCCTGAATACCGAGAACATCGAGGTGATCACGGTCGATCCCGACTGGCGCACCAACCTGCTGGCGGTGATCACCAGCCCGAACATCGCCTACATCCTGATGCTGATCGGCATCTATGGGATCATTTTCGAACTCTCGAACCCAGGGTCGATCTACCCCGGGGTAATCGGCGCGATTTCGCTGGTGCTGGCGTTCTATGCATTGCAGGTGATGCCGGTAAACTATGCGGGGCTCGCACTGATTCTGCTGGGCCTGATCTTCATGGTCGCCGAGGCGTTTCTGCCGAGTTTCGGGGTGCTCGGCATCGGCGGCATCATCGCATTCATTACGGGGTCCATCATCTTGTGGGACGATCCAAACCTGAACATTTCGTTGCCGCTGGTGGTCGGGACGGCGCTGGTCGTCGCCGTGTTCTCGATCTGGGTGCTCGGGCGTCTGTTCCGCCTGCGCCGGGTCAAGCCGACGATCGGCCAGGATCACATGGTCGGCATGGTCGGCGAGGCGCGCGAGGACTTCGACCGTAGCGGCCAGGTGTTCGTGCATAGCGAGCTGTGGACCGCCGAAACCACCGCGCCGGTGGAACGGGGGCAGAGGGTCCGCGTCGTTGCCGTCGACGGAATGCGGCTGAAGGTCGAGCCGGTTGCCGAGGAGTCCGCCGGTGCCGCGCGTCCGGCGTCCTGACAGCGCGCGCCCAGAACAACGCAGATAGAACAACCCAAGTGAAGGAGTACACGCAATGACCGGTGCATATCTGTTCCCGTTGGTGGTCGTCGTCGCGCTGATCGCGATGTCGATCAAGGTGCTACGCGAGTACGAGCGTGGCGTGGTGTTCTTTCTGGGGCGCTTCCAGTCAGTGAAGGGTCCCGGTCTGATCATCATCATCCCGGGCATCCAGCAGATGGTGAAGGTGGACCTTCGCATCATTACGCTCGACGTGCCCAGCCAGGACGTGATCTCCCAGGACAACGTCACGGTGCGGGTGAATGCGGTGCTCTACTTCCGCGTGGTCGACTCGGCCAAGTCGGTGATCCAGGTCGAGGATTATTTCGCTGCCACCAGCCAGCTGGCGCAGACGACGCTGCGCTCGGTGCTCGGTAAACACGATCTCGACGAGATGCTCTCCGAGCGAGACAAGCTCAATAGCGATATTCAGGAGATTCTCGATGCCCAGACCGACTCCTGGGGCATCAAGGTCACCAACGTCGAGATCAAGCACGTGGACCTGAACGAGTCGATGATTCGCGCGATCGCGCGGCAGGCCGAGGCCGAGCGCGAGCGGCGCGCGAAGGTCATCCACGCCGAGGGCGAACTGCAGGCGGCCGAGAAGCTGTCCCAGGCGGCCGACATCATCAGCCAGAGTCCGGCGGCGCTGCAGCTGCGCTACCTGCAGACCATGGCCGACATGTCCAACGCAGGCCAGAGCAACACCATCTTCTTCCCGCTGCCGATGGAACTGACCAAGGTCTTCGATGCCGTCGCCGCGAAGTTCGGGGCCCATGGCACCGCAGCCGGTGCCGCGAAGGACTGAGGCCGCCCAGGCGGAACCGGGGGCGGGGCCCGATGCCGGGTCCTCGCACCCGGATCCGGTCCTCGACCGTTTCCTGGAGGAACTCTGGGCGGTCGAGGGACTGGCACATCTAACCCTCGAAGCGTACCGCCGCGACCTGACCGCGCTGGCCCGGTGGCTGCAACCCCGCGGGGTGGGGCTGGCTGACGCGAGTCGCGCGGATCTGCTCGACTTCCTCGGCTCGCGCATGCGCGCGGGTGCGCGGCCGCGCTCGGTTGCGCGCTGGCTGTCGAGTCTGCGCCGCTTCTATCGCTTTCTCGCTGCCGCCGGCCTGCGCCGTGACGACCCGACTGCCCATATCGATGCGCCGCGTCTTGGGCGGCCGTTGCCCGGTAGTGTTTCCGAGATCCAGGTCGAGGCCCTGCTGGCAGCGCCCGATCCGGAGGATCCGCTGGGCCTGCGCGACCGCGCGATGCTCGAACTCTTGTATGCGACAGGGCTGCGCGTGTCCGAGCTCGTCACGCTGGAACAATCGCAGGTGAATCCCAGGCAGGGTGTGCTCCGCGTCACCGGCAAGGGGTCGCGCGAACGGCTGGTGCCATTGGGCGAGGTCGCCGGAGACTGGCTGGCGGAGTACCTGGCGCGAGGCCGCCCGGCACTGATGCAGGGCCATCCGCCCGCCGAGGCGGTGTTCGTGACGCGGCGCGGCCGGGCCATGACCCGGCAGGCGTTCTGGTACCGCATCAAGGCCTACGCAGCGGCAGCCGGGATCACCGCTGAGTTGTCGCCCCACACGCTGCGCCATGCGTTCGCGACGCATCTGCTCGATCATGGCGCCGACCTGCGCGTGGTGCAGATGCTGCTCGGTCACAGCAGCCTGTCGACGACGCAGATCTACACGCATGTTGCCCGCGCGCGCCTGCAGGCTCTGCACGCGCGTCACCATCCGCGCGGCTGACACGCGATGCAACTACGCGCGACCCCGCAGGTCGAAGCGCGCGTTGGCAGTGGTACACTGCCGCCCGTTTTCTTCAAACCGACGAGAGCCCCGATGCTACGACCCCGCAGATTCCTGATCCCGCTGTTGACCCTGCTGATCGCGGCCCCGGCAGCCGCCAGCGACGCGATCGAGCAACGCCTGGCCGAGGTGGTGCCGACGGTCGCGCCCGACGCGATCGAGCCCACCGCCATCCCGGGCCTGTTCGAGGTGCGCTACGGCGCGGACGTGTTCTACGTATCCGAGGATGGCCGGTACCTGCTCCAGGGCAGCCTGATCGACCTGGAAACGCGGAAGAACCTGACCGAGGAGACGCGCCAGCAGGCGCGTGCCGACGTCTTTTCCGAGATCCCCGATTCCGAACTCACGGTCTACGTGCCCGAGCGCGAAGTGCGGCACGTGATGAACGTGTTTACCGACCCCAACTGCCCGTACTGCCGGCGCCAGCACCAGGAGATGCAGACATACCTGGATGCCGGGGTGAAGGTCCGCTACTTCATGTTCCCCGTGCTGGGGCGCGAGTCCCCCGACGTGATGCGCAACATCTGGTGCGCGGACGACCGCAACGCCGCGATGGATCTCGCGAAGGAAGGCAAACCGGTTCCCGAGGCACATTGCGACACGCCCGCCGACGAACATCTGGCGCTGGGCCGGGAACTGGGGATCAGCGGAACCCCGGCAACCATCACCGACAGTGGACACCAGATCTCCGGGTACCGGCCGGCGATCGAGATCATCCAGACGCTGAACAGCGCGCAGTAGGCACCCCGGGGCGCCGTTTGCCGGGGCCATAAGCCCCGGCAACGGTGCCCGCTGCATCAGGCGTAGGGCGGAAGAGGCCGAAGGCCGTCATCCGCCATTCCCACGCCGGGGTTGCCGCAGGCGCCGGGGAGGCGCGAACGCCGAGCGGCGGATGACGCTGCGCTTTTCCGCCCTACGGGTCGCCCGGGGCACGAGACAGGCCGTGACTTGCACGCTAAGCCCCGGCAACGGTGCCCGCTGCATCAATACAGCAGCGAGACCATCCGGCGCCGGTACTGGCCGACCAGTTCATGCCGCGGCCCGAGCACCTCGAACGCTGCGAGCAGACCTTTCTGCCCCGCGTTGTCGTTGTAGCTCCGGTGGCGCTGCATCAGTTTCAGGTACAGGTCCATTGCCTCCTGGCTGCGCCCTGCCACCATGTAGGCAGCGGCCAGCCGCTCCAGCGCCTCGGGGTCGTCGCCGTGCTCGCGCAGCTGCTGCTCGAGCGTGGTCAAGTCGGTGCCGTTCGCGGTCTTTGCGAACACCAGCCGGGCTCGCAGCTGTTTCACCGCATCCTGTTCATGCACGTCCATCGGCAGCAGATTCAGCTGCTGTTCGGCGCCCTGTGCATCACCCGCCTGCAACAGCGCCTGTGCGAGGTCGATCTTCAGCTCGTGATGCTCCGGGTCGCTAGCCACCGCGGCGCGCAGGTCTGCCACCGCGCCGGCGACATCGCCTGAGTCGAGCCGGGCCAGTGCCTGTTCGCGGGTCCGGTCGGACGGGCGCTCGAGGTACTTTTCGATGATCGCGCGGATCGCGGATTCGGGGTGCACGCCCATGAACTGGTCGACCGGCTTGCCGTTGCGGAAGCACATCACCGTGGGCAGGCTGCGCACGCCGAACTGGCTGGCGAGGCCTTGCTGCTCGTCGCTGTTCACCTTCGCCAGGCGGAATTTGCCCGCGTATTCGTCGACCAGCTTGGCCAGAACGGGCATCAGCATCTGACAGGGGCTGCACCAGTCGGCCCAGAAATCGACCAGTACCGGGCGCCGGAAGGACTCCTCGATCACCGCCTGCTGGAAGTCGCCGGCGGTGACGTCGAGCAGGTCGTTCGTTGCTTCTACCATGAAAAACTCCGGAATTCTGAATGGGTGCAAATCGGCAATGCTGCACATTGTCGGGCCGGATGCCCTGAATTCAAGCGTGCGGGGGCGGCGGGAAGAAGGAATCGTGCGCCGATTTGCCGCGCCGCACTACACTACGGCCTGCCGAACGCCACAGGAAGTCCGCCGGTGAGTTATTCCGCATCCGACATCGAAGTACTCGAAGGCCTCGACCCGGTGCGCAAGCGCCCGGGCATGTACACCGACACCTCGCGGCCGAACCACCTGGCGCAGGAGGTGATCGACAACTCGGTGGACGAGGCCATCAGCGGCCATGCCCAGTGCATCGACGTGGTGCTGCATCACGATGGGTCGCTGTCGGTGACCGACGACGGCCGCGGGATGCCGGTCGATCAGCACCCCCGCGAGAAAAGGCCCGGGGTCGAGGTCATCCTCGGGCGGCTGCATGCGGGGGGCAAGTTCTCCGACAAGAACTACCAGTACTCGGGCGGGCTGCACGGCGTCGGGGTATCGGTGGTGAACGCGCTGTCCCGGCACCTGGAGGTCTGGATCCGGCGCGATGGTAAGGAATACAACATGGCCTTCGCCGGCGGTCACAAGGTGTCGGATCTGGAGGCGGTGGGCGAGGTCCCCCGGCGCAGCACCGGGACGCGCCTGCAGTTCTGGCCCGATCCGCGCTATTTCGACAGCCCGAAGTTCTCGGTACCCCGGCTCAAGCATGTGCTGCGCGCGAAGGCCGTGCTCTGTCCGGGCCTTGCGGTGAGCTTCCAGGATGAGGTGACCGGCGAGCAGGTCCGCTGGTGCTACGCCGATGGCCTGAAGGACTACCTCGTCGAGGCGCTGCAGGGTCTGGAACGGCTGCCCGACGAGCCGTTCATGGGCGCGGTTGCCGGAGAACGCGAGGGTGTCGACTGGGCGGTGCTGTGGCTCCCCGAAGGCGGCGAGGGGCTGGCCGAGAGCTACGTGAACCTGATCCCGACCCCGCAGGGCGGAACGCATGTGAACGGGCTGCGCACCGGCCTCACCGAGGCGGTGCGCGAGTTCTGCGAGTTTCGCAATCTGCTGCCGCGGGGCGTGAAGCTCGCGCCGGACGACGTCTGGGAACGGGTCGCCTACGTGGTGTCGTTCAAGATGCAGGATCCCCAGTTCGCCGGCCAGACCAAGGAGCGGCTGGGGTCGCGCGAGGCGGCGCCGTTCGTCGCCGGCGTGGTGAAGGACGGCTTCAGCCTGTGGCTGAACCGGCATCCCTCGGTCGGTGAGCGCATCGCGGAACTGGCGATCCAGAACGCCCAGCGCCGTCAGCGGGCGGGGCGCAAGGTGGTGCGCAAGAAGCTGACTCAGGGGCCGACGCTCCCGGGCAAGTTGGCCGACTGCGCGAGCCAGGATCTGTCGCGCACCGAGCTGTTTCTGGTCGAGGGCGATTCGGCCGGCGGCTCGGCGAAGCAGGCCCGCGACCGCGAGTTTCAGGCGATCATGCCGCTGCGGGGCAAGATCCTGAACGCCTGGGAGGTGGATCCGGACCAGGTGCTGGGCTCGCAGGAGATCCACGACATCAGCGTGGCGATCGGCGTGGATCCGGGCCGGACGGAACTCAACGGGCTGCGCTACGGCAAGGTGTGCATCCTCGCCGACGCCGATTCCGACGGCGCCCATATCGCGACGCTGCTGTGTGCGTTGTTCGTTCGCCACTTCCGGCCGCTGGTCGAGGGCGGGCATGTATACGTCGCGATGCCGCCGCTGTTTCGCGTCGATGTCGGCAAGGAGGTGTTCTACGCGCTCGACGATGCCGAGCGTCAGGGCATCCTGGACCGGATCGCCGCCGAGAAGCGTCGCGGCAAGGTGACCGTGACCCGCTTCAAGGGGCTCGGCGAGATGAACCCGCTGCAGCTGCGCGAGACCACGATGAACCCCGACACCCGCCGGCTGGTGCGCCTGACGCTGGATCCCGGCGACGATACCGCGGGGCTGCTCGACATGCTGCTCGCCCGCAAGCGCGCGCCCGACCGCAAGCGTTGGCTGGAGGGGAAGGGGCACCTGGCCGAGGTCTGACGCCTGGACGGAGCGCCGCCGGCGCGCGGCGCGCAGCGCGGGGGCGAGCCTCAGGGGTCGGTGTCTGCCGCCTGCGGTTCCTGCGCCGCAGGCTGTTCCGCCGGGCATGGCGTTACCGCGCCGGTCGCTTCCGCAGCCGCAGTCGCTCGAGTGCCCAGCCCACATGTTCGCGAACCAGCGCGGACGGATGCCCGGCGCGGCGCTCGAGCGCCGCGATCGCCTCGGGTGTCGCCGGGCCGTTGCCCAGTGCCACCGCGACATTGCGCAGCCAGCGCGGGTGGCCGATGCGGCGGATCGCCATGCCGGCGGTTCGCTCCAGGAACGTCGGTTCGTCCCAGGCCAGGAGCTCGATCAGCCCCGCCGAGTCCAGCCCGTGACGCGCAGCGAAATCCGGTTCGACGCTGAGACTTGCGAAGCGATTCCAGGGGCAGACCAGCTGACAGTCGTCGCAGCCGTAGACGCGGTTGCCGAGCATCGGCCGCAGGGGTTCCGGGATCGCGCCCGGGTGTTCGATGGTCAGGTAGGAGATGCAACGGCGGGCATCGAGGTCGTACGGTCCCCGAAAGGCCTGCGTCGGGCAGATGTCGAGGCAGGCCCGGCAGCTGCCGCAGTGCGCCTCGGTTGGCGCGTCCACCGGCAGCGGCAGGTCGGTGAACAGCTCGCCGAGGAAGAACCAGGAACCCGCTTCCCGCGCCAGCAGGTTGGTGTGCTTGCCGATCCAGCCCAGCCCGGCGCGTTCGGCGAGCGCCTTCTCGAGGATCGGTGCGCTGTCGGTGAAGGCACGGTAGCCGAAGGGGCCGACCGCGGTCTCGATCCGGTTGGCGAGCGTCTGGATCCGCCGGCGGATCAATTTGTGGTAGTCGCGCCCGAGCGCGTAGCGCGAGACATAGGCCCGGGTGGAATCGCCGAGGATCGTCTCGGGCCGCGCGCAGTCCGGCGGCAGATAGTCCATGCGCAGGCTGACGATGCGTTGCACGCCCGGAAGCAGTTGCGCGGGGTCGCGCCGCAGCTCGGCGCGGTCCGCCATCCAGCGCATCGCGCCATGCGAACCCTGCGCGAGCCAGGCATCGAGGTGCTCCGCGTGGACGCCGACCGACGCGTCGGTGATGCCCACGGCCTGGAAGCCGAGGGCGTGCCCCCACTCGCGGATCCGGGCGGCCAGCTCACGGCATTGGCTTGGAGTCAGGGTTTGCGGCACGATCGACGGACAGCCTCTTCCTGGGTGCGGATAGCGTGAATGATGACCCGACGGCGGTGCCTGTTGCCAACCGCCTCTACGACGAGTCCGGAATGCGTGAACTCGACCGCCGGGCGATGGCCCGGCCGGGAATGGGCGGCGGTGCGCTGATGGAACGCGCCGGCGCGGCGCTGCTCGATGCGCTGACCGACGCGTTTCCGGGCGCGCGCCGTCTCGGCGTGCTCTGCGGTCCGGGCAACAACGGCGGCGACGGCTATGTGCTCGCCCGGCTCGCCGCCGCCTCGGGTTGGGCGGTGACCGTCCACGGCAGCGCCGGCGGCGCCGACGCTGCCAGTGACGGTGCACGTGCGGCCGAGGCCTGGCGCGCTGGCGGGGGCGCTGTCGAGCCGCTCGAGGACTTTGCACCCGGCGCCGCCGATGTCTGGGCCGATTGCCTGTTCGGAATCGGCCTCGGGCGCCCGATCGGCGGGGAACTGGCGGTGCTGATCGAGCGCCTGAACGCCTCCGGGCAGCCGGTACTGGCGGCGGACGTGCCGTCCGGCATCGACGTGAACACCGGTGCGGTGCAGGGCGTGGCAGTTCGGGCGGCGGTCACCGTAACGATGATCGCGGACAAGCTGGGCCTGCACACCGGGTCGGCGGTCGACTTCGTCGGCACAGTCCGGGTCGCCGGCCTGGGCGTTCCGGACGAGGTGTTCCAGGATGTGCCGTTTCCGGCCGTGCGCTGGCGGCCGGAGGCGGTGTCGCGGTGGCTGCCGAGGCGCCGTCCCGGCGCGCACAAGGGCGATTGCGGGCATGTCGTCGTGATCGGCGGAGCGCCGGGCTACTCCGGGGCCGGGCGGCTGGCGGGAATCGCGGCCCTCCGTGCCGGGGCAGGACGGGTGACGCTGGTCACCCACCCGGAGCACGCGGCGCTGGCGAACCTCGAACGGCCCGAACTGATGGTGCGCCCGGCCGCATCGGCGCAGGATCTGCAGGCGCTGCTGGCGGGGGCCGATGCCGTCGCGGTCGGGCCGGGCCTCGGGCAGCAGGCCTGGGGCCGGGCGCTGTGGCCGGCGGTTGCCGACTGGCCGGGGCCGCTGGTGGTCGATGCCGATGCGTTGAATCTGCTGGCGCAGGCGCCGCGGCAGCGCGGCGACTGGGTGTTGACGCCGCATCCTGGCGAGGCGGCGCGGCTGCTTGCGGTCACGACCTCTGTGGTCAACGCCGATCGTGTCGCCGCAGTCGGTGCGATCCGCCGCCGCTTCGGCGGTGTAGTGTTGCTGAAGGGGGCGGGGTCATTGGTCGCGCTGGCGCCGGGAGGCGGAATGGCCTGCATCACCGGCGGGCACCCGGGGATGGCCAGCGCCGGAATGGGGGACGTGCTGACCGGCATCGTTGCGGCCCTTCGGGCACAGGGGCTCGGGGCAGGCGAGGCGGCGGCGGCAGGGGCTGCCTGGCATGTTGCGGCGGCGCGGCTGGCGGCGGACCGCATCGGCGGGGAACGCGGCATGCTCGCGGGCGATGTGATCGAGGCGCTGCCGCAAAGCGGCGCCGGAGGTGGCGCATGAGCGACGCGGGCCGGTGGCTGCCCGATGCCGAAGCGACCGAGCAGGCGGGGGCGGCGCTGGCCCGGTGCCCGGCGTTCGCGCAGCTGCGCCAGATCCACCTGCAGGGCGACCTCGGGGCAGGCAAGACGACGCTGGTGCGCGGGCTGTTGCGTGCGCTGGGGCATCGCGGCGCGGTGCGCAGCCCCACCTACACGCTGCTCGAGCCTTACGAGTTCGCCGGGCTGACCGTGCTGCATTTCGACCTGTACCGCGTCGGCGATGCGGACGAACTCGAGTACCTCGGTGTGCGGGAACAAAGCGACGCGCGCACCCTCTGGCTGGTGGAGTGGCCGGATCGCGGTGCGGGCTGGCTGCCGCCGCCGGATCTGGTCGCAACGCTGGTGCACGAGGGCACCGGTCGCCGGCTGTCATTCTCCGGGCCGCTGGCTGCAGCGATCTCCAGGCAAATGAGGGACTTGTGAGGGTGCAATCAGAACAGCGGGTATCTCTCTCAAAAGAAAGCATTTCTGTCTTGCATTTTGATGCGAAAGGTCCACAATGTAAGCAGAGCCCCTGATCGAAAAGGGAATACCCGTGGCCGGAATGCATCAGCCCGATCTGCTCCGACGCCGGCTCCTGCAAGGCCTGGCGGGACTGGGCCTGGGAGTTGCCCCCCTTTCGCTGTGGGCGCGCTCCGGGGTGCAGCGGCTGCGCATGTCGGTGGATGGGTCGACGACGCGGCTGGTGTTCGACATGGACGGGCCCGCCGACTACGACATTTTTGCGCTGGACTCGCCGCATCGGGTGGTTGTCGACCTTGCCGGCGCGCGCGCGCTGAACTCACTGGAGGTCGCGTCCAACCCGCGGTCGCTGGTCGCGGGCGTGCGCTATGCCCAGCGCAACGGGACCGACCTGCGCGTGGTGCTGGATCTGCGCTCCCCGGTCGAGCCGCACAGCTTCGTATTGTTGCCGGCGCAGGGCTCGCCGCACCGGCTGGTGCTGGATTTGACCGAGCGCGCGGAACCGGTTGCGGTGGCGCGGATCGCGCCGGAGACGTCGGCGAAGCCGGAAAATCGGCCGCGTGAGCCGTTGCGCGAGGTCATCGTCGCGATCGACCCAGGCCACGGTGGCCACGATCCGGGCGCGATCGGCCCCGGCGGCACCCGCGAGAAGGACGTGGTGCTGCAGATCGCGCGGCGTCTGGCCGAACGGGTCGAGCGCGAGCCGGGGATGCGCCCGGTGATGATCCGCACCGGCGACTACTTCCTCCCGCTACGCGAGCGCATCGATCGCGCCCGGGCGGCACAGGCCGACGTGTTCCTCTCCATTCATGCCGATGCGATCCACGATCGCCGGGTGCAGGGGTCGTCGGTCTATATCCTGTCCGACCGCGGTGCCTCCAGCGAAGCCGCGCGTTTCCTCGCGCAGCGCGAGAACAGCGCGGATCTGCGCCTCGGGGGCGTACCGATCGAGAGCAAGGACGATTCCCTGACCAGTGTGCTGCTGGATCTCGCGCAGAGCGGCACGATCGAGGCCAGTCATTCGCTTGCGCAGCGGTTGATTTCCGAGATGCACCGGGTCGGCAAGGTGCGCAAGGCGGAGGTGGAGCGCGCGAACTTCGCGGTGTTGCGCTCGCCCGACGTGCCCTCGGTGCTGATCGAGGCGGCGTTCATCTCCAACCCGTCCGAGGAGCGGAAGCTGCGCACCCAGAGCTTCCAGAACTCGCTCGCCGATGCGATTCTCACCGGCTTGCGTGCCTATTTCTCGACCCACGCTCCGCCGGGAACGCTGATCGCCGAAGGCCGCCGCGACCGGCACATCATCCGGCCTGGGGAGACGCTGTCCGCGATCGCGGAGCGGTACCGGATGTCGGTTGCGGATCTGAGGGCGGTCAACGACCTGCCGAACGACCGCATTTTTGCGGGGCAGGTGCTGCAGATTCCGTACCAGGGCAGCTGAGTCCCGGGAACGCGGGCCTTCCGGTCGCAGGCCCTTCTGGGCTAGGCTGCTGCCTTTGTCCAGTCGTCCGCCCCCGTGCCGATCCAGAAACTCCCACCGCAACTGATCAGTCAGATCGCCGCCGGCGAGGTGATCGAGCGTCCCGCCTCGGTGATCAAGGAACTGATCGAGAACAGCATCGACGCCGGGGCGCGGCGCATCCAGGTCGATCTCGAGCAGGGTGGGATGCGCCTGATCCGGGTGACCGACGACGGTTCCGGCATCGCGCGGGACGAACTGCCGCTGGCGCTGTCGCGGCACGCGACGAGCAAGGTGAGCGAACTGGGCGATCTCGAAGCGTTGCAGACGCTCGGGTTTCGCGGCGAAGCGCTGCCCTCGATCGCTTCGGTGGCCCGGCTGGTCCTGACCTCGGGGGTGGCCGGGGAGCGCAGCGGCTGGCGCCTGGCGGGCGATGGCTCGGACGCGTTCGGCGAGGTGGCGCCGGCGGCGCACCCCCGGGGCACGACGGTCGAGGTCCGCGACCTGTTCTTCAATGTGCCGGCCCGGCGCAAGTTCCTGCGCACCGAGCGTACCGAGTACCTCCATTGCGAAGACGTGGTCCGGACACACGCGGCCGTGCGTCCGGACATCGCGTTCGAACTGCGCCACAACGGGCGCGCGGTGCTGGATTTGCCGGCGGTCGGCGCGGCGGCGGCCGCGGGCCGCGTCGCAGCGCTACTCGGCGAGGAGTTCCTGCGCCATGCCTTCGAAGTGGAGGAGGAAGGCTCCGGCCTGCGCCTGTGTGGTTGGCTTGGCGCGCCGACGCATTCGCGCGCCCAGGCCGATCAGCAGCATTTCTTCGTGAACGGCCGGCCGGTGCGCGACCGCGTGCTCGCGGCGGCGGTGCGGCGCAGCTACCGCGACGTGCTGTACCAGGCGCGGCATCCGGTGTTCGTGCTGTTCCTGGATCTGGATCCCGCGACCGTGGATGTGAACGCTCACCCCGCCAAGCACGAGGTCCGCTTCCGCGACGGGCGGTTGGTGCACGATTTCGTGTTCCGGGCGCTGCATCGCGCCCTTGCCGACCTGCGACCCGGAGACGGTCCTGCCGGAACGGGGCCCGTGCCGACCGCCAACGACGCCAGGTTCGGGTCCGGCCGCGCGTTTTCGGATGCACCGGCGCGTCGGAACGGTTCATCCGGCGAGCCGGCACGGGATACGCGCTGGGAATTGCCGCTGCCCCAGGTCACGGAGGCGGTCGAGCCCGAGCCCCACCCGGCTGTACGCGAGCCCGCCGGCCCCGCGCAGCCGGCGGGTATGCCACCGCTCGGGTTTGCGATCGGGCAGGTGGCCGATGCCTTCGTGCTGGCGGAAAACGCCCGCGGCCTGGTGCTGGTGGACATGCACGCGGCGCACGAGCGCATTACCTACGAGCGGCTGAAACGGGACTGGCGCGAGGCCCGCATGATCCGCCAGCCACTGCTGGTGCCGGAAACGCTTCAGGTGACCCGAGCGGAGGCCGATCTGGCGGAGGCCTCGGCCGAGCTGCTGCGCGGCCTGGGCTTCGAGGTGGACCGTTCCGGGCCCGAATCGGTGACCCTGCGCGCCGGGCCGGCGTTGCTGCAGGGCCGGGATCTGACGCAGTTGCTGCGGGATGTGCTCGCCGACTTGCAGCAACTGAGCCATGCGGACCGGGCGGAGGCGGCGCTGGACGGGGTGCTCAGTACGATCGCGTGTCACGGCGCGATTCGCGCCGGCCGCAAGCTGACGCTGCCGGAGATGAACCGCCTGTTGCGGGACATGGAGGCGACCGAGCACAGCGCGCAGTGCAACCACGGCCGGCCGACCTATGTCGAGCTGGACCGGCAGGCGCTGGACCGCTTGTTCCTGCGCGGACGCTGAGGCGGTGCGCCAGGTCATTCTGCTGATGGGGCCGACGGCCAGCGGCAAGTCGGCGCTGGCCTTGGACGTGGCCGAGGCGATCGGGGCCGAGATCATCAGCGTGGATTCGGCGCAGGTATACCGCGGCATGGATATCGGCACGGCCAAGCCCGATGCCGCGGAGCGGCGGCGAGTCCCGCATCACCTGATCGATGTCCGCGACCCCGAGCAGAGCTTCTCGGCCGCCGACTTCGCCGAGCTGGCCGCGTGCCGGATGCGGGAGATCATTGCTCGCGGGCGTACGCCGCTGCTGGTGGGCGGCACGATGCTGTATTTCCGCGCGCTGCTGGAAGGGCTGGATCCGATGCCCGAGATCGACCCGGCGGTGCGCGCCGCGCTGCGCGCCCGTTTGCCCGAGGTCGGCGCGCAGGGGCTGCATCGGGAGCTTTCCGCGGTGGATGCGGCCGCGGCGGCGCGCATCCACCCGAACGATCCGCAGCGTATTCTGCGTGCACTCGAGGTGTTCTTCAGTACCGGGCGTCCGCTGTCGTCGTTCCAGTCCGGGGAGCGCCGCCGCCCGCCTGCGCACTGGCGCAGCCTGGCGTTGTGGCCCGAGGACCGGGCCCGGCTGCGCAGGCGTATCGCCGAGCGTTTCGACGCGATGCTGGACGCGGGGTTCACCGAGGAACTGGAGCGGCTCGCCGCGCGTCCGCACTTGACTGCGGAACATGTTTCACAACGCGCGGTCGGATATCGCCAGGGCTGGCGGTGGCTTTCGGGGTTCTATGGCCTGGATGAGTTTCGCCAGCGCAGCATCGATGCCACCCGCCAGCTTGCCAAGCGGCAGCTGACCTGGCTGCGCGGCCAGCAGGGAATCGAACGGCTCTGCGCCGAGACTGCAGACGTCGGCGCGGTGCTGGCGCGCCTGGCGCGCTGATTTCGCGCGGCACCGCGCGGAACCGGTTCGACGATATGCTAGTCTTCAAAAATATAAGGGGGCGCCGGCTCCCGATGACGACAGACAAAAGGATGACCGATCATGGCAAAAGGGCAGATGCTACAAGAACCCTTCCTCAACGCGTTGCGCCGCGACCGCATTCCGGTCTCGGTGTATCTCGTCAACGGCATCAAGCTGCAGGGGCAGATCGAGTCCTTCGACCAGTTTGTCGTGCTGCTGAAGAGCGCGGTGTCACAGATGGTGTACAAGCACGCGATCTCGACGATTGTTCCGGCACGTCAGGTGCGCCTGAACATCGAGGGCGAGGAGCCTGCCGACACCAAGGATTCCTGAGTTCATGAAGGAGTTACACACGATTGTTTGAGCGTCCTGAGAGCGGGGATCGCGCCCTGCTGGTTGCACTCGCGATGGGCGAGGTGGCCGATATCGAAGCCCAGATCGGGGAATTCCGTGATCTGGCCGAGTCTGCCGGTGCCGACGTGGTCGGCCAGATCTCCGGAAGCCGGCGTAACCCCGATCCGCGCTTCTTCGTCGGTTCCGGAAAGGCCGACGAGATAGCGGCCGCGGTCGCGGATGCCGGTGCCGATCTCGCGATTTTCAACCACCCGCTGTCACCGAGCCAGGAGCGCAACCTGGAACGGCACCTGGAGTGCCGGGTTCTGGATCGTTCGGGGCTGATTCTCGACATCTTCGCCCAGCGTGCGCGTTCCCACGAGGGCAAGCTGCAGGTCGAGCTGGCACAACTGCGGCACATGTCGACGCGCCTGGTCCGTGGCTGGACCCATCTGGAGCGCCAGAAAGGCGGCATCGGCCTGCGCGGGCCGGGTGAAACCCAGCTCGAAACCGACCGGCGGTTGCTGGCAGCGCGGATCAAGCACATCGAACGGCGCTTGGAAAAGGTCCAGCGCTCCCGGGAACAGGGCCGGCAGGCCCGGCGGCGTAACGAGACGCCGACGGTGGCGCTGGTGGGGTACACCAACGCCGGCAAATCGACCCTGTTCAACTGCCTGACCGAGGCGCAGGTGTATGCCGCCGACCAGTTGTTCGCCACCCTCGATCCCACCCTTCGCCGGCTCGATCTCGCTCCGCACCAGTCGGTGATCCTGGCCGATACCGTTGGCTTCGTTCGCGATCTGCCGCATGAACTGATCGCGGCATTCAAGGCGACCCTGACCGAGACCCGCGAGGCTGCGTTGCTTCTGCACGTGATCGACGCCTCGGATCCGGAGCGTGAGGCGCACATCGAGCAGGTCGAAGACGTGCTGGCAGAGATCGGGGCGGGCGAGGTGCCGGTCTGGCGGGTGTACAACAAGATCGACCGCATGCCGCCGGCCAGTGACGGTGTTTCGGGGCGTTTCGAGGCCGGGGGCGACACCCTTTGGGTGTCGGCGGTGACCGGTGCCGGCGTGGAGGCGTTGCAGACACGGCTCGCAAACCATTTCACCGAGGCCATGTTTCGCGGTTGGGTCGCGTTGCCGGCGGCCGCCGGCCGGCTGCGCAGCCGTCTGTTCGCGGAGCGCGCGGTGGAGGCCGAGCAGACCGGTGCGGACGGGCATATGCATCTGCGCCTGAATGTGCCGGAGCGGGTGTTGCGGGCATTGCTGCGCGAAGCCGGGCTCGATCCGGACCCCGGCCAGCTGCGGATCGTGGCAGACGCAGGTACAGTTGCAGAGCCGGCCGAGCCGGTTGAACCGGACCTCGCGGAGGTCGGGCGTCGCGCTTCCTGACGGCGGATCCCGGGCGTTGCGCCGAGTATGGCAATGCGTGCGCAGGGCCGGGCATGTGACGTGTCTGCCTGCACGCAGTAAACTAAGGGGTCATGTCCAGGGCGACCGAGCGAAAGTGGCGGAACTGGTAGACGCGCTGGATTTAGGTTCCAGTGGGGCAACCCGTGAGAGTTCGAGTCTCTCCTTTCGCACCATTCCTGGCGTCGGGTGCTACAAATCCGACCCAATCGCGCCCGGCTGGCGCATTCCGGTATTTCCTGATTTCCCGATCGTACACGAGGCCTACTGATGCAAGTTTCTGTTGAAGCCACCGGCAGCCTGGACCGCAGGATGACGGTGCAACTCCCGCGAGAGCAAGTCGATTCCGAGGTCGAAAAACGCCTGAAGGCGCTGACCCGGCGGGTGCGAATCGATGGCTTCCGTCCCGGCAAGGTCCCGCTGAAGATCGTGCAGCAGCGCTACGGATCCGGTGTCTTCCAGGAAGTGCTGAGCGAAATGCTGCAGCGGAGCTATCGCGAGGCCATCGATCAGGAGGGCCTGGCGCCGGCCGGCGGCCCGAGCATCGAACCCCGCGTGCTCGAGCCGGGTCAGCCGATCGAATACGTGGCATCGTTCCAGGTCTTTCCCGAGGTGACCGTGGCCGATCTCTCCGATGTCGAGATCGAACGGCCCGTGGCCGAGGTCGAGGCGGAGAACGTGGACAAGGTGATCGAATCGCTGCGCCGGCAGCAGCGCAAGTGGCATGCAGTCGAACGCCCGGCGGCCGATGGCGACCGGGTGACCCTGGATTTCACCGGCACGCTGAACGGCGAGGCGTTCGATGGCGGCCGGGCCGAGGGGTTTGCGGTCGAAGTGGGGGCAGGGCGCCTGCTTCCGGATTTCGAATCGCAGCTCGTGGGCCTTGAGGCCGGCGCCGAAAAGGACATCGACGTGACTTTCCCGGAAGACTACCCGGCGGAGAATCTGAAGGGTCAGACGGTCCAGTTCGCACTGAAGATCCAGAAGGTCGAAGAGCCGCGCCTGCCAGACGTGGATGCCGACTTCGCCCGCAGTTTCGGCGTCGAGGACGGCGACGTGGCGAAACTGCGCGAGGAAGTCAAGGCAAACCTTACGCGGGAGCTCGCCCAGAACATCAAGGGCCGGGTGAAGAAGCAGGTGATGGACGCGCTGGTCGCGCGGCACGATTTCGAACTCCCGAAAAGCCTGGTGCAGGCCGAAGTCGATCGCCTGCGCACCGAGGCCGAGAAGCGTTTCGGTGGGCCCGAGAAATCGCAGCCGTTGCCGGACGCGATGTTCGAGGACGAAGCCGCCCGCCGAGTGCGCCTGGGGCTGGTCGTTCGAGCGATCGTCGATGCCGAGAAGATGGAGATCGACCGCTCGCGGCTCGACGCGGAACTCGACACGCTGGCGCAGACCTATGAGGACCCCGAGGAGGTCAAGCGTCACTACCGGACGCATCCCCAGGCGATGGCCGGTCTCGAATCCCTGGTGCTCGAGGATCAGGTGGTCGCTTGGGTGCTGGAGCAGGCCCGGGTCACCGAGAAGCCGAATACCTTCGAGGGCCTGATGGCGCCCAGTCAACCCAATCTGGAGAGCGCCGCATGAGCCGTATTCCCGACGTTTCCGGGGCGCAGCACACCCAGGCCCTGAATCTTGTACCGATGGTCGTGGAACAGACCGCTCGCGGCGAGCGCGCCTACGACATCTACTCGAGGCTGCTGAAGGATCGCGTCGTCTTCTGCGTCGGCCCGGTCGAAGACTACATGGCCAACGTGATCGTGGCCCAGCTGCTGTTTCTCGAGTCGGAAAACCCGGACAAGGAGATCAGCCTGTACATCAATTCTCCGGGCGGTGCGGTGACCGCCGGAATGGCGATCTACGACACCATGCAGTTCATCAAGCCCGAGGTGAGTACCCTCTGCGTGGGACAGGCCGCCAGCATGGGCGCGGTGCTCCTGGCCGGTGGCGCCGCCGGCAAGCGCTACTGCCTGCAGCATTCCCGGGTGATGATCCACCAGCCCTTGGGCGGCTACCAGGGCCAGGCGACGGACATCGACATCCACGCGCGCGAGATCCTGAAGATCCGCGAGGAACTCAACCAGATCCTGTCTCGGCACTCGGGCCAGTCGGTCGAGACGATTCGCAACGACACCGAGCGCGATCGGTTCATGACGGCGCCGGAAGCCAAGGAATACGGCCTGGTCGACCATGTCCTCGAGAAGCGCGAGGTGCAATCGGGGTGATCACCCCGCGGCAACCCGACGGACTGCCGGTCAGCTTGCAACCGATTCGCAAACGGGGCATGTTGCAAATGAATCACGAATCGCAGACCGAGGCATACGGATGAGCGACGACAAATCCTCCCGCAACGACGGCAAGCTGCTGTACTGCTCTTTCTGCGGGAAGAGCCAGCACGAAGTGCGGAAACTGATCGCCGGGCCTTCGGTGTTCATCTGCGATGAATGCGTGGAGCTCTGTAACGACATCATCCGTGAGGAGATGCAGGAGGCCGGCCACACGGAGCGCGACTCGCTGCCGAAGCCGCGGGAGATCCGGGCGATCCTCGACGAGTACGTGATCGGCCAGGATTCGGCGAAGAAGATCCTGTCGGTGGCCGTCTACAACCACTACAAGCGGCTCGAGGCGAAGTCCGGAAAGGACGACGTCGAACTCTCGAAATCCAACATTCTGCTGATCGGCCCGACCGGTTCGGGCAAGACGCTGCTGGCCGAGACGCTGGCGCGGGTGCTGAATGTCCCGTTCACGATCGCCGATGCGACCACGCTGACCGAGGCGGGGTATGTCGGCGAGGACGTCGAGAACATCATCCAGAAGCTGCTGCAGAAGAGCGACTACGACGTCGAGAAGGCGGAGACCGGGATCGTCTACATCGACGAGATCGACAAGATCTCGCGCAAGTCCGATAACCCCTCGATTACCCGCGATGTCTCGGGCGAGGGCGTGCAGCAGGCCCTGCTGAAGCTGATCGAGGGGACGACCGCGTCGGTGCCCCCCCAGGGAGGGCGCAAGCACCCGCAGCAGGAATTCCTGCAGGTCGATACGCGCAACATCCTGTTCATCTGCGGCGGCGCGTTCTCCGGGCTGGAAAAGGTCATCCAGCAGCGGTCCGAGAAGGGCGGCATCGGGTTTTCGGCCGAAGTCCGCTCGAAGGACAAGGATCGCTCGGGCAGCGCCTGGCTGCAGCGTCTCGAGGCCGAGGATCTGGTGCGGTACGGCCTGATCCCCGAGTTCGTCGGGCGCCTGCCGGTTCAGGCGACGCTGGAAGAACTTGACGAGGCTGCGTTGGTCACCATCCTGACCCAGCCGCGCAACGCATTGGTAAAGCAGTACCACCGCCTGTTCGAGATGGAAGGCGTCGATCTGGAGTTCCGGGACGACGCGCTCAGCGCGATCGCGCGCAAGGCGATGAACCGCAAGACCGGCGCGCGCGGGCTGCGCTCGATCATGGAGAACATCCTGCTGGATACCATGTACGAGCTTCCGTCGATGGAGAACGTCAGCAAGGTCGTGATCGACGAGGCCGTGATCCGCGGCGACGCCGAGCCCTACCTGATCTACGAGAACACCGGTTTCGCGAAACAGGCGGCCTCCGACTCCTGAGCGCCGGGACGCGGCCCGCCGGGCTGCGCGCCGTGAACATCGGCGGTGCCGTTTGAGGCGTGCCATCAGGAGCGGTTGCTTTAACGGGGCGCCAGCGTCCGGGCCGCTGGAGCGCCGTGTGGCGTTGCGCAAGCCTTCTTGCCGGTCCCGGCAACGCGGTGGGGTTCCGCCCGCGGATTTCTCCGGCGAAGCTTGAAAATGGCCGCCGATGCCCCAACCTCCTTTCAAACTCATTGTCCGATGACCCTCGAGAGGGCCCCATGACCCAGAAGACCAGTTCTTCCCAGAACGACGTGGAATCGCCGGTGAAGCGCGTTGCCGTCCTGCCGCTGCGCGATGTCGTCGTGTATCCACACATGGTGATCCCGCTGTTCGTCGGCCGCGAGAAGTCGATCCGTGCGCTGGATTCGGCGATGGCCGAGAACAAGCAGGTGCTGCTGGTCGCCCAGAAGAGCGCCGAAATCGACGAACCCAGCGCGAAGGATCTGCACGACATCGGCACGCTGGGCAACATCCTGCAGCTGCTGCGCCTGCCCGACGGCACGATCAAGGTGCTGGTCGAAGGTTCCCAGCGCGCCCAGGTGATCGATCTCGGCGAGCACGACGAGCATTTCGTTGCGCAAATCCGTCTGGTCGATGAAGAGGCCGGCGCCGAGGAGCGCGAGATGGAGGTACTCGGCCGCTCGGCGCTGAACCTGTTCGAGCAGTACATCAAGTTGAACAAGAAGGTTCCGCCCGAGATCCTGACCTCACTGGCGGGAATCGACGATGCCTCGCGGCTGGCCGACACCATCGCCGCGCACATGTCGCTGAAGCTGGACGAGAAGCAGAAGGTGCTCGAGATCGCCAGCGTGAAGGAGCGCCTGGAACACCTGATCGCCCAGATCGAGGGCGAGATGGACGTGCTGCAAATCGAAAAGCGCATTCGCGGCCGCGTGAAGCAGCAGATGGAGAAATCGCAGCGCGAGTACTACCTGAACGAGCAGATGAAGGCGATCCAGAAGGAGCTGGGCGACCTCGAGGATGCGCCGAACGAGGCCGAGGAACTCGCGCGGAAGATCGAGAAGGCCGGGATGCCGCGCGACGCCAAGAAGAAGGCCCAGGCCGAGCTGAACAAGCTGAAGATGATGTCGCCGATGTCAGCCGAGGCGACCGTCGTTCGCAGCTATATCGACTGGCTGGTCAACGTGCCGTGGAAGAAGCGGACCAAGGTCAGCCAGGATCTGGCGGCCGCGGAACAGGTGCTGAACGAGGATCACTACGGCCTGGAAGAGGTCAAGGAGCGGATCCTCGAGTACCTGGCGGTGCAGTCCCGGGTGCGGAAGATGAAGGGGCCGATCCTGTGCCTGGTCGGTCCGCCCGGTGTCGGCAAAACCTCGCTGGGGCAGTCGATCGCGCGCGCGACCAGCCGGAAGTTCACCCGGATGGCGCTGGGCGGTGTGCGTGACGAAGCCGAGATCCGCGGCCACCGGCGCACCTATATCGGCTCGCTGCCGGGCAAGATCGTCCAGAACCTGGCCAAGGTCGGGGTTCGCAACCCGCTGTTCCTGCTGGACGAGATCGACAAGATGGCGATGGACTTTCGCGGCGACCCGGCATCGGCGCTGCTGGAGGTGCTGGACCCGGAACAGAACCATACCTTCAGCGACCACTATCTCGAGGTCGACTTCGACCTGTCCGAGACCTTGTTCGTCGCGACCGCCAACAGCATGAACATCCCCGGTCCGCTGCTCGATCGGATGGAGGTCATCCGGCTGTCCGGCTACACCGAAGACGAGAAAGTCCATATCGCGCGCAACTATTTGATCAAGAAGCAGATCGAAGCCAACGGCCTGAGCGACGACGAGATCCAGATCAGCGACGCGGTGGTGCGCGACATCGTCCGCTACTACACCCGCGAGGCCGGTGTTCGCGCGCTGGAGCGCGAGATCGCGAAGATCTGCCGCAAGGTCGTGAAGCAGCGCCTGCTGGGCAAGGACAAGGCCAAGGTCACCCAGGTCACGCCGAAGAGCCTGGATCGCTACCTGGGTGTGCGTCGTTTCCGGTTCGGCCTGGCCGAAGAGTCCGATCGTGTCGGCCAGGTGACCGGCCTCGCCTGGACCGAGGTGGGGGGCGAATTGCTTTCGATCGAGGCCACCGTGGTGCCGGGCAAGGGCAAGACCCTGCAGACCGGGAAGCTGGGTGACGTGATGCAGGAATCCATCCACGCCGCGATGACCGTGGTGCGCAGCCGGGCTGCGTCACTCGGAATCGACGAAAGCTTCCACGAGAAGAAGGACCTGCACATCCACGTGCCGGAGGGTGCGACGCCGAAGGACGGCCCCAGCGCCGGCATCGGCATGTGCACTGCGATCGTCTCGGCGCTGACCGGGATTCCGGTGCGGGCGGACGTGGCGATGACCGGAGAAATCACCCTGCGTGGGCAGGTGTTGCCGATCGGGGGACTGAAGGAAAAGTTGCTCGCGGCGCACCGAGGCGGCATCCGAACGGTGCTGATCCCGGAGGAGAACGAAAAGGATCTGGTCGATATCCCGAAGAACATCAAGGCGAAGCTGGATATCCGCCCGGTACGCTGGATCGACGAGGTGCTGTCGGTTGCGCTGGCCCACATGCCGGAAGCCGCGGCGACGCCGGACGCTGCGCCCAAGGTCTCATCGTCCACCAAGCGTGGCGGTGAAACGCGCCGCAGAAACGTGCGGCACCATTGACGGGCAGGGATTCGGGTTGCCACGGAGCCCGGCAACCCGTCCTTCGCCGGTACACGCGTTTTTTGCTATCGTAGTCGGTCCAATGCATCGGCGCTTGCCAATTCCATCGGCAGGATATAAGAATAGGCGGTATCCCGTATAAAACCCTGGTGTATTGCAGCGCGCCATGCCGTTCGTCCTCGTGATGGGGCAGCCTGGCCACACTCCCAAAAATCACGAACAACAAGGAATCCGTGCATGAACAAATCCGAACTGATTGATGCGATCGCCGAAAGGGCGGATGTCCCGAAGGCGCAGGCGGGGCGCGTGATCGACGCGCTAACCGACGTGGTAGGCGATGAACTGGCGGATGGAAGCCAGGTGTCGCTGGTCGGTTTCGGCACCTTCGTGGTCCGCGAGCGGCCGGCGCGTAGCGGTCGCAACCCGCGCACCGGCGAAGCCATCCAGATCGCGGCTTCGCGGACACCGTCGTTCAAGGCTGGCAAAGCCCTAAAGGATCGAGTAAACTAGCGAGCTTTCGCAGGGTGCTTAGCTCAGCTGGTAGAGCGTCGCCCTTACAAGGCGAATGTCGGCGGTTCGATCCCGTCAGCACCCACCAGCATGTATCACGATTTCTGGAGCGGTAGTTCAGTTGGTTAGAATACCGGCCTGTCACGCCGGGGGTCGCGGGTTCGAGTCCCGTCCGCTCCGCCATTTCACTGTAACAGCAAGTCAAAGCCCGTCAGAACAGGCGCTTATGCTCCATGTTCTGACGGGCTTTTTCCTTTCTGGTTGCCTGCCGAAGTTTCGCGGCAGAACTCAGCGTAGCGCTGCATGAACCGGAGCACGGTCTGCCCGAGCCGGTCGTCCAGGATCCGGTAGACCGGCACCTGGATCCTATTCGGAACGTTGCGGTAGAACGCCTGCGCGATCCCTCCGGTGATGCACGCGAGCGTGTCGGCATCGCCGCCCAGGGAGATCGCGATGCGGATCGCATCTTCGAAGTCTGTGGAATCGAGGAAGGCGCGGATCGCCTGCGGGACGGTACCTGCCGCCGACACGTCGAACGTGTAGCCCGGCCGGATCGCGTCCGTGTGCTGGTTCAGATCGTACCCGAAGCGCGTTTCGATGGTGTCGCGAATGGCGTCCCGGGTCTCCCCGGTGCGGGCCAGGAAGATGGCGGCAGCCACCGCCTGCGCGCCCTTGATCCCCTCGGGATGGTTGTGCGTGACGACGGTGAATGCCTCGGCCTGCCGAAGCACCGTGTCGAGATCATCGAAGGCGTAGCCGACCGGACTGATCCGCATGGCCGCGCCGTTGCCCCAGCTGCCATAGGGCGCCGGGGAAGGGCTGCGCGCCCAGCGGCGAAAGCTGCGGCCGTAGCCGCGGTCCGGATACCGGTCATGGTAAATTCTCAGGTTGTCCACGTACGGCGTGCCCGTCAGCAGGGTGTCAGCGAGCGCCACCGTGAGCACGGTGTCGTCCGTGAACCGGCACCGCGGATCAAACAGGTTGAACGCCTTCGACTTGATCGGACGGTGTTCGTACACGGATCCGATGATGTCCCCTGCGATGGCCCCAATCATGATCGCGCCTCCAAGTGACCAGCTCTTGAGAAACAAACGACATACTTGTTGTGAAATCAATGGGGTACGAGATCGCCAATGTGCCGCACCCCAGCCCCGTTTTTCCGTGAACGCCTGCCCCGGCACGGCCGGGGTTGGGAAGCTGATTATCACGAAACCTCCACAGCGAGTGCGGCACCGCTCTGCGTAGGTCGTCATTGCGAGCGTAGCGAAGCAATCCAGGCGGCGTCGGGAGGACTAACGCCGTTTGGGTCGCCACTTCCCGCCACGCTTCGCTCGCGGCCAAAGGCTTCGCTTCTCGCGATGACGGTGTTTTCGAAGACGGCCGGTTCCAGTTTGCGGCGGTTGCGTGATAGTCAGGAGTGACAATGCTTGCCAAGCCCCGCCAAGCTCCCATGTCACGGTCGCTCCGACAGCCCGTTCCACTATTCTGGATACTTGTCCCGGATCCGCCGGTTCCGATCGTCGTCTTCGCTGGACGCGCCCAACTGCCACTCCCGGAACGCGAACAGGTCTTCCGCGATCTTGGCGATCACCTCCCGCAACTCGAGCGGCTCGAGCCACTCGGCCGCAATCGCGCTCACTCCGTACCGGGCCCCCAGCAGGTTGCCGGTGATGGCCTCGGTGGAATCGGAGTCGCCGTCGTGGTTCACGGCCAGGACCACGCCGTGGCGGAAGTCGCGGGCGACTAGCGCGCAGTAGACCGCGATGGCCAGCGCCTCTTCGGCGATCCAGCCCTCGCCGAGCTCGGCGATCGCGGCTGCCGGAGCGCTCGTCGATGCCGCCAGCCGTTCCGCCTGCTCGAGCGCCCCGAGGGTCTCCTCGTGACCGGCTCTCTGGACCGGACAGTCCTTGGCATCCGCCAGTCCCTGAGTGAGCGTGCGCCCCTCGGCGAGCGCTGAAACCAGTACCGCCAGCACCCCTCCGGTCAGCGACCCGGTGGAGCTACCAGCATGGTCGGGCCGGTGGCTCACAGAGTGACCCTGTGCTTGCGCTCGAGAATTGCACTGGGCGCACGGGCTGGCTCACTTCCTGAGCCAGTCCCCGTATGCTGGAGAGCAGGCAGGGCATCGGTAACGGGAGAGACAGCGTCATGCATGCGCGCACGAGCCAGAGCCACCCGCTGCAGATCGACACCCTGGGGCCGGTGGAGCGCGGCCGGCTGGGGCTCCCGTTCTGCCCGGACAAGTACGACCCCCATGCCCAGATCGGTGCATCGGATCGGGATCTCGACATCGACCTGCGTGCCGCGCTTCCCGCGCATTGACGTTCCCTCTCCTGTCTCCGCACTCCGACCAAGATCGCGAACGGCGAGGGGGTTCAACCGCCTGTTAGCGTGAAAGTCACGGCCTGTCTCGTGTCCCGGGCGACCCGTAGGGCGGAATAGCGCAGCGTCATCCGCCGTACGGCGTTCGTAACGCCCAGGCGCCTGCGGCAATCCGGGCGCCGGATGGCGGATGACGGCCTTCGGCCTTTTCCGCCCTACGCCTCTTTCATCCTCGGGGGTGGCCACATAGGCCATGACAGTTAGCGTGAAAGTTACGGCCTGTCTCGTGTCCCGGGCGACCCGTAGGGCGGAAGAGCGCAGCGTCATCCGCCGTACGGCGTTCGCGCCTCCCCGGCGCCTACGGCAACCCCGGCGCCGGATGGCGGATGACGGCCTTCGGCCTTTTCCGCCCTACGCCTACGCCTCTTTCATCCTCATGGGGTGGCTGCCCGCGCCATGACAGTTAGCGTGAAAGTCACGGCCTGTCTCGTGTCCCGGGCGACCCGTAGGGCGGAATAGCGCAGCGTCATCCGCCGCTCGGCGTTCGCGCCTCCCTGGCGCCTGCGGCGACCCCGGCGCCAGCTGGCGGATGACGGCCTTCGGCCTTTTCCGCCCTACGCCTCTTTCATCATCGGGGGTGGCCACATAGGCCATGACAGTTAGCGTGAAAGTCACGGCCTGTCTCGTGTTTCGGGCGACCCGTAGGGCGGAAAAGCGCAGCGTCATCCGCCGCTCGGCGTTCGCGCCTGCTTGGCGCCTGCGGCAACCCCGGCGCCAGCTGGCGGATGACGGCCTTCGGCCTTTTCCGCCCTACGCGTCTTTCATCATCGGGGGTGGCCACATAGGCCATGACAGTTAGCGTGAAAGTGTGTGCCGCAGCGTGCGGATTGGATGACAGGAGTCTGCCATGAAGCACTAGAAGCTGCTCAAGTGATGGAGGGACCGACCCTCCGGAGTCTGCCTACAGGGGCCGGCTCCAAACCGCCCCGAGCGGCATTGGCTGAAGACCGTTGTCGTGAGCATCGAGGGAAAAGGCATACCCACGTGGTATGTCAGGTACGAATCAAGAAGGCGAGTGACCACGAACCATCGTCGAGGTGTCGAAACTGATAGGTGACATCAAAACCAAAGGCCACTTTTACTTTTGGGAGCAATCCACCGGAAACCTGTTTACTGGGTGGATGATGTCCGGCATAGAGATGGCGCGAGTTTGATTCAGGCGCTTGAGTGGAACTGCGGGAACTCGGGATCGTGATGTGAAGGGAGAACGTCAAGTGAAGAAAAGCGAGACGGAGAGTACCGATGCACGAGCCGAGGACGGATCGATCCGTACGAGCGACGAAGCGTCTGTAATGGCCGCCGAGCGAAGGGATCGAGTTGTTCCGATTGGGTCACGAACCAACTTCGAGAGGAGGATGAGTCCGTGGCACCAATGAGACCGTTTGATATTTCCAAGATGCTGGTGTGGGAGGCATACCAGCGCGTAAAGGCCAATCGAGGAGCGGCCGGTGTGGATGGGGAAACGATCGCGGAGTTTGATCGTGACCTCAGCAGGAATCTCTACCGGATCTGGAATCGGATGTCATCGGGCAGTTATTTTCCGCCGTCGGTGAAAGCGGTACCGATTCCCAAGAAATCTGGAGGTGAGCGGATGTTGGGCGTCCCGACGGTCGGCGATCGCATCGCCCAGACTGTGGTGGCGCTCGTGTTGGAGCCGATCCTGGAGCCCGTTTTTCATGCGGACTCCTACGGCTACCGGCCCGGTAGATCAGCGCACGATGCGCTTGCCATCACCCGCAAACGGTGCTGGGAGCGCGACTGGGTGCTGGAATATGACATTCGCGGCCTGTTTGACAACATCGACCACGGCCTTCTCCTGAAAGCACTCAGGTATCATTGCTCGGAAAAATGGGTTTTGCTGTACGTGGAGCGTTGGTTGGCGGCGCCGATGCAGATGCGGGACGGGTCGGGGCAGGCGCGGACGATGGGTACGCCGCAAGGCGGGCCGCTATCGCCGATTCTTGCCAACCTGTTTCTGCATTACGCATTGGACCACTGGCTATCACGCTTCCACGCCGATATCCCGTTTTGCCGCTACGCGGATGATGGCATCTTGCACTGCCGAACGGAGGCCGAAGCGCTGCAAATGCGGACGCATTTGGAGGAGCGGCTGGCCGCGGTCGGACTGGAGATGCACCCGGACAAGACCCGGGTGGTGTATTGCAAGGACAGCAGGCGAACCGGAACCCACGACCATATACAGTTCGACTTCCTGGGCTACACGTTTAGGCCCCGGCGCATCCTAACTCGTCATGGCAAGGTCCGCACTGGGTTTACGCCTGCGGTCAGTCGCCAGTCGATGACCGCGATGCGCCAGTCTTTGCGGCGGCGTCGACTTTCGCTGCGAAGTGACCTGTCTCTTGGGTCTCTCGCGGAGTATCTGGCTCCTCGCATTCGTGGCTGGATGGCGTACTACTGTCGGTTTCGTGGATCCGAATTTCAGCCGGTCGCGGCTCATATCGACCGGGTGATTGTTCGTTGGGCCATGAGGAAATACAAACGCTTGCGCGGGCATAAGCACCGGGCGTTTGCCTGGCTTGCGCGCGTCAAGCGCCGATTCCCCGCGTTGTTTCCGCATTGGTGCGGGCGCGGGGCGTTCGTGGTCGGAACAATGGGAGCCCGGTGAGTCGAGAGGCTCACGCCGGGTTCTGCGAGCGGCCATGGGGGCAGTTCCCGTGGCCGACTCACCCACGGCCTGTCTCGTGTCTCGGGCGACCCGTAGGGCGGAAAAGCGCAGCGTCATCCGCCGCTCGGCGTTCGCGCCTCCCTGGCGCCTGCGGCAATCCGGGCGCCAGCTGGCGGATGACGGCCTTCGGCCTTTTCCGCCCTACGCCTCTTTCATCATCGGGGGTGGCCACATAGGCCATGACAGTTAGCGTGAAAGTCACGGCCTGTCTCGTGTCCCGGGCGACCCGTAGGGCGGAAAAGCGCAGCGTCATCCGCCGCTCGGCGTTCGCGCCTCCCCGGCGCCTGCGGCAACCCGGGCGCCGGATGGCGGATGACGGCCTTCGGCCTTTTCCGCCCTACGCCTACGCCACTTTCATCCTCATGGGGTGGCTGCCCGCGCCATGACAGTTAGTAGATGAGTGGACGATACTTTGAACTGCGCGAAATTTCCAAACGAGGTGGCCGGATGGCTTGCGAGTGGACATCAGAACGAGGGGGTGCCACGCTTCGTCAAGCGTGGAACGTAGGTCATGCGCATGGCAGTCGGTGAGAACGAGGTTCAGGTTGGTGCCCAAGGCCGGATCGTGATACCGGCCGGCCTACGCAAGGCGCTGAAGCTGAAGCCCGGAGACCGATTGGTTGCCCGAGCAGTCGGTGAAAGTCTGGTACTGGAACGTCGAGAGACCGTCGAAAAGAGATTGCGCGACCGGTTTCGGCACATATCGGGGGATGTCCGACTGGCCGAGGAACTGATCGCCGAACGGCGTGCGGAAGCAGCGCGGGAGGACCGGGAGCGGTGAGCGTGGTCCTCGATGCCTCGGCTCTGCTGGCGTTCCTGCATGATGAACCGGGTGGGGAGAAGGTTTCTCCAGCCCTGGAGGGTGCCCGCGTCTCTGTGGTGAATTGGTCTGAGCTCCTGCAGAAATCGCTACGACAAGGCGTGGATGTCGCAGGGATGGGGCAGGAATTCACCGAGGTGGGGGTGAGATTCGAGCCTTTCACGTCGCAGCAGGCCGAGACGGCTGCATGGCTCTGGTCCCATACCCGGAATCATGGTTTGTCGCTTGCCGGCCGGGCGTGTTTGGCGCTGGCGATGGACAAGGGGTTGCCGGTGATTACTGCCGACCGGGCGTGGGCCCGGCTCAATCTCGGTATCGAGATTCGGGTTCTTCGGTAGGAAATGCTGGTACGATCCAGGGCAATCCCGCGCACCGGGTCTGCAGGGCACAGCTGTGGCGGAGCCGCCCCGGCCGTCGCGAGCCTGGCGACCAACGTCGCGGCCCCGGTTCAGGTCTCGGGTGAGAGCATGATGCCCCGGGCAACTGATTTCGTGGTGCGCTGCGCAGTGTCGCCACGGTGCCGCGGGGGTTCACATTCGAGCAGGTTGCGGACAGAACTGTGCGTGCGGTTGTTGCCCGCTATGGGCCGACCCCTACCAAGGTGGCCAAGTCCCGGAAGACCTGGGCGACCGCGACCGTGCCCGAACGGATAATGTCCGAAACTTCAGGGGACTTCACCTCCCGTTCAGGGAGTTTCGACTACGCTCTCTGGCAACGACGGCGACTGGACCTTCGTGCCGATACGGTAGGTACAACGAGGTGACGATATGAAGCTCATGCATGCCGGAGTACTGGCAATACTCGCAGTAAGTCTGGGGGGCTGCGCCACTCAGCCGACACAGCAGCAGACCGGGGCCGCCGTTGGCGGTGTGCTGGGGGGGTTGCTGGGAACCCAGGTGGGGGCCGGAAGCGGTCGCACCGCGGCGATCATTGCCGGCACGCTTGCCGGTGCGATGATCGGCGGCGCCATTGGCCGCAGCATGGATGCGACCGACCAGCGCCAAGTCTACCATACGCTCGAGACCGTTCCCGATAACCGAACGGTGGCCTGGAACAACCCGAACACGGGCCACCAGTACCAGGCGACTCCGGTGCGGACGTACCAGTCTGCCGGGCAGGACTGCCGGGAGTACCGCATCCACGGTGAGATCGATGGCCGGCCCGAAACCATCGTCGGCACCGCGTGCCGCGACGCACAGGGCCGCTGGGTCAACCAGTAAGGTTCCCGGCTGCCTGAGTACGTGGGCGACTCGTGGCGTTTCAGTGCGACCCTGGGTGCTGGCCGGTCCAGCAGTTGGGGTTGGCCAATCTCGCCTGCGGCAGCCGAGGCCAGGGCTGACCAGCGGTATCGGCCATCGGCTCCGGGCCGGGGCTGGGTATCGCCCGCGCGGGATGCCGGGATGCGCTGCGAGGTGCCCAGACAGGGGCCGGGTTGATCCTGGCTAGTGGTGGTTCACGCTGCCCGTTAGCGAATAGACGATGGTGGCAAGCGCGACGATCACGATCAGCAGACCGATGGCTTGGCGCAGATGTGGCGCCCGTGCCAGCCGGACCAGCCAGGCGGCAAAGATTCCTGCGGCCATCACGCCGGGCAGAGTGCCGGCGCCGAATGCGAGCATCAGCAGGGCTCCTTGCAGGGCGTCCGCAGTGGCCAGGGTCCAGATCAGCATCGAGTAGACGAGACCGCATGGCAGCCAGCCCCAGGCGGCCCCGAACAGCAGGGCCTGCAGCGGCGACGACACCGGCAGCAGGCGGCGGCCCCAAGGTTCAATTCGACGCCAGGCCGGTGCGCCCAGGCGTTCCAACTGCGCGAATCCCGGGAACCACCCGGCAAGATACAGGCCGATGCCGGCCAGTATCGTGGCCGCGAACAGCTGGGCAATGAGGTGGAGCGCGCCGGTGTCGCCGCCACCGCGCAGCAGGATGGCGCCAACCACACCCGCGATGCCGCCTGCCAGCGCGTAGCTTCCGATGCGCCCGAGGCCGTAGGCGAGGACGAAGGTGAATAGACGCGTCCGTCGCTTTCGCACGTCCTCCGGGAGGCTCAGTGTCAGTGCGCCGCTGATTCCCCCGCACATGCCGACGCAGTGCAGGGTGCTGGCGAGCCCGATCAGGAACGCTATGGCGATGCTGTGTTCCAAGACTCCTTCCTAATGGCTTGCCGACGATGCCGCAGCGGGCGAGTGTCGTCCCGGGGAGACCGCTGCGGGAGCCACCAAGACGAGGTGTGCGGCGTTCGAAGCCGTGCGGCGTCTCCCGTGTGCGCCATTCTAGGGGCATCGGCGGCGGGGAGACAGCCCGGCCTGGGGTGACGCAGTGAATCGGTCACCATGCCGGCGAAGCCGGGTGTGGGGGTGCCTGCAGGTGTGGGATCTGGCGCGCCCCAAGGTGTGTGAAAAGACACGGTCCGCCGGCAGTCGGCCAGTCGCGCGTTTCTAAGTCACTGATATTGGGTCTTGGTGCGAGTTGGCACGCAGCCTGCTTGACCTGTCGCAATCCAGACGAAGCGGAGGGAATACCGACAACGACAGCACATTCTCCAGGTGATTACCGAAATCCGCTGGCCACTCGCATTCCGGACCGCCGTTTCATGGCGGTCGAGTGGCCGCGGGCAGTGAAAGCAGGCATAGGCCGTTTCGATCGGCCGATGAGCGAGTAGAGACGTGAACCGCACACCATTGCGAGGCAGACGGTCTTCGGCTCTCCGAGCGCAGATTGTGAGCGCCGGATTGCCGACCAAGCCCCGATCGGGCGCGTTCCCAGCGACAGGACGCGGTGCTGCGGTATCCAGGAAAACGGTCCATTCAGCGTGCCCCGCCGGGGTGCAGGAGGCTAAGCGATCGCGTATTTCTTCAGGCGATACTGCAGAGTATCGCGGCTCAGCCCCAGGAGTTGTGCGGCACGCGTCCGGTTGCCCTGCGTCTTCCGCAGGGCCTGGCGGATCAGGTCGACCTCGAACGTCTCGAGGTGTACCCCCTGGTCAGGCAGTGCATAGCCGCCGGCGGGTGCTCCACCCACGGGTTCCGTGAACTCCCGGGGCAGGTTGCCGGCGTGAACGGGTTGACCCTTCAGCAGGATCAGCGTGCGCTCGCAGAAATTGCGAAGTTCGCGTACGTTGCCTGGCCAGTGGTATCGAGACAGGATCTGCAGCGCATCGGCCCGATAACTCGGTGGAGGGAGGCCGTGCTGCCGTGCCAGCGTGCGCGTCAGGTGTTCGATCAGGATCGGAACATCGCCCCGACGTTCGCGCAGTGGTGGAAGTTCGAGCGGCACCACGTGGAGACGATAGTAGAGGTCTTCCCGGAACCGGCCTTTGCGCGCCTCGGTGAGCAGGTCGCGATTCGTGGCGGCGACCACGCGTACGTCCACTTTTTCGGGTTTGGGCTGGCCGATCGCCTGGCATTCGCCGGTTTCGAGGAAGCGCAGCAGCTTGGCCTGGCTCGCAAGTGGCATCTCGCCGATCTCGTCGAGAAACAGCGTACCCCCGGCGGCATTGCGGATGCGTCCCGGCTGGTCAGCAGTCGCACCGGTGAAGGCGCCGCGTCGATGACCGAACAGCTCGGACTCGATCAGTTGTTCCGGCAACGCGGCGCAGTTGATCGTCGCCATCGGTGCGTGGCTGCGCCGGCTGCTGCCGTGAATCGCGCGTGCAAGCAATTCCTTACCGGTCCCGCTCTCCCCGTGAACCAGTACGGTCACGTCCACCTCGGCCACGATACGGGCCGCGTTCACCACCGCCCGCAGCTCCGGGGACTCGCCAATCAGCAGATCATCGAAGTCACTGGCCATGGAATTCTCCGTCTCGTTTCTCGTTCAGGGCTGCGTGATGCGTACGGCACCGCGGCGGCGCAGCGTGTGATCGCAGGCGCTCGGGGCAACAGGGTGAGCAGAGCCCCGGACCCGCTGCCACGACCCGGGACAACGGGCACTGGCCCAGGCCGCTGCCGACCCGGGCACCCCCGGTGGCCCTGTCCCGAGGCGCACCGGCGCATGAGAGATGTACGCTGGGCGTCTGCTGGCAGGGCCTGCCGCGGCGGGCCGCTCGACCAGGAAACAAGCAAACGACGTGCCCGACGCGGACGCGCAGGCCAGGGCCGATTCCTGCGGCGGCCTGGCGCGGACAGTGTTTCGGGATCGGGACGGAACGTTTCGTTGTGAAACGTTCGGGGCGTGGGACCGTGCGACGCTCAGGAGAGCAGGCCGCTGGCCATGATTCCGTCGAAGATGAACTGCACGGCCAGTGCGGCCAGCAGCACACCGAGTATCCGGGTGAGCACCTGGGCACCAATGACGCCGAGAAACCGCTGGATGCGCACGGCGGCCAGCAGGCAGACCAGGGTAAGCAGCAACACCAGCAGCAGCATGGCCAGCACCGTGGCCTGGTGCCGCCAGTCGGCGGCGCCGGCCATCAGCAGGATCGCTGCGCCCATCGCGCCCGGGCCAGCAATCAGCGGTGTCGCCAGTGGAAACACCGAGATGTCCGTCCGCCGCGAGGCCTCCCGGGTTTCGCTGGGCGTTGCGGAAACGCCGCCGGACTGGCGCGCGAATACCATGTCGATCCCGATCAGCAGCAACAGTATGCCGCCCGCAGTGCGCAGCGCCGGAAGCGAGATCCCCAGCCAGCCGAGCAGCGTTTCACCGACCAGCGCGAAGGTAAGCAGGATTCCGGTCGCCACCAGCGTCGCGCGAATGGCCATGGTCCGCCGCGCGGACTCCGGGTGATGCGGGGTCAGCGCGGCATAGACCACCGCCACATCCACCGGCCCCACCGTCACGAAGAAGGTGGCGAAGGCGACGATGGCGACGTCGATCATCGCGGGATCGGCATCCGTGCGGACACGTCGCTGGGCCGCTCCCTGGATCCGCGCAGCGTCCCGGGGGCGGCTTCAGGGGAGCGGCGGGTCAGGGACGATCGCCAGCCCGGCCCGGCGCATCGGCACCGGCTTGGGCGAGGACCACCGGGCGTGCAGCGTCGTCGCCTTTCGTTTCCTGCTCGGTGGCCAGGGAGTCCGGGCCGTCTTCCTGTTCCTTCACCGACTTGCGGAAGTTCCGCAGAGCGCTGCCCAGATCGCCGCCGACGTTGCGCAGCTTCTTGGTGCCGAACAGCAGCACCACGATCGCGAGGATGATGGCCAGTTGCCAGATGCTGATACCGCCGATTCCCATAGTGGATTCTCCAGAATGTCAGAGGGTTGGCTTGCAGTAGTGGATGCCGGGGGCGCCCGCAGGATCCCGAGTCTAACCCATGAACGGTGGCCGCGGCTGCCCTGACCGACGGGCCGCGGCATCGCGGCCCGTCCCAGGTGGGGGAAATGCTGCAACTCCCGTGCCGGTCTGCAGCCGCGCTGGCCGCGTTCTTCCGCCGCAGCTCACGGCCGCGCATCCAGGAACAACAGCATGGTTTCGTCGCCGACCTGCAACCGGGCCTGCCAGCGGCCAGGCATTGTGAACACGTCACGGGCGCGGTACTGGCCGGGACCGATCCGTTCCACCGCGGGGCGCAACGGCACCATGCGATGGTCCGTCATGTCCAGGACCAGGTGCACGCCAGGGTCTGTGGCCAGCGGCACGGCTTCCAGGTCGGTGACCTCCAGCTGCAGGCGAAAGCCCGGGTCGGCCGGAACAAAGGCCGCGTCGATTCGATAGGGTCCGAGCTGCTCCGCCAGTTCCACGGGATCGAGTAGCGACGACGGCTCCCCTGGCGGCGACCGCGTCACGTAGTAGCCGGCGGCGACCAGCGCCAGGATCAGCAATCCCGCCTCGACGCGGACAGACCAGCCGAGCCGAGTCGCTGTGCCAGTGCGCGCAGCCTCCGGAACCAGTGCCCAGCGGTTGAGTGCGGCGATCCCGAGGATCAGCGCGACCAGGAGCAGCTTCAACAGCAGCGCCTGGCCATAGGGAGTGCCCAGCACCTGCGCCGGGCTCCAGAAGTGGGACCAGATCCCATACGTTCCCGTGACCAGGACCGCGACGACCGCGACCAGGCCGACGGCCGACGTCCGGCGCATGGCCTCCGGCAGCCACGCAGGTACTGGCTTCCGACTCCATACGGGCATCAGTGCCAGGCAGACCACGGTCCCGACCCACGCAGCGACCGCCGCGAGATGGACCGCGTCGGCTGCCACCAGCAGGTGCTGGCCGTCGCCGGCGGCGTGGCTGGTGAGGCTGACGCTCAGCACCAGGCCAGCGCCGAGAAACGCGTGGCTGACCGCGCTAGCACGCCGTGGCAGGAGCTGCCATGCAGCGAGGAACGCGGCCAGCAACCCCAGGCGGCCCAGGCTGATCCGGCCGTGCCGGGTTTCGGTGAAATAGGCCGATGTCATCTCCGGGTCGAGCGTGCCGAGCGCAGTCCAGACCACCTGCAGCACGTCGCCCACGGTGCCCGCCGCGAGCATCGCGACGCCGGCCCAGGGCAACAGCCGGCGGCCGCCAATGACCGGGTCCGGTGCAGCGGGCGGAAGGATTGCGTAGCGCACAAACCCCGGTGCCAGCAGGAACACGAGTCCCGCAAGCACCAGGGTCGTCCAGAAGAACTCCACGGGTCAGTGGCTCGAGGCGGTCCCACCCGCGTGCACGAAGGCATGAAAGCCGGTGGTCGTGTGCCCGTCCACGGAAAGCACCCGCCAGACCACCGCGTAGGCCCCCGCGGGCAGCGGTTCATCGCTATGCAGGGTGACCTCGGCCGACTGCGAGGAAAGGTCGCTCTCCAGTTCGACTTCGTGGTGGGCGCTCTCCTCGGTGTCGACCCCCAGCTCCGAGGCGAGAGTATTGAGCTGGGTCAGATTGCGGATGCCGTTCTCGGGAAGGCTCAGGCGGAACGCCCGGAACGTGCTGAAGCGATCCACCACGGGCTCGCTGAAGACCAGGCGGATTTCCCGGAGTCCGGCGGCATCGACGATCGCCTCGGGCGGGTCGGCCGCGCGCAGGTGTGCGTGTGCGTCGGCCGTGCCGGGTGTCGCGACGAAAACCGCTGCGGCCAGTACTGCGGGTGCCAGGCGCGCAAGTCCTGGTTTGGTTGCGTACATCGCTTGCCTCCGTTGGTCGTGGGTCAATCAGGTCCGCGGCGCCGCGGCCGTCCGTGCGGAGAGCTGGCTGGGGGCGAAGACCCTCCGGCGCATCGGGCCCCGGCGTCGCGGATGGAGTACCTGCATGCGAAAAGCGTGCCGGACCGCTGCGCCCCTTGTTCTTTGCCGTGGGGCCCGCGGGTTCGGTTCCGGCGTTGCGCGAAAAGGCGTTTCACCGGACCGGAACGGAACAGGCTGTTTCAGGGTGGAACGCGCCGACGCCGGGTAGCTCCGGAAATTCCGCCCCACGCCGCGCCGCAGCTGTGCTGGCACGGATCTCGCTACGCCCTGGTCACCGCGACGAACGCGGTCTGCTGGCCGCCGATTGCCCGGAATGCGAAACGGCCGCCAGTGCTTTTCGGTAGCACATCACCTACTTGGAGGAGTCTGTAATGAGCAATTCCGACCATATCGATGGCAAGGATCTGTCCGAGCCAAACATCGCCGCGGAGACCGCCGAAGGTAGCGTGGAGGACACGGGGGCATCGGAGTCCCGGCGCAAGTTTCTGAAGACCGTCGGGATCGGCACTGGCGCCGCGTTCGCTGCCACCGCCGCCGCCCCGTTCATGCCCGAGAGCGTCCGTGGTCTGGTGACCCAGGACGCCCAGGCGCAGATCTTCGGCCGCAGCGGCAGCAAGTACGTCAAGGTCCAGGACTTCTACGACCAGCTCGGCAAGTACGTCCTGGTTGCCCCGGGCAAGTTCTCCGGCACGGTCGCTGCCACTGACCTCAGCACCGGCTGGACGATGGCCTGGTTGGCCGCGTGGAACTACGGCGACACCTGCCCGATCATGCACCACATGGCGGCTTTCCCGTCCCCGGACCCCTACAAGGAGTTCGAGTTCGTGGTGAACACCCAGGGCGGCAAGAACCTGTTCATCTACGGTGTGCCGGTCACGGTGGAAGACCCGGGCGAGGGCATGAAGATCTACCGCATCAAGTACGACGGGACGCGCATGAACCTGCAGCGCGATGCCGCCGAGGTCAGCGGTCTGGGGCTGGGTGTGCACGTGACGATCACCCCCGAAGCCGACGGTTATGCAGTGGGCGACGGGCAGAAGGACATCTGCGCCGAGTTCGATCGCGAGACCGATATGGTCCGATACGCCTGGGCCTTCGACTGGGATCCGAACGTCAAGGACCTGAAGCGCGCCTGGCTCGACGGCGGCACCATGACCATCAAACGCCTGAAGCCGACGCTGCCCGGCGGTCGCTACGACCTGCAGGGCTCCAAGGGCAACAAGATCGACTGGGAACTCGTCCCTGGCGGCGAGCTCGCGATCGAGGACGGCAAGGTTTCGGGCGATCGTCCGCTGCACTCCGTTGCGAACGATGCGCTGGTGTTCGACCCGCGCGGCAAGTGGGCGGTCGCGTCGATGCGTCTGCCTGGTGTCTGCGTCGTGTTCGACCGCGAGAACCAGGTGCCGGTGGCGGTCCTCGCCGGGCCGAAGGGCACGCCTTCGCAGTTCCAGCTGGTCAAGGTCGATGACGACACCTGGACCGTGGACATTCCCGAGGTGATCAGTGCCGGGCACCAGGCGGGCTTCTCGCCCGACGGCCAGAGCTTCCTGTTCATGAACAGCCTGCGCCAGAACAACATCATGGTCTGGGACAGCTCCAACCACGACGACCCCACGACCTGGGAGAAGAAGGCGGTCGTCGAGAGCCCCGATTGGCGCGGCGCCTACCCGAACACCTTCCACATGGTGTTCACGCCGGACGCGAAGAAGATCTACGTCACGATGTGGTGGCCGTCGCCGACCCCGAACGGGATCGCTGTGATCGACGCGGTCAACTGGGAAGTGCTGAAGGAGGTCGACCTCGGCCCCGACATGCATACACTGGCGATTACCTACGACGGCAAGTTCGTCGTCGGCACGCTTTCCGGTTACCAGAACACGGCGTCCGCGATCGTGGTCATGGAAACCGAGACCGACGAGGTCCTCGGCTTCCTGCCCAGCCCGATGGGGCACCACGACAACGTGATCGTGCCCCGCACGCTGGAGGACCTGCGGATCAGCCGCTCCACCACGACCTGACATCGTCGTGCGCATTGGGGCCGCCGTCCGGCGGCCGCTCTTTTGATGCTCGGGGGGCGGAATGAATCTCTTTACGCTGGCAGCACACAACCTTTTTCGCAAGCCGTTTCGCACGGCCGCGCTGGTGCTTGCGGTTGGAATCGCGACCGCAGCGGTATTTGCCACCGCGACGCTGATGCACGGCATCGAGCGCAGCGTGGACCACGGATTCTCGAAGCTCGGGGCCGACCTGATGGTCGTGCCGCGGGGCACCATGGTGGGCATGGAGCGCGCGTTGCTCACCGGCGAGCCATCGACCTTCTACATGCAGGCCGATCTGGCCGAGGAGGTCGGCGCGCTGCAGGGCGTGAACACCGTGGCGTCGCAGCTCTTTCTCACCACCGCCGATGCCGAGCACTGCATCGTCGGTGACGCGTTCCTGGTCGGTTTCGACCGGGAGAACGACTTCACCGTGATGCCCTGGGTCAACGAACATCTGAACCGCGAGATGCAGCCCGGGGACGTGGTCGTCGGCGGAGCCAGCCAGTTCGAGCTGGGTGAGAGTGTTTATTACTACGGGCGTTACTTCACGGTGTACGGCAAGCTCGACCGGACCGGCATCGGCCTGTCCGACAATGCGATCTTTCTGGATCTTGCCGACGCCTACGCGCTGGCCGAGGCGTCGCGCGACTACGACGACGTCGAGCTTGGTTTCGGTCCGGGCGATATTTCCGCAGTGCTGGTGCGGCTCGAGGGCGGTGCGAATGCGGACCACGTGCGTTTCGCACTGGCGCAAAACCCGAACATCTCGGTGGTCACCGCCGGCAACGTGGTGACCGGCGTGCGCCAGAACGTGGTCGCGCTGTTCGCCGGCACCGCGCTGCTCACAGGCGTGCTGATTTTGGGCAATATCCTGATGATCAGCGCGATCTTCTCCACGATCATCAATGAACGCCGGCGCGAGCTCGGTCTGCTGCGGGCGATCGGCGCGCGCAAGGGCCGGGTGTTCAACCTGGTGCTCACCGAGTCGGCGATGCTCGGGGCCGCGGGCGGGTTGGCCGGGGTCGCGCTTGGGCTGGTACTGCTACGGATGTTCAGCCGCACGATCGGGTTCCACCTTGAACTGCTGAACATCCCGTTCCTCTGGCCGCCGGTCGAGAATATCGCGCTGATGGGCGGCGCCGCGGTCCTGATGGCGCTGTTGGTGGCGACGCTGGGCGCGAGTTACCCGGCGGTCTCGGGCGCACGACTGGAACCCTACGACGCGATTCGGGCAGGTGAATGATGTTGTTGCGTGGCGAAGAACTGTCGAAGTCCTATGTGATCGGGGACCAGCGCATCCACGCGGTCCACGCCGTCTCGGTCGATATCGCGCCGGGTGAGTTCGTCGCGGTGATCGGACACTCCGGCAGCGGCAAGTCGACCCTGCTGAGCATGCTGGGAGGGCTCACGCGGCCGACCTCGGGAACCGTCTATTTCGAGGATGAATCGCTGTGGGGGCAACGGGATGCGCGCCGATCGCTGTTGCGCAACGAACGTATCGGGTTCGTGTTCCAGTTTTCGAGCCTGATTCCGACCCTGACCGCGCTCGACAACGTGGTTCTCCCGCGAATGTTCGGGAGGAAACGCGTCTCGGCCGACGTGTATTCCCAGGCCGAGGCGCTACTCGACACCGTCGGGCTGACGGAGAAGATCCACTGCTACCCCAGCGAGCTGTCGGGCGGACAACAGCGGCGCGTCGCAATCGCCCGTTCGCTGATCAACCGGCCGACGCTGTTGTTCGCCGACGAGCCGACCGGCGACCTCGACGAGCAGACCGAGGCCGAAGTCATGGACCTGCTGCTGCAGACGCTGAACCAGGATGGCACCTCACTTCTGATGGTCACGCACAACAACGCGCTCGCCGAGCGGGCCGATCGTGTCCTGAAAATGAAAGACGGGAGAATGCTATGAACATCATCCAGATCGCACTGCGCGAGGTGAGCCGCAGGAAGATGCGGACGCTCTACACGGCTTCGGGCATCGCGCTCGCGGTCGCGTTGCTGATCGCGACCATCACCGTAGGTGGCGGCGGGTACCAGGATCTGACCCAGACCATCAACCGCTATGGCCACCAGCTCACGATTCTTCCCGCGACCACGAATGAGACCAGCCTGCAGGGTTTCGGGATCGGCGGCGAGCACTACATACCGGAGGATGCGATTCCGCATATCCGCGAGGTCTACGACCAGGCGATCATCGAGGGCTGGCGTGCGCGCAACGCGTTAATCCTGATCGAGGGATTCATGGGCGACCAGGAGCAGGTCGACCCGCCGACTTTCGCGCCCAGGGTCTACGCCGAGACGCAGCTGAAGGGGCGGGACATCGTGTTTGCCGGGATCGAACCCAGGAACGAGTACATCGCGAAGTTTTGGTGGGAGGTCGATGTCGGCGATCTGCTGCGACGCGACGACGAGATCATGCTCGGCAAGATCCTCGCGTCGGCGACGCGTATCCACGCCGGTGATGAAGTCGAGATCGCGGGGCAGACGTTCCGGGTCGCGGGGATCCTGCAGGAAACCAACTCGCCGGACGACTACATGGCCTTCGGCACCTTGCCCACAGTGCAACGGGCGTTCAACCGGGAAGGGCAGGTATCGCTGATCAATGTTCGCGCGATGTGCAACTACTGCCCGGTCGGTGAAGCGGAACTCGCGATCAACCAGGGCGTGGTCGGGGTGCGTGCCACGTCGCAGCGCGACGTCGCCGCCGCCCAGGCGGCGATCTTCAGCAACGTGTTCGCCACCGTGGTCGGGTTCGTGGTCATGGCGTTCGTGATCGCCTGCATGGCGGTCTTCAACATGATCATGGGGTCGCTGCATGCGCGAATCCGCGAGGTCGGCCTGCTGAAGGTGCTCGGGGCGTCGCACGGCCAACTGGTGCGACTGTTCATGTACGAGGCCGCGCTGATCGGCGTGATCGGTGGCTTGCTCGGTTACCTGCTGGGAGCGGGCATCGCGCATCTGCTGGGCCCGGTGGTCATGCCCGACGTGGTGATCCGGTGGCAGTGGGAACACGTGGCGCTTGCGGTCACGTCGGCGCTGGTGGCGAGCCTGCTGGCGACGCTTTATCCAGCGTTCCGTGCCTGCCAGGCGCGTCCCGTCGAGGCCTTCCGGGCTCTCTGAAACCAGGCGAATCCAGGAGGTCAACGTGGATCCGATCGTACAACTGAAGGGCGTCTCCAAGATCTACAAGACCGGCGACGAGCGCGTGGCCGCGCTCGAGGATGTCGACCTTGAGATCGTCCGTAACGAATACGTCGCCATCATGGGGCCGAGCGGCTCGGGAAAGTCGACGCTGTTGAACCTGATGGGTGGAATCGACCACCCAAGCAGCGGGGAGGTCTGGCTCGCTGGTCAGCGGATCGACCAACTGTCCGAACGGCAGCTGCTGGAGGTCCGCCGCCGACGAGTGTCCTACGTCTTTCAGGATCCCCGGTTGATGCCGTCGCTGACTGCGATCGAAAACGTGATGCTGCCGCGAGCGTTCAGCGCGCGCAGCCGCGGTGATCGCGCGGCGGCGCTCGAGTGCCTCGAACGCGTGGGATTGCGGAAGCGGGCGGACCACATGGTGCACGAGCTCAGCGGAGGCGAAGCGCAACGGGTCAGTATCGCCCGGACGCTGATGAAGAAACCCGACCTGATCCTCGCGGACGAGCCTACGGGGAACCTGGACCGCAAGTCGCGCATGGACATCGTGCATCTGTTCGAGGAACTGAACACGATGGGTAACACCATCGTGCTGGTCACGCACGATCAGGAGATCGGTGACCGTACCCGGCGCTGCATTCGGATCGACGACGGGCGCCCGCTCGAGGAAGCGGCGTGATGGGTAGCGTTGCCACGACCGAGGGCAAGCGCCCGCCGCGCAACCGGGTACGCAAGCGCCGGTATGGCTGGAAACGCATTCTGGGCAGGCTGCTGCTCTGGATCGCGATCGTTGCCGGCTCGCTGACATTGCTCGACTGGGGCGTTGGCGCGTATCAGACCAGCCTGGTCGAAGCGCGCGAACAACGCATGGCAGAACTTCAGCGGATGGCCTGGCGCCATCTGCGCGCGGACCTCGACGAGGTCACGATGGACCCGGACGGACGCTATCGCGTGACCATCTGGATGGAGAACCTCTACCCGGAACACGACATGTACTTCATGGTTCCGTCGGTCCGCGGCTACTTGCAGGTGGGGCCTCGCTGGGAGCAGATCCCGGTCGAGGCAGCCGAGGACGGCAATTCCAGGGTGCCGGGCTCGGTCATCAACCTGTCGGACCGCATCCACCTCGACCTGTTGATGGAGGCGGATGGCTATGACGAGTACTACGAAATGCTTGAAGGCTATATGCACATCCGGTTCGACAACACGATGTACCTGAGCCCCGAAGCCGAGCCGCAGGATGACATCGTCGAGCGCACCGACTGGTACTATGTCCACCTCCGCCCACCCGACGCGGATGTCGAAGCGTTGGCCCGCAGGCATCGGTTCGGGGGGGATGGCGCGCCGTTGTTCATCCCGATGCCGCCACACTGATGATGGTGGGCGGCATCAGTGTTCGCTGGCCCGCCTGGGCACTGCTGCTGGCGGTTGCCCTGCTCGGCGGTTGCGGGCAGGGCGACGGTTCGCTGGGGCTCGAGGTGGACGCGGTCGAGGAAGTCTTCGTCGGGGAAGGGATCACCGAGGGGCTGCTTGCCGTCACCGTGACATTGGAAAACCATGGGACCCGGGCGGTGCACGTGTTCTACAACGGGATCCGGCTCGTCCCGGAAGGCGGGGATCCGAGGGGGTATGGAGAGTTCATCCGCGACCTCGGACCGCTCGCGGCACAGGATCCAGTACCGGCGGAGCACGCAGAGTTGCGGGCAGCACTGGACACGCTGGGCTTCGACCGCGCCTGGGTGCGTGCAACGGTCCGCAACGAACGTGCGATCGAGCCTGGCGAATCGGTTCGGGAACGGTTCGGCTTCAGGGTTGACGGACCCACGGGCTGGGGTACGCTGGAACTACGCTATCATGATGACGCGACGGACCGCTTCGAACGCATACAGCGGCCGGTGCGCGTTGCCTCCGACTCGAGGTGACCACTGCGCGAGCTGCGGGCGTGCCGGTATGCCGGTGCGTGCGCAGCCCCGGCCCGAATTCGGGCCGGGGCGCCCGCCGAGCGGGGGAGCGAGTTGGAACAAGGTCAGGTATCGATGCAGCCCGGGAGCGGGTTGATCAGCGCAAGAGCCGGCGCCGTAGGCGGTTTCGCCTCGGGTGTGCCGTTCGGGCAACTCGGGATCGCCGTGCTGGTCGTGCTGCTGCCGCCGCTGGCGGTGCTCGCGCAGCACTTCCTGTGGCCCGTGGCCGCGGATGTGCACCACCACAACACCGGCGCCCATCTGCTGCTGGAGCTGTTCTACGGCTTCATGGCCCTGGTGGTCGCAGTGATCCTGTTCCTGGAATCTCGTCGCTATCGCAACGCGCGGCTGGCGGTGATGGCGTATGCATTCATCGCGATGGGGGTGTTCGCGCTTGCTCATGCAGCGGCGCCGCCGGGCTCGGTGCTGTTCGTCTGGTTCCATTCCTTATCGGCGGTTTCGGGGGCGGCACTGCTGGCGCTGTCGCTCGTGGTCGCAAGGCTCGGCTGGTGCCGGCCGGGGTCCGTAGCGCCGCTGGCAGGCGTGTTCCTGGCCACGATGCTGGTTGTGTTCGTTTCCGCGCAGTTCAGCGAACGAGTGCCGGCGATGCTGGTGTATGGCGAGTTCTCGCCGCTGGCCGTCGCGATGAACTTGGGTGCCGGGGCGCTGTTTCTCGTGGTCGGCATCGCGTTGCTGGCCGATTTCCTGCGCGTGCGCGAGCCGGTGTTCCTGGTGTTCGCGGTGGTGATGCTGCTCCTGGCCCAGAGCGAGTTCATGTTTCCGTATTCGAGCCTGTGGGACGTGAACTGGTGGATCTGGCACGGCGTCCGCGTGGGGGTGGTGGCGGTGCTGATCGTGATGCTCGCGATCGAGTTCGTGAAGGGGTTCCGGCAACTCGAGTTTTATCACGAGCGGCTGCTGGGTGCGATGCAGTCGGTCGAGAACAGCAACCGCCGGATTCGAGACGACAACCGGATGCTGGCAGCGCATGCGGCGATCCTCGAGGACATCAGCCGGTCACTGGACACTCAGGCCGTGCTGGAATCGATCCTGAATGCGGCCCGGCGCCTGCCGGGCGTCGTGGGTGTCGAGATCGTGCAGGACCAAGACCGTGACCGGTTCGGGCGGCCCGAGACCGGGGGCACCACACCCGGCAATGGGTACCGGGGTAGTGGGAATCTGCGGTTGATGCATCCGCTGGTCGGGCGCGACCGTGTCCTCGGCAGCATCCGCTTCGACTACCGCGACGATTACCTTCCGGTGGCCGAGGATTCGGTGCGCTTGCAGGTGTTTGCCAATCAGGCAGCCGTGGCGCTGGAACGGGCGCGGTTGCATGAAGAATTGGTGAAGCGGCACCGGCACCTGATGGCGATGTACGAAACCCTCAGGGAGGTGACCTCGAGCATCGACCTCGACCGGATTCTGGAAACCCTGCTGCAACGCGAACTCCAGGTGCTCGAGGCTCGCTGGGCGTTGGCCTATCTGGTCTCGGAGGACGGCAGGCTCGCGACGGTGGCGGCGGAGCACGCGGCGCAGGATGAAAGTGGGCTCCAGGGTGCCGTGTTCCAAGTGGCCGCACACCCGGCGCTGGCCCCGTGTGTGCGCGAGCGGCGGACCGTCGACATCACGCTGCAGCCGGATGGCGCACCGCGGTTTCCGGAAACGCTGATCCAGTCCGGCATCGATGCTGGTGAACTGGGAGAGGCGCTCTACATCCCGCTGCTGGTGGAAAGTCGGGTGATCGGCTGCGTTGCGCTGCTGCTGGGCCCCGGACAGCGATTGGGACGAGACGAGGTGGCGTTGGCGCGTGCCCTCGCCGGCCAAGCCGCGTTTGCGATCCATCACGGGCGCCTGTTTCGGGAGAGCCAGTGCTCCGCGCAGTTTCGTACCGGGCTCAGCGAGACGATGCTGGCGATGGTCGCGGCTCGGGATCTCGATACGGTACTCGCGGTCGTCTGCCGTGGAGCGATGAACCTGCTCAAGTGCTCACCGGCACTGCTCTGTCTGTTCGAACGGGAAGCACGCAGACTCTACGGGTGTCTGGTACGGGCCGAGTCCTCGGGCTGGCCACAGCGCTTCCAGCGGAACGTTGGGCCGGGAGAGTGCACGATCGAGCGGTTGCTGTGCGACTGTGCGCCGCTGTGCCTGACGGCGGGACAGCTTGCGGACATCGGGCTGGATGGGCTCGAGCCCGAGCTCGAGTCCACGCCGGTGCTGCTGTCTCCGTTCAGTGCCCGGGAGCGACTGGTGGGGTTCATGCTCCTGCCCGTGTCGGAGCCGGAGACGATGGGGCGCGACTTCGTCGAGCAGACGATGCTGTTCGCGCAGCAGGCCGCACTGGCGATCGAGACCGCGGCGCTGATCCGGGATCTGAAGCAGGCGTATGTTGCGCTCGAGAATGCCCAGGAAACCCTGGTGGAGTCGGAGCGTCTCGCTTCGCTGGGCGAAATGGCTGCATCGCTATCGCACGAGATCCGCAACCCGCTGGGTGCGATCACCAGCGCGCTGGGGCTTTTGCAGAAAGGGTGCATGGACGCCGCCGAGCAGCGCGAATTGCTGGAACTGATGGAAGCCGAAGTCAACCGCCTGAACCACCTGGTGTCCGATACACTCGATTATGCGCGCCCGTCGCGCGCCCGCGAGCAACGGTTCGAAATCGGCCCGTTGATCGACCAGATCGCGAGGATCGCGCTGATGCGTTTTCCGGAACTGGTCGTGCACAAAGAGATTTCCGACGACTTGCCGATGCTCAACGGCGAAGCGGCCGAGATCCAGCAGCTGCTGGCGAACTTGATGGACAATGCCGCGGCAGCGACCGATGGCAAGGGGCCGGTGACGCTGCGGGTGAATTCGCAAGCGGGCAGGGTGCGGTTCGAGGTGTCGGATTCGGGACCGGGAATCGCCCCGGAGATCCGGGACCGGGTATTTGAACCGTTTCAGACCACCAAGGCCGACGGCGTGGGGCTGGGACTGGTGATCGTGCGCCGGATCGCTTCGAACTGGGGCGGAACCGTGGACCTGGAGAGCGAGCCCGGAAAGGGGACGCGGGTGTCGGTCTCTCTGCCGCTAACCGGCGGTCCGGTGACACCGAACGGAGGGGAGCGATGACGGGTAGAGTGCTGATCGTGGACGACGAGCGGGGCGTTCGGCGCACGCTCGAGTTCTTGCTTTCGAAGGCGGGTTTCAACGTGAGCCTCGCGGCGAGCGGCGAGGAGGCGGTCGAACGATTCCAGGAACAACCCGCCGATCTGGTGTTGACGGATCTTCGCATGGAGGGAATGTCGGGTCTGGACGTCGTGCGCGAGGTCAAGCGCCGGATGCCCGAGACCGAGGTTCTCGTGATGACGGCATACGGGAGTATCGACACCGCGGTCGAGGCGATGAAGCTCGGTGCGACCGATTACATCACCAAGCCGGCGAAGAACGACGAGATCCTGCTGAAGGTGCAAAAGGCGCTCGACGGGCGCTCGCTGCGCAGCGAGGTGGCGCAGCTCCGGACCGAGGCCAGCGGTAGTGTGGGGCTGGGCGCACTGGTCGCGAATAGCCCTGCGATGCGCGAGGTGCTGGCCCGGATCCAGAAGGTGGCACCGACTCACCTGACCACCCTGATCACCGGCGAGACCGGGACCGGAAAAAGTTGCATTGCCAAGGCCATCCACCATCACAGCGAACGGTCTAACGGGCAGTTCGTGTCGGTGAACTGCGCGGCGCTGCCCGAGCCATTGTTGGAAAGCGAGTTGTTCGGCCACGCGAAGGGTGCTTTCACCGGGGCGACACAGGCCCGCAGGGGTCTGTTCGAGGAGGCTCACAATGGCACGCTGTTCCTGGATGAGATCGGCACGCTGCCCGCGAACATGCAGGCGAAGCTGCTCGGCGCGTTGCAGGATCGCGAGGTCCGGCGCGTCGGTAGCAACACCACCCAGGCGGTGGACGTGCGGGTGATCGCGGCCACCAACGCGGATCTGGAAGAAGCGGTTGCACGCGAGGAGTTCCGCGAGGATCTGTTCTACCGGCTGAATGTCGCCCGACTGCGGGTGCCGCCGCTGCGTGAGCGCAGGGAAGATATCCCGGTGCTGGTGCGGCGCATCCTGGAGCGCCTGCCGGCCGGTGACGGCTGTGATGGGTTTACGGTGGAGGACGAGGCCATGTCGGTGCTGTGCAATGCCGAGTACCCGGGCAACGTGCGCGAACTGGAGAATGCGCTGGAGTGGGCCGCGGCGGTTTGCCGCGGGCACCGGATCACCGTTGCCGATATTCCCGAGACCCTCCAGCGGCCTGCGCGCACCCCGCTTGCACCGACAGCTGTATCCAAGGAAGCAGCGCCGGCGGATGGCAGCCTGGCGCGGCACGAGCGTCAGATCATCGAGGAAAGCATTGTGCGCTGCCGATGGAACCTGACCGCTGCGGCCAAGTCGCTCGGCATCGGCCGCACGACGCTCTGGCGCAAGATGCGGCAGTACAACATCGGGCGGGATCCGGCCTCGTCCTGAGGGAATCGCTGCGATCCGGTCCCCCCGGGGCCGGATCGCAGTCCGTCGCTAGTGATGATGACCGCTGTGGTGGTGATCGCCGTGGTGGTGATCGCCGTGGTGGTGATCGCCGTGGTGGTGATCGCCGGCAGCGTGGTCAGGGGAATGGCCGTTGGTTCCGGCCAGCGCCGCACCCTGGGCTCGGTCCCGCATGAAGTTCACCAGATCCCAGATGTCACGCTCGTCGAGCGCATCCCCGAAGCCTGGCATCGGACCGCGCCCGATCCGCACGCGGTAGGCGAGATCGCCGTCGGAGTGATGGGGCGCGTGCTCGACCAGATCGGCGACCGGCGGGTCGAGATCATGCGCGTCGGGTCCGTCTCCGCGCAGCGTTTCACCGTGGCAGCGCACACAGTGTTCCGCGTACAGCACTCCGCCCTGGTCGAGTGAGCGCGCATCGGGCGGGATCGGGTTTTCCCGGTGGATCTCCGCCTCTGGAACTTCCCAGCCACTGCCATGGCCGTGGTGGTCATGGTGGTGGGGCGGATGAGCGAGTACTGCGCTGGCTGTGGCAAGACCGGCGACCAGCGCAACGAGCACGCTCCCGGATTTCAGATCGCGTTGCATCGGGTACCTCCTAGCCGTACATCTCGGCCGTGATGTTGTCGTACCAGCCGCGCGCGTAGACGGCCTCGAGCTGGCGGAAGTGGTCGTCTGCTTCCCCGGGGCTGACTCCAGCACCCTCGGAGGCCACGATGCTCCCGTTGTCGAGTCGATAGACTGCGGAGACCGAGATGCCGTATTCCGGGCCGACGAGGCTGTAGCAGGTTGAGGACCACGAAGGCTCGGTGGGATCGAAGCCATGCAGCGCGGCGACGACTGCGGCCGCGCAGACCTTCGCCTGACTGTTCGCAGCAAAGCCCGCCTTGGGCATCGCGCCCGCAATGCTGGCATCGCCGATTACATGGATATGCGGGATCTGCAGCGACTCGAACGTCTGCTGGTTCACGGGGCACCAGCCACTGTCGTCGGTCAGGCCGGTATTGCGCGCGATTGCACCGGCGTGCTGTGGCGGGATCAGGTTCACCACATCGCCGCGGTAGCGGCCGGAGGGGGTGAACACCTCTCCGGTGGCGGCATCCACGCGTTCGACCGTGCCGCCCTCGATGCCGGGGACCCACTCGATCATGCCCGGATAGAGCGTTTCCCAACCGGTCTGGAACAACCCCTGTTTTGCGAATGCGTCCTTCGCATCGAGGATCAGGATCTTGGATCGGGGCTTGTGGTGCTTCAGATAGTGCGCGATCAGCGATGCCCGCTCGTAGGGCCCCGGCGGGCAGCGGAACGGGTTTGCCGGAGGTGCGATCACCACTACGCCACCGTCGGACATCGCCTCGAGCTGGCGGCGCAGCAGCAGGGTCTGCTCGCCCGGACGCCAGGCGTGGGGCATCGCCTCCTGTGCGGCCTGGTCGTAGCCCTCGACCGCGTCCCAGCGCAGATCGATTCCCGGTGACACGACCAGCCGGTCGTAACCGATCGCGCTGCCGTCGTCGAGCACCACACGATGGCCGTCGGCGTCGATCGACTCGACCCAGCGCTGTACGAGCCGAACGCCGTGGTGGTGCTCCAGCTGGGAGAGGTCGTGGGTGATCGACGCCAGATCCCGTTCTCCTCCGAGCACGAGGTTGCTGAAGGGGCAGGTGGTGTAGGTGTCGGACGGGTTGATCAGCGTGACCTCGAGATCCGGGTCGAAGTGGCGCAGGTAGCGGGCGCAGGTGCTGCCTCCGAACCCGCCCCCGATCACGACGACACGCTGTGCCTTGTTTCCGCTGTCGTGCATCGCATGGCCGTAGGCGAGGGACGAGGCGGCCGTGGCCGCGCCTGCACCGAACAGTTGGAGAAAACGTCGACGGTTGATGGCAGTCATTTCCGGTGCTCCGCGCTTAGTGTTGGGCAATGTGCTGGGCGATCGAGGCGATTTCGTCCTCGCTGTAGCCGCTGGCCTGTCGCTGCATCACGGTGCTTTCGCGGGTTCCGGAGCGAAATGCGAGCATCGTCTCTGCAATCTGGTCGGCATCGAGGCCGGAGAGCGACGGAATTCCCCCCTGGCTGTCGCCGTTTGGACCGTGGCAGCCGTAGCAGTTACCCGCGAGCAGTGCTCCCCGCAGGTCGTTGGCGCCGGCGCTGCCGGCGATGCCGGCGACGACCAGCGCGAGGGTTGGCAGCAGTGCGTACCTGAAACGTCGATTCATCGTTCTTCCTCCTGGTTCGGTCGTGGACGGGGGAGCCAGCGATGTGGCTCGCGTTCGGTTCCCGCTGGGAACAGCAGCAAGCACCAGGCCAGCGTACGCACGGAATGTCTCACGGCCCATGAAACATTAAATAAAACAAAAAGATGGGTACGGAAAACGTGGTCTGGAGAGGAACCCGTCTGTTTCACGCTGGTTCGATTTGGAACGGGATGATTCGCCTGGAAACGGCGTCTGCCGATGCGCCGCGACGGTCGGCCAGGCAACGTCGCGGCATCGGCTCGGCTGCCACTGTGTGATCTGCCCCTGCGGTTGGGGCATCTCACCCAGAAAATTCCGAGTCCGACAAGGGCGGTTGAGTGCAGGTCATTGAGACAAGGGGATATTCAGGTTCTGGCATAGGGGTTGCGTACGGGACGGTCCCCCGAACTTCCAAGGAGATGTCTGCTCATGCCACGCCATTGCAAGCGCATCCAGCCCGGCTGGATCATGCTCGGCCTGACGGTGCTCTGGATGCCCCAGGCAATCGCAGGAGAGCGTCTCGACGAGGTTACCGTTACCGGCACCCGTGAGGCACAGGCGGTGGAGGAAACCCCGGCCGCGGTCTCGGTGATCGACGCCAGCGAAATCTCTGAAGCGCGCCCGACGCATCCATCCGAGCTGATGAGCCGTGTGCCGGGAGTCCACGTCAACGTGACCGGGGGCGAGGGGCACATGACTGCGATCCGGCAGCCCATCACTACCGCGCCGGTTTACCTGTTTCTTGAGGATGGGATCCCGACGCGTTCGACCGGGTTTTTCAACCACAATGCGCTGTACGAGGTCAACCTTCCGCAGGCCGGGGGCGTCGAAGTGCTTCGTGGACCAGGAACCGCCCTCTACGGATCCGATGCGATTGGCGGGGTGGTAAACGTGCTGACCCGCCCGGCGCCGCTGCATCCAGAGGCGGAGATTCAGCTGGATGTGGGCGAATACGGATACACGCGGCTGATGGGGAGTGCCGGCAATACCTGGGATGGCGACGGTCTGCGAGCGGACCTGAACCTGACCCGGACCGATGGCTGGCGCGACGGTACCGGATATGATCGCCAGAGCCTGAATCTGCGCTGGGACCGCTTTCTGGACAGCGGCGCAGTCTTGAAAACGGTCATTGCAGGATCGAGGATCGACCAGGACACTGCCGGTTCTTCGCGCCTGTCCCGCGAGGACTACGAGCAGAGGCCGACCCGCAACTACACCCCGATCTCGTTCCGAAAGGTCGGGGCTTTGCGGGCCTCTACAGCCTACGAAAGGGAGACCGCCGACAGCCTTCTGAGCGTCACGTCCTATCTGCGCCAAAACACGATGGACCTGATGCCGAACTGGACGCTGAACTTCGATCCATACGTGTCCGAGACGGAGAACCTGTCCGCGGGGCTCTTGCTACGGCACCGGCGCGACTTCGAACCAATGCGGGCTCGCGTGATCGTGGGTGCGGACTTCGACTATAGCCCCGGGAGTCGGGTCGAGCGACATATCGAGACGACCCGCGATGGCCCGGTGTTCACGGACTACACGGTGGGTGAGCGGATCTATGAATACGACGTGACGTTCATGAGCGCGTCGCCCTATGTCCACCTCGAGTCCTCGCCGAGCGAGCACCTGCGTCTGAGCGCCGGCCTGCGCTACGACCGCATGCGTTACGACTACAAGGACCGGCTCGACACACCACCGAGCGAACGGCATCGGAGGCCCGAGAGCACCCAGGTCGATTTCGAGAGCTGGAGCCCGAAGCTGGGCGCGACCTACGCGTTCCACCCGCGGCTGAGTGGTTTCGCCGCTTACCGCCATGCCTTCCGCGCCCCCTCCGAGGGCCAGTTGTTCCGGCCCGGGACGGCGGTCGGGAGCGTCGACCTCGATCCCGTCAAGGCCGACAGTTACGAACTGGGACTGCGTGGCCGCATCGGCGAGGGCATAGATTTCGAACTCACCCTGTACCAGCTCGATAAGCGGGACGACATCGTACGGTTTACCGACACGGCCACGGGGGTGCCAGAAACCACGAATGCGGGACGGACCCGGCACCGCGGTGTCGAGGTCGGCGTGGGTTCCGACCTCGGGCAGGCGCTGCGGCTGGACGTTGCTCTAAGCCATTCGCGCCATACCTTCGAGGAATGGAGTCCGCGGACCGGGCTCGATTTCGCCGGCAACGAGATGAGTTCTGCCCCCCGCCTGGTGGCCAGCACGCGGCTGGGGTACCGACCTGCCTGGCTGCAAGGTCTGCACGGCGAACTGGAATGGGAGCGCGTTGGGCGCTACTGGATGGACGACGAGAACACGACGCGTTACCGCGGGCACGACCTAGTGCACCTACGCATGGCCTACCGGATCGGCGACGACCTCGAGGTCTTCGGGCGTGTGCACAACCTGACCGACGAACGGTACGCGACCTCCTCGGCCTTTACCCAGGCCCGTGGCGAAGAACTGGCCCCCGGGCTGCCGCGTACCGTCTATGCCGGCGTTCGGTACCGATTCCAGTGAGGGGGCGAGCGATGTTGCAGAATCCGATGAGGGTCGCCGTGCTGGCGGCAGTGGTCTGCGTGTTCACGCCACTGCCGGCCGATGCCACCGACGGCGGGACGACCGACACGCCTCGCCATCCCGACTGCCGCAACGACCCGGCCCCGCTCTCGGTACACTGCGGGCACACACCGACCCCGGTGATCGACGGAGAGGGGCGGCTACGGGTCGCCTGGGTACAGCGGGACCGGGTGCTGGTGGCCGCGTCCGACGATTGGGGCCAGACCTTCGACGCACCGGTCGCGGTCAATCCGGAGCCCGAACCGATCGATCATAACGGCGAGAACCGTCCAAAGCTGGCGCTGGGTCCCGCCGGCGAATTGTATGTGTCGTACACGCGGCGGTTGGAGCGCCGTTTCAGCGGGGATATCCGCTTCAGTCGCTCCCTCGACGGCGGTACCCATTTTTCCAGCCCGGTTACGGTCAACGACAATCGCGAGCCGATCAGCCACCGGTTCGATGCCCTCGGTGTCGATGGCGAGGGCGCGGTGTTCCTCGCCTGGCTGGACGCGCGCGATGCCGCTGCTGCCGACCGTGTTGGCCATCGCTACCCGGGGTCGGCCCTCTACTATGCCCGGTCCACGGACGGCGGCCGGAGCTTCTCGGCCAACGGCAAGCTCGCAGACCACAGCTGTCAGTGTTGTCGAATTGCCCTGGACATGGATCCGGACGGTCTGCCCGTGCTGATCTGGCGCCATGTCTTCGGAACGAGTACCCGAGACCACGCGCTGCTGGCCTTTCGGGACCACGGGATGCCAGGGGAATTGCGCCGAGCCAGCGAGGACGGATGGGAGATCGACGCCTGTCCGCACCACGGTCCCGGTCTGTCGATACACGACGACGGTGTATACCACATGGTTTGGTTCACCAATGCCAGCGAGCAGCGGCGCGGACCGTATTATGCCCACTCGATGGATGCAGGCCGGGCTTTCTCGGATCCCTTGCCGGTGGGTCGACGTGACCGCTCGGCGAGCCATCCGGACGTACTGTCCCTCGGTGCACGCGTGGCGATCGCATGGACCGAGGTCGACGGTGACGACACGATCCTCAAGGTGATGCAATCGGCCGATGGCGGCCGGCGCTGGGGTGCCCCGTTTGAACAGGCGCGAATGCCAGGTCCGGCGGACCATCCACTGTGGCTGGAGAGCGAGGGCGAGGCCCTGCTGTCCTGGCACGGGCCTGCTGCCGGTTACCAGCTCTTCAAGGTTTCGGCGCCATGACTTGGCGACCGGCCCTCGTTCGGGCACTGGCTATGCTGACGGTCCCGGTGCTGTGCTCAGGGGCATGGGCGGCTGACGCCGGGTTACGCCCGTTCGTGCAGGACAGCATCGACGAGATCGAGGACAGCCATGCTGGAGGGCCATTCATCCTGAAACTGTGGTCCCTCGACTGCGGACCGTGCCGGGCTGAGTTGCCACACTGGTCTGACCTGGCCCGCCGGTTCCCCGACCTAGCGCTCGTTCTCGTCTCCGTCGACCCCTATGAAGACCGGCACGAGGTCGAGACATTTCTGACTGACCACGGACTCGATGGCCAGGAGCGCTGGATCTTCGCCGATCCGTTCGTGCAACGCCTGCGAGTCGCGATCGACCCCGGCTGGTACGGCGAGCTGCCGCGAACGTATTTCTATCCACAAGGCCATGAGCGCCAAGCGGTCAGTGGGCGTCTGCCGCTGGATCGTGTCGAGCGGTGGATCTGCCTGAACGTGGCAACACACTCCGGCGCATCGAGTCCATCCTGGAATGGCAGCCCCTGCTGAACCGATTTCCGTCCCGTGCGCCGTGGGACAGGCCGCCGCGCTTGCGGTTGCGCTCGGGCTCCATGCCGCAATGGTGGCCATGCTCGGCTGGTCCGGAGAGGACCCCGAGCAGCCGCCAGCCGTGGTGACCGGGTTCGAAATGGTTCGTCTGGCCGATCCCGCACCGGAGCTCCTGGCCGGGACGCCCGAGCCGGAACCCGAGCCCGAACCCGAGCCCGAACCCGAGCCCGAACCCGAGCCCGAGCCCGAGCCCGAGCCCGAACCCGAGCCCGAACCCGAGCCCGAACCCGAGCCCGAACCCGAGCCCGAACCCGAGCCCGAACCCGAGCCCGAACCCGAGCCCGAGCCCGAACCCGAGCCCGAACCCGAACCCGAACCCGAGCCCGAACCCGAACCCGAACCCGAACCCGAACCCGAACCCGAACCCGAACCCGAACCCGAACCCGAACCCGAACCCGAACCCGAACCCAGGCCGGAACCCAGGCCGGAACCCAGGCCGGAACCCAGGCCGGAACCCAGGCCGGAACCCAGGCCCGTTCGGGACGCCGAGCCGCCGGGGGGCACGGCCGCGGAGGACACCGATGCCGGGCCGCCCGAACCTCCGGCGTTCGTGCCGCCGTCGAGCCAGGCGGCCTACCTGAACAACCCGGAGCCCGTGTATCCGGCCGCTGCGCGCAGCCGCGGAATGGAAGGGCTGGTATTGCTCGAGGTCGAGGTGGGAGCCGATGGTCGGGTGCTCTCGGTGACCGTACATTCGGGCTCGGGATTCCGGTTACTGGATGCCGCTGCGCAGGATGCCGTCCGGCGCTGGCATTTCGAGCCGGCGCGGCGCAAGGGCCGGCCGGTGGCGGCGACGGTGGAGGTGCCGATCCGTTTTCGGCTGGCGGACGGCTAGACGGGACCTGGCATCAGGCAATGCTGCAGCGTCGCTGCAGCGGGGTGCCGTATCACGAGACCTTGAGCGAGGAGAGAACGATGGATGGTGACCTTTGGCTGGGTTGGTGGGGGCACGCCGACCTGGTGGTACGCGGCGTCTTCCTGCTGCTGGTGGCGCTGTCGGTGTTGAGTTGGACCGTGATCCTGTACAAGGGCGTGCAGTTTCGGCGCGTTTTCACGATCGAGCAGCGCGGCGCGGCAGCCTTGAGCGAGTGGTCTTCCGAGGGACTCGGAAACGTGTTGAGACCGGGTTCACCGTCGAGCCGGGTCTTAGCGGACTTAAGGTGGGCCCACCTCCGGGGAACGGACCGCGACGACCTGCGGGACCTGGTGGCCCACCGGGTACGGTCCCAGCGTGCACGCCTCGAAACCGGGCTGGTCGCACTCGCGACGACCGGAAACACGGCTCCGTTCATTGGTCTGCTCGGGACGGTATGGGGCATCATGCATGCCCTGCAGGCTCTGGGAGGGGCCGGGGGGGCGATCTCGATGGATTTGATCGCCGGACCGGTGGCCGAGGCGCTGGTCGCGACCGCAGCCGGCCTGTTCACCGCGATTCCGGCGGTCGTCGGTTACAACCTGCTGCTGCGTCGGTTGCGGCGTATCATGGGAGTGCTGGAGGGCAACGCCCTGCAGATGCTGGCCTGCAGCGGGCTCCCAGGAGATGGCATGGCTGCACCGGCCGCGCCGTTGCGACCGGGGAGGGCCGTCTGATGGCCGGGGGGTTGCTGGGCGACGAGGATCAACCGCTGTCGGAAATCAACGTGGTTCCGCTGGTGGACGTGATGCTGGTGTTGCTGGTGATGTTCATCATCGCAGCCCCCGTGTTTGCCCAGGCCCTTGGCGTGGATCTGCCACAGGTGGAGGCGCCTGCAGACGCCGAGCCTACGGTGGTGACCTTGGTGCTGCATGGCGATGGCCGGTTACTGCTGGACGATGTGCCAGTGCAGCGTGACGCACTTGCGGGCTTGTTGGAAGAGTACGTCGGCAAGGAGCCTCGTGTGGTGGTCCGGCTGGGTGCGGACGCGTCAGTCCCCTACCAGAAGGTCGCCGAGCTGGTAAGCGTGGTGCAGCACAGCGGCGTTGAACGTCTCGCGTTCGCGACCCGCAATCCCTGACGTGGGGGTTCGAGGGATGGCGGCCGCGCTGACGCGGCCGCCATCCCGGCAGTGCTGAACTCCCGAAAGAACCGTCTTTCGGGTCAAAGACCACGGAGTGGACGCGTCTGCTGCCAGACCAGGCCGATTCCGAGGCGGTTGCTGCGCTCGGGTAGCGACTGGTCGCGGGTCCATTCGACCCGGACTGCGAGACCGTGGTCGAAGCGATAACGCCAGGCGATCCCGAGACGTTCTGGGTCGTCGTCATTGAGCAGATTGGCATCCTTCGCCAGTCCCGGCGCGGCGGCCCCGTGCAATTCGTTCTTGAGCTCCAGTCGCTCATATCGAAGCCCCAGCGTGTGCCGGCCCCAGTGCAATTCGGGCTGGATCCAGCCGCCCCGGTAGTCACCGGTGTAGTTGGCCCGGCGCAGGGCATCCGACAGCGCGCCGTCGCTGCGGGAGTCGAGGAACTCCCCGCTGATGCCAATCGCCAGGTCCGGACGAACGAAGTGGCGGACGCTGCCGTGCAGTCCAGTCAGCCGGGTGTCGCCGGTGAAGCGGATGTCGGGCGGCATCTCCTCGTCCGGAAGCCCGTGGCTGTGGCCTTCCTGGTAACGCGCATCGGGGCGGAGCCGGGCATCGGCATGCAGGTGCCAGAGTCCGACGTCTGCCTGCTGACGGTGGCCGGACCAGCGGTAGGTAGCGAACAGATCCCAGGCGCCGCCGCCGGAGCCGCTGGTGGCTGGAAAGTTCGAACCCCGCCAGAGCTCGACGCCGGCCGAGAGTCCGTCGGGGTCTGAACGCATCAGCAGGATCCCTTCGTCGTGGTAATGACGGCCCAGGAACACGTCCATCGCCAGTGGCGCTTCGCTGAACAGCCGGGTGGACGGGTGTTCGGCAACTGCCGGCGAGAAGCGCGGCGACATCCGCCCCGCCTCGAACAGTACGGGCTGGTGCGCGAGTTCGTGCGAGAAGCCCACAAACGCATGCTCGAGCTCGATGTCCACGTCCCCGCTGTCGCCCCCGTGGCCGTGGGCGGCGATCTTCGCACCTACGTGCAGCCGATCGCTCAAAGGGTGTCGGATCCCCAGGAAGGCATCATCGAGTTCCAGGCCTTCCTGGGCCGGCAACGCGTGGCCGCCCATCAGGGCGCCAGGGATGCGCCAGGGCAGACCGTCGTCAACTACGCCCTGGGATCGCCAGGTCAGAGACAATCCGGCACTGACCTCGGTCTTCGCCGGTGCCGAGACCGGTGCATGGGCGTGGCCCGGACGCGCGGTCAGGGCCAGGGATGCGGCGACGGCGGCTGCGAGGAGGGCGATGGGAACACCGGGAACCATGTTCCCGCGGTCGATGCATGCGGTCGGTTTCATTCCTGTTCTTCCCAGGGGTTGCTGAAGCGTGGATTGGTGGTTACGGATTCGTCGGTCAACGCGTGCAGGAAATCGAGCACCGCCTGGAGTTCGGCGTCCGAGAGCTGGAAGCCGACCACGAAACCGTCCTTCAACGGGTTCATCCGGCCATCGCCGACATGCGGGCCGGTGGTGACATTGCGACCGCCCGCGGCGTAGGTCTGGATCACCTCTTCCAGGGTTTCGATGGACCCGTCGTGCATGTAGGGTGCGGTCAGTGCCACGTTGCGCAGGCTGGGGGCCCGAAACCGGCCCATGTCGCCCGGCCGCCCGGTGATTTCGTGAACACCGGTGTTGGGTTCCGGGTAGCCGCCGAGCCCGTCGATGTTGAACAAGCCGGTGTTGTGGAACGGCATCTCGCGGAAGAAATGGCTGCGGTCGTACACCGAGTTGGTGAAGTTGTACCCGCCGTGGCAGTGGAAGCATTCCATCCGCTCGCTGAAGAACAGTTCCATGCCCTGTCGCTCGCTGGCGGTCAGGGCATCGCGATCGCCTTCCTGGTAGCGGTCGAAGCGGGAATCGAACGACGTGATGCCGCGTACGAAGCTGGCCAGAGCCTGTACCACCCGGTGGAAGGTGAAGGGCTGGTCGTCGTCGGGAAACGCGTCGGCGAACAGGCGCTGGTAGACCGGATCGGTCTCCAGTTCGTACAGGATCTGACCCCGGTTGCTGTCGTTGATGCCGTGTTCGACCGGTTCCTCGCCGAAGAGCGGGATCATGATCTGCTGCTCGATGGTCAGCAGGACCGGGTTGGCCCAGGTCAGCGATGGAAAGTAGGCGGTGTTGACCAGCCCCTGCGAATTGCGGGGGTGTACTTCGCCGGTAGCTCCGACCGGGAGGGCGCGGCCGTCCGCGAAGGCCTTGTCCTGATGGTGGCACGAGGCGCAGGCGATCGATCCGTTGGCCGAAAGCAGCGGGTCGTAGAACAGGTGCCGGCCGAGCTGGAACTTCTCCTCGGTCATCGGATTGTCTTCGGGTTCGACAGGCAGCGGGATCCGTTCGGGCACGTCGTAGTCGAAGGCGCTGAGTCGGGCGCCGTGGTCGTCGACGAAGGTTTCGCTGCCGCAGCCGGGCAGCAGCAGGAGAAGCGCGAGCCCAGTCGCGGTTAGCCCCCACGCGCCGGATTCTCGGATCCGGTGCAGCCTGCGGGGCTGGGCCGGGGAGCGCCCGGGGCGCGAGACGCGGTGGTGGATGGAATCAGGCCAGGCGCTAGATGAAGGCCGATGCTGGGGAGCACGGGTGCGTGTCACGGGAGTCCTCCGGGAGATGCGGGCAGAACGAGGCCGTGACGCCGGCGGGGCGCGCCGGCGTCACGTTGTGCTCTGGGAGGGTCGGCTTCGAGTCAGTTCTGGCCGACGGTGAACACGGCTTGCGGCAGCGACGGCTCTGGGCCGTCTCCGAGCGCGATGCCGAGCTGCTGGAACACCGGGCCACATTCGGGGTCGCCCGTTCCGGACATGCAGCCGGCGGCGCCGCCGGCGTCGATGCCAAGATTGCTCGACTCGACCAACCGGGCGTAATCGATGTTCACGTGGCCTTGTTCCGGGGAGAAGCCGTCCAGCGCGACGTCCACACGGTTCGGGTACATGCAGGACACCGTTTCGCCGACGGCCGGATCGCCGGTGCAGCCGGTGCTGCCGAGGTGGAAATTCCAACGGGAGCCCGAGAACTCCGGATCCGACGGTCGGAGAATCCCGCCGACCGGCTCGACATCGAAACGCATGAACTTGTAGCCGCCCTGCCAGTTCCAGAACATCGTGGTCCGGTTCAGCGGGCTGGGCGCGGTCGACGCGTCGATGTGATTCAAGTCATGCGGCACGCCGACGATGAAACGCAGGCCGGCGATGGTCGTGGCGGTGGGGTCATAGGCGGCGGTTCCGCGCACCTCGTGGTTCATCGGCTTGTCCGCGCCGAGGCAGAAGTCGCCACGGTCCTGGAAGTCCAGCAGCGCCACGTTCTCGAACTGCCACGGACTCTGTTCGAGTTCCAGTGGGATTTCGGTGCCATCGTCTGCAATCAGGCGCACGTCGTGCACGAACAGGGCGAAATCCGCAAGTCGTGCCTCGGTGCCCGACAGGCCCAGCCCATGCAGAGACTGGTCGCAGGCAATGGGCGTTCCGGCTGCATGGGCCTGGAATGGGATGACCACCTCCTGCGAGGTCGGGTTCGATCCTCCTTGGCCGGGATCCCCGGTGCTGGAGCCGGAACCGCCGCAGGCCGCGGTGAATGCGCTGGCGACGGCGAGCGTGAGCAAGCGATGGGTGTTATGCATGGGTCTTTCCTCTCCTCTGGTATGCCCCCGCTGGTCGAGCGGTCCGCGGGTTCTCTGTCTTGTTCGGCCTCGGCGGCGCACGCCGGCCGTGCAGGGCTCAGGTCGAGCCCCGAGGTCAGGGAAAGCAATCTTCATGCCTAGAATTAATTAGTAGTGGAAACATATGGTTGGTTAGGCACGAGCGGGGGGGATAGGGCATTTGCCACACCCCCTGGGGCAAATGCCTGCACGGCATGGTCCACGGGCCACGGCGCAGGCTTGGGGCGGCGCCGGTCGACGGGCCTTTGCCGCCGATCTCGGCCGGTGGGTGTTGCACCCACGGAGGCATCGATTCGCACAGCTGCCGGTTGCGTGCCCTTGCGGGAACCAATACAACCCCACAATCGCCATAGGGGTAGGTGCTGAGTTCACGGCTGCCGCTGAATGCCAAGGCCCCGGCGGCGGGGCCTGCAGCGGGGCCGGCAACCCGACCGCGGAGGTCCGACATGACATCCGTCATCCGCGTGCTGATCTGGGGGCTCCTGGCGGGATCGCTGACCGGCCCGGTGCTGGCGCAGGACGGCCGTTTCGACCGCGAGCGCGAACGCATGGTCGCCACCCAGGTCGAGGCGCGCGGCATCCAAGATCCGGCGACCCTCGAAGCGTTGCGCCGGGTGCCGCGCCATCGCTTCGTGCCGGAGGATCGGCGCCGTCATGCCTATCAGGATCGGCCGGTTCCGATCGGCTACGGCCAGACGATTTCGCAGCCGTTCCTGGTGGCCTACATGACGGAACTGCTGAAGCCGCGGCCCGGGATGCGCGTGCTGGAGATCGGGACGGGTTCCGGGTATCAGGCGGCGGTGCTGGCGGAGATTCTGGACGAGGTGTTCACGGTCGAGATCATCGGCGAGCTGGCGCAATGGGGCGAAACCAACCTGCGGCGGGCCGGATATGGGCACGTCCGGGTCAAGCAGGCCGACGGCTATTATGGCTGGGAGGAGCACGCCCCGTTCGACGCGATCGTCGTGACCGCCGCGGCCGACCACATTCCCCCGCCACTGTTGGATCAGTTGCGTGACGGCGGTCGCATGGTCATCCCGGTGGGCTCGCCGTTTCGTACCCAGACGCTGATGCTGATCACGCGCGACGGTGACCGCACCGTGAGCGAGAGCCTGCTGCCGGTGCGCTTTGTCCCGCTGACACGCAAGACACCATGACCGCAGAGGCGGGGCCGTCCTGGCGTCGGTGATGATCCCCGCTCCGCGCTGGGTGTCCTGGTCGATCGCGCTGGCATCGGCGGCGGTGATCGCGTTCCAGCTGGTAGTGATGCAACTGCTCGCGGTGTCGCAGTGGCATCACTTCGCCTACATGGTGATCTCCACCGCCCTGCTGGGCTTCGGCGCCGCCGGGACCGCGCTGGTGCTGCTGCGCGAGCCGCTGCAGCGCCACTACGCCACCGCACTGCCGCTGCTGTATGGCGCGAGCGCGGTGACGATGGCCGCGACCGCCTGGCTCTCGGGGGTGTTCGGCGATTTCGACACGTTTCTGCTGTTCTTCGACCCCGGGCAGGTAGGCCTGCTGCTGTTCCTGTACCTGGTCTACGCGCTGCCCTTCTTCTTCGCCGGGCTGGCGATCACGCTGGTCTTCTACCGGGAAGTGGCGCGCATCGGCTCGCTCTATTTCGCGAACATGGTGGGATCGGGTGCCGGCGCAGTGCTGGTGCTGGGGCTTTTGTGGGCGCTGCCGCCGGAACGGCTCCCGGCGCTGCTGGCTTTGGCGCTGTTGCTGGCTGCGTGGATCACGCGGCCGCGGTCGGTCCCGAAGGCGGCGACCGTGGCAATGGCCTCCGCCGCGCTGCTGGTGCCGGTGATCGGCCTGGTGAACCCGCCGGGACCGCAGCCCTCCGAGTACAAGCCGATCCACGCCGCGCTGCTGCTGCCCGGCGCCGAGATCGTCCACAGCGCATCGAGCCCGCACGGCCTGCTGCAGGTCGTGCGCGCCGATGCCCAGCGCTACGCGCCCTCGCTGAGTCTGCAGTTCCGCGGCCAGCCGCCAGTGCGCGACGTGATGTTCAACAACGGCGAGTACTACGGCACGCTGCTCGGCCGCGCCGGGACCGGCGAAGTGCATCTGCTCGACCACACCACCCGTGGGCTGCCCTACGCGGTGCGCGACCCGGAGTCGGTGCTGGTGCTCGACGCGGGCGCTGGCGAGGATGTGGCGCATGCTCTGGGTCACGGCGCGGCAACGATCACCGCGGTCGAGCCCCACCGCCAGGCCAACCGCTTGCTGCGGGACCGGTACCCGGAGTGGATCGATTCGATCTATCGCGATCCCACCGTCAGCCTTCTCGGTACCACGGTGCGCAGCTATCTGGCCGGGGAGCGAGAGCAGGATTACGACTTGATCGTGCTGCCGCCGCTCGGCGCCTTCGGCGGCACGTCGGGCGTGTACGCGCTGCGCGAGCAGTACGGCTTGACACTGGACGCGTTCGCCGCGATGTGGGACGCGTTGAGCGACCAGGGCATCATTGCGGTCACGGTCTGGCAGGACGAGCCCCCGCGCAAGCCCCTGCGGCTGCTCGCGACCTGGCGCACGCTGCTCGAGCGGGAGGGTATCGGGCACGCGCCGGCGCACGTGGCGGCGGTGCGCAGTTGGGGCACGACCACCTATCTGCTGAGCCGGACCGCGCTCTCGGACGCCGAGCGCGGGCATATCCGGGAATTCGCCCGCGACCTGGCATTCGACCCGCTGCTGCTGGAGGACGTGCAGCCCGGCGAGCGCGACCGATTCAACCGGCTGCCCGATCGCAGCTTTCTGGAACACGTCGATACCCTGCTGCACGGCGACCCGGCGGCGTTGCTCGACGACTACCTGTTCGCCATCGGTACGACCACCGACGACCGACCTTTCTTCGGACAGTTCATGCGCCTGTCCAGCATTCCCGAACTGCAGGCGATCTACGGTGCCCGGGAGCTGCCGTACCTGGAACTCGGGCTGGTGCTGGCCGCGGTGACCCTCCTGCAGATCGTAGCCGCCGCAGTGATCCTGATCGTGCTTCCCCTGTTCCGGGTCGGCTGGCAGGGCAGCCGCCGCCGCTGGACGCTGCTGTACTTCTCCGCGACCGGCATCGGCTTCATGTTCTTCGAGATCGTGCTGATCCAGAAGTTGGTGCTTTATCTGGGGCAGCCGGTGTACGCCACGGCCGCGGTACTGGCCACGCTGCTCGTCTGCTCCGGTGCCGGCAGCCTGTGGTCGTCACATATCGCGGCGACGCGGCGCAATGTCCTGCTCACCGGCGTGGCGATCGCCGGGCTGATCCTGCTCTATGCCCATTGGCTGATGCCGGTGCTCGACCTGTCGATGAGCTGGCCCCCGGGCGCAAGGGCCGCGGTCGTGGTTCTGCTGCTCGCGCCGCCTGCATTCCTGATGGGCATGATGTTCCCCTTCGGTCTGCGCCGTCTCGCGGATAGCGACGCCACCCACATTCCCTGGGCCTGCGGTATCGACAGCTGCCTGTCCGTCTCGGCCACCGCGCTGGCCACGCTGATCGCGCTGGGCGCGGGCTTTGCCTTCGTGATGCAGGGAGCGGCGGCCGCCTACGTCGTGGTCGCGCTGGCCAGCCTGCGCCTCGGCCGGCCAGCCTGACGATGGCCCATTAGGATGGGGAGCGGGCGCCGCCCGTGCCGAGGATGCGGCGGGCCAGTTCCGGGTCTACCGGCGCGTAGTGCAGCGGCTCCATCGTGAACAGGGCCCGCCCCTGGCTGGCCGAGCGCAGCGCGGAGGCGAAACCGAACATCTCGGCCAGCGGGACGTTCCCGCGCACGACCTCTGCGCCGCTCGGGCCCGCCTCCAGACCGGTGACATCGCAGCGGCGCGCGGCGAGCAGCGCCATCACGTCGCCCAGATACGCCTCGGGTACCAGCAGTTCGAGCCGTCCGATCGGCTCGAGCAGCACCGGTGCGCCCAGGCGCAGGCCTTCTTCGAAAGCCACGCGCGCCGCGGCGCGGAAGGCCAGTTCGGACGAGTCCACCTCGTGATGCGAGCCGTCGAGCAGCCGCACCTGCACGTCGGTGACCGGGTATCCCGCAAGAACCCCGGCCTGCGCCGCATCGTGCACGCCGCGTTCGACCGCAGGAAGGAACTGCTTCGGTATCGCGCCTCCGCTGAGCGCGCTCTCGAAAACCAGGCCGGAACCACGCGGGCCTGGCGCGAGCGCCAGGACCACGTGTCCGTACTGCCCGTGCCCGCCGGTCTGGTGGATGTGCCGACCCTCGACATGCGGAACCTCGCGGCCGATCGTTTCCTTGTGCGCCACGCGCGGCCGGCCGACGTTGACGCCGACATGGAACTCGCTGCGTACCCGCTCGAGCAGCACTTCCAGGTGCAGCTCGCCCATGCCCGCCACCAGCATCTGGCCGGTGGCCTCGTCGTGGCGCACGCGAAACGTCGGATCCTCTTCGGCCAGCGTATGCAGGGCCGTTGCAAGCGCGTCCTGGTCGGCGGCGCCGCGCGGCTCGACCGCGACCCAGACGACGGGTTCAGGGAAGGCGATGGTTTCGAGCAGCACCGGTTGCTCGGGGGCGCAGAGCGTGTCGCCGGTCCGTGTTCCCTTGCTGCCGAGCATCGCCGCAATGTCGCCGGCAGCGATTTCCTCGATGTCCTCGCGCTGGTCGGCATACATTCGCACCAGACGGCCCACGCGCTCGCGCCGCGCGTTGCGGGTGTTGTACGCGGTCATGCCGGTGCGCAGCTGGCCCGAGTAAACCCGCACATAGGTCAGTCGCCCGGAGTAGGGGTCGGCCGCGACCTTGAACGCCAGCGCGCTCAACGGCGCCTTCGGGTCGGGCGGACGCTCGATTTTCTGGCCGCTGCGCGGCTCCACACCGTGTACCGGTCCGACCTCGCGCGGTGAGGGCAGGAGATCCACGACCGCATCGAGCAGGGGCTGAACCCCCTTGTTGCGCAGCGCCGACCCGCACAGCACCGGAAACAGCCGCAGGTCCAGCGTCGCGCGGCGCAGCGCCGCGAGCAGCGGCTCGGGGGCCGGCTCGACGCCATCGACATAGGCAGCAAGCAGCGCGTCGTCGTGTTCGGCAATCCGTTCGATCAGCGCCGCACGGGCGGTGGCCGCGGGCTCGCGAAGCGCGGACGGGATCTCGCCGTACTCGCGCCGGGCGCCGAGTTCATCGGCCCAGCGCACGGCGCGCATGGACAACAGGTCGATGACTCCCTCGAACGAGGATTCGGCGCCGATCGGCAGCTGCAGCACGGCCGGTTCGGCGCCCAGACGCTCGCGCAGGGAGGCGACCGCACGGTCGAAGTCCGCGCCGATGCGGTCCATCTTGTTCACGAAGCAAATCCGTGGCACGCGGTACTGATCGGCCTGGCGCCAGACGGTCTCGCTCTGCGGCTCGACGCCCTGGACCGCGTCCAGAACCACGACGCCGCCGTCCAGTACGCGCAGCGCACGCTGGACCTCGGCGGTGAAGTCGATATGTCCCGGGGTGTCGATCAGATTGATGCGGTGGTCGCGCCACTCCGACGAGACGGCGGCCGAGACGATGGTGATGCCGCGCGCGCGTTCCTGCTCCATCCAGTCGGTGACAGCGGTGCCGGCATCGACCGAGCCGAGCGCGCGCGTGCGCCCCGTGTAATACAGAATGCGCTCGGTGGTCGTTGTCTTCCCCGCGTCGATGTGCGCGATGATGCCGATGTTGCGCAGCTGCTCGAGGGTGGGCTCCTGGGCGCTCATGGGTTCGCTGCCGGGTCGGGGTGGGGGGCGTGTCACCGAAGGCTCGTAGTGAATATAGCGGGAATCCGGCCCCTCGCGAGCCCTTTCCTCCCCGGCGCCGCCGCAGAGGCCGGAACGCCCGGAACACGGCCCGCGCGCAAGCCGCGTGCCACGGCGACACCCGTAGACCCGCGCTACTCGCCGATCAGGTGCAGCAGGATCCGGCGTTCGTTCGGCGCGCGACGGTGTTCGAACAGGAAGATGCCCTGCCAAGTACCGAGCGCGGGCACCCCCGAGAGGATCGGAATGCTCAGCTGGGTCTGGGTCAGCGCCCCCCGGATGTGCGCCGGCATGTCGTCCGGCCCTTCGGAACGGTGCCGGAAGGCGATCCCGGACTCGGGTACCAGCCGCGCGAAGAAGTCTTCGAGGTCGCTGCGAACGTCCGGGTCGGCGTTTTCCTGGATCAGCAGGCTTGCGGAGGTGTGCTGCACGAACAGCGTCAGCAGTCCTTCCCGGATGCCTGCGGTCTGTACCCAGCGCCGCACCGCGTCGGTGCACTCGTACAGGCCCTGGCCGGAACTGCGGACCGAGAGAGCGTGGCTTTGCTGTCGCATGGCGGTCTCCACCGCGGGTGCGCCGGCGGGTTGTACGCGACGTGGATCCTGCGGTGTCCGGATCGGTCGCGCGCCTTCCCCCGGGGATCCGCGTTCTTGCGTTGGCCGGGTGAGGGTAGCCGGAAACGGGGTGGCTGCCAATGGCAGCCGGCGGCACATGGCCACCCGATCCGGTTTTCGATTCGAGTAGGGGCTTGCGATGCGCCCATGTCGGTGTGCGGACCGGGGGCAGGACACGCGCCCGCGGAAACCAAACCCCATTTCGAATGTCTCTATCGCGAAGCTCTTGTTATCATCAACCGCTTCGCACTGTTCTTACCCTTGGCGGAATCACAATGCTGCAATCCATTCGCGACAAGGCGACCGGCTGGCTCGCCTACGTCATCATTGGCCTGATCGCCATCCCGTTCGCCCTCTGGGGCCTTGGCGAGTACTTCGGAGGCGCCGGGCCACTGGTGGCTGCGGAAGTGAACAAGACGGAAATCCCGGTGCGCCTGGTACACCAGGAGACGCGCGTGCAACGCGACCAGATCGCGCGCATGTTCGGCGGGGAGGTCCCTGCGGATCTGTTCGACGAGCGTGCGATCCGAAACGCGGCCCTCGAAGCCTTGATCCAGCGGGAACTGCTGCGCCAGGCGGCCGAGAAAGCGGGGTTCCGCGCCTCGGCCACCGGGGTGGTGCGGGAAATCCAGGCGATCCCGGAATTTCGCGAGAACGACCGGTTCCTCCCGGAGCGCTACCATGCGCTACTCCAGGCACAGAGGATCTCGCCCAGCGAGTTCGAGCGCGATGTCGCACACCAGATCGTGATGGCCCAGATCCAGCAGGCGGTCGAGGCGAGCGGTGACCTGCCGATGAGCAAGGTCCAGGAGTACGCCCAACTGCGCAACCAGGTGCGGGTGGCGAGCTGGCGGATTCTCGAGGCCGACGCATTCGATCGGCCGGAGGTGGTCGACGACGCGGCGATCGAGGCCTACTACCAGGACAACCCCGAACGTTTCACGACCGAGGAGCGGATGCGCGTGGCGTACCTGCATCTCGATCCACGGGAGCTGGAGGAAGGCATCTCGGTGACCGAGGACGAGGCTCGTGAACACTACCAGGTGAACGCGCAGCGCTACACTGAGCCGGAGCTGCGCCGCGTTCGCCAGATCCTGATCGAGCCGAACGCGGAGGATGCGCAGGCGCGGATCCGGGAGATCCGGGAGCGGCTCGACCAGGGCGAGGAATTCGCCGACCTGGCTCGAGAGTATTCGCAGGACACGCTGTCTGCGGATCGGGGCGGCGACATCGGCCGGATAGCGCGCGGCGATCTCGATTCCGTGCTCGAAACGGTCATCTTCTCGCTGCCTGCCGGGTTGGTGAGTCAGCCGGTGCAGACCCGCCAGGGCTGGCATGTGCTCGAGGTCACCGAAATCGAGCCGTCGCGCCCGCGACCGTTCGACGAGGTGCGGGACGAGGTCGAACGCGACCTGCGTGACCGGCGTGCCGAGCAGCGCCAGATCCAGGTTCTGGATGACCTGATGGCCCAGTCGTTCGAGTATCCCGACAGCCTCGAACCCGCTGCGCGCGCAACCGGTCTGGAGATTTATACCAGCGACTGGTTCACGCGCGGCGCCGGCGCCGGGATCGCCGAGTTCCCCGGCGTGCGTGAAGCGGCGTTCGGGACCGCCGTGCGCGTCGATGGCCGGAACAGCGAGGCAGTGGATCTGGCGGACGGCAGCACCGTGGTGCTGCGGATGCAGGAGCGTCAGGAGCCGCGGGTGTTGCCGCTCGACGAAGTCGAGGACGAGATCCGCCAGACGCTGCGCCGGGACGCGGCCGCGCAGGCCGCGCGCGAGCTGGGCGAGTCGATTCTGGCGAAACTCGAGGCGGGTGACGCCACGGTGGCCGGGCTGGCCGAGGCCGAACCGGAAGCCTGGATCCAGTCGGTACCGGTACACCGGGCAACCGGCCCCGAGGCGGAAGACGTCGAGATGCCGTCGGCGCTGATCCGGCACCTGTTCCAGATGGCGGCGCCAGTCGACGACCGTGCCCGGAACGAGGGCGTGCGGCTGCCGGATGGGGATTTCGCGCTGTTGGTCCTCGAGTCGGTCGAAATGCTGGAACCGGATGCGGTGGCGGAGGAACTCGACCGGATCGCCGACGACTTGCAGATCGCCTATGCCGGTGCCGAACTGCGGGCCTACCTCGCCTGGCTCGAGTCCGAGGCCAAGGTGCGCCGCTATCCCGAGAACCTCGAGTGACGGCGGCGGCGCCCGGACAGTAGCCGGGCGCCGCAAGCGGGGGCGCGACGAGGGTGGATCCTCGCCCGCCCGCGCAACTATTCCAGACCGACCTCGCCCGGACCCAGTCCGAGGATGTTGTAGCCGGAATCCACGTACATCACCTCGCCGGTAATGCCCGCAGCAAGGTCCGAGCACAGGAATGCGCCTGCATTGCCTACCTGCTCGATCGTCACGTTGCGCCGCAGCGGGGCGTTGTTCTCGACATGGTCCAGGATGCGCCGGAAGTCGCCGATGCCGGCGGCGGCCAGCGTGCGGATCGGGCCGGCGGAAACCGCATTGACCCGCGTCGATTCCGGCCCGAGCGTGTAGGCCAGATAGCGGACGTTGGCCTCGAGGCTGGCCTTCGCAAGGCCCATCACGTTGTAGCTGGGCATGGCGCGTTCGGCGCCCAGGTAGCTCAGGGTGAGGATCGACGCGTTGCGATCCTTCATCATGCCCCGGCCCGCCTTGGCGAGCGCCGCGAGGCTGTAGGAGCTGACGTCGTGTGCGATCCGGAAACCGTCGCGCGTGATGTTGTCCAGGAAATCGCCTTCGAGCTGTTCCTTGGGCGCAAAGGCGACCGAGTGCACCAGGATGTCGATGCCGTCCCAGTAGTCGTCCAGGCGCTCGAAGACCTGCTCGATCTCCTGGTCGCTTTCGACGTTACAGGGCACCAGGATGTCCGAGTCGAAGGTCGCGACCAGTTTCTCGACGCGCTCGCGCAGGCGCTCGTTCTGATAGGTGAAGGCCAGTTCGGCGCCTTCGCGGCGCATGGCTTCGGCGATGCCGTAGGCAATGGAACGGTTGCTCGCGACACCAACGATCAGCGCGCGCTTTCCCTTCAGGAACCCCATCTAACCCTCCTCGTTTATCTGGTCGGCGTCGCACCCGGGTGACCACGCCGCTCGGTGGTTGCAGCAGGAGCCGGCAACGCAACGCCTGTCGCCGCGAAACCGGAATGCTGCGGGCCGAGAGCGATCATACCGATGTGGCCGTTGTGCGACCACCGGCCGCCGGAAACGGCAGCGCAGGTGTCGGTGGCACTGTGAACCGCCCGGCGTGGAGAGTCGAACAAGCCGCGATCCGGATGGGGGCGGACGCTGGCCTGATCGCGTCCCTGTTCGGTGGCGCCCGGCGCAGGCCCCGGTGTTACCGGCATGACGCCACAGGCATTCCGGCGCTGCACCTGCGCTCGGGGGCTTGTGCAATTCCCGCGCGGCATGCCGCCGCGGATTATCGGAAGACGCGGTCGATCACGTCGACGATCACCCGCGTGTAGGCGTCGACCAGCAATGCATCGTTTCCCGCCAGGTACCAGTGGTATCCCGGATAGCTGGGCAGGTCGCGGGCCAGCGGGTCTCCGACGCGCTTTGCGAGCCCCGGTGGCAGCGGCTTGCCGCGCGCGAGATTCATGCGAATGCCGGGTGGCAGCGCCGCCGCCTGGGCCGTCTGGTGACGTCCGAAGATCTGCCGGATTGCATCGTGGTGAATGTCCGGCCGCGGTTCCTGCAGCATCGGCCCGCCGCCGCCCCTCGCCCCATGGGCTGGGGCGTGTGCCGGAGGCTGTGCGAGTACGGATGCGGAAACCAGCACAAGCGCGGGAACCAGATAAAGGCTGCGCATCGTGATTCTCCCGGTGTTTCTGGTCAGGACAGCATACGCGCGTTGTTTGAACAGCGAATGAACGCGGCCCGCCGCGCGGGGAATCGCCCCCCGAAGGCTGCGCTACGTGCATACGGCCCTGCGGCTGGCAGCCCGAAGGTCAGGCGTCGAACGGGGCGGAAATCCTGGTGCTACCCGTCGGTTGCGAGGTTCGCGGCGACGTACAGCGTCAGCGTATCGCCGGCACGGATCTGGTGGCCGTTCAGCGAGTTCCAGCGCTGCACGTCGGCGACTTCGACCTGGAAGCGGCGCGAAATCGCGTTCAACGAGTCACCCGGCCGGATCCGGTATTGCATGCGCTGCGTGTTGTCGCGGGCGACGCTGTCGGTCGCGGCGGGCAGACGCAATACCTGGCCGGGCTGCAGGACGGCATTCGCGGCCAGGTCGTTGCGCTCGCGCAGGGCGCCGACGCTGACCGCATGGCGCCTGGCAATGCCCCAGAGGCTGTCACCGGCCTTCACGGTGTATTCGCGCGGACCGGAGATCGCGCGTGCGGGGACGGTCACCGGATCGCGGGTCGCGGCCTGGCCGGAGGTCGGAATGCGCAGCGTCTGGCCGACCCGGATCAGGTCACCGTTCAACCGGTTCTGGCCGCGCAGTTCGGCCACCGACAGGCCATGGCGCCGCGCGATCTGTCCGAGGGTGTCACCAGCGCGAACCTGATAATCGGTGTAGCGCACCAGTGGATGATCGTTTCCCCGCTGGCGCAGCGCCGTTTGCAGCCGCTGCGCCGCCGATGCCGGAAGCAGCAGATGCTGCGCGGCATGGGGGTGGGTGATGCTGCGGCGGTAGCCGGGATTCAGCGCGAGCACCTCGCGAGCCTCGACCCGAGCGAGTTCGGCCACGTACTCGAGGTCCGCCTGCCGGCCGAGTTCCACCGGCTCGAGATAGGGGCGGTTGGCGATCGCCGGCAGCGTCACGCCGTAGCGCGACGGCTGCTCGAACAGCGCGCGCAGCGCGAGCAGCCGCGGGACATACGACATCGCCTCGCTCGACAGCTGAAGACTCCAGTAATCCGTCGGCTTGCCGTCTGCAGCGTTTGCCGCGATGGCTCGGGCGACATTACCCTGACCGAAATTGTATGCTGCCAGCGCCAGGTACCAGTCGCCGAAGCGCGCATGCAGACGTTCCAGGTAATCCAGTGCTGCATGCGTGGACTGGTACACGTCGCGGCGGCCGTCGTACCAGTCGTCCTGGATGAGCCCGAAGTGCTTGCCGGTACTGGGGATGAACTGCCAGATCCCGGCCGCGCGCGCTCTGGAGGTCGCCTCGGTGGAATAGCCGCTCTCGACGATCGGGAGCAACAGCAGTTCGCCCGGGAGTCCACGGCGCTCGATTTCGGTCAGGATGAAATACGCGAAGGGCCGCGCGCGTGCCGACGACACGGCGATGATGTTCGGATTGCTGCGGTAGTGTTCGATGTAGGGTGCGACCCGTGGGTGGTGCAGCTCGTCGGTGAATGTGAACGAGATCCGGGCTCGGGACCAGATGTCCGGGGCGTCGTCCGGGCGCAGTGCGGTTCGACGCAGCGCCCGGCTTGCGTCCCGCGACAGGTCTTTTTCCTGCCGGGCCGCGGTCGACGGCTCCTCGCCGACCGTGGTGCCTGCGGTTTCGACGGCCGCGCTGGTTCTGGCGGAATCGTGTAGGCTGCAGCCGGTCGCGAGCAGCATCGCCCCGGCCACGACGATGGAGACAGGAAGAAGTCGAGTAATCATGGACCTGAAGCATAGTCCAGAGAAGACATTTCACCAAGCTTCCTGTGCCGATTGTCTGCGCGACTGGTACGCCGGACCACAGGGGCGCCGGGTGCGGGAGGTGCTCGGCCGGGAGATCCGGCAGCGACAACGCCTGCACTTCGGCGATTCGCTGCTGGAGCTGGCGCCGGTCGAGGTGGTGCATTCCGACTGGGTGCGCATGGCCTGGATCCTGCGGATCGGCCCGGAGCAGGCGCCGCTGCGCGCCGAAACCGATCGCCTGCCGCTGCCCGGAAAGGCCTTTGAATGCGTGGTGCTGGCGCATGCCGGCAGCCTGGCCGAGGATGTCGACGCGTTGGTGATGGAGGCGTGCCGGGTGCTGGCCCCCGAGGGCCATTTGTTCCTGCTCGACACGACGGCCTGCGACCGCGTCCCGCGATCGCGTTGGGCGGCGTCGATGCCGGCGGGTCTGCGGCGCCGGCAGCACCGCCGGCGGCTCGAGAGCGCAGGGCTTCAGGTGCGCCGGCAGCAGGCGCTCAGTGTGTTGCCGGCGCAGCTGCCGGGCCGCTGGCTGCGCGTTCTCGGCCGACCCGACGCGCTGGCGTCGGCCTGGCTGCCGCTGTTGGGCAGCTGCGTGCTGACCATTGCCCAACGGCGGGAGTCGATCCCGCTGACGCCGCGCGCAGGCTGGCGCTGGCCCCGCATGCCGGTCCGAGCAGCAGGGGGGTCGCAATGGGCGTAAACGACGACGTGGTCTATGCCTATACCGACGGCGCCTGCCGCGGCAATCCCGGCCCGGGCGGTTGGGGAGCCGTGCTGCGCTTTCGGGGCCGGGAACGCGAACTGCGCGGTGCCGAGCCCGACACGACCAACAACCGCATGGAAATGACCGCCGCGATCCAGGCGCTCGAGGCGCTGACCCGGCCCTGCCGGGTCGAACTGCTCACCGATTCGCAGTACCTGAAGCAGGGGATCACCTCCTGGCTTCCGGGCTGGAAGCGTCGGGGGTGGCGTGCCGCCAGCGGGAAACCGGTCAAGAACCAGGATCTCTGGCTTCGGCTCGATGCCCTGGCGGCGCAGCACGAAATCGAGTGGTTCTGGGTGCGCGGCCATAGCGGCCACCCGGAGAACGAGCGTGCAGACCAGCTGGCGAACCAGGCAATCGACGAGATGCTGGCGGCGCAGCGGAGACAAGGCTGATCCCGCGGATGCCCGCGGCAGCGCACGAGGAGACGACGGATGCGGCAGATCGTACTGGACACCGAGACCACGGGACTGGATCCCGCGGCGGGGCACCGGATCATCGAGATCGGGTGTCTGGAAGTCGTGAACCGGCGCGTGACCGGCGAACGGCTGCACGAATACCTGCAGCCGGACCGCGAGATCGACGCGGGTGCGGTGGAGGTGCATGGAATCACCAACGAGTTTCTGCGCGACAAGCCACGGTTCGGCGATGTGGTGGAGCGTTTCCTGGAGTTCGTCGACGGCGCGGAGCTGGTGATTCACAACGCGCCCTTCGACCTGGGCTTCATCAACCACGAGCTGCAGCGGGTCGGTGCGCGGGTTCGCCGCATCGAGGAGATCTGTCAGGTGCTGGATACGCTGGTGCTCGCGCGTCAGATGCACCCCGGGACACGCAACTCGCTGGACGCACTCTGCCGTCGCTACCAGGTCGATGCCTCGGGCCGGGTGCTGCACGGCGCGGTGCTCGATGCCGAGCTGCTCGCCGAGGTCTACCTCGCGATGACCGGGGGGCAGGTCGCGTTGGGACTCGATCAGACGGGTCCGGACACGACCGCGGCGTCGACCCCGCAGCGCGCCCGCCGGTCGCAGGCACGGCTGCCGGTGATCGAGCCCGGCCCGGAGGAACTCGCGGCCCACGCGGAACTGGTCGCGCTGCTGGAGCAATCCTCCGGGGTTCCGTCGCCCTGGCGGCATGAGCGTTCCTGAACCGCTCGGTGGCAGTGGCTGCGGTCTCGCGCCATTCGCCAGTGGTGCGAAGCCCCGAAAACCGCTTGCACGGCGATCGGTTGCAGGCGCGGGATTTCGAATGCGCGCCAGCTCGAGCGGATCCCGGGCCTCGCTCGAGGCGGCAAGGCAATCTGCGCAGGGACTGAGCCGGGCAGCGCCCGGCCCCGATATAGGTCGGCCGGTCAGCGGCTCTTCAGAATCCGGCCGCGTTCGCGCTGCCAGTCGCGCTCCTTGTCGGTCGCGCGTTTGTCGTATTCCTTCTTGCCCTTGGCGAGCCCGATCTCGAGCTTGGCCCGCCCGCGTTTCCAGTAGAGCGCGAGCGGCACCAGGGTGTAGCCCTTGCGTTCCACCGCGCCGATCAGGCGGCTGAGCTCGGAGCGCTTGAGCAGCAGCTTGCGGGTCCGGGTCGGATCCGGGTGGATGTGGGTGGAGGCCGTGCTGAGCGGGGTTACATGCGCCCCGAACAGCCAGGCTTCGCCATTGCGCATCAATACGTACGATTCGCTGAGCTGGGCGCGGCCCTCGCGCAAGGACTTGACCTCCCAGCCCTCGAGCACCAGCCCGGCTTCGAAACGGTCCTCGATGAAGAAATCGTGCCGCGCCTTGCGGTTCAGCGCGATCGTCGCGGAGCCCTCGCTTTTTCCGGAATTCTTCTTGGCCATAACCTCGCAGTATACCAACCGCTGCCGCTGGGTGGTCCTGCCACCGGCGCAACCGGCGCGCGCGGCAGGCCATGCGCAGCGGCAGGTCACGGAAGGCATCGATCCAGCAGGGTTCAGTTGAGCCCCTGTCGGCCTTGCCGCACAATCCGCCAAAACCAGGGGGAAGCAGATCGATGCCAGCAACCATTTCCATCCACGGGCAGTGGTCCACGCGATTGGCCTTCATTCTCGCGGCCACGGGCTCCGCGGTGGGGTTGGGGAACATCTGGCGGTTTCCCTATATCGCCGGCGAGAACGGGGGCGGGGCGTTCGTGCTCGTGTACCTTGCGTGCATCCTGCTGATCGGCCTGCCGATCATGATGGCGGAGATCCTGCTCGGGCGCCGGGGGCGGCAGAGCCCGATCAACACCATGCTGACCGTTGCCCGCGAGGAGGGCCTGAGCCGTGGCTGGGGGCTGATGGGCTGGGTCGGAGTGCTGGCCGGGTTCCTGATTCTGTCGTTTTACAGCGTGATCGCCGGCTGGGCACTGTCCTATGTGTTCAAGGCCGGCAGCGGGAGCTTCTCCGGGCTGGATGCCGAGGGCTCCTCGGAGCTGTTCGGAGCGATGCTCGCGAATCCGGAGGCGCTGCTCGCCTGGCACACCATCTTCATGGTGATGACCGCGATGGTCGTCGCGCGGGGGGTGCAGTCCGGGCTCGAACGTGCGGTCACCATCCTGGTCCCCGCGCTGGTGGTGCTGCTGATCGTTCTCGTCGGCTATTCGATGGCGCAAGGCGCGTTCATGGACGGAATGCGGTTCCTGTTCTACCCGGACTTCTCGGCGCTGTCGGCCAACGCGGTGCTGCTGGCGATGGGCCAGGCCTTCTTCACGCTAAGCCTCGGGATGGGGGCGATCATGGTCTATGGCAGCTACCTGAGCAGCGACGCCTCGGTCGCGAGGACCTCGGGTACGGTGGTCGCGGCCGATACCCTGGTGGCATTGCTGGCAGGGCTGGCAATCTTCCCGATCCTGCTGGCCGCCGGCCTGTCGCCGGCCCAGGGTCCGGGGCTGATCTTCGTTACATTGCCGCTGGCCTTTGCGGAGATGCCGCTCGGGCTGTACTTCGGGACGCTGTTCTTCGTGCTGCTGGTGTTTGCCGCCTGGACCTCGGCGATCTCGCTGATCGAGCCGGCGGTCGCCTTCCTGGTCGAGAACCTCGGGGCGACCCGGGTGTTCGCGACCACGGTGGTGGCGATGCTCGCGTGGCTGCTCGGAATCGGCGCGCTGCTGTCGTTGAACGTCTGGTCGGAATACACGCTGTTCGACCGCGGCATCCTCGACCTGCTCGACTTCCTGACCGCGAACATCATGCTGCCGCTGGGCGGATTCCTGATCGCGCTGTTCGTCGGCTGGCGCATGACCGAACGCTCGGTGCAGTCCGAGCTGCGCCTGAAGCTGGGCTGGCTGTTCACGCTGTGGTACTTCCTCCTCCGCTACGTGGCGCCGATCGCCATTCTGGTGGTGTTCCTGCGTGCGGTCGGCCTGGTCTGATGCCGACCCGCATCCAGCGCTTGGCGGTGGTCCCGTACTCGCCCGAGCAGATGTTCGCGTTGGTCAACGACGTCGAGGCCTACCCGGAGTTTCTGCCGCACTGTCGCAGCGCGCGGATCCTGGAAACCGGGGAGGACGAGATCAAGGCGCGGATCGAATTGGCCAAGGGCGCATTGCACAAGTCGTTCACCACGCGCAATCGCCTCGACCCGCCGCACCGGATCCGGATGCAGCTGATCGACGGGCCGTTCCGCCGGCTCCAGGGCGGGTGGCAGTTCAGTGAGCAGGAGGGGGGCACCCGGATCGTGCTCGACCTGGAGTTCGAGTTCTCGAACCGCCTGATGGCCATGGCAATCGGCCCGGTGTTCAACCAGGTGGCCAATTCGCTGGTGGATGCCTTCGTCCAGCGCGCACGGAAGGTTCACGGGGGCGACGATGACTGAGCAGGGCGAACCGAACGCCGCGCAGAGAATCGCGGTCGAGGTGGCCTACGCGCGGCCGGACGTGCAGGTGGTGCTGCCGGTGGAGGTGGCGGCCGGTGCGACAGTGCAGGACGCGCTGCAGCAGTCCGGCATTGCCGAACGGTTCCCGGAGATCGACCTGGGCTCGGCAAAGGTGGGCATCTTCGGCAAGCTCGCGCGGATGGACACCGCGCTGCGCGCCCGCGACCGGGTCGAGCTGTACCGCCCGCTGATTGCGGATCCGAAGGAAGTGCGCCGCCAGCGTGCGGCACAAGGCAAGCCGACCCGCAAGGGCGGTGCCTCGAGCGCGGACAGCAGCGCCTAGCAGCTCATGCGGGTCAGCGTTCGAGGAAGGCGGGTCAACCGCCAGGCGCCTGCGTATCCTCGATCCGTGCCACGCGACCGTGGTCGAAGAATACCGAGACCCGCCGCAGTTCGCTTGCGCCACGGCCGGGGCGGTGATAGTAGACGTAGTCCCAGCGGTCCTCGCGAACGAACGTGCCCTTCACTTGCGGGGTGCCGAGCAGAAAGGCAACCTGCCGCGCGGTCATGCCTTCGCGCAGCTGCGCGACCTTGTCGTCGTCGATGGCGTTGCCCTGCTGCACGTCGAGCCGGAACGAAGGGACGTTGCAGGCGGCGAGCAGGCTTGCGGTGACGGCAATAGAAATGAGAATCTTGAGCATCGGGCGCGTGATTCCGAACAGGCGATTGCGAACGCCCGATGGTACAACATCCGCCCGGGGGCAGCAGCAGGCGTGAACCTGACTTCCGGAGCGTGAAGGAGCTGGCAGTGGAAACCCAAAACCTGAAAAAGGCGGGGCTGAAGGTCACGCTCCCGAGAATGAAGATTCTGCAGATCCTGGAGGAATCCGAGACCCGCCACCTGACCGCCGAGGCGATCTACCGCGAGTTGCTCGATTCCGGCGAGGAGATCGGCTTGGCCACGGTCTACCGGGTGCTCACCCAGTTCGAGGCCGCAGGGCTGGTGTCGCGGTTGCGTTTCGAGGGCAATCAGGCGGTCTTCGAACTCGATCGGGGCGGCCACCATGATCACATCATCTGCAACCAGTGCGGTCGCGTCGAGGAGTTTTTCGACGATACCATCGAGCAACGTCAGCGCGAGATCGCGGCGGAGCACGGGTACCGGATCCAGGATCACGCGCTGGTGATCCACGGCGACTGCATCGACGAGAACTGCCCGCACCGGCCCGGCTGAGTCCCAAGGCGCCCGGGGGCGTTTCTACTGGCGCGGCCGCGTTTGCGAATCGCCGGAGGCTGCCGCGGCGGCGGCCTCCAGCATCTCGCGGGCGTGATCCAGGCTGCGTTCCGTCAGTGCCACGCCCCCGAGCATCCGGGCCAATGCCTCGATCCGGTCGGCTGGGGCGAGGTGGGTAATCTCGGTGCGCGCATGGTCGTGTCCACGGGTCTTGCTGACCTGGAACTGGCAGTGGGCCTGCGCCGCGACCTGGGGCAGATGGGTGACGCAGAGCACTTGGTAGCGTTCGCCTAGCGCGCGTAGTTTGCGCCCGACCACCTCGGCGACTGCGCCGCTGATTCCGCTGTCGACCTCGTCGAAGATCAGGGTGTCCACCGGCTGCTCTGCGCTCGCGAGTACCTGCAGTGCCAGGCCGATCCGGGACAGTTCGCCCCCGGAGGCCACCCGGGCCAGCGGCTGCGGTGCGGAGCCGGGGTTTGCCGCCACCAGAAACTCGATCCGGTCGCGCCCCTGCGGACCGGCCTCGTCGGGCCGGTCCTGCAGCTCGATCCGGAACCGCCCGCCGGTCATTCCCAGTTCCTGCATCGCCTCGGTCACGGCCGGATCGAGCCGCGCGGTGGCCGCGCGCCGCGCCTGGCTCAGCGCTGCGGCTGACCGGTCGTAGCGGGCTTGCGCCGCGGTGAGGTCCTGTTCCAGCGCAGCGACTGCCGCGTCGCCGGTTTCGAGCTCTTGCTGCTCGGCGTCCATCGCCCGGAGCAGGGCCGGCAGCGCGTCCGGTTCGATCCGATGCTTGCGGGCCAGCCGGAGGTAGATGGCGACCCGCGTGTCGACCTCGGCGAGTCGCTCGGGATTGATCTCGATGTGCTCGGCGATGCGGCGCAGCTGGTCGCCGGCCTCCTGCACCTGAATGCGTGCGGATTCGAGCAGTTCCAGTACGGGTTCGACCCGGTTGTCATGGCGTGCGGCATCCTGCAGGCCGGCCAGAATCTGGCCGAGACTCGAGTCGATCCCGGCGTCGTCGTCGATCGCCTGGTGCGCGGTCTGCAGTGCCCCGAGGACCTCCGCCGCATGCGCGAGCCGGGTCTGTTCGCCCGCAATCTCCGTGTATTCGCCGGCGCAAGGCCCCAGTTCCCGGATCTCCTCGGCCTGGAATCGCAGCAGGTCGAGGCGGTCGGAAGCCGATGCCAGCCGTTCACGCGCTGCGTCCAGGCGTGCGGAAACGGCTTGCAGTTCGGCGTGGGCCGCGGCCACCTCGCGGCGGACGTCCTGGGCGACGAAGCCGTCGAGCAGCGCCCGCTGGGCGGGCCGCTGCAGCAACTGCTGGTGCGCGTGCTGGCCGTGGATGTCGACCAGCCATTGTCCGACCCGCTTCAATTGAGTCACCGTCACCGGCCGGCCGTTGATCCAGGCCCGGCTCTTTCCCTGTGCGGTGATGACCCGGCGCAGCAGCACGCCGGTCGTGTCCGGGCCGTCGCGATCGTCGGTCCTTTCTGCCAGCGCCTCGTCCCGCAGCCATGCGCAGGCCGGATGGTCCGGCGGCAGTTCGAATTCCGCGCTCAGGTCGGCCTGTGCGGCACCGTCGCGCACACTGGCGGCATCGGCCCGGTCACCCAGCAGCAGGCCGATCACGTCGATCAGAATCGACTTGCCTGCGCCGGTTTCCCCGGTCAGCGCGGTCATGCCCGCGCCGAGCGAGAGCTCCAGTTGATCGATGATCGCGAAGTCCCGGACCGTGATGTGCCGCAGCATGCCTGGTTTCCGTCCCGGCGCTCAGGGATGCTCGCCCCAGCGCAGCTTGGAGCGCAGCATGCGCAGAAAATGATGATGGCGGGGATGCACCAGCGTTAGGGGTTCCGCCCGCCGCTCGACTCGCAGCACGTCTCCGGGCGCGAAATCCAGGTTTTCCTGGCCGTCCAGCGCGACCTGGGCGGGAGAACGGCTGGCACTGCTGAGCTTGATCTCGATGACCGCGCGCCCGCTGACGACGAGAGGCCGGTGATTGAGACTGTGCGGGCAGACCGGCACCACGAGCATCGCTTCCAGTTCGGGCGTCAAAATCGGGCCGCCCGCCGACAGCGCATAGGCGGTCGAGCCGGTGGGCGTGGCGATGATCAGTCCGTCGGCGCGCAGTCGTCCGACGTCGAGCCCGTCGATGAAGGTGTCGAACTCGATGATCCGGACCACGCTCTGTACGTGCAGGACGGCATCGTTCAGCGCCAGCCCCTGGTAAATCGGGCTGCCATCGCGCAGCAACGTGGTCTGCAGCATCGCGCGCGGCTCGACCTCGTAGGCGCCGTCGAGTACCTCGTTCAGTTCGGCCACTGCCCGGTCCGGTGATACGTCGACCAGAAACCCCAGGCGTCCGAGGTTGATCCCGAGTATCGGCGTGCCGTACGCGGCCGTTGCGCGTGCGGTCGCAAGCAGCGTACCGTCGCCGCCGATCACCACGATCAGGTCGGCCGTTCCAGCCAGTTCCGCGAGCGGAGCCACCGTACACCCGGAGGGGTGTTCGCAATCTCCGATGCCTTGCTCGATGATTACGCCCAGACTGCGCTGGTGCAATGCGTCGAGCAGGGTCGATACCAGCGGGGCGGTCCGGGAATCGTCGCCCTTGCCGACCAGCCCGATCGTGCCGAAGGTTGCTTGCATCGCTGCATTATCCGGAAAACCGCGGGTGCGCGCACCCGGGGTCTTCAGCAGCCGGTTTGCGGCAGTCTTGACTGCCCAGGGCCATGGCATAGACTGGGCTGGCACTCACCGACCCCAAGCGCTGACACGAGAGCGAGGCATGCAGGAATTCCAACTCGATGCCCGCGCGCGGACATTGCTGCGCACGCTGATCGAGAGCTACATCCGAGACGGTCAACCGGTCGGCTCGCGCACCTTGGCCCGCACCAGCGGACTGAACGTGAGCCCGGCGACGATCCGCAACGTGATGGCGGATCTCGAGGATCTGGGGCTGGTGCATGCGCCGCATACCTCCGCGGGGCGGGTGCCGACCGCGGCCGGATACCGGCTGTTCGTCGACGCACTGCTCGAGATCCGGGCGCCGAACCGCAAGCAGGTGGAAGCGATCGAGTCGCACTTTCACCGGGGCGCGACGACCCAGGACCTGCTCGGCGCGGCCGGGAGCGTGCTGTCCAGCGTGACCCGGCTGGCCGGCATGGTGCGCCTGCCGCGCAACCGCAACGTGGCGCTGACCCAGATCGAGTTTCTGCGCCTGAGCGAACGCCGGGTGCTCGCGATTCTGGTGATCGACGGCAAGGAAGTGCAGAACCGGGTGCTGGAGCTCGAGCGGGACTATCAGCCGCCGGAGCTGCAGCGCATGGCCAACTACCTGAACGCCCACCTGGCGGGGCAGGCGCTGCAGGTGGTGCGCCGGCAACTGCTTGCGGAAATGCGTTCGGTGCGCCGCGATCTCGATGCGATGATGCTGGCGGCGATCGACCTCGGCGAACGCGCGATCGGCGCCGACGACCCCGACGACGTGCTGGTGGCCGGCGAGACGCAGTTGTTGCATTATGACGAATTGGCCGACATCCAGCGGCTGCGCCAGCTGCTCGAGGCGTTCCACGAGAAGCGCGAGATCCTGGCGATCCTGGATCAGTGTATCCGGGCCGACCGGGTCCAGATCTTCATCGGCCGGGAGTCGGGTCTGGAATGGTTCGAGCATTGCTCGGTGGTCACCGCGCCCTACAGCGTCGACGGTGAGATCGTCGGCGTTCTCGGGGTGGTCGGGCCGACCCGTATGTCCTACGACCGGGTGATCCCGATTGTCGATATCACCGCGCGCCTGCTCGGCGCCGCCTTGAATTCCCGGAACGAGCCCCCAGACAGCCGTTGAGGCGCGGGCGCATCGGCGTACCGCGATTCGTTTTCGTGACCAGCAAGAGGGAAGCATGTCCAACCAGCGGGAAAACGTGGAACACGAGTCCGTACACCAGGAGGCACAGGACACGTCGACAAGCGCGGCCGAAGCGCCGGCGGCAGAGGGCGGCGAAGACATCCAGGCGCGGCTCGCGGAACTCGAGGAGCTGGCGGAACAGCGCCGCGATCAGCTGCTGCGCGCGCAGGCGGAAATGGAAAACCAGCGGCGTCGCTTCGAACGCGAGCTCGAGGCGGCACACAAGTACGCGATGGAGCGATTCGCATCCGAGTTGCTGACGGTGTGCGACAGCCTCGAGATGGGGCTGGACGCGGCGCGCAAGACCGAGGACGCGGGCAGCATCATCGAGGGAACCGAATTGACGCTGAAGGCCTTGCGCAAGGCCTTCGACAAGTTCGGGATCGAGTCGGTGGATCCGACCGGCGAGCGTTTCGACCCAGAGCGGCACCAGGCGATGACCACGCAGGAAAGCGCGGAACATCGGCCCAACACGGTGCTGATGACGATGCAGAAGGGCTATCTGCTCCAGGGTCGCGTGCTCCGCCCGGCGATGGTCATCGTGTCGCGGGCGCCGGATGAATCCTCCGGCAGCGCTTGAAAACCCCGGCAGCCACCCCATATCCCGGACAGACAGACGGCGGACAACCCCGTTGAACGCCGCAAACACCTAATTGATCGCAGGAGCTGCACACCATGGGAAAGATCATCGGCATTGACCTCGGTACCACCAACTCCTGTGTCGCCGTGATGGAAGGCGACCAGGCGAAGGTGATCGAGAACAGCGAAGGAACCCGCACCACGCCTTCCATCGTCGCCTTCACCGAAGATGGCGAGGTGCTGGTGGGGCAGTCCGCCAAGCGCCAGGCTGTCACCAACTCGAAGAACACGCTGCATGCGGTCAAACGCCTGATCGGTCGCCGCTTCGACGAGAAGGAGGTCCAGAAGGACATTCAGCTGGTCCCGTACTCGATCATCAAGGCCGACAACGGCGACGCCTGGGTCGAGGTGCGCGGCAAGAAGATAGCCCCGCCGGAGATCTCCGCGCGCGTGCTGCAGAAGATGAAGAAGACGGCCGAGGACTACCTCGGCGAGACCGTCACCGAGGCGGTGATCACGGTGCCGGCCTACTTCAACGATTCCCAGCGCCAGGCGACGAAGGACGCCGGGCGCATCGCCGGTCTTGAGGTCAAGCGCATCATCAACGAGCCGACCGCGGCAGCGCTGGCCTACGGCATGGACAAGAAGCGCGGTGACCGCAAGATCGCGGTCTACGACCTCGGCGGCGGCACCTTCGACATCTCGATCATCGAGATCGCCGAGGTCGACGGCGAACACCAGTTCGAAGTGCTGGCGACCAACGGGGATACCTTCCTCGGTGGCGAGGACTTCGACAACCGCCTGATCGACTACCTGGTCGGCGAGTTCAAGAAGGAACAGGGGATCGACCTGAAGAGCGATCCGCTGGCGATGCAGCGTATCCGCGAGGCGGCGGAAAAGGCCAAGATCGAGCTGTCGTCCAGCCAGCAGACCGAGGTGAACCTGCCCTACATCACCGCCGACAACACCGGGCCGAAGCACCTGGCGATGAAGGTGACACGGGCCAAGCTCGAGAGCCTGGTCGAGGATCTGATCCAGCGGACGATCGAGCCCTGCAAGATCGCGATCAAGGACGCGGGCCTGTCTACCGGGCAGGTCGACGACATCATCCTGGTCGGCGGGCAGACCCGTATGCCCAAGGTGCAGGAAGCGGTCCAGGGTTACTTCGGCAAGGAGCCGCGCAAGGACGTGAACCCGGACGAGGCGGTCGCCGTCGGGGCCGCGGTGCAGGGCGGGGTGCTGGGCGGCAGCGTGAAGGATGTGCTGCTGCTCGACGTCACGCCGCTGTCGCTCGGAATCGAGACGCTGGGCGGCGTGATGACCAAGCTGATCGAGAAAAACACGACGATCCCGACCAAGGCGACGCAGGTGTTTTCGACTGCTGACGACAACCAGACCGCGGTGACCGTGCACGTGCTCCAGGGCGAGCGCGAGCAGGCGAGCGCCAACAAGTCGCTCGGCCGTTTCGACCTGTCCGACATCCCTCCGGCTCCGCGCGGGGTGCCCCAGGTCGAGGTTACCTTCGACATCGATGCGAACGGTATCCTGCACGTATCGGCGAAGGACAAGGCCACCGGCAAGGAGAACCGCATCGTGATCAAGGCCTCGTCCGGACTCAGCGACGAGGAAGTCGAGAAGATGGTGAAGGACGCCGAGGCGCACGCCGAGGAAGACAAGCGCTTCCACGCGCTGGTTGGCGCGCGCAACCAGGCGGACGCACTGGTGCACTCGGCCGAAAAGTCGTTGAAGGATCTGGCGGACCAGGTCGAAGCCGACGAGAAGGCCGCGATCGAGGCCGCGATCGGCGAGGTGCGCAACGCCATGAAGGGTGACGATGTGGAAGCGATCGAGGCCGCTACCCAGAAGCTGGCCGAGGCCTCGGGCAAACTTGCCGAGAAGGCGTACGCGAAGTCCAGCGGCGGCGAAACCGGAAATGCCGACGCCGGCGAGAGCTCCGGGTCGTCGGACGACGTCGTGGACGCCGAGTTCGAAGAGGTCGACGACAAGAAGAAGTAAGCCGCTGCGCCGCCGGTGCCGCAATGGTCCGGCGGTCTGCGGTTGACCCGATCAGGCACGCCCGGGACCGGCACGACAGGGGACCGGGCGTGCCTTTTACCGCGTGGCCCGGAAAGGGCGCTGCGGCAACCCGCAAGGATCCGAGATGGCGCAACGTGACTATTACGAAGTGCTCGGCGTCGCCCGTGACGCTTCACCCGAGGCGATCAAGAAGGCGTTCCGCCGCCTGGCGATGAAGTATCACCCGGACCGCAACCCGGGCGATGCCAGCGCCGAGGCCCAGTTCAAGGAGGCACGGGCGGCCTACGACGTGCTGAGCGACGCGCGCAAGCGCGCCGCCTATGACCGCTACGGCCATGCCGGCGTCGATGCGTCGGCGGCCGGGCCCGGCGGGTTCGGTGGCGCCGGCGGTGGCAGCTTCAGCGACATCTTCGAGGATATATTCGGGGACATCTTCGGCGGTGGCGGCGGTCGAGCTGGCGGAGCCCGTGCCTTCCGTGGCTCGGACCTCCAGTACAACCTGGAGCTCACGCTGGAGGAGGCGGTGTTCGGTACCGAGGTCAAGATCCGCGTACCGACCACCGCCGCCTGCGATACCTGCGACGGCAGCGGCGCCGAGCCCGGCACCAGCCCGGAGACCTGTCCCACCTGCAATGGTGTCGGGCAGGTGCGGATTCAGCAGGGCTTCTTTTCGGTTCAGCAGACCTGTCCGCGCTGCCACGGTACCGGCAAGGTGATCCCCAGCCCGTGCAAGGCCTGCGGCGGTACCGGCCGGGTGCAGCAGCAGAATACGCTGGACGTGAAGATCCCGGCCGGGGTTGACACCGGCGACCGGATCCGGCTATCCGGCCAGGGCGAAGCGGGTATCAATGGCGGTCCGCCCGGCGATCTGTATGTGCAGGTGCGGGTCAAGCCCCACAAGCTGTTCAAGCGCGACGGTAACGACCTGCACTGCGAAGTGCCGATCTCGTTCGCGACCGCCGCACTCGGCGGAGAACTGGAGGTGCCGTGCCTGAAGGGGCGTGTGTCGCTGAAGATCCCTGCCGAGACGCAGAGCGGCAAGCAGTTCCGGTTGCGCGGGAAAGGCGTGACTTCGGTGCACGGCGGTGGTGTCGGCGATCTGCTCTGCCGGGTGGTGGTGGAGACGCCGGTCAATCTCACCCATCGGCAGAAGGAACTGCTGGAGGAATTTGACGCCTCTACCCAGGAGGGCGGCACGCGGCACAGTCCGCAGACGCATTCCTGGCTGGACGGCGTGCGCGGATTCTTCGAGGATCTGAAGTTCTGGAACAAGTGACGCCAGCACCTGCCGTGCAGGCTGGGCATGCCAGCGTCATCGATGCGACGCGCGGCGTTCGACGCGGGATCTGCGCTGATTGCCTTCCCGCGCGCCTTCAGAGAACCTGTGTGAAATCGAAGTCCAGCTGTTCGCTGGGCGGGTGCACGAAATAGCCCTGGACCAGGTTCACATTCAGGCTGAACAGGACCGCGAGTGTCGCGGCGTCCTCGACCCGTGGCACGATCACCTGTTTGCCCTTGGCGTGGGCCGCATCGGTGAAGCGGCGGATGGCTTGCTGGTTGTTTGCGTCGGTGACCAGTTCGCGAACAAAGGCTCCGTCGAGCTTGATGTAGTCGGCATCCACGTGGCGGAGGATATGGAACGGATTGAGCCCGTTGCCGAAATCGTCGATGCACAGGCAGCTGTGGATCGCCTTCAGGCCGCGTGCGGCGGCGATTGCCGCCTTCAGGTTGGTGATGATCGTCGCCTCCTTGATCTCGACCACCACATTGCCCGCCGGAACCCTGTGCTGGTGCAGCACTTCCTGCAGCCAAACGACGACCGAGCCGTCGTTCAGTGAGCCGCGCGTGAGCTTCAGGAAGAAGGTCGCCTTCGGATCCTGCTTCAGGCGCTGCGCGAGTACCTCGATGGCATGGCGGATGATCCATCGGTCGAGTTCGGCCGCGATTCCGGTACGCTCGGCTGCGGGAAGAAAATCGTTGGGTTGGTAGATCTGGCCTTCGGGCCCGAACAGCCTGACGAACACGTTGAAACGGGGAACGTCGGCGCCATGCAGGTTGACCACAGGCTGGTACAGCAACCGCAGCCGGTCGTTGGCCATCGCCTCCTCGATCCGTGCGTGCCAGGCCTGGTCGGACTCGGTACGCGCCGGTCCCCCGTCCTCCGGGCGATGGAAATGGCAGCGATTTCCGCCCGCGCTGCGCGCTTGTTCCAGCGCGCGGGTGGTGCGTGCGAGCAGGTGCTCGGCGGTGGGAACCGAGTTGTCGGCGATCACGACGCCGCAGGACAACGTGACCTTGATTGTGTCCTGTCCCAGGTTGACCGGTCGCTCCGATGCGTCGCGGATCAGCGTGTCGAGCTGTGGTTCCAGTTCCGCACGCCGCACGTTGGGTACCAGCACGCCGAACTCCTCGCCGCGGAGGCGGGCGACGGTGGCGGGCGCGGGAAAACGCTCCCTGAGAAACACGCCCAGGTCGGCGAGCAGGATGTCCGACGTGCTCAGCCCGCGCTCGATGCGGATTGACGCGAAGTCGTCGATCGAGATGTCGATCAGTGCAAACAGCAACCCGGAGCGCGCGGCGGTGACCAGCGCGTCCTCAAGCGAGCGAATCAGGTAGCGCCGGTTGTACAGTCCCGTGACCGGGTCGAGGACCGACAATTGACCCGTCGAACTTGTGGAGCGCTCGGTGGCGACACGCAATACCGTACAGTCCTCTCCGTCGACGGTCGCGTCGGTCAGCACGACCTGGGCCTCGAAGGATCGCCCTTGCGCGTCGCGCAGGGTCATCGCCTGAGTGGTTTCCACCGTATCCGGCTGATCGCGGCGCGAGTCGAGCAGCTGCTGCAGAAGGTCCTGCTGCTCCGGGGCGATGAAGTCGTCGAGGCTGTACCGCGCCAGGTCTTCCGGTGTCTCGATCTGGAAGAATTCGCGCCAGGCGTCGTTGGCATACAGGTAGATGCCGTCCTGGACGTAGGCGATCGGGTCACGCGAACTGTCCAGCAGCAGCAGGTAGCGGCGTTCGGCTTCCTGCAGCGTATTGCGGGTTCGGTGTAACTGATTGCAGCAGAACTGGTACTCGACCGCCTTCAGAATCAGCATCGCGGCGACTTCTTCCTGGCCGCAGCCGACCACTCCGAACGCGCCAGCGTCGAAAATCGCCAGCCGCTCGGTTTCCGGGCGCGAGGTGATCACGATGGCTGGCGTCTGCCTTCCCGACTGGTGCAGCGCCGAGCGGATATCTTCAAGCTGCAGATCCAGCCCGGATTCGATCAGCACGACGGTGTCGAAGCGGCTGGACGCGAGCAGTTCGTCCAGTTCGGTACGGTCCGACGCCTGCCGCGCACGCACCGCAGTGCCGCGCATCCGGATGCCGCTGATCACGCGCTCGGCCCGTTCCGGGTCCAGGGTGACGAACAGAATTTCGATCGCTGCAGTCATCGTTGACATCCATGGTTTTCCGGATCGCGTATATCCTGTTGGCTGCACACGATATGGCAAAGCGAACGCAGACACCGCCGTGGCAAGTTCTGCCCGGACGATACGGCCTGTGTCCCGGGGTTCGACGCGGTTTCGCTGTCAAGTTCCCCTGTCCGGCATGATACCCAAGTTGCGGCCCTGCTGACCAAGGGGGGCGCGTCGCTACGCGCGCCTGTATCGCGGGTCCAGGCCCACGGTCATGCGCGCGTCACGTCCGACAGCAGGAAATCGGCACGGGCGAAGGTGTGGCTCTCGCACCGAATCGCGTCCAGCGACACCGTCTTCTGTTCTCCCGATTGGCGGAACACGACCCGGGTGCCCTCGGCGAACGATCCGGGGGCGAACACCAGGCTGCCGCGCGCGGGTTCGCCGGGCAGGCGCAGCAACAGCCCAGGAAAAACCTTTCCCGTAGGTCTATTCGCGCGGTAGGCCTGGATCTCGGTCGGCGAACACACCGGCGCGAGAAACTGCATGCCGACCGTCACATCCTCGGGGGTGTCGTAGCGCAGCCAGCGGATCATGCCGAGCTGCCAGTAGACGCGCCCCTGACGCGTGGTTCGGATCGCGATCAGGTCGCCGCTGAATACCTTCTGGGGCGGTGCGCAGAGACGCAGGCTGAGTCCCCCGGCACCCAGGTCGCGCAGTCGAGCGGCGATCGGGCGGGGGACTCGGGCCGCCGAGGCAGCACCGGCATCCTGCAGGCGTGGGTCCGCCCCGTGCTGCGCCGCGTTCCAGGCGGCGGCGAGGCGGTCCATGTCCTGGTCCGCGAGCCAGCGGGTTTCCCCCGATGTCTCCGTGGTGCGCTGCTCGAGACTGAGGCCGCTGCCTTCGTCCGACCCGGTACCGCTGCCGGTGAACACTCCCGGGACCCGGCTGCCACTGCTGTCTGGCCCAGGAGGAAGGATTCCAGAGGGGAACAGGCTGGTTTCGCCACGCGCGAGGTCGCGCTGGTATCGGTAGTCGGCGCGGACCGCTGCGTGAATGTCCGCAAGGCCGGTGACGCTGACGACCGGGCCCGTGTCGGCAGGTTCGCGGCTGAAGTGACGCTTTGGTCCCGCGACCCAGAGGTTCAGGAGCCGGCGGTCCAGCGCCGCGTTGACCGGGTGCCAGCCCTGCGCCGTATTCCCGGGGCCCGAGCGGATCGCCGCCAGTACCGGGCCCAGGGCAACGTAGCGGACTGCCCCTGTTGCAGGTGGATGGCCTCCCGCCAGCAACGACGGGGGGCGGTCCTCATCCAGCTGGATACGCAGGAACGGGGTGCCGTCGGCGTCAGCTTCCGGCGGGCTGTCCTGGCAGCGCAGCGGCAGGGAGGTCAGCCAGCGTGCGAGTGGGTCGATTTCGCCTTGCCGCAGCGCATGGACATTGGTGGCGCTGAGTACCGCGAGCCGGGCGGTCAGCGCGTCGATGTCGTTGGCAGCCAGCGCGTGCGGGTTGGCGTGTAGCGGCACGGCGCGCTTGGTGATGCCCAGGCGTTCGGCAGTTTCGAAAATCCGATGGATCAGCAGCCACGTACCTTTGGGCAAAGGTTGGTACAGTCGCCAGGCATGCATGCAGCGGCACCCGGTCAGCAGCATGGCCCGGGCCAGATGAGGCAGTTCCCGATGTTCGTCCGTACCGTCCCCTCGCAGCTCGTCATCCGCGCGCTGGAGATGCGTGGTGGCGAGTTCAGCGGTCAGCGCGGCATAGGTTTCCGCGAGTGCCCGGCTCTTGCGCCCCAGCGGAACCGGCAGTTGGCGCAGCCGCTGCTCGAGCAGTTCCAGCATCGGCAGAACCCGGGAGTCCAGCAGATCGGCAAGTACCGCGAGACGTTCAGGCGCGATGGCGATGCGGTTGATCGCGTGTACGGCCTCGAGCATCGCGGCCGCGGCCGCCTGTGTGTCGGCCAGCGGGCGGTCGTCGATCCATTGCGCGAGCGCGTCCGGTGCCAGGGGCGGAAAGCCTCCGGATTCCGGTGGGGCACGCCGGGGGAGTAGGAATGGCGAGTCTGTCGTCAGGTCATTCATGCACTGCCCCAAGTCGCGTCCATGGCGCGGTCATCGTATGGAAAAAGCCCGAGCTTTGCCAACGCGGGCCGGATCGATCCCGGCGGGTTTGTCGCGGTCGTCCGGCACGGGCACCTTGCTGGGCGCGCCGGCGATCTCGCGGACCAGCCGCGGGACCAGGTAGCCCGGCAGCCGTTCGCGCAGCATGGCATGCAGCGCGCGCGCGCGCCGTTCGTCGACCTCGAAGTGGCCCGTGCCGCGGGCGCGGTCGAGCAGATGGAGATAATACGGCAGCACGCCGGCCGCGAAACCCGCCTGCTGCAATTCGCAGAGTGTGTCCGGATCGTCGTTCACGCCCGCGAGCAGCACCGCCTGGTTCAGCAGGGTAACCTCGGAAGCGCGCAGCTTTGCCAGCGCCGCTCCGGCAGGGGCCTCGAACTCGCGGGGGTGGTTCGCGTGCAATACCAGTACATGCGCCAGCCGACCCGTCCCCAGCCAGGCGAGCAGGCCTGCGTCGACCCGTTCCGGCAGCACCACGGGCAGCCGCGTGTGGATGCGCAGCCGGCGCAGGTGGTCGATGGTTTCCAGGCGCCGCACCAGATCCGCCAAGCGCCGGTCGGGCAGTGCCAGCGGATCGCCCCCGCTGAGGATGACCTCGGTGATCCCGGTATGCGCCCGGATGTAGGTCAGCGCATCGTCCCAGTCCCGCGACGCCTGAAGTTCGCCATAGGGGAATTCCCGGCGGAAGCAGTAGCGGCAGTGGATCGCGCAGGCGCCGGTGGTCACCAGCAGCACACGCCCGGCGTACTTGTGCAACAGGCCGGGAGCTGCCAACGCTCCGCGGTCACCGACCGGGTCGGCCAGGAACCCCGGGCGTTCGATCACCTCGGCATTTTGCGGCAGCACCTGGAGTAGCAGCGGATCCCGGGGGTCGCCGCGCCGCATGCGCGCGAGATAGCTCTCCGGAACGAGCGTGCGGAATCCCCGATGCGCCTGCAGGGTCCCCGGCCCCGGTTCGGGGGGCAGATCCAGGCGGCGCAACAGTTCCAGCGGATCGGTGATCGCCTGGGCCAGCGCCCGCTGCCATGCGGGTGTCTGGGCGGATGGCGGCGGGCGGGGTATCATGCTGGGATTTGTGGACATGGTTACCTCGGTGGCCGGCCACGTTTCCGTTTGCAGGCGGCAGCAGGGCCGCGAGGACGACACGATATGGCAACGTACAGTACCAGCGAATTCAAGGCGGGGCTGAAGATTCTACTCGACGGCGATCCGCAGACGATCGTCGAGAACGAGTTCGTGAAGCCGGGCAAGGGCCAGGCGTTCAGCCGCGTCCGGGTGCGCAATCTGCGCACCGGGCGTGTGCTGGAAAAGACCTTCAAGTCGGGCGAGACGGTCGAGGCGGCCGACGTGATGGATACCGAGATGCAGTATCTCTACACCGACGGCGAGTTCTGGCACTTCATGGTTCCGGATACCTACGAACAGTACGCGGTGGGTGAGACCGCACTCGGCGACGCCGCGCAATGGCTGAAGGAACAGGATGTGTGCTCGGTGACGCTGTGGAACGGCGAGCCGTTGTCGGTGATGCCGCCGAACTTCGTTGAGCTGAAGATCGTGCAATGCGACCCGGGTGTGCGCGGCGACACCGCGCAGGGTGGCACGAAGCCGGCGACGCTGGAAACCGGCGCGGTGGTCAAGGTGCCGCTGTTCGTGGAAGAGGGCGAGACGGTCAAGGTCGACACCCGTTCCGGGGAATACGTCTCGCGCGTCTGAGGCAGCGCAGGCAAGGCGTCGAGCTGGCTACGGTCGTGGCTGGCCCAGCCGCCGGGAATTCGCGCCGGATGGCACAGCGGCCGCGATCCCGGTCGCGGCGGACGTCGCGGTGAACTGGCGGCCCGGCGCGGGCGCGTCACGTCAGCCGCGCGCCCGGGTGAATGCGGCGATACGCCGTTTTTTCGCGCGGCGCGGCGTGCTCGAAGTGGAGACCCCGGTGCTGTCGCGGGGTGCGCCGTTGGATCCCGGGGTCGAGAGCTGGCGCGCGGCGGCTCCGGGCGGCGCGACCGGTTACCTGCAGACGTCTCCCGAGTATCCGATGAAACGCCTGCTGGCCTCCGGCTCGGGCGATATCTACCAGATTGCGCGCGTGTTCCGGGGCGAGGAACAGGGGCGGCGCCACAACCCCGAGTTCACGCTGCTGGAATGGTACCGGCTGGGCTACGACGACCGGCGCCTGATGGATGAGGTCCAGGATCTGGTGCAGGCGGTCGCGGCGGAGGATCGGGCCTGGGCCCAACCTGCCGGTGCTGCGCACTGCGTCGCCTATGCGGAACTCTTCCGGAGCGAACTCGGCCTGGATCCGCTGCGCTGCACCGTCGTTCAGTGCAAGAGCGCCGCGCGCAACGCCGGTCTCGAACTCGCCGGCGATCTCGACCGGGACGGCTGGCTCGATGCGCTGATGGCGCTGGTGCTGGCTCCTCGATTTCCCGCGGACCGGCTGACGTTCATCGTCGACTACCCGGAGAGCCAGGCGATTCTGGCTCGCCCCAGCCCGCGCGCAGCCGGGTGCGCGAGCCGGTTCGAGTTGTACTGGGGCGACCTGGAACTGGCCAACGGGTTTCATGAACTGACCGATCCGGCGGTGTTCCTGACACGGCGAGAGGCGGATCGTGCGCGCCGCAAGCGTCAGGGCCAGCCAATTCCGGAGGCCGACGAGTATTTCGCCCAAGCCATGCAGTCGGGGCTCCCGGACTGCGCAGGGGTGGCCCTGGGGATCGATCGCTTGCTGATGCGCCTGCTCGACGTCGATGACATCACCGGCGTGATCGATTTCCCCTGGGAGCGCGCCTGACGGGCCGGCCGGCGGTTTGGGTATCACCAACGGCGCGTGCGCAACCGGCGTGCGCGGCAGACCAGGCGCAGGTCACGGCACCGTCGGTGCCGGGCAGCGGGATCGGTTCGAGCCCTCGGCCAGTCAACCGTCAGGTAGTCAAACATCGAGCATCCGTGCGACCTCGGAGCGCACGCGTACCTCGGAGTCCGGCCCCAGGGCCGGGCCGAATCGCAGCGGCGCTTCGGGCAGCAGCAGCACCACCGAGGAACCGAGGTTGAAGCGCCCCATCTCGGCCCCGCGTTCGAGATCGATCTGCCGGTTGCTGTAGTCGATTCGGCGGATCGCGCGCCCTGCCGGCGGCGTGATCTCCCCGGCCCAGACCGTCTCGATCGACCCCACGTTGATCGCGCCGATCAGCGCCATCGCCATCGGGCCGCTGCCCGTCTCGAAGAACGCGACCACGCGTTCGTTGCGGGCGTAGAGCCGCGGGGTGTGCGCGACGATTCGCGGAGCCACCGAGAACAGCCGTCCCGGCACATGCACCATCGTGGTCAGCCGCCCGGATAGCGGCATGTGCACGCGGTGGTAGTCGCGGGGGGAGAGATACACGGTCAGGTAATGACCGCGCGCGAACGGCCCGGCAAGATCGCTGAAGCCGCCGAGCAGGTCGGTCACCGTGTAGCGGTGCCCCTTGGCCTGGAAGATCTGCCCGCCCTCGATGGTGCCGAACGCGCTGACCCGCGCGTCGGCGGGGCTGACGATGCTGCGTTCGTCCCCCTCCAGCGGCCGTGTCTCGGGACGCAGCGGCCGGGTGAACAGCGCGTTGAAGCTGGCATAGGCTGCCGGGTCCGAGGGCTGTGCCTCCCCCATGTCGAGCCGGTAGTGGCGGATGAACCACCGCAGCAGCGGCTGCATCCGCGGGGAGTCCCAGCGCGCGACGCGATGGGTGAGCCGGGAAACGGCGTGATGTGGCAACAGCCGGAGCGATTGCGCGAGCAGGGCGTCGAGGGTGGCCATCTCGGGTCGGGTTCGTGAACGAATGCAATGCCATGCGAACCACCGGTCCGGGGCTTGCACACGATAGCGTATCGGGGCTGGTGCTTGCCAGTGGGCTCGCGCGGCACCAGCGTTCGTCGGGTCCGGGCGGGGTCGCCACCCGCGGGGCGCGATATCGCAACGCCGCTCAGAATCCCTGCACGAAATCGAAGTCGAGATCCTCGCTCGGCGGCTGCACGAAATGGCCCTGCACCAGGTTGGCACCGAGACCGAACAGCACGGTCAGCGTCGCCGCGTCCTCAACGAACGGTACGATCACCTGGCGCCCGTCGGCGTGGGCGGTCTCGGTGAAATCGCGTACCGTGTTCTGCGAAGCGTCGTTTTCGGCCAGGTTCTGTACGTAGGCTCCGTCCAGCTTGATGAACCCGGCATCGATTCGCTGCAGAATCCGGAATGGATCGAGCCCGTTGCCGAAATCGCCGAGGCACAGGCCCACCCCCAGTTCGCGCAGCCCTCGGGCCGTTGCCATGGCCATCTCCAGCTGAGTCAGAACCGTCGCTTCCTTGAATTCGACCACTACGTTCCCGGCAGGCACCCGGTAGCGATCCAGGAAACGCCGTAGCCATTCCACCACTGGTTCACCGTCCAGCGAGCCCTGGCTCAGCTTCACGAAGAAGGCGATGCGGGAGTCGCGCTGCAAATGGCTGGCCAGCGTGGCGAGGGCGTGGCGGATGATCCAGCGGTCCAAGGGTGCGGCGACGCCGGTGCGCTCGGCGGCAGGCATGAAATCGGCGGGCTCGTATGTCTCGCCGCCGGGCCCCTTGAGTCGGACGAACACGCTGTACCGGGGGATCTGGGTTCCGTGCAAGCTCACAATCGGCTGGAACAGCAGCCGCAGCCGGTCGTTGCCCATCGCGTCGTGGATCCGGGACTTCCAGATGGCATCGGCCTCCGGCCGGGTCTCCCGGGCGGCGGCCGGTACGTGAAAGCGATAGCGGCCGCCGCCGGCGTCCCGGGATTCCGCGAGCGCCTGGCGAGCGCGTTGCAGCAGTTGGCTGGCCTCGGGTCCGGAATCGTCGGCCAGCGCCACACCGCAGGACAACGCGACCGTATCAAGGTCGAAAGTCCCCTCGCTGTCTGCACCCATCAGCGCATCGAGTCGGGATTCAAGCGCGGGACGGCGGGTCTCGGGCACCAGGATCGCGTACTCCCCCGCGTCCAGTTTGGCCAGTGTCGCGGGAGGCGGGAAGAGTTCAGCGAGCCGCTCGGCGATTGTGTCCGCGTCGGTGCCGGTGGCCGCCTGGCCATCGCCGTCAGGGAGCAGGACGGCGACCGCAAGGGGCTGTTCGGATCGGGAAGCGGCGACCATCCGTTCCTCCAGGATCCGCAGGAAGCGGTCGTGACCAATCAGTTCCGCGTGCCGCGGCGGCTTCGGCTCGACCGTAGAAGCAGCACCCGTCCCCGTCCCGGCGTCTGCGGGCCACGGGAACGCGGATGCCTGCTCGTCGAGGGTCTCCGCCAGGGTCTCCTCGCGCGCGGGGTAAGGCGAATCCGGGGCCGCTTCCGGTGTGCGATCCGCTGGAGGCGGTGTTTCCTGCACTGATGCCGGTTGCCGCTCTGGCGTCGATGTCTGGGTCGGCGTCGGCACCGGAGACGCTTCGGGGTCGGGTTCGTTTACCGGGCTCGCGCGCCGCGCGAGGATCGGGACCGTTTCCAGCGGATCCTCGCCAGTGTCGACACCGATCTCAGGTGGGGGTGGACGGGCCTGCGAGTGTATCCGCTGGGCGCCGGGGGGTGGTTCCAGCACGGCCCCTGCGTCGGCAGTTCCCAGATGGACCACGATGCACGGGTTGCCGTCGATGATCGTTCCGGTCAGTACGATGTCAGCCTCAAAGCTGTGCCCGCGCCGGGTACGCATGGCCAGGGTCTCGCAGGTTTCCAGTGCTTCGGGTTCACCCTCCCGTGCGTCGAGCAACTGGTTCAGGATCTCGCGCTGTTCCGGCACGACGAGATCCTGCAGTGCGATCGCATCGAGGCTTTCGGTGAGACTGATCTCGAACCGCTCGCGCCAAGCCTCGTTGGCATAGATCGCGGCGCCGCGGTGAAAACACGCAATCGGATAGCGCGAGGCGTCCAGCATCAGCAGGTACCGCCGGTCGGCTTCCCGGAGCAGGGTCCGCAGGTGGTGGAGTTCGCGCGTACGCTGCAGGTGATCGACCGCCTTCAGGGTCATGGCTGCAGCCATGTCGTGGCACTGGGATCCGACCGCGCTGAACGCACCCGCGTCGATGTCCTCCAGCCGTTGGGCTTCGGGTCGGTCGGTGAGCACGATGATCGGGGTCTGACGTCCACTCTGCTGCAGTGCCCGGGTCACATCCTCCAGGGCCAGATCCAGGTCATTGTCGACCAACAGGACCACATCGAAGCGGTAGCTCTGCAGCAGTCGTTCGAGATCCCGTCGGTTGCCGGCCTGTTTTGGACGAACCGCACGGCCGCGGAAACGGATACAACCGATCACCTGCCCGGCCGTGTCCGGGCTTTGAGTGATGAACAGCACGTTGATGGAGTTGATCATCAAGCTTTCCGCGCGCAACCGCCCCATCCGGCCCTGACTGTTCCAGCTTCCGGCCGATACCAGGGGCGGCCGGGTCGTATGCCGGTGGACAGGATCCGGGCGGCGGTGGATCCCGATGTTCCTAGTATGAACGATCTAGCCTCTTGGATGGGTGTTCCCGCGTCCCGGCGGCGGCCGTTGGCGCCCCGCGGCCCCCGGCGCGCGTGCCGACCGGCGTCCTTGCGCCGAGAATTTGTTGTAGAGTGTGGCACAGTCGGCGCGAGCCGGCCGCAGGCGCTAGGAATTGCCTGGGTGGCATGGTCGCCGATCCCCTGTTTCCGAAACCGTTGCGGAGCATAGTCCCGTTGAGAGTCCACTACGGAAAGACGCGCAACACAGGGGAAGCCTGATGGGCTCCATGGATTGCCGGTGCGTTTCCGTGCTTTCCGTGGCCGGCTGCGCCTGTTCAGGGCGCCTTGCGCGCGAGAATGTGAACGGGGCGCTGCGCGTGCCGCATGCGCCTTTCGGGGCCAGGGGTAGTGGCCGCGCGCCCTGACCGTTGCCATGGATTCCGCCGCAGACCTTCGCAGCATTCGCGACTTCATCCGTTTCGGCGCCAGCCAGTTCCGGGCCGCGGGCCTGACGTTCGGGCACGGTACCGATAACGCGTTCGACGAGGCCGCGTGGCTGGTTCTGCACAGCCTGGCGCTGCCGCTGGATCTGCCCGAATCCTGGTGGGACAGTCGCCTGACGCCTTCGGAACGGCTGCGTGTCGAAGCGGTGTTGCGGGAACGGGTGAACAGCCGCCGGCCCGCCGCCTATATCACGCGCGAGGCCTGGTTCATGGGGATGCCGTTCTACGTGGACGAGCGTGTGCTGGTGCCGCGGTCACCGATCGCGGAACTGATCGCCGCAGGATTCAGCCCGTGGCTGGAGCCGGACCGCGTGCGCCGGGTGCTCGACCTGTGTGCCGGCAGTGGCTGTATCGGGCTGGCCGCCGCCGCGGTCTTGCCCGAAGCGGAGGTCTGGCTGTCGGACCTGTCGCGGGACGCGCTCGCGGTCGCGCGCGAGAACGTGCGCCGGCACGGGCTCGAGGCGCGCACCCGACTCGTGCAGAGCGACGTGTTTTCCGCGCTGGAGGAGGGCATCGGTTTCGACCTGATCGTCTCCAACCCGCCGTATGTCGATGCCGCGGAGATGGCGGCCCTTGCGCCGGAGTACCGGCAGGAACCGGCGCTGGGGCTTGCCGCCGGGGCCGACGGGCTCGATATCGTCCGCCGTATCCTCGCGGGCGCCCGGTCCCGCCTGCATCCGGGGGGCGTGCTGATCGTCGAGGTGGGCAACAGCCAGCCGGCGCTCGAGGCCGCTTTTCCGGATCTCCCGTTCACCTGGCTCGAGTTCGAAGGCGGCGGCGAAGGGGTGTTCCTGTTGACCCACGACCAGTTGCCTGCGGCTTCGTAGCGCGCCATCCCTGCACCGGTCCGCCGTGCTCCGCCGCAGCCGGCCGGGCTCGATGGGCACCGGACCCCCACGGGGCCACCGGCGTCGCCGGCTACGGGCGCAGGTCAGCACTGCTCCCAGGGCAGACCCCGGAAGCGCCAGCCCGACGTCGTCGAACGGTGATGCTCGGTATCCAGCGGGCCCTCGAAGCCCTCGTCGACCGAATACACGTTTTCGATGCCCGCCTCGATCAGCGTCTGGCCCGCAACCAGCGAGCGCTTGCCACTGCGGCAGATCAGATAGATGGCCGGCGCGTCCTCGCCTTCGTCCCCGACGCCTCCGAGCAGCAGCTTGCGCACCTGTGCCACGAACTGGGGGTTCTCGACCCAGTCCGGCTCGTCGATCCAGGGGATGTGCACCGCGCCCACCGGGTGGCCGACGAACAGGTATTCCATCGTGGAACGGATATCCACCAGCAGGTCGCGTGGCCGCTGCTGCAGCCGTTCGAAAGCCTCGTGGGGTGCAATGCGTTTAAGGGTGGCTGCGGACAAGGTGTCCTCCGGTCGGGTGCGATCGCGACGCCCGGGTTGCGCGAGCCCGGGTCTTGGCAACAGGAACTGCAACAGGAACTATAGTGCTCCTGCCGGTGGCTTGGGTGGCCGATCGACCGTGGGGGATCGGTCTTCGTGGGCCGCAAACACCGGGCCGGTACGATCGGGGCGCTTATCTCTGGCCGAACACGGGACGGCGACCGCGCGGGGTGCGCGCACACCCGCGCGCCGATACCCTCGCGCGCTCGCTCGGGCTACACTACGCCGATGTCTGGAAACAGCTTCGGAAAACTCTTCGTCGTCACCGGCTTTGGCGAGAGCCACGGGCCGGCGCTCGGGGCCGTCGTCGACGGCTGCCCGCCAGGTCTGCCGCTGACCGAGGCCGACCTGCAGCACGACCTGGACCGGCGTCGGCCCGGGCAATCGCGGCACACCACCCAGCGCCGGGAACCCGACCGCGTGCGCATTCTGTCCGGGGTTTTCGAGGGGCAGACGACCGGGGCGCCGATCGGTCTGCTGATCGAGAACGTCGACCAGCGTTCGAAGGACTACAGCGAAATCATGGACCGGTTCCGTCCGGGGCATGCGGACTATACCTACCATCAGAAATACGGTGTGCGCGACTACCGCGGAGGCGGTCGCAGCTCGGCCCGCGAGACCGCGATGCGCGTGGCAGCCGGCGGCATCGCGAAACGGTATCTGCGCCACCGCTATGGCGTGGAGATCCGCGGCTGGCTGTCGCAGCTGGGGCCGATCCCGATCGAATTCCGGGATCCGTCGGCGATCGACTCGAACCCCTTCTTTGCGCCCGACCCCGCGCGCGTGCCGGAACTCGAGGAGTACATGGATGCGCTGCGCAAATCGGGCGATTCGGTCGGTGCGCGCGTCGACGTCGAGGCGCGTGGCGTGCCGCCCGGCTGGGGCGAACCGATCTTCGACCGGCTCGACGCCGACATCGCCCACGCGATGATGAGCATCAACGCGGTGAAGGGCGTTGAGATCGGTGACGGTTTCGGGGTGGTCGCGCAGCGCGGAACCGAGCACCGCGACGAAATGACGCCCGAGGGGTTTCTGAGCAACCATTCCGGTGGTGTGCTCGGCGGGATCTCGTCCGGGCAGGCGGTGCGTGTGAGCATCGCGCTGAAGCCGACGTCGAGCATCCGCCTGCCCGGGCGCACGGTGAACACCTCCGGGGAAGCGGTGGAGGTCGTGACCCGGGGGCGGCACGATCCCTGTGTCGGAATCCGTGCGACGCCGATCGCCGAGGCGATGCTGGCATTGGTGCTGATGGACCATGCGCTGCGCCATCGCGCCCAGAACGCCGATGTCGACACCGGCATCCCGGCCTATGCCGAAGTTCCTGCGCGTGGCGCCATGGATCCGGGGGAATCCTGAATCGCTGAGCTCTCGGCCGCCAACCCGGCGTTCCGCGAGTCGGCGGGTTTGTGCGTCGCTGCGCGCGGCCGGTCCGCTACGCGTCCCGCCCGCTCTCCCTCGGGCGGCTCCAGTGGGCCATGGGGAAGGTCCGCCAGCCGGTCCCATCGCCGGACGCCCCAGCGTTGCGTCGGGCAACCCGGTCGGCTGGCGGCTCCTGCATCGGGATGCCGCGCTCCATCGCGGCCGAAGGGTGCGCGTGGCTCCGTAGCGGCCCGAATCCGACAGGCGGCCAGGGCTTGCGTATCCTCGCCATCCGTATCGGTCTGAACCTGTGACCCCGCACGTCCGTCTGTCCAGCTTCTATTTTTTCTATTTCGCCAGCATCGGGGCGTTCATGCCCTACTGGGGCCCCTACCTCGCCGAGCGCGGGTTCACCGGGGCGCAGATCGGCGAATTGATGGCGATCGTGCTGGCGACGAAGATCGTTGCACCGAACGTCTGGGGCTGGCTCGCCGACCGATCCGGTGTGCGGATGCCGATCATCCGCTGGGGCGCGCTGGCGGCGCTGGTGGGCTTCGCCGCCGTGCTGCTGCACTCCGGGTACTGGTGGCTGGCGGCGGTGATGGCCGTGTTCAGTTTTTTCTGGAACGCGATCCTGCCGCAGTTCGAGGCGGTCACGCTGCGGACGCTGGGGCGCGACAGCCATCGCTACGCGCTGGTGCGCCTCTGGGGTTCGGTCGGATTCATCGTGGCGGTGGCGGCGCTCGGCTGGCTGCTCGGCCGGGTCGCGCTGGGTTGGCTGCCCTGGATCGTGCTGGCGCTGCTCGCCGGGTTGTATCTGACCTCCTTGCAAGTGCGCGAACCCCGCGAGGCCGACCACTCCGGAGACGGCATGCGGCCGCTGGCCGCGGTGCTGAGGCGCCCGGAGGTGATTGCACTGCTGGCCGCCTGTTTCTTCATGCAGGCCAGCCACGGTCCGTACTATGCGTTTTTCACGCTGTACGTCGAGGAACAGGGGTTCAGCCGCGCGGTCGCGGGGCAGTTGTGGGCACTGGGCGTGGCTGCCGAGGTGTTGCTGTTCCTGGTCATGCCGCGCCTGATCCTGCGCTTCGGGGCCTGGGTGCTGATCACGCTGGCGTTGCTGCTGACCACGCTGCGCTGGTGGCTGCTGGCCCTGGTGCCGGAGACGCTTCCGGCCCTGTTGTTCATCCAGCTGCTGCATGCAGCCAGCTACGGCGTCTACCATGCGGCGGCGATCTCGCTGATCCATGTCTACTTCCCCGGGCGGCTGCAGGGCCGTGGCCAGGCACTCTATTCGTCGCTCAGCTTCGGGCTGGGCGGCGCCGTCGGCGCGTTGGGCAGCGGCTACCTCTGGGATGGCGTCGGCCCCGCGTCGGTCTATGTTTTCGCCGCGCTGCTGGCGGCTGTGGGCGCGCTGGTGTCCGTGGCCGGGATGCTGCGCACCGGGACCCGGTGAACCGGGAGGCGCGTCGGCGTTTGGGTGGGCCGCCACGCTGGAATCGACCGCCTTGAGGCGAGCCTCGCTCGCGAAACGGCGTTGGGTGGGTCGCCAGCGCCAGGCGCGTCTGCGGCGCGTTCGCGTGCAAGGCACGCTCCCACAGGGGCTCGGCCATGGTCGCGACTTTCACGTTACCCTTGGGGCGCTTTCAACGGTAGGGCGGAAGAGGCCGAAGGCCGTCATCCGCCATTCCCGCGCCGGGGTTGCCGCGGGCGCGCAGGGGCGCTCCGAACGCCGCACGGCGGATGACGCTGCGCTCTTCCGCCCTACGGGACACCCGGGGCGCGACGCGGGTTGTTTCACGTTACCCTTGGGGCGCTTTCAACGGTAGGACGGACAGGGAGACGGCAATGACGCGGATCGCGATCGCGGGAGTGGGGGGGCGCATGGGCCAGGCCCTGTTGCAGGCGGTAACGGAACACCCCGATGCCCAGTTGGGCGCCGCGAGCGAGCGGGCCGGGAGCCGGCTGCTGGGGCAGTCGCCGGCCGCGCAGGCCACGGGCGTGCAAGTGGTTGCGGACCTGGCCTCCGTCGCCGATGCCTTCGATGTGCTGATCGATTTCACGCAACCCGAGGCCACCGCGGAACACGCGGCGCTGTGCCGGGCAGTTGGCAAGCGGCTGGTGGTCGGAACCACCGGGCTCTCGGCGGCGCAGCAGGCGCAATTGGAGAGGGCCGCGGAGGCCGTTCCGGTGGTGTTCGCCCCGAACATGAGCGTCGGCGTGAACCTGACCTTCAAGCTGGTGGAACTGGCCGCCAGGGTGCTCGGCGATTCGGTGGACATCGAGATCATCGAGGCCCACCACCGGCACAAGGTGGATGCGCCCTCCGGTACTGCGCTGCGGCTGGGGCGTATCGTCGCGGACACGCTTGGGCGGGATCTGGAAACCGATGCGGTGTATGGTCGCGAGGGCCAGACCGGCGCCCGCGACCGGCGTACCATCGGTTTCGCCACGGTCCGGGCGGGCGACATCGTCGGCGAACACACGGCGCTGTTCGCTGCGGACGGCGAGCGCGTGGAAATCACTCACCGCGCCAGCAGCCGGCAGACCTTCGCCTCGGGTGCGGTGCGTGCGGCGGTGTGGCTCAGCACACAGCCGCCCGGCCTCTACGATATGCAGGACGTGCTGGGCCTGCGCTGACGCCGGGGCCCGGTCCTGCGGTTGCGACGCACTCTGGAAACCGGATAGGGAGAACCCCGATGTACGTTACCCTGGTCTACGTTCATGTGAAGGCGGAATGCGCCGATGCCTTCATCGCGGCGACGCGCGAGAACCACCTCGCGTCCACATGCGAACCGGGCAATCGCCGCTTCGACGTGCTGCGCGATGCCGCGGATCCGGCGCGCTTCGTGCTGTACGAAGCCTACGCGAGTGCGGCCGATGCCCAGGCACACAAGGACACCCCCCACTACCGTGCCTGGCGTGACGCGGTCGCGCCGATGATGGCCGAGCCGCGCGCCGGCGTTGCCTATGTCGGCCTTTTCCCGCAGGAACCCTGACCGCTTCCGGGTTCCCGGGGCGGGGCGTTGGACCGCGTTTATGGCCTCGCGTACACTGAACGCATCCCAATGACGTACCCCGCCGCCGCCGAATTCCGGCGGCGGCTCCCGCTCAGGCCAGTCTCTGGAGGTTGCCGTGTCCGCGCCCGCTGTGCTCGTCCTCGAAGACGGAACCGTGTTTCATGGCCAGTCGGTGGGGGCGGCCGGCGAGACGGTCGGCGAGGTCGTGTTCAACACCTCGATGACCGGCTATCAGGAGATCCTGACCGACCCCTCCTATGCCCGCCAGATCGTGACGCTGACCTACCCGCACATCGGCAACGTCGGCACCACCCCCGAGGACGATGAGTCGGCCAAAGTGCACGCGGCCGGGCTGATCGTGCGCGATGTGCCGCCGCTGGTCAGCAACTGGCGCAGCCGCGAGTCGCTGCCCGACTTCCTGATGCGCCACGGCGTCGTCGCGATCGCGGGCATCGATACCCGCCGGCTGACGCGGATCCTGCGCGAGAAGGGGGCACAGAATGCCTGCCTGCAGGGCGGCGAGGTCGATACCGGCCGGGCGCTGGAACAGGCGCGCGCGTTCCCGGGCATCAAGGGGATGGATCTGGCGCGCGAGGTCAGTACCGCGAACCGCTACGAGTGGCTGGACGGTCCCTGGAGGCTCGACGGCCCGGCGCCGCAGTTGCCGCCCGACCAGGCCGAATTTCACGTGGTCGCGTACGATTTCGGCATCAAGCACAACATCCTGCGCATGCTGGTGGGCCGTGGCTGCCGCGTGACCGTGGTGCCGGCCGAGACCCCGGCCGACGACGCGCTGGCGCTCGAACCCGACGGGATCTTCCTTTCGAACGGTCCCGGTGATCCGGAGCCCTGCGACTACGCGATCGCGACTATCCGCCGATTCTGCGCGGAGAAGCGCCCGGTGTTCGGCATCTGCCTCGGGCACCAGCTGCTCGGGCTCGCGAGCGGAGCCAGCACGGTCAAGATGAAGTTCGGCCACCACGGCGCGAACCACCCGATCCAGGACCTGCGCAGCGGCCGGGTGATGATTTCCAGCCAGAATCATGGCTTCGCGGTCGATGAGGCCAACCTTCCCGAAACCCTGGTGGCCACCCACCGTTCGCTGTTCGACGGCTCGCTGCAGGGGATCGCCCGCAGCGACTGCCCGGCGTTCGGTTTCCAGGGCCATCCCGAGGCGAGCCCCGGGCCCCACGACGTGGCCCCCGGCTTCGACGAGTTCATTGCCGCGATGCGTACCGCGCGCGGCTGAAACCGCTGCGCAGGCCCCACCCGAATCCGACACCCCGGAGCTGCCCTGTCATGCCCAAGCGTACCGATATCCAGAGCGTGCTGATCCTCGGCGCCGGTCCGATCGTGATCGGCCAGGCCTGCGAGTTCGACTACTCGGGGGCGCAGGCCTGCAAGGCGCTGCGCGAGGAAGGCTTCCGGGTGATTCTGGTGAACTCCAACCCGGCGACGATCATGACCGACCCGGAGATGGCCGACGCGGTGTACATCGAACCGGTCGACTGGCGCGTGGTCGCGCGCGTGATCGAGAAGGAACGGCCGGACGCGCTGCTGCCGACGATGGGCGGGCAGACCGCGCTGAACTGTGCGCTGGATCTTGCCAAGCAGGGTGTGCTGGAGCAATACGGTGTCGAGCTGATCGGCGCGAACGAGGACGCGATCGACATGGCCGAGGATCGCGACCGCTTTCGCCAGGCGATGACCGAGATCGGGCTGGCGACGCCGACGGCGTTCATCGCCCACAGCTGGGAAGATGCGCAGAAGGTGCAGCCCGAAATCGGCTTCCCGGTGATCATCCGGCCTTCGTTCACGCTTGGCGGCTCCGGCGGTGGCATTGCCTACAACCGTGAGGAGTTCGAGGAGATCGTGAAGGGCGGTCTCGACCTGTCGCCGACCAACGAGGTGCTGCTCGAGGAATCGGTGCTGGGCTGGAAAGAGTTCGAGATGGAGGTCGTCCGTGATCAGGCGGACAACTGCATCATCATCTGCTCGATCGAGAACTTCGACCCGATGGGCGTGCACACCGGCGATTCGATCACCGTCGCGCCGGCGCAGACGCTGACCGACAAGGAATACCAGATCCTGCGCAACGCCTCGATCGCGGTGCTGCGCAAGATCGGCGTCGAGACCGGCGGTTCCAACGTGCAGTTCGCGGTGAATCCCGACGACGGCCGGCTGATCGTGATCGAGATGAACCCGCGTGTCTCGCGCTCGTCGGCGTTGGCGTCAAAGGCGACTGGTTTCCCGATCGCGAAAGTCGCGGCGAAACTCGCGGTGGGTTACACGCTGGATGAACTGCGCAACGAGATCACCGGCGGCCTGACTCCGGCGTCGTTCGAGCCGTCGATCGACTATGTCGTCACCAAGATCCCGCGCTTCACCTTCGAGAAGTTTCCGCAGGCGCAGGCGCGCCTGACGACGCAGATGAAGTCGGTCGGCGAGGTGATGGCGATCGGCCGCACCTTCCAGGAGTCCTTGCAGAAGGCGCTGCGCGGGCTCGAGATCGGCGTCGACGGGCTCGACGAGAAAGTCGACCTGAACGCCGACGACGTCGTCGAGCGGCTGCGCACCTTGCTGGCGAACCCGGGCCCGGAGCGCGTATTCAATGTCGCCGATGCCTTCCGGGCGGGCCTCAGCATCGAGGACGTGTTCGCGCTGACCGCGATCGACCGCTGGTTCCTGGCGCAGGTTCACCAGCTGATCGAGATCGAGCGCGGTGTGCGCGACCGTTTCCTGAATGACCTGAGCGCTGCCGAGCTGTTCGACCTGAAGCGCCGCGGTTTCTCCGATCGGCGCCTGGCGCGGCTGTTGAACGAGACCGAGAAAGCAGTGCGCAAGCAACGCCACGCCCTCGGCGTGCATCCGGTGTACAAGCGCGTGGACACCTGCGCGGCCGAGTTCGCGACGACCACCGCGTACCTGTACTCGACCTACGAGGAAGAGAACGAGGCCGAGCCGACCGACCGCGAGAAGATCATGGTGCTCGGCGGCGGGCCGAACCGGATCGGGCAGGGCATCGAGTTCGACTACTGCTGCGTGCACGCGGCGCTGGCGATGCGCGAGGATGGTTACGAGACCATCATGGTCAACTGCAACCCGGAGACCGTGTCCACCGACTACGACACTTCGGACCGGCTGTACTTCGAGCCGCTGACGCTCGAGGACGTGCTCGAGGTGGTCGCGGTCGAGCAGCCCAAGGGCGTGATCGTGCAGTACGGCGGGCAGACGCCGCTGAAGCTCGCGCGCGACCTCGAGGCGGCCGGCGTGCCGATCATCGGCACCTCGCCGGACTCGATCGACCTGGCCGAGGACCGCGAGCGCTTCCAGCATCTGCTGCAGAAGCTGGACTTGCGCCAACCGCCGAACCGCACCGCGCGCAGCGAGGACGAGGCCGAAAAGCTCGCGGCCGAGATCGGCTATCCGCTGGTGGTGCGGCCGTCGTACGTGCTCGGCGGGCGCGCGATGGAGATCGTGCGCGACGAGAGCGATCTGAAGCGCTACATGCGCGACGCGGTGTCGGTCTCCAACGACGCCCCGGTGTTGCTCGACCGCTTCCTCGACGATGCGATCGAGGTCGACGTCGACGCGATCTGCGACGGCCAGGATGTGTTCATCGGCGGCATCATGGAACACATCGAACAGGCCGGCGTGCATTCCGGCGATTCCGCCTGCTCGCTGCCGCCGTTCTCGTTGCCCGACCACCTGCAGGACGAGATGGCCGAGCAGGTCCGTCGGATGGCGCTGGGGCTGAAGGTCGTCGGCCTGATGAACACGCAGTTTGCGATCCAGGGCGACAACATCTTCGTGCTGGAGGTCAACCCGCGCGCTTCGCGCACGGTGCCGTTCGTGTCCAAGGTGGTCGGTCTGCCACTTGCGAAGATCGCGGCCCGCTGCATGGCGGGCCAGAGCCTGAAGTCGCAGGATCTGCACGCGCCGGTGCGGCCGGACTACTATGCGGTGAAGGAGGCGGTGTTCCCGTTCGCGAAGTTCCCGGGCGTCGATCCGATCCTCGGGCCGGAGATGAAGTCGACCGGCGAGGTGATGGGCGTCGGCCGCAGTTTCGCCGAGGCGTTCGCGAAGAGCCAGCTCGGCGCCGGCGTGCGTCTGCCGGCGCGCGGCAAGGCGTTCGTGTCGGTGCGCGACATCGACAAGAGTTCCGCGCTGGCCAAGGTGGGCCGCCGGCTCGGCGAACTGGGCTTCGAGGTGCTGGCGACCCGCGGTACCGCGGCGTTTCTGCAGGAGCAGGGCGTCGAGGTGACGGTGGTGAACAAGGTCACCGAGGGCCGCCCGCATATCGTCGACATGATCAAGAACGACGAGATCAGCTTCATCGTGAACACCGTGGAAGGCAAGCAGGCGACGGCGGATTCGTACACGATCCGGCGCGAGGCCCTGATGCACAAGGTCAGCTACACGACCACGATCGCCGGCGCGCTCGCGACCGTGCAGGCGCTGGATCATCTGGAATTCGAGAACGTGTTTCGACTGCAGGATCTGCACGACGAGGCCCTGCGGGGAAGGAGTGAGGCATGAGCAAGACGCCCTTGACCGTGACCGGCGCGGAGAAGCTGAAGGAGGAACTGCGCCGGTTGAAAACCGTCGATCGGCCACGCGTGGTGAACGCGATCGCCGAAGCCCGCGCGCACGGCGACCTGAAGGAGAACGCCGAGTACCATGCTGCGCGCGAACAGCAGAGCTTCATCGAGGGGCGTATCCGCGAGATCGAGGGCAAGCTGTCGAACGCCCAGGTCATCGACGTCACCGCGCTGCCGAAGACCGGGAAAGTCGTGTTCGGCGTGACCGTGCTGCTCGAGGGCACCGAGGACGGAACGCCCGCGACCTACCGGATCGTCGGCGACGACGAGGCCGACATCAAGCAGGGAATGATTTCGGTCAGCTCGCCGATCGCGCGGGCGCTGATCGGGCGCGAGGAAGGCGACCTGGTGACCGTGAACGCACCGGGTGGGGCGCTCGAGTACGAAATCCTGGAGGTTCGCTACGTCAACTGACCGAGGGGCCCAGGCTGATCACCGGGTGTTCGGCATTGCGCCGGAACAGCGTCGCGACAAAACCGATGCGCTGCACCAATTCGGCTCCGGTCCGGTCGCAGAGGGCGCTGACCGCGGCGTTGCGGCCCTCGCGGTCTCCGATATTGACCTTGACCTTGACCAGTTCATGATGCTTCAGCGCCCGCTCGAGTTCGGCCAGCACCGAGTCGGTGAGACCGTTGCGGCCGATGGTCACGATGGGTTTGCGCGGGTGCGCCAGGCTGCGCAGCAGCCGTCGCTGCGGTTCGGTGAGGTTCACTATCTCGGGAGGATACCGCTTGGGATTGCGCGGAGTGTAGCATGGCTTTCGCGCAGGTCCGAAAGGGGCACGATGCCGAAACGCAGCAAGTCCAGCCAGCGCTGGCTGAAGGAACATTTCGACGACCGGTTCGTCGCGCGCGCCCAGCAGCAGGGGTATCGCTCGCGCGCGGTCTTCAAGCTCGAGGAGATCGATCGGCGCGACCGTCTGCTGCACCGAGGCTTGCGCGTGGTCGATCTGGGTGCTGCGCCGGGGGGGTGGAGCCAGTACGCGGCGGACCGGGTTGGACCCACCGGGCGTATCGTGGCGTCGGATATCCTGCCGATGGACCCGATTCCCGGGGTCAGCATCGTCACCGGCGACTTTCGCGAGAATGCGGTGCTGGAACGGATTCTCGAAGCGCTTGGCGATGAACCGGCAGACCTTGTACTTTCCGATATGGCCCCCAATCTCTCCGGAACGGATGCCGTCGACCAGCCGCGCGCGATCCACCTGTGCGAGCTGGCGCTCGACCTTGCGCTCCGTGTGCTGAAACCGAATGGAGATTTTCTCGTCAAACTGTTCCAAGGGCAGGGTTCCGACGACTACCTGCGCGAGCTTCGCCTGCGGTTTCGCCGTGTGGTGGTGCGCAAGCCCGAGGCGTCGCGCCCGCGGTCACGGGAAGTGTATGTATTGGCGCGGGAGCTGCGGGATGTGTAACGTTCGCATCAGCGAACTCAGCGATTTCGAGGTGGCATTTTGAATGGCCTGGTAAAGAACCTGGTGATCTGGGCGGTGATCGCGGTCGTGCTGATGTCCGTGTTCAACAACTTCAGCCCGGAACCGCAGCAGGAAACCCGCGCGATGACCTACTCGTCGTTCCTCAGTGACGTGAAGGGAGGGCGAATCGAGAGCGTGACGATCGAGGGGACCACGATCCGGGGCACGACCATCGAGGGGCGTTCGTTCCGCACCGAGAGCCCCAACGATCCTGGCCTGATCGGTGACCTGCTCGCGAACAACGTCGAGATCCGCGCCCAGGAGCCGCAGCGGCGTTCGGTGCTGATGGACGTGCTGATCAGCTGGTTCCCGATGCTGCTGCTGATCGCGGTCTGGATCTACTTCATGCGTCAGATGCAGGGTGGGGGCGCCGGGGGGCGGGGCGCGATGTCCTTCGGCAAGAGCAAGGCCAAGATGATGTCGGAGGACCAGGTCAAGGTGACCTTCGCCGATGTCGCCGGCTGCGACGAAGCCAAGGACGAGGTCTCGGAACTCGTGGACTTCCTGCGCGATCCTTCCAAGTTCCAGAAGCTCGGCGGCAAGATCCCGCGCGGCGTGCTGATGGTCGGTTCGCCCGGTACCGGCAAGACGCTGCTCGCCAAGGCGATCGCCGGCGAGGCCAAGGTGCCGTTCTTCACCATTTCGGGTTCCGACTTCGTCGAGATGTTCGTCGGCGTCGGCGCGTCGCGGGTGCGCGACATGTTCGACACCGCGAAGAAACACGCGCCGTGCATCATCTTCATCGATGAGATCGACGCGGTCGGCCGCCATCGCGGCGCTGGCCTCGGCGGCGGTCACGACGAGCGCGAGCAGACGCTGAACCAGCTGCTGGTCGAAATGGACGGCTTCGAGGGCAACGAGGGCGTGATCGTGATCGCCGCGACCAACCGCCCGGACGTGCTCGACCCGGCGCTGCTGCGCCCGGGCCGGTTCGACCGGCAGGTCGTGGTGCCGGCGCCGGATGTGCGCGGGCGCGAGCAGATCCTGAAGGTGCACATGCGCAAGGTGCCGCTGTCCGACGACGTCCGGCCGACGGTGATCGCGCGGGGTACGCCGGGTTTCTCCGGCGCCGATCTCGCGAACCTGGTCAACGAGGCGGCGCTGTTCGCGGCCCGGGCCGGCAAGCGCACGGTCGACATGTCTGATTTCGAGCGCGCGAAGGACAAGATCATGATGGGCGCCGAGCGCCGGTCGATGGTGATGAGCGAGGACGAGAAGAAACTGACCGCCTACCACGAGGCAGGGCATGCGATCGTCGGACGCACTGTCCCCGAGCACGACCCGGTGTACAAGGTGAGCATCATCCCGCGTGGCCGCGCGCTCGGGGTCACGATGTTCCTTCCCGAGGAGGATCGCTACAGCCATTCGAAGACGCGGCTGGAGAGTCAGATCGCGAGCCTGTTCGGCGGACGCATCGCCGAGGAGCTGATCTTCGGCCTCGACCGGGTCACGACCGGGGCCTCCAACGACATCGAGCGGGCGACGATGATCGCGCGCAACATGGTGACCAAGTGGGGTCTTTCCGACCGGCTCGGGCCGCTGACGTACAGCGAGGACGAGAACGAGGTGTTCCTCGGCCGTCAGGTCACCCAGACCAAGCACATGTCCGACGAGACCGCGCATGCGATCGACGAGGAGGTCCGCCGGATCATCGACAGCAGCTACGAGCGGGCGAAGGCGATCCTGACCGACAACATGGACAAGCTGCACGCGATGGCGCAGGCGCTGGTCAAGTACGAGACGATCGACGAGCCCCAGATCACCGACATCATGGAAGGGCGGACGCCGCGGCCGCCGAGCGACTGGAAGGACGACGAGCCTCCCGGCCGACCGGATTCCGGTTCGTCGTCCCCCGACCCCGCGCCGGGCGAACGGCCCGACACGGGCGTGGTCGGAGGGCCGGCGCCGCAGGCCTGACGCGGCGATCGCGGCACCAGGGCCACCCGGGTTCTGCCCGCGTGGCCCTTTTTGCGTGAATTTCCATTACCATCCCGCGATGCCTGTTTCGCTGACCCTCGACTGTTCCGGCCGGCGCCTGCGTCTCGATCGCCCCCGGATCATGGGCGTGCTGAACGTGACGCCGGACTCGTTCTCCGACGGAGGCCGCTTTCTCGAACCGGAGGCCGCGGTGGCGCACGCCCGGGCGATGGTCGAGGCCGGTGCGGACATCATCGACGTCGGCGGCGAGTCCACCCGCCCCGGTTCGGAACCGGTCCCGTTCGAGGAAGAACTGCGGCGGGTGATCCCGGTGCTGACCGCGTTGCGCGCAGCGCTCCCGGTGCCGCTGTCGATCGACACCAGCAAGCCCGAGGTGATGCGTGCAGCGGTCGCGGCCGGCGCCGGCCTGATCAACGACGTGAACGGTCTGCGCGCGCCCGGTGCGTTGGCGGCGGCTGCGGACAGCGCGGCAGCGATCTGCGTGATGCATATGCGGGGCACGCCCCGTTCGATGCAGCGGGAACCCCGTTATGACGACGTCCTGCGCGAGGTATGCGGATTCCTGGCGGAGCGGGCATCGGCGCTGCGCGGGCTTGGCGTGCCGGCCGACCGTATCGTGCTCGATCCCGGGTTCGGATTCGGCAAGACGCTGGAACACAACGTGGCGCTGTTCCGCGGGCTTGCGGAACTGGTGTCGCTGGGATACCCGGTACTGGTCGGCGTCTCGCGCAAGTCGATGCTCGGCGCAATTCTGGGAGATCGGCCGGTGGAGGGTCGGGTCACCGCGAGTGCGGTCGCCGCCGCGCTGGCGGCAGGGTACGGCGCCCGGATCGTGAGGGTACACGATGTGGCGGCGACTGCGGACGCGCTTGCGGTGCAGCGGGCACTGGGCCGGACGGTCGGCCCGCCGACGACAGGGGAGGGATGACAAATGGGGAAATATTTCGGGACCGACGGGATTCGTGGCCGCACCGGCCGCTGGCCGATGACGCCGGACTTTGCGCTGCAGCTGGGCTATGCGGTCGGCGAGGTGCTGGGGCGGCAGAGTTCCGGGCCGGTGCTGGTGGGCAAGGACACCCGTGTTTCCGGTTACATGTTCGAGTCCGCGCTCGAGGCAGGCCTGTCGGCAGCCGGGACCGACATCGCATTGCTGGGCCCGATGCCGACGCCTGCGGTCGCGTACCTGACGCGAACCTTTCGTGCCGCGGCGGGTGTGGTGATCAGTGCCTCGCACAACCCGTACGAAGACAACGGCTTCAAGTTCTTTACCCCCGATGGCGACAAGTTGCCCGATGCGCTGGAGCAGGCGATCGAGGAGCGCCTGGAACGGCCGCTGGGCCAGCTCGATTCGCGCAACCTGGGCAAGGCCGAACGCGTCAAGGATGCGGCCGGCCGGTACATCGAATTCTGCAAGAGCGCGATCCCCGCGCGGTCGCAGCTGCGCGGACTGCGGGTCGTGGTCGACTGCGCGCATGGCGCGACCTACAACGTGACCCCGCAGGTGTTCGCCGAACTCGGTGCCGACGTCGACACCCTTGGAACCCGTCCCGACGGCTACAACATCAACGCCGACTGCGGCGCGCTGTATCCGGACGCGGTGGCACAGCGCGTGGTGGCCGGCGGCGCTGATCTGGGGGTTGCGCTCGACGGCGACGGCGATCGCGTGATCCTTGCCGACGAGCGGGGCGAAATCGTCGACGGTGACGAGATTCTCGGAATCCTGGCGCTGACCGATCCGGGCAACGGCGGGTTCGACGGGGGCGTGGTGGGGACGCAGATGTCCAACCTGGGGCTCGAGCTGGCGTTGGGTGCTGCGGGCATTCCGTTCGTCCGCGCCCGGGTAGGGGACCGCTACGTGCTCGAGGAGCTGCGCCGCAACGGCTGGCAGCTGGGTGGCGAGGGGTCCGGCCACATCGTCTGCCTGGGCCATACCACGACCGGGGATGGGACCGTCGCGGCGCTGCGCATCGCTCATCTGATTCACCGGACCGGACGGCCATTGTCCGAGCTGCGCCAGGTGATTCAGAAACTGCCCCAGGTGCTGATCAATGTTCCGGTCGAAGGGTCTGCCGCCGAGGTGTTGGAAGCGCCTCCCGTGCGCGCCGCGATGGACGAGGTGCTGGCGGAGCTGGCGCAAAACGGGCGGGTGCTGCTGCGTCCCTCGGGCACCGAGCCGCTGGTGCGGGTAATGGTGGAGGGCCAGGACAACGGCCAGATCGTCGCCGCCGCAGAGCGGATTTCGAGCGCGATCCGCGAAGCGCTCGTCGCGGGGGCGGTTGATTTGGGCGCGCCCGGCCGGTAACATCCCGCGGCTTATTCACGCTTCAGCAAGGTTGGTGGCATGCGCAAGGCTCTGGTCGCAGGGAACTGGAAGATGAACGGTTCGATGGCGTCGAACCGGGAACTCCTGTCGGCGCTGAAAGAGGCCATTCCAGGCAGCGATGCGGTCGATGTCGCGGTGTGCCCGCCTGCGGTCTATCTGCCGGACGTGCGGGCCCAGCTGCAGGGCGGCTCGATTGCGGTCGGCGGCCAGGACTGCTCCGACGAGACCTCGGGTGCCTACACCGGCGAGATCGCAGCCGGCATGCTGAAGGAAATCGGCTGTGAGTACGTGATCGTCGGCCATTCTGAACGCCGGGCGCGGCAGCGCGAGGACAGCGACTGGGTGGCGCGCAAGTTCATCGCAGCCCAGGCCGCGGGGCTGGTACCGATCCTCTGCGTCGGCGAGCAGCTCGCCGACCGTGAGGCCGGGCAGACCGAGGCGGTGGTGGCCGAGCAGCTGGATGCGGTGCTGGATCAGGCCGGCGTGGCTGCGTTCGAGCGGGGCGTGGTCGCCTACGAGCCGGTCTGGGCGATCGGTACCGGGCTCACGGCCACGCCGGAACAGGCCGCCGAAGTGCACCGGTTCATCCGTGACCGGGTCGCGGCACGGGATTCGTCGGTGGCCGGGGGTCTGCGGATCCTGTACGGCGGCAGCGTGAAGGCCGACAACGCCGCGGGCCTGTTCGCGCTGCCCGATATCGATGGTGGACTGATCGGTGGCGCGTCGCTCGATGCCGGCTCGTTCGTCGCGATCGTCAACGCAGCCGGTGCGGCGCGAGGACCGGGAACCCCATGATCTACGGCATTCTCCTGGTAATACAGGTGGTGGTGGCGCTGGCGCTGATCGCGCTGGTGCTGATGCAGCACGGCAAGGGAGCGGATGCCGGTGCGGCCTTCGGCAGTGGCGCGTCGGCGACGGTGTTCGGCGCCAGAGGATCGGCCAATTTCCTGAGCCGTTCCACCGCCATGTTGGCAGTGGTATTCTTCGTGAACAGCCTGTCGCTTGCGTATCTGGCGGCCTCGGAGCCGGAGACTCGCAGCCTGATCGAGCAGATGCGGGAACAGGCTGCGCAGGAAGAGATGCTCGACGAATCGCTGCCGATGGAGCCGATTCCGGGCCGCCCGAGCGACATTCCCGACTAGGGAGCGGCGGCAAGAGGGCACATAGGATCAGTGCCCGCTACAGCACATGCAGATGTGGTGGAATTGGTAGACACGCTATCTTGAGGGGGTAGTGGCGCAAGCCGTGTGGGTTCGAGTCCCACCATCTGCACCAATTGTCGGCATCGGATCCGGCCGACCAGCGTTGCCGGGTCCGATGCCTCATCGCTTTAATTTCAATAGTTTACGGTGTTGTGATCGCTTGACACCGTTTCCGGGCTTCCCCTAGACTGCCAGCCCGGTGGGAGCGGTCGGGTCCGGACAGGGCCCGGGCCGCACCGGATCTCACCCAGCACACACGCCTCGCGCGACGCGTCCGATCCGCGCCCGCACAGAGAACCTGCCCCCGGGCTGCGTTCGGGAGAAGAGAATGCTGGAAGGCTACCTGCCGATACTGATCTTTCTCGTGGTTGGCGCCGTGGCAGGTCTCGTGCCGCTGGCGCTGGGCATGGCGATCGGCCCGCGCAAGCCGGATGCGGCAAAGGATTCCCCCTACGAATGCGGCTTCGAGGCCTTCGAGGACTCGCGGCTGAAATTCGACGTCCGCTTCTACCTGGTCGCGATCCTGTTCATCATCTTCGATCTGGAAATCGCGTTTCTGTTTCCCTGGGCGGTCGCGCTCGGCGACATCGGGTTGTTCGGACTGCTGGCGATGGCGCTGTTCCTGATCATTCTGGTGATCGGCTTCATCTACGAGTGGAAGAAGGGAGCTCTGGAATGGGAATAGAAGGCGTTCTCGAGAAAGGCTTCGTCACCACCTCGGCCGACAAGCTGATCAACTGGGCGCGCACCGGGTCGATGTGGCCGATGACGTTCGGGCTGGCGTGCTGCGCGGTCGAGATGATGCATGCCGGGGCGGCCCGCTATGACCTCGATCGCTTCGGGATCGTGTTCCGGCCGAGTCCCCGGCAGTCGGACGTGATGATCGTCGCCGGCACACTGGTGAACAAGATGGCCCCGGCGCTGCGCAAGGTCTACGACCAGATGGCCGAGCCGCGCTGGGTGATCTCGATGGGCTCCTGCGCGAACGGCGGCGGCTACTACCACTATTCCTACGCAGTCGTGCGCGGCTGCGACCGCATCGTTCCGGTGGACGTCTATGTCCCCGGGTGTCCGCCGACCGCGGAGGCGCTGCTGTACGGGATCATCCAGCTGCAGAACAAGATCCGCCGCACCAACACCATTGCCCGCTGATCTGCTGGGGAAGCCGATGTCCGAAAGCAACAACTGGATCGATGTCCTGCGCGCCGAGTGTGAGCCGCAGCGGGTACAGGTCGGTCATGGCGAGGTCACGATCGAGGTCGCGGCCGAGCAATGGAAGGCCGTCGCACAGCGGTTGCGTGAGCATCCGGAGCTTGCGTTCGACATGCTCGTGGATCTTTGCGGGGTCGACTACCTCGAGTACGGGCGCACCGAATGGTCGACCGAGGCAGCCTCCCGCCAAGGCTTTTCGCGCGGGGTCTCGCCCGCGACCTCCGGGCGGTTCACGTTCGACGACGCTCCGGAAGACTCCGGTCGGGAAGGGCCGCGTTTCGCGGTGGCGGTGCACCTGCTGTCGATCGCGCACAACCGCCGGCTGCGCGTGCGCGCGTTTTTGTCGGACGACGACTTCCCCGCGATCGACTCGGTCACCGAGGTCTGGGCGTCGGCGAACTGGTTCGAGCGCGAGGCCTTCGACCTGTTCGGCATCCTGTTCGCGGGCCACCCGGACTTGCGCCGGATCCTGACCGACTACGGTTTCGTCGGCCACCCGTTCCGCAAGGATTTCCCGCTGATCGGCCATGTCGAGATGCGCTACGACCCCGAACAGCGGCGGGTGATCTACCAGCCGGTGTCGATCGAACCGCGGGTACTGGTGCCGAAGGTGATTCGCGACGACCACCGCTACGCGGACGACGAGCAGGCCGGAGACGAACGCAATGCCTGAGATCCGCAACTTCACGCTGAACTTCGGTCCCCAGCATCCTTCGGCGCACGGGGTGCTGCGGCTGGTGCTCGAGATGGACGGCGAGGTCGTGCAGCGCGCAGATCCGCACATCGGCCTGCTGCATCGCGGCACCGAGAAACTCGCCGAGAGCAAGCCCTACAACCAGTCGATCGGGTACATGGACCGGCTCGACTATGTGTCGATGATGTGCAACGAGCACGGCTACGTGCTCGCGATGGAGAAGCTCCTCGAGATCGAGGCGCCGCTGCGTGCGCAGTACATCCGGGTGATGTTCGACGAGATCACGCGGATCCTGAACCACCTGCTCTGGCTGGGCGCACACGCGCTGGATATCGGCGCGATGACGGTCTTCCTGTATGCGTTCCGCGAGCGCGAAGACCTGATGGACTGCTACGAGGCGGTCAGCGGCGCGCGCCTGCATGCGACCTATTACCGTCCGGGCGGCGTCGCCCGCGACCTGCCCGACGCGATGCCGAAATACCAGCCGTCGCGCTGGAAGACCCAGGCCGAGGTCGATGCGCTGAACGCGAACCGCCAGGGCTCGATGCTAGATTTCATCGAGTCGTTTACCGAGCGGTTCCCCGGCTGCGTCGACGAGTACGAGACGCTGCTGACCGACAACCGGATCTGGAAGCAGCGCACGGTCGGCATCGGCGTGGTCAGCCCCGAGCGCGCGAAGCAGTTGGGCCTGACCGGGCCGATGCTGCGCGGCTCCGGCGTCGAGTGGGATCTGCGCCGCAAGCAGCCCTACGAGGTCTACGACCGGCTGGACTTCGATATCCCGGTGGGCGTGAACGGCGACTGCTACGACCGCTACCTGGTCCGGATCGAGGAGATGCGCCAGTCGAACCGCATCATCCGCCAGTGCATCGACTGGCTGCGTGCGAATCCCGGCCCGGTGCTGCTGGAGAACTACAAGGTCGCACCGCCGCGGCGCGAGGAGATGAAGGCCGACATGGAGGCGCTGATCCACCACTTCAAGCTGTTCACCGAGGGTTTCTGCCTGCCGGAAGGCGAGGTCTATGCCGCGGTCGAGCATCCGAAGGGGGAGTTCGGCGTCTATCTGGTCTCCGACGGCGCCAACAAGCCCTACCGGCTGAAGGTCCGCGCACCGGGCTTTGTCCATCTGTCGGCGCTCGACGAGATGGCGCGCGGGCACATGCTCGCCGATGTGGTGGCGATCATCGGCACGCAGGATATCGTCTTCGGGGAGGTGGACCGCTGATGGCGGCGAAGGAGCAGAACGCGCCGGTGCTCAGCCAGCACCTGCGTGCGGAGATCGACGACTGGCTGGCGCGCTATCCGGATGACCAGCGCCGTTCGGCGGTGCTCGGCGCGTTGCGCGCGGCGCAGCACGAGCACGGCTATCTGAGCACCGAGGTGATGGACGCGGTCGCGCAGTACCTGCGCATTCCGGAAATGGACGTCTACGAGGCCGCGTCGTTCTACTCGATGTTCGAACTCGAACCGGTGGGCCGCCATACCATCGCGGTCTGCAGCAACGTCTCCTGCATGCTCCGCGGCTCCGATGCCATCGTCGAACATCTGGAACGCAAGCTCGGGATCCGTCTTGGCGAGTCGACCCCTGACGGCAAGTTCTACCTGAAGCGCGAGGAGGAGTGCCTCGCGGCCTGCTGCGGCGCCCCGATGATGCAGGTCGATCACGTGTACTACGAGAATCTGACGCCCGAGCGCGTGGACGAGATCCTCGCCCGGCTGGAGTCCTGAATCATGGCCAACCGGATCTGTTTCGCGACCCGCGAACTCGACACGCCCTGGTCGCTGGATTCCTACCTGAGCGTCGGCGGCTACCAGGCGCTGAAGAAGGTCTTCGGGGAGCGGATGCCGCCCGAGGACGTGATCGAGGAGGTCAAGAAGTCGAACCTGCGCGGCCGCGGCGGCGCCGGCTTCCCGACCGGCCTGAAGTGGAGTTTCATGCCGCGCAACACGCCGGGGCAGAAGTACATCGTCTGCAATTCCGACGAGTCCGAGCCCGGTACCTGCAAGGACCGCGACATCCTGCGTTTCAACCCGCATGCATTGATCGAGGGCATGGCGATCGCCGGCTACGCGATCGGGGCAACGGTGGGCTACAACTACATGCGCGGCGAGTTCATGGACGAGGTCTACCGACGCTTTGCGGATGCGCTGAAGGAAGCCTACGACCAGGGCTTCCTGGGCCGGGACATTCTCGGCTCCGGCGTCGACTTCGACCTCTACGGCAGCCTCGGTGCCGGTGCCTATATCTGCGGCGAGGAAACCGCGCTGCTCGAATCGCTGGAAGGCAAGAAGGGTCAGCCGCGGTTCAAGCCGCCGTTTCCGGCCAACTACGGGCTGTACGGGCATCCCACGACGATCAACAACACCGAGTCGCTGGCTTCGATCCCGTCGATCATCCGCAACGGCGGCGACTGGTTCGCCGAGCTGGGCGTGCCCAAGTCCGGTGGCGAGAAGCTGTTCTCGGTTTCGGGCCATGTGAACCGGCCGGGCAACTACGAGGTGCCGCTCGGAACGCCGTTCAGCGAACTGCTGGAACTCGCCGGTGGCGTGCTCGACGGGCGCCGGCTGAAGGCCGTGATTCCGGGCGGCTCGTCGGTGCCGGTGGTGCCCGGTGATGCGATGATGCAGGCGAACATGGATTACGACTCGATCGCGAAGGCCGGTTCCATGCTGGGTTCCGGTGCCGTGATCGTGATGGACGAGACGACCGACATGGTCCGCGTGCTGCAGCGGATCTCGCGCTTTTATTTCTCCGAGTCGTGCGGCCAGTGCACGCCCTGCCGCGAGGGTACCGGCTGGATGTACCGGATGCTCACCCGCATCGTCGAAGGCCGGGGACGCCCGGAAGACCTGGAGCGGCTCGACGATGTCGCGAGCAAGATCGAGGGGCGCACGATCTGCGCTCTCGGCGACGCGGCGGCGATGCCGGTGCGCAGTTTCATCAAGCATTACCGCCACGAGTTCGCCCACTACATTGAGCACGGCAAGAGCCTGGTCGCGCAGGCCGCCTGATTGCCCCGGTGCAGGAAACCCTTATGAGTCAGGATCTGGTCACCTTCGAGATCGACGGACAGACGCTGCAGGCGCCGAAGGGCACGATGCTGATCGACGTCGCCGACGACGCGAACATCCGCATACCGCGGTTCTGCTACCACAGGAAGCTGTCGGTGGCGGCGAACTGCCGGATGTGCCTGGTCGAGGTGGAAAAGGCGCCGAAGCCGCTCCCGGCCTGCGCGACCCCGGTGATGGAAGGGATGAAGGTCTACACGCGCTCACCGCTGGCGCTGGCGGCGCAGAAGGGCACGATGGAATTCCTGCTGATCAACCACCCGCTGGACTGCCCGATCTGCGATCAGGGTGGCGAGTGCGAGCTGCAGGATGTCGCGATGGGGTATGGCGAGAGCGTGTCCCGCTATACCGAGGCGAAGCGGGTCGTGCACGACCGGGACATCGGGCCGCTGATCGAGACCGAGATGACGCGGTGCATCCACTGCACCCGCTGCGTGCGCTTCGCCGAGGAAATCGCCGGTGTGCGCGAACTGGGCGCCACCGGACGCGGCGAGCAGATGCGCATCGGCACCTATGTCGAGCACACTGTGAGCCATGAACTCTCCGGCAACGTGATCGACCTGTGCCCGGTCGGCGCGCTGACGGCAAAGCCGTCGCGCTACCGCGCCCGCGCCTGGGAGTACCAGCAGGCGGCCTCCATCGCGGCGCACGACGGCGTCGGCTCGAATCTCTTCGTGCACACCTACAACGGGCGTGTGATGCGCGTGGTGCCACGCGAGAACGACGCGGTGAACGAGACCTGGATCTCGGACCGGGACCGCTTCAGCTACACCGGTCTGGACGCGCCCGACCGGCTGACCCGGCCGCGGATCAAGGTCGGCGGCGAATGGCGGGACGCGAGCTGGGAAGAGGCATTGGCGATGGCCGCCGACGGGCTGCGCGCGGCCGACCCGGCGCGCATCGGGGCGTTGCTGTCTCCGTCGTTGACCCTCGAGGAGTTCTACCTGGCGCAGAGCGTATTGCGCGGCATTGGCGCCGGCGACATCGACCATCGGCTGGGTCAGCTGGATTTCCGCGACGACGCCGTCGCCCCGCTGTTTCCCTGGCTCGGCAGTAGCATCGAGGATCTGGAACACGCGGACGCCGTGCTGCTGGTCGGTTGCAACCCGCGGCGGGAAGCGCCGATGCTGGCCCATCGGCTGCGCAAGGCCGGCCTGAAGGGGGCCCGCATCAGTGTGGTGCATGCCCACGGGGTCGACCTGACCTATCCCACCGATGCCCAGTTATTGGGTGATGTGCGCAGCCAGGTGTTGGCGCTGGCCGGCGTCGCGGCCCGCCTGAAGGATCAGGGCAAGAAGCTGCCGAAGCTCCTCTCCGATGTCGTCGCGGCGGCCTTCACCGAGGACGAGGCGACGGTCGAGGCGCAGCGGCGCATCGCGGTCGCGCTGTCCGAGGGGCAGCAGGCGCAGGTGTTGCTCGGTGCCGATGCGATCGCCAGCCCGGCCTTCTCCACGCTGCGGGCGCTCGCCGGGTGGATCGCCCGGCAGACCGGTGCGCGCCTGGGCTACCTCGCGGCCGGTGGCAACGCCGCCGGCGCCTGGCTCGCCGGCTGCGTGCCCACGCGCACGGTCGGTGGTGCGGTCGCCGAGCCTGCCGGGTCCGACATCCGGACCATGCTGGCTCAGGGCCGAGATGCATTCGTACTCGCCGGGATCGATCCGGACTGCGATTTCGCGGACCCGATGCCGGCGCGACGCGCACTGCGCGACGCGCGTCTGGTGGTCGCGCTGAACGCGTTCGCGAACCCCGCACTGGAGGAGGTCGCCGACGTGCTGCTGCCGGTCGCGACCGCGTTCGAGACCTCGGGCACCCTGGTCAACGCGGAGGGGCGCTGGCAGAGTTTCCGGGCGGTCGCGACCGCACCCGGCGATGTCCGCCCGGGCTGGAAAGCCTGGCGCGTACTCGGCAATCTCCTGAACGTGAGCGGGATCGACTACCTCGATTCGCGCGCGGTGCGCGACGCGGTGAAGGCGCAGTTGCCCGACGCGGCATTCAGCAACCAGGTCGACCTGCGCCTGGCGCAGGCCGAAGTGCCCGATTCCGCCTCCGGGCTGGTGCGGATGCAGGTGCAGGGGCTCCATTCCTGCGATCCGCTGGTGCGCCGGGCCGGGCCGCTGCAGGATGCGCCCGAGGGCCGGCGCGCGGCGACGGTTCGCATCCATCCGCAATCGGCGGGCGCCCACGCCGACGGCGCCCGGGTGCGCCTGCGCCAGGGACGTCGCGACGCGGAACTCACGCTGGTGCATGACGAGACGGTCCCGGTCGGGGTCGCGGTGACCGTGGCGGGCAACCCCGCGCTCGCCGATCTCGATGTGCCCGGAACCCCGGTCACCTTGGCCCGGGCCTGACAAGGGACGACGCATGTTCGACTGGATCATGGAACTCTTTCAGGGCCTGCCGGTGGTGATGCAGATCCTGTTCAAGATCACGCTGATCGTAGTGCCGCTGATGCTGGCGGTGGCCTACACGACCTATGCCGAACGCAAGGTGATCGGGTACATCCAGGTCCGGATCGGGCCGAACCGGGTCGGTCCGCGCGGCTGGCTGCAGCCGATCGCGGATGCGCTGAAGCTGCTGACCAAGGAAGTGATCGTTCCGACCAACGCCAACCGCTTCCTGTTCCTGATCGCGCCGATGCTGGCGCTGTTCCCGGCGCTCGCCGCCTGGGCGGTGGTGCCGTTCGACGACGGCATGGTGCTCGCCGACGTCAACGCCGGGCTGCTGTACCTGCTGGCGCTGACCTCGCTGGGCGTCTACGGGATCATCATCGCCGGCTGGGCGTCGAACTCGAAGTACGCGCTGCTCGGCGCGATGCGCTCGGCGGCGCAGATCGTCGCCTACGAGATCGCGATGGGTTTCGCGCTGGTCGGCGTGATCATGGCGGCGGGCAGCCTGAACGTCGGCGAGATCGTGCGCGCCCAGGAGGGCAGCGTCTATCACTGGTTCCTGCTGCCGCTGTTGCCGTTGTTCCTGGTGTATTTCATCTCCGGCGTCGCCGAAACCAACCGCGCGCCGTTCGACGTCGCCGAGGGCGAATCCGAGATCGTCGCCGGGTTCCATGTCGAGTATTCGGGCATGGCGTTCGCGGTGTTCTTCCTCGCCGAATACGCGAACATGATCCTGATCTCGGCGCTGACCGCGCTGCTGTTCTTCGGCGGCTGGCTGTCGCCGCTGCAGGGCATCGTTCCGGACAGCGTGTTCGCCTGGCCGGTGATCGGCTGGTTCCTCGATTCCGGGATCCACTGGTTCCTGCTGAAGACCGCCTTCTTCCTGTTCCTGTTCCTGTGGTTCCGGGCAACCTTCCCGCGCTACCGCTACGACCAGATCATGCGTCTGGGCTGGAAGGTCCTGATCCCGGTCACCATCGTCTGGCTGTTCGTGCTGGGCGTGCTGGTGTTCCTGCAGGTGGGTCCATGGTTCGCCTAGGCGGCGGAGGATGCTGAGATGAACGCGATCCGACATTTTTTCAAGAGCTTCCTGCTCTGGGAGCTGCTGCTCGGCCTGCGCCTGACCGGGCGTTACCTGTTCGCGCGCAAGTTCACGGTGCAGTACCCGGAGGAAAAGACGCCGATGTCGCCGCGCTTCCGCGGGCTGCACGCACTGCGCCGGTATCCGAACGGCGAGGAGCGCTGCATCGCCTGCAAGCTCTGCGAGGCCGTGTGTCCGGCGCTGGCGATCACCATCGAGTCCGAACCGCGCGCCGATGGCACGCGGCGCACGACGCGCTACGACATCGACCTGTTCAAATGCATCTTCTGCGGCTTCTGCGAGGAAGCCTGCCCGGTGGACTCGATCGTCGAGACGCACCTGTTCGAATACCATTTCGAGAATCGCGGCGAGCAGATCATGACCAAGGACAAGCTGCTGGCGATCGGGGATCGCTACGAGAAGGAGATCGCGGCCGCGCGAGCCGCCGACGCGAGCTACCGGTGACCCAGGGATTCCACGATGACCTTTGAATTGTTCCTCTTCTACGTGTTCGGGGCGATCCTGCTCGGCTCCGCGCTGGCGCTGATCAGCGTGCGCAACCCGGTGCACGCCGCGCTGTTTCTGGTGCTGTGCTTCTTCACCGCGGCCGCGATCTGGCTGCTGGCCGAGGCCGAGTTCCTGGCGATCGTGCTGGTGCTGGTCTACGTCGGCGCGGTGATGGTGCTGTTCCTGTTCGTGGTGATGATGCTGGACATCAACCTCGCGCGGTTGCGCGAGGGCTTCACCGAGTACCTGCCGGCAGGCCTGGTCGTGGCCGCGGCGATGGCGACCGTGCTGACGCTGGTCATCACCCGGTTCGTGACCATGGACCCGCCCGAGCGCGCCGGACCGGAATACGCGAACACGCTGGAACTCGGCCGGATTCTTTATACCGAGTACGTCTACCCGTTCGAGATCGCGGCGGCGATCCTGCTGGTTGCGATCATCGCGGCGATCGCGCTCACGATGCGCCGGCGCCCGGACACGAAATACCTCGATCCGGCAGAGCAGGTCCGCGTGCGCCGTGCGGACCGGGTGCGCCTGGTCTCGATGCGCTCCGAGCCCAAGGCTGCGGGCACGAAGGACGACGGGAGCGAACAGGGCAAGAATAACGAGGGCGCCTAGCAGTTGTGACGCCCGGCGGCCGATTCGGCCGCCGTACTGGATACAGGATTCGGGCGACCGGAACCCCGACTGGGAACTCAGGGCCAACACATGATTACGTTGTCGCACTACCTGGTGCTCGCCGCGCTGCTGTTTTCGATCAGCGTGGCCGGCATCTTCCTGAACCGCAAGAACGTGATCGTTCTGCTGATGTGCATCGAACTGATGCTGCTCGCGGTGAACATCAACTTCATCGCGTTCGCGTTCTTCCTGCAGGATCTCGCGGGCCAGGTCTTCGTGTTCTTCATCCTGACCGTCGCGGCGGCCGAGGCGGCGATCGGCCTGGCGATCCTCGTGCTGCTGTTCCGCAATCGGCGCACCATCAACGTCCAGGATCTGGACGCAATGAAGGGGTAGGCGGCCATGGATACGGTTTATCTGATCATCGTACTGGCGCCGCTGCTCGGCGCCATCGTCGCCGGCTTGTTCGGCCGGCAGATCGGCCGCGTCGGCGCGCACAGCGTGACGATTCTCGGCGTCGCGATCTCGTTCCTGCTGTCGGCGGTGGTGTTCTACGCGCACGTGTTCGGCGGCACCCCGGTCTACAACGAGACCGTCTACACCTGGATGGTCAGCGACGGCCTGCATTTCGAGGTCGGCTTCCTGGTCGACAACCTGACCGCGATGATGATGCTGGTCGTCACCTTCGTGTCGCTGATGGTGCATATCTACACCATCGGCTACATGGCCGACGACCCCGGCTACCAGCGCTTCTTCGCCTACATCTCGCTGTTCACCTTCTCGATGCTGATGCTGGTGATGGCGAACAACTTCCTGCAGCTGTTCTTCGGCTGGGAAGCGGTGGGCCTGGTGTCCTACCTGCTGATCGGTTTCTGGTACAAGCGCCCGACCGCGATCTACGCGAACCTGAAAGCGTTCATCGTGAACCGGGTCGGCGACTTCGGCTTCCTGATCGGGATCGCGGCGCTGGTGTTCTACGCCGGCAGCCTGAACTACACCGAGGTGTTCGCCGAGGCCGAGGGCATGCGCGACGCGACGATCACGCTGTGGCCGGGGATGACTTTCGGCCTGCTCGACGTCGCGCTGATCTTCCTGTTCATCGGCGCGATGGGCAAGTCGGCGCAGGTGCCGCTGCACGTCTGGCTGCCGGACTCGATGGAAGGTCCGACCCCGATCTCGGCGCTGATCCATGCCGCGACGATGGTCACCGCCGGCATCTTCATGGTGGCGCGCATGTCGCCGCTGTACGAGTTCTCGGTGCCGGCGCTGTCGTTCATCCTGGTGATCGGCGCGATCACCGCGTTCTTCATGGGCCTGATCGGGCTGGTGCAGAACGACATCAAGCGCGTAGTCGCGTACTCCACACTGTCGCAGCTCGGCTATATGACCGTCGCGCTTGGCGCGTCGGCCTACGCGGCCGGCCTGTTCCACCTGATGACCCACGCGTTCTTCAAGGCGCTGCTGTTCCTGGCCGCGGGTTCGGTGATCATCGCGATGCACCACCTGCAGGACATGCGCGCGATGGGCGGGCTGCGCCGGCACATGCCGATCACCTACGTGACCGCGCTGATCGGCTCGCTGGCATTGATCGGGTTCCCGTTCTTCTCCGGCTTCTTCTCCAAGGACGCGATCATCGAGGCGGTCGGGTATTCGCAGATCCCCGGGGCGACCTTCGCCTACTGGCTGGTACTGCTCGGCGTGTTCGTGACCGCGCTGTACACCTTCCGCATGTTCTTCCTGGTGTTCCACGGCAAGGAGCGCTACGACCAGGCGCATCGGTACCTGCCCGATCACGGCGACGACCACGACGACCATCACCACGACCATGGCCCGCTGAAGCCGAAGGAGTCGCCGTGGGTGGTCACCGTGCCGCTGATCCTGCTGGCGATTCCGTCGGTGGTCGCCGGGTATTTCATCGGGCCGATGCTGTTCGGCGACTTCTTCGCCGACAGCCTGTTCGTGTTGGAAGAACACGACGTGCTCGGAATCAAGGGCGAAAGCTACACCGGCGTGCTGGCCTTCGTGCTGCACGGCCTGATGCTGCCGGCGTTCTGGCTCGCGATGGCCGGTCTGATCACGGCCTGGTACCTCTACCTGAAACGCCCGGATCTGCCCGGGGTGATCGCCGATCGGCTGCGGCTGGCGGTTCGAATCCTGGAAGAAAAGTATTATGCCGATCGCTTCAACGACCGCGTGTTCGCCGGCGGTGCCCGCCGTCTGGGTCACTGGCTCTGGCGCTACGGCGACGCGCTGGTGATCGACGGGGTGCTGGTGAACGGTACCGCACGCTCGGTCGGCTGGATCGCCGCGCGTGTTCGCGCGGTGCAGACCGGCTTCCTCTACCACTATGCGTTCGTGATGATCATCGGCCTGCTGGTCCTGATCTTCGCGTTCGTGATCTGAATGACGACCGCCATGTTCACAGCCCCGAATTCTCACGGCGCCGGCGCGATGTCCAGGCGCGCCGCGGCTCCATCAAGGAACGACCATGATTGCTGACTGGCCCATCCTGAGTCTGCTGATCTGGCTGCCGATCCTGGGCGGCTTCCTGACGCTGGTCGCGGGCCGCGACGCCCCCGCGGTCGCGCTGCGCATCGGCTTCTCCGTGGCGCTGGCGACCTTCGCCGCGAGCCTGCTGCTCTGGTTCGGCTTCGAGCGCGGCACCGCGGAGATGCAGTTCCAGGAGTTCACGTCCTGGATCCCGGCGTTCAACGTGCACTACCACCTGGGCGTCGACGGCATCTCGATGCCGCTGATCCTGCTGACCACATTGACCACGGTGCTGGTCGTGATCGCGGCCTGGGAGTCGGTGAAGGACCGTGTCGCGTATTACCTCGCGGCGTTCCTGATCATGCAGGGGCTGATGATCGGCATGTTCTCGGCGCTGGACGCGGTGCTGTTCTACGTGTTCTTCGAGGCGATGCTGATCCCGATGTTCCTGGTGATCGGCATCTGGGGCGGGCCGAGGCGCGTTTACGCGACGATCAAATTCTTCCTGTACACCTTCCTCGGTTCGGTGTTCATGTTGATCGCGCTGATCTACATGTATTTCCAGGCCGGCGGCAGCTTCGCGATCCTCGATTTCCACCACCTGCCGCTGCCGATGACGGCGCAGATCCTGATCTTCCTCGCGTTCTTCGCCGCGTTCGCGGTGAAGATCCCGATGTTCCCGGTGCATACCTGGCTGCCGGATGCCCACGTCGAGGCGCCGACCGGGGGCTCGGTGATCCTGGCGGCGATCATGTTGAAGATCGGCGGCTACGGCTTCCTGCGCTTCAGCCTGCCGATCACGCCCGACGCGTCCGCGGTGTTGGACGTACTGATCATCACGCTGTCGCTGATCGCGATCGTCTACATCGGACTGGTCGCGCTGGTGCAGAGCGACATGAAGAAGCTGATCGCGTACTCGTCGATCGCGCACATGGGCTTCGCGACGCTGGGCTTCTTCATCGCGTTCATGATCTTCCGCAACACCGGCGACTGGACCGGCGCGTCGCTGGGGATCGCTGGCGGCATGGTGCAGATGATTTCGCACGGCTTCATCTCCGCCGCGATGTTCCTCGCGGTCGGCGTGCTCTACGACCGCCTGCACAGTCGCAACATCGGCGATTACGGCGGCGTCGTGAACACCATGCCTTGGTTCGCGAGTTTCTTCGTGCTGTTCGCGATGGCCAATACCGGGCTGCCGGGCACCTCGGGATTCGTCGGCGAGTTCATGGTGATCCTGGCGGCGTTCCGCGCCGACTTCTGGCTGGCGTTCCTGGCCGCGACCACGCTGGTCCTGGCGGCCGCCTACACGCTCTGGCTGGTGAAGCGCGTCGTGTTCGGCGAGATCGCGAACGACAACGTCGCGAAGCTCAAGGATCTGACCCCGCGCGAATTCCTGGTCATGGGCGTGCTGGCGTTCTTCGTGCTGCTGCTCGGGATCTGGCCCGCGCCGCTGCTCGACGTGATGAATGCGACCATCGACCAGCTCGTGATCCATATCGGGCAGTCGAAGCTGCCGGCACTCTGACACGGGACCTGAGATGAATTTCGAGATTCCTGCCTTCCTGCCCGCCGTGCCCGAGATGTTCGTGGTCGGCATGGCCTGCCTGATCCTGGTGCTGGACGCCTTCCTGCCGGACTCCCGGCGTGACATCACCTACGGCCTGGTGCAGGCGACGCTGGTCGGCGCAGCGGTGCTGACGTTCTGGCTGGCCGGTCCCGAGACCCAGCTGACCTTCAACGGCACCTTCGTCGCCGATCCGATGAGCGACGTGCTGAAGCTCGCGATGTACGTCGTCACCTTCTTCGTGTTCCTGTACGCGCGTCCCTACCTGATCGAGCGCGACATCTACAAGGGCGAGTTCTACGTGCTCGGGCTGTTCGCGGTGCTGGGCATGATGGTGATGATCTCGGCGCACAACTTCCTGACGCTCTACCTCGGCCTCGAACTGCTCGCGCTCGCGTCGTATGCACTGGTCGCGTTCTGGCGCGATTCGTCCCGCGCGTCCGAGGCCGCGATGAAGTACTTCGTGCTCGGGGCATTGGCGTCCGGGCTGCTGCTGTACGGGCTGTCGATGATCTACGGCATGACCGGCAGCCTCGACATCGCCGCGGTCGCGGCCGCGCTGCATACCGCCGATGCGGGAATGAACGTGCCGCTGGTGTTCGGCCTGGTGTTCGTGGTCGTGGCCGTCGCGTTCAAGCTCGGCGCGGTGCCGTTCCACATGTGGGTGCCGGATGTCTACGACGGCGCGCCGACCGCGGTCACGCTGTTCATCGCGACCGCGCCGAAGATCGCCGGCTTCGCGCTGCTGATGCGCCTGCTGGTCGAGGGACTCGGACCGCTGCACGGCGACTGGGGCGACATGCTGATCGTGCTCGCGGTGTTGTCACTCGCGGTCGGCAACGTGATCGCGATCGCCCAGACCAGCCTGAAGCGGATGTTCGCCTACTCGACGATCGCGCATGTCGGCTTCCTGTTCATGGGCATCCTCGCCGGCACCGAGAGTGGTTATGCCTCGGCGATGTTCTACATCATCGTCTATGCGCTCACCGCGGCCGGCGGCTTCGGGATGATCATCCTGCTCTCCGGGCGCGGCTACGAGGCCGACCGGCTCGACGATTTCAAGGGCCTGGCGAAGCGCAACCCCTGGTTCGCGTTCATGATGCTGCTGCTGCTGTTCTCGATGGCCGGGGTGCCGCCGACCGTCGGCTTCTTCGCCAAGCTTGCGGTGATTCAGGCGGCGATCGGCGCCGGCTATGTCTGGCTCGGCGTCTACGCGGTGATCTTCTCGATCATCGGCGCGTTCTACTACCTGCGCGTGGTGAAGCTGATGTTCTTCGACGATCCGGTGGAGGAGCGCGCGCCGGTGAACCGCGGCGGCGTGTTCGCGACCGCGATCAGCGTGAACGGCCTGGCGGTGCTGCTGCTCGGCGTGTTCCCCGGCCTGCTGTTGGGGCTTACGCATTACGCTGTCGCCGGCAGCCTGCTGTAGGCCATGTGCCCGCTATGCGTCGCGGCATCACGGCAGGCTGTGGCATCGGGTGCTGCTCGATGCCTCCGCGGCCAGGCGTGCGGCGTCGTGGCCGAAGGGGTATTCGGCGCTTGCGGGGTAGGACGGGCTTTGGTATAGTCCCGTTTCTCGGATGCGGGGTGGAGCAGTCTGGCAGCTCGTCGGGCTCATAACCCGAAGGTCGCAGGTTCAAATCCTGCCCCCGCTACCAAGTTGAATGTCATCGAACCCGCGTCCTGCTCCGGCGCGGGTTTTTTTATGCGGCCAAGGCAGGTGTGGGAGCGCCCGTTGACGTGGGTCCGGGGTGGCCCGTCCGGCGATTCCGGCAGGCTCGCGCTTTACGGGCGACCGCTGGCTGCGGTAGCATATGCGTCCCTCGTGGAACGACCCTGGTCGGTTGCGCGGACCCTTGGCAGCAGGATGGCCCGAAAGGCGGTCCCGGCCCGGGGCTGGTGCCGAGGCGGCAGTCAGGCGTCGACTGGGTCTTCAGCGGTTCGCTCGCGAGGACGCCCGAAGGCCCCTGTTGGGGCCTTTATTGTTGGATTGCGTCTCGGTGGATCGGCCGGGATCGGATGATGAGCACGGGTCTGGCGGACGCGGATGCGACCGTTGGCCGTATCGGGGCGGAGGACGCCCCTTTTTTGTTTCCGGACGGGGCTGTCCGCAGCTTCGCGAAGCAGGTGAATTTCGTTGGACAAGGCACAGGAACTCTGGGACACGCTTGCTCCCTCGGTGCAGGCGCTGGGATTCGAACTCTGGGGTGTGGAATACCAGTCGGGTTCGACCCCGGTGCTGTTGCGCCTGTACATCGACCACCCTGACGGGATCACGGTGGACGATTGCGGCACGGTCAGCGAGCAGGTGGCTGCGGTTCTGGATGTCGAGGAGCCGATCCGCGGTGACTACACGTTGGAGGTGTCGAGCCCCGGTATCGAACGCCCGCTGTTCACGCCCGGGCAGTATCGCCAGTACCTCGGGAGCGATGTGAAAGTGCGGCTGGCCTGGCCGGAACATGGCCGGCGCAACTATCGCGGTCGGCTGCTGTCGGCGTCCGACAGCGGGATCGAGGTGGAGGTGGACGGCGTCGCGTATGCGCTGCCGCTCGGCGCGATCGCCCGGGCCCGCCTGCTGCCGCCGATCGAGCCAAGTCGTTGATCAATCATCGCGGGCAGCCGCCGATGTTGTGGAGAGCAAGAGCATGAACAAGGAGATCCTGCTGGTCGTCGACGCCGTCTCGAACGAGAAGGGCGTGGACAAGAGCGTTATCTTCGAGGCGCTGGAATCGGCGCTGGCGATGGCTACGCGCAAGCGCCACGGCGGCAAGATGGATGTGCGGGTGAAGATCGACCGGGCCACCGGCGACTACGAAGCCTTTCGGCGCTGGACCGTGATCGACGACGACGATCCGGAATTCGAATCGCCCGATCACCAGATCCTGCTGTCTTACGCGTACCAGAAGTATCCGGAGATCGAGGTCGGCGAGGTGATCGAGGAACCGGTCGAGGCGGTCGATTTCGGGCGTATCGCAGCGCAGACCGCGAAGCAGGTGATCGTGCAGAAGGTGCGCGAGGCCGAGCGCGCGAAGGTGCTCGAGGAGTACGAGTCCCGGGTCGGCACGCTGGTGATGGGGATCGTCAAGCGCACCGACCGCAATGGCGTATACCTGGACCTCGGCAACAACGCCGAAGCGCTGGTGCCCCGGGAGCACATGATTCCGCGCGAGTCGGTGCGCAACAACGACCGGTTGCGCGGCTATCTGCGTGAGATCCGGCCGGAGGCGCGCGGCCCGCAGCTGTTCGTCAGCCGCACGGTGCCGGAATTCCTGATCGAGTTGTTCAAGCTGGAAGTGCCCGAGGTTGGGCAGGGCATCATCGAGATCATGGGCGCGGCGCGCGATCCCGGCGCACGCGCGAAGATCGCGGTGCGCTCGAACGACCCGCGCCTCGACCCGGTCGGTGCCTGTGTCGGGATGCGCGGCTCGCGGGTGCAGTCGGTTTCGAACGAGCTGGCCGGCGAGCGGATCGACATCATCGTCTGGAACGAGAATCCGGCGCAGTTCGTGATCAACGCGATGTCCCCGGCCGAAGTGCTGTCGATCGTGGTCGACGAAGAGAAGCAGAGCATGGACATCGCAGTGGCCGAGGACAAGCTGTCGCTGGCGATCGGTCGCGGTGGCCAGAACGTGCGGCTCGCGTCGCAGCTCACCGGCTGGGAGCTGAACGTGATGACCGAGGCGCAGGCGGCCGAGAAGAGCGACGCTGAGGCACAGCAATTGCAGGGTCAGTTCATGGAGGCGCTGGACGTCGACGAGGAGGTCGCGGGGATCCTGGTGCAGGAAGGCTTCACCACGCTGGACGAAGTGGCCTATGTCGACGAGCAGGAATTGCTGGCGATCGAGGAATTCGATGCCGAGATCGTCGAGGAGCTGCGGGCCCGGGCGCGCGATGCGTTGTTGACCCGCGCGATCGCGGCCGAGGAACAGCTCGAGGGCGCGCAACCGGCCCCGGATCTGGTGAACATGGAAGGCATGACGCAGGCGCTGGCCAACAAGCTGGCCGCGCATGGGATCTGCTCCATGGAAGACCTGGCCGAGCAGGCGGTCGACGACGTGGTGGAAGCGACCGACATCGACGCCGAACAGGCGGCCGAGTTGATTATGGCGGCGCGCGCGCCGTGGTTTGCCGAAGGCGCGTGAACGGGCCGCGCTGATTGCAGTGAAGGCGTAGGGCCCGAGCCGATAGAATTGGACAGGAGGTAGGCGCAATGTCGCAGATGACAGTACAGCAATTCGCGGAATCGGTGGGAACACCGGTGGACCGCCTCATTGGCCAGCTCAAGGAAGCGGGCGTGGAGGTCGATGGTCCTGCGGCGATGGTGACTGATGCGCAGAAACTGCGCCTGCTCGAACACCTGCGCGAGACCCATGGCGGCGAGCGCGGTGCAGCCGGACGCATGACCCTGAAGCGCCGGGCGACGACGCAGACGCTGAAAGTGAACGCGGGCCAGGGGCGGACGAAGACCGTGAATGTCGAGGTGCGCAAGCGCCGGCAAATCCTGCGGCGCGAGCCCGAACCCGAGGTGGCAGCGCCCGAACCAGAAGCGGCGCTCGCCGAGGCCGTGGCGGAAACGAAACCAGAGGTGGCACCGGTCACCGAAACGCCGGTGCCAGAGGCCCCGCCGGTCGAGGCGCCCGAGCCCCGGGCCGAACCGGTGGCCGAGGCGCGCGAAGAGCCGGCGGAACCGGTTGCCGAGGTCCCGGTGGAAGCCCCCGCGGTTCCCGAGGAACCCGAGCCAGCTCCCGAGCCGGAGCCGGCTCCCGAACCTGAGCCCGAGCCCGAACCCGAGCCGCCGGCGGTCGAGGCCGAGGCGCCTGACGAGCGCAAGACGAAGCAGGCCGGTGCCGAACGGCCGCTGAGCCGTACCGAGCAGCTGGCGCGGCAGGTCGAGGCCGAGCGCGACGCGATGCGGCGCGCGGTCGAGCAGCGCCAGCAGGAACAGGAAGAGCGCAAGGTTCGCCAGGAGCGCCGGCAGCGTGAAGAGGCCGAGGCGGCCGCGCGGGCAAAGGCCGAGGAACAACGCCGGCAGCAGAAGGAAGAGGCCCAGCGCCTGCTCGCCGAGAAGGAGGCCAAGGCCCGCCAGGAAGCGGCGGGCAAGGCCGAGCCGGCACGGAAGAAGGGGCGCCGTGGTGGGCGTGACGAAGGCGGTCGCAAGGAGCTGCATGTGGCCGGCGATCGGCGTGGCCGTCGCGAGAAGGGCCGCAGCCGCGTCGCGCAGACCGCCGCTGCCGCCGCGGTGGCCAGCAAGCATGGCTTTGCGCGGCCGACGGCGCCCGTGGTGCGCGAGGTCGAGATTCCGGAAACCATCACCGTCGGCGAGTTGGCCCAGGCGATGGCGATCAAGGCGCCGCAGTTGATCAAGACCCTGATGCAGATGGGCGTGATGGCCACCATCAACCAAAGCATCGACCAGGACACCGCGGTGCTGGTGGTCGAGGAAATGGGACACAAGGCGATCCTGGCGGTGGCCCGCAGCATCGAGGACGAGATCAGTCTGGACGTCCAGCAGACCGGGGAAGCCAAGCCGCGTCCGCCGGTCGTGACCGTGATGGGCCACGTCGATCATGGCAAGACCTCGCTGCTGGACCATATCCGCAAGGCCAAGGTCGCGTCGGGCGAGGCCGGGGGGATTACCCAGCACATCGGCGCCTATCATGTCGAAACGCCCAAGGGCGGGATCACTTTCCTGGACACCCCGGGCCACGCGGCATTCACCGCGATGCGTGCACGCGGCGCGAAGGCGACCGACATCGTGATCCTGGTGGTCGCGGCCGACGACGGCGTGATGCCGCAAACGATCGAGGCGGTCGAACATGCGAAGGCGGGCGGTGTGCCGCTGGTCGTTGCGGTGAACAAGATCGACAAGCCGGATGCGGACCCGGACCGCGTGATGAACGAACTCTCCCAGCATGGGGTGATCCCCGAATCCTGGGGCGGAGAGACCCAGTTCGTGCCGGTGTCCGCGCTGACCGGGCAGGGGATCGACGAGTTGCTCGATGCCGTGGGCCTGCAGGCGGAAGTGATGGAATTGCAGGTGCCCGACGAGGGGCCGGCGCGCGGCGTGGTGATCGAGTCGCGCCTGGACAAGGGCCGCGGCCCGGTGGCTACCGTGCTGGTGCAGGCCGGATGTCTGGAGCATGGCGACATCCTGCTCAGCGGTCAGGAATACGGCCGTGTCCGCGCGATGTTCGACGACACTGGCACCGCGGTGAAGAAGGTGGGGCCGTCGATGCCGGTCGAGATCCTCGGCCTGTCCGGGGTGCCGAACGCCGGCGACGAAGTGCTGGTGGTCGCGGACGAGAAGACCGCGCGCGAGGTGGCCGCGCATCGCGAGACCCGGCAGCGCGAGCACAAGCTGGCGGCGCAGCAGGCGTCGAAGCTGGAGAATATCTTCAACCAGATGAAGGAGGGCCAGGTCGCAACGGTCAACATCCTGTTGAAGACCGACGTGCAGGGTTCCGCCGAGGCGTTGCGCGACGCGCTGATCAAGCTTTCGACCGACGAGGTGCGGGTCAAGGTGGTGTCGACCGGCGTGGGCGGGATCTCCGAGTCCGATATCAACCTCGCAATGGCGAGTCAGGCGATCATCATCGCGTTCAACGTTCGTGCCGATGCCGGCGCGCGACGGCTCGCGGCCGAGAACGAGATCGACATCCGCTACTACTCGGTGATCTATGAGGCGATCGAGGACGTGAAGCAGGCGCTGTCCGGCCTGCTGGCGCCGGAGATGCGCGAGGAGATCGTCGGGTTGGCCCAGGTGCGCGACGTGTTCAAGGCCTCCGGCTTCGGTGCCGTTGCCGGCTGCCTGGTGGTCGAAGGCACGGTCAAGCGCGGCAACCCGATCCGCGTGCTGCGCGACAATGTCGTGATCTTCGAGGGCGAACTCGAGAGCCTGCGGCGGTTCAAGGACGACGTAAACGAAGTGAAGACCGGGACCGAGTGCGGGATCGCGGTGAAGAACTACAACGACGTGCGTCCGGGTGACCAGATCGAGGTGTACCAGCGCGTCGAAGTGGCGCGGTCGCTGTAATGACGGCGCACCGCGACTATCACCGCAGCGAGCGGGTCGGCGACCAGATGCAGCGCGAACTGGCCGAGCTGATCCGGCTCGAGGTCAAGGATCCGCGGGTCGGGATGATCACCCTGTCGGGGGTCGAGGTCAGCCGCGATCTTGCGCATGCCAAGGTCTTCTTCACCCAGTTGGGCGGCGAAGCCAAGGGGCTCGAGGCGCAACAGGGCCTGAACCATGCCGCCGGCTATCTGCGTCACGCGCTGGGAACGCGCCTGCGTCTGCGCAGCGTTCCGACGCTGCGCTTCATTTACGACGATACCCCCGAGCGCGGCGCGCGCATTTCGGCGCTGATCGACTCGGCGATCGCCGAGGACATCGCCCGGCATCCGCAGGATGCGCCATCGGATGAGTCCGTCGATCCCGCCGATCCCGGGTCCGACCGCTGACCCGCGCTGACGTCCAAGCCCACGCTGTTAGCGGGCCGGGCACTCGCCGAACCACCCTATGCCGATCCAGCGCCGTGACATCGATGGCATCATCCTGCTCGACAAGCCGCGGGGCCTGAGTTCGAATCAGGCGCTGGGGCGGGTCAAATACCTGCTTGCGGCCCGCAAGGCGGGGCATACCGGCAGCCTGGATCCGCTGGCCACCGGCCTGCTTCCGCTTTGTTTCGGGCAGGCGACCAAGGTCTCCGCTTGGCTTCTGGATGCGGACAAGCGGTATCGCGCGGTGGCCCGTCTCGGGGTCGAGACCTCGACCGGGGACATGGAAGGTGAGATCCAGAACGAGCGTCCGGTGCCGGTGCTGACCGCCGCCGAGATCGATGCGGCCTGTGCCGGTTTCCGCGGCGAAATCCAGCAGGTGCCGCCGATGCACTCGGCACTGAAGCACCAGGGGCAGCGGTTGTATGCGCTGGCGCGCAAGGGCATCGAAGTGGAACGGCCTGCGCGGAATGTGACCATCCATGAGCTGCGCGCGGTGTTCGAGGCGCCGGACCGGCTGCGCGTCGAGGTGCATTGCAGCAAGGGAACCTATATCCGCACCCTGATCGAGGATCTCGGCCGTGTGCTGGGCTGCGGGGCCGCGGTTGCGGAACTGCGCAGAACGGGTCATGGAGCCTTCGATGCCAGGGGAATGGTCACCCTGGAAGAACTGGAGGCCGCGTCCGCCGAGGGGGGTCCCCAGGCGCTGGAGCGCTGGCTGCTACCCGCGGACAGCGCGCTGTCGGGCTGCCCGGAAGTGCGGCTGGATGCCGCGAGCACGCGTTTCCTGCGTCAGGGGCAGCCGGTGTTCGTCGCCCAGATACGGGACCGCGGGCCCCTGCGGCTGTACGGATCGAACGGCGAGTTTCTCGGGGTTGGCGCATTGCTCGATGACGGCCGGGTGGCGCCGCGGCGGCTGTTCGTGGCCGGCGGCCCGGCAGGCGCCTGAAGCGGCGCCGGTTCCGGGGCGGCGCATGCTTGGTATTCCGGGCCCCGGCCATGCTACTATTTCGCGCCTTCGTGTGTGCCCGTGGCGCTGGGAACCTGTGTTCCGGCGCAATGCAAGCGGGTCACCCGGACATTGGACCAAGGGGGTACGGCCGGCAGGGCCGTACCCGACAGGCAGGTAACAGGGTTTACGATTCAGGAGTCAAGCTACGTCATGTCAATCGGTACCGAAGCCAAGATGGCCATCGTCGAGCAGCACCGCCGCGATGCCAACGACACGGGTTCGCCGGAGGTGCAGGTGGCTCTGCTCACCGCGCGCATCCAGCACCTGATGGGTCATTTCCAGACCCACAAGAAAGATCACCATTCGCGCCGCGGCCTGCTCAAGATGGTCAATCAGCGGCGCAAGTTGCTGAGCTACCTGAAGGGCAGGGACCAAGAGCGCTATCAGGCGCTGGTGCAGAGCCTCGGTCTACGCCGATAAGGCGATTGACGCAAAACAGGGTACCGGATTGCGCCGGATTTTCGTCCGTCGGCAAGGCGCCCGCCCGGGCGCATGGGGTTCCATGCACCCGGGCGGGCAACGCAGCGGACGGACGAAAAGACCAGCAAGATGGTGTTCCGTTTGACCGAAATCGCCCAAGTCCACCACCAAGCGGGAAGCAGAGCGTGTCATACAAGAAGACGTTTCAGTACGGAAATCAGACGGTCACCTTCGAGACCGGAGGCATCGCCCGGCAGGCCACCGGGGCTGTCCTGGTCAACATCGCGGATACCGTGGTGCTGGTCACGGTGGTGGCGCGCAAGGAGGCCGATCCCGGGCGCGACTTCTTCCCGCTGACGGTGAACTACCAGGAACGGACCTACGCGGCAGGCAAGATCCCCGGGGGGTTCTTCAAGCGCGAGGGACGCCCGAACGAAAAGGAAACGCTGACCAGCCGGCTGATCGACCGTCCGTTGCGCCCGCTGTTCCCCGAGGGCTTCACGCACGAAACCCAGATCGTTGCGACCGTGATGTCGATCAACCCCGAGGTGGACCCGGACATCGTCGCGATGCTCGGCGCCTCGGCCGCGCTCGCGGTGTCGGGCGTGCCGTTCGCCGGGCCGATCGGCGCGGCGCGCGTCGGCTACCGCGACGGTCAGTACCTGCTGAACCCCACGGCCTCCGAGTTGCCGGACTCGCAGCTCGATCTGGTCGTCGCGGGTACCGAGAACGCGGTGATCATGGTCGAATCGGAGGCCAGCGAGCTTTCCGAGGACGTGATGCTGGGCGCGGTGATGTACGGCCACGAACAGATGCAGGCTGCGATCCAGGCGATCCGCGAACTGGCCGCCGACGCCGGCAAACCGGCCTGGGACTGGACCGCGCCGCAGACCGATGACAGCGTCGATGCCCAGGTGGCCGAAGTGGCCCGCAACGCGCTGGTCGAGGCCTACCAGATCGCCGAGAAACAGGCGCGGACCGAGCGCTTGAACAGCCTGCGTGCGGATGTGGTCGAACGGCTCGCCACCGGTGACGAGGGCGCCCCTTCCGCCGAAGCCGTGAAGAACGCGTTCCACGAACTGGAGTACCGGATCGTGCGCGACCGCATCCTCGATGGCAACCCGCGCATCGATGGCCGGGATACGCGTTCGGTGCGTCCGATCACGGTGCAGACCGGGGTGTTGCCGCGCGCCCACGGTTCAGCGGTGTTCACCCGCGGCGAGACCCAGGCGCTGGTGGTTGCAACCCTCGGTACCGACCGCGATGCCCAGGTGATCGATGCGATCGAGGGCGAACGCCGCGAACGGTTCATGCTCCATTACAACTTCCCGCCGTACTGCACCGGCGAAACCGGTATGGTGGGCTCGCCGAAACGGCGCGAGATCGGCCACGGCCGCCTCGCGAAGCGCGGCGTGCAGGCGGTCGTGCCGCGAGACGACAGCTTCCCCTACGTGATCCGCGTGGTCTCCGAGATCACCGAATCGAACGGTTCGAGTTCGATGGCGTCGGTCTGCGGCACCAGCCTCGCGCTGATGGATGCCGGCGTACCGCTGAAGGCGCCGGTCGCCGGGATCGCGATGGGGCTGATCAAGGAAGCGGACCGCTTCGCGGTGTTGACGGATATCCTCGGCGACGAGGATCATCTGGGCGATATGGACTTCAAGGTCGCAGGTACGCGCGCCGGCGTGACGGCGCTGCAGATGGACATCAAGATCGACGGGATTACCCGCGAGATCATGGAGAAGGCGCTGCAGCAGGCCCGCGAGGGACGTCTCCATATCCTCGAGCGCATGGGCGAGTCGATCAGTTCGCATCGCACCGAGATGTCGAGCTATGCGCCGCGCTTCATCACCCTGCGGATCAACCCGGAGAAGATCCGGGATGTGATCGGCAAGGGCGGCGCGACCATCCGGGCGCTGACCGAGGAGACGGGCACGTCGATCGATATCTCCGACGACGGGGTCGTGAAGATCGCGTCGACCGACCAGGCCGCGGGCGAGGAGGCCAAGCGCCGCATCGAGGAATTGACCGCCGATGTCGAAGTCGGTCGGGTCTACAGCGGGCGCGTGGTGAAGATCATGGATTTCGGCGCGTTCGTGTCGATCCTGCCCGGCCGCGACGGACTGGTGCACATCTCCCAGATCTCGAACGAGCGCGTGGAGAATGTGACCGACTTCCTGAACGAGGGCGATTCGGTGACCGTGAAGGTGCTCGAGGTCGACAAGCAGGGCCGGATCAGGCTCAGCATGAAGGCCGTCGACGCCGCCTGAAGCGCCAAGTGAAGCCGCCCCAGGGCGGCTTTCACATGTTCCGACGAATGGTTGTGCCGAGAGGGGTTCTGGGGACATGGACCTGATCAGTATCCGAAAAAGCTATCGGCGTTACGCCCGTCATTACGACGTGATCTTCGGGCGCGTTTTCGCCCGGGGCCGGCGCCTTGCGCTGGACACGCTGGCTCCGGTATCCGGCAAGCGCGTGCTCGAGGTCGGGGTCGGAACCGGGATTTCGCTGCCATTCTATTGCACGGACTCCGAGGTCGTGGGCATCGACATCAGCCGGGAGATGCTCGACGTCGCCCGCCGGCGGCTATCCGCTGAAGACTGCCCCGCAGTGATCGGCCTGGCCGAGATGAATGCCGAACGGCTGGGTTTCGCGGACGACAGCTTCGATGCCGTGGTCGCGATGTACGTGGCGTCGGTGGTGCCCAATCCCGAGCAGCTGTTCGCGGAGATGTGGCGGGTCTGCCGGCCCGGTGGGCAGATCCTGGTGGTGAACCATTTCGCGTCGCGCCAGTGGTTCCTGCGTACCCTGGAACGCAGCCTGCGGCCGCTGTCGCGGGCCGTCGGGTTCCGGCCCGACATGGAGCTGGATCACTTCGTCTCGGTGACCGGCCGCGAACCGGTCGCGATCGAGCCCGCGAGTCTGTTCGGCTACTGGAAACAGGTGCAGTTCACCAAGTCGGCCTGAACGGCCCCATCTGGCCGGTGGCTGCACCGCAGCGGTGTAGCCCCCGATTCCCGCCTTTATTCCCCGCCGCGACCCGCCTCCGGCTATCTGGCGCCGGCGAGCGCAGGTGGCGCCGAGCGCACGAAAACGGTGCGTCCATCCTGTGCCCATGGTGCCTGTGCGCACCCAAGCCGTGCGGACCGGGCGGCCACCCGGTGCTGGACGATCCTCCGGACTCTCTGAGAACGGGCAGGGTTCTTGCGAGGTTGCCACTGGGTTACAGTAGCAGGCGCACCTTGCGCTTCCGTTTGCAGGAGGTTGACCCGGATGTCCATCGACTGGAAGGCCTACGATCCCGCTCCGTTCTACGACGAGCTGATCGCTTCCCCGGGCAAGCCCCGACCGGTGGCCCGGCGCCTGACCGATTACCTCAGCTCGCTCGATGACAACGAGCTGCGAATTCGCAAGCAGGCCGCCGACCACGCGATTCTCGAAATGGGCATCAGCTTCACGGTCTACAGCGAGGGCGAGAACATCGACCGCGCCTGGCCGTTCGATATCGTTCCCCGAGTGATCTCGAAAAACGAGTGGGCCGGGGTCGAGGCAGGCCTGGTCCAACGTCTGACCGCGCTGAACCTGTTCATCGACGACGTGTACAACGAGCAGAGGATCTTTCGCGACGGGGTCATGCCGGCCTACGTGCTCGAGCATTCCCGGAATTTTCGCGAGCAGTGTCGCGGCATCCATCCACCGCACGGCGTCTGGGCGCATATCTGCGGTTCCGACCTGGTGCGCGACGGCGACGGCACGCTGTACGTGCTGGAGGACAATCTCCGGGTGCCTTCCGGTGTGTCGTACATGCTGGAAAACCGCGAGGTGACCAAGCGGGTATTCCCCGAGGTGTTCGAGAATTCGAGCATTCTTCCGGTCGACGAATACCCGACCCAGCTGTTCGACATGCTGGCGTCGATCTCGCCGCGCCCGCAGGACTACCCGGAGATCGCGGTGCTCACGCCTGGGATCTTCAACTCGGCCTATTTCGAACACTCGTTTCTTGCGCAGCGCATGGGCGCCGAACTGGTCGAGGGTGCGGACCTGGTCGTCGGCGACGACGACTGCGTGTACATGCGCACCATCCAGGGGCTCGAGCGGGTCGACGTGATCTATCGGCGGATCGACGACGACTTCATGGATCCCGAGGTGTTCAATGCCGAATCGCTGCTCGGCGTGCCCGGCCTGATGCGTGCCTGGCGCAAGGGCAATGTCGGGCTCGCGAACGCGCCCGGCTCGGGGGTTGCCGACGACAAGGTGATCTATGCTTTCGTGCCGGCGATGATCCGCTACTACCTCGATCAGGATCCGATCATTCCGAATGTCCCGACCTGGCTCTGCGTGAACGACGACGACCGGACGTACGTGCTCGACCACCTGGACGAACTGGTGGTGAAACCCGCGAACGAGTCCGGCGGCTACGGCATGCTGGTTGGGCCGCATGCGACCAAGAAGCAGCGCGCGGAGTTTGCGCAGCTGATCCGGACGGACCCTCGCAATTACATCGCCCAGCCGACGCTGAGCCTGTCGGTCGCGCCGACGCTGTGTGAGGATGGACTCGAGCCGCGGCATCTCGATCTGCGCCCGTTCGTGCTGCAGGGCGTGCGCACCGATGTGACCGCCGGCGGACTGACCCGGGTCGCGATGCGCAAGGGGTCGCTGGTCGTGAACTCCTCGCAGGGCGGGGGCAGCAAGGATACCTGGATCGTCGACGAGGAGGCCTGAGATGCTCTCCAGAGTGGCCGAACGTGTCTACTGGCTGGCACGCTATATCGAACGGGCCGAGAACACGGCCCGCATGATCATCTCGTTTCACCTGGTCTCGCTGGACATGCCCAAGACCGTGCAGCTGTCCTGGAAGGGGTTGGTTGCGGTCACCGGCAACGACGACGTCTTCGACGCGCACTACCAGCGCGAGGACGAGCGCAACTGCGTGAAATTCCTGGTCGCCGATCAGTACAACCCGAGTTCGGTGCTCAGTTCGCTGCAGGCTGCTCGGGAAAACGTTCGCACCACGCGCGATCTGGTGCCCTCCGAGGCCTGGGAGGTCGTGAACGAAATGTACCTGTTCGCGCGGGACCACATCGACAACGGCATCGGAAAGCGTGTGCGCTACCAGTTCCTGACCGAGGTCGTGCAGCGCTGTCAGACGCTCACTGGCCTGCTGGCCGGCTGCATGAGTCACGACGCGGCCTACGATTTCATCCGCGTCGGGCGCAATCTGGAACGGGCCGACATGACCAGCCGTCAGATCGACGTCGGCGCGATCCGCTACCTGAAGAAGGCTGCCGATCCGACTCCGTACGAAGGGCTGCTCTGGACCGGAATCCTGCGTTCCCAAAGCGGCTTCCAGATGTACCGCCAGCATGTGAAAAGGCGCATCAACGGAGTCGATGTGGTGCGGTTCCTGCTCCAGGACCTTCCGTTCCCGCGCGCGGTCGCGCATTCGTTGCGTTACGTGCAGGAAGCGCTGGAACGTCTGCCGCGCAACGAACTGCCGCTGCGGCTGGTGATGCAGGCGCGCCGCCACGCACTCGACGCCGATGTCGACGCGCTGGTCGCCGAGGATCGGCTGCATGCGTTCATCGATACGCTGCAGCAGGATATCGGAGCGATTCATACGGCCGTCGCCGATACCTGGTTTCGGCTGGACCGGGCCGCCTGAAGCGCTGTCGGCAGCGCTGGGCGCCGCGCTTTTGGCAGTTTCCAATCTCCCCGTGCTGTCCGCCCCGTCAGGACGGGGTTCAGCGGGAGTTCTTGCGAGTGCCGCGTCCGGGCATGGCGTGTACGTGGGTGCCGCGTTTCTTGCGTGCGCCGGCCGTTTCCCAGTCGAAGCGTGGCAGGTCGACGAACGCCTTCCGGATGTTTTCGTCCCAGGCATGCGTCAGCGATCGCAGGTAGGCGTCGTCGGCCTCCAGGCACAGGTAGTGCTCGAAAGCGAACGAGTCGGTTTCGTACACGAGCACCTCGATCGGCGGGCCGACCGTCAGATTGGAGCGCATGGTCGAATCGATCGAAACCAATGCGCAGCGGGCGGCGTCGCCCAGCGGCGTCGACGGCGCCAGGATGCGGTCCAGGATCGGTTTGCCGTATTTGCTTTCGCCGATTTGCAGAAAAGGCGTGTGCTGGCTGGTGGTGATGTAGTTGCCCTGCGGGTAGACCCGGTAGATCTCCGGCTCCCCACCGCGGATCTGGCCGCCGAGGAGCAGCGTTGCCTCGGCGACGATGCCGGACTTGGACAGCGCTTCGGAGTGCTTTTCCTGCTCTTCCCGGTTCACGCGGCCGAGGTACTCGGCGGCGTCGGACATGTGCACCGCATCGGCGAAACTGCCGTCGACGCCTTCTTCCATCTCGCGCTTCAGGCGGTTCACCACTGCCTGCGTGGTGGCGAGGTTCCCGGCGGTCAGCACGATGAACAACCGTTCGCCGTCGGTTTCGAAGCTGTGCATCTTGCTGTAGGTGCTGACCTGATCCACCCCCGCATTGGTCCTCGAGTCGGAGGCGAAGACGAGGCCTTCGTCGAGCTTGATCGCAACACAGTAAGTCATCGGCGAGGGTTCCGGGCAACGCGGATCCGGAATACTAGGACCGGGCCCGGAAAGCGTCAACGCAAGGCCTTCGCGGCGACGCGGACCGCGTGCCACCGAATCTCGCGGCTGGGGATCCCCGGCGGCTGCCGTCGCCGCCGGGGGGTGCCCTGTCCGTTCGCCGGCTTCTGGCGCCGCCTTGCGTCCGCCTACGCCTTGCCCTGCAACTGCGCGACCACGGCCTCGTTCTCCAGCGTCGAGGTGTCGGACGTGATCTCCTCGCCCTTCGCGATCGAGCGCAGCAGCCGGCGCATGATCTTGCCGGAACGGGTCTTGGGCAGGCCATCGGCGAAGCGGATGTCGTCGGGTTTCGCGATCGGGCCGATGTGTTCGCTGACCCATTCGCGCAGCGCCTTGACCATTTCCTCCGCTGCGGCACCGGTGGGCCGCTCGCCCTTCAGGATCACGAACGCGACGATCGCCTCGCCCTTCACGTCGTGCGGCCGCCCGACCACGGCGGCCTCGGCGACGGCTTCGTGTGCGACCAGCGCCGACTCGATCTCCATCGTTCCCAGACGGTGGCCGGAAACGTTCAGCACGTCGTCGATGCGGCCCATGATCCAGAAATTGCCGTCCGGGTCGCGCCGGGCCGAGTCGCCGGCCAGGTAGTACTTGCCGTCGAACTTCGGCCAGTAGGTCGACTTGTAGCGGTGGTCGTCCTGCCAGACCGTGCGCAGCATCGACGGCCAGGGCTTCTTGATCACCAGGAATCCCCCCTGGTCCGGCCCCAGGCTCTCGCCTTCCTCGTTCACCACGTCGGCGACGATGCCGGGCAGGGGACGCGTGCAGGAACCGGGCGTCAGCGTCGTCACCGAGGGCAGCGGCGCGATCATGTGGGCACCGGTCTCGGTCTGCCACCAGGTGTCCACGATCGGGCAGCGCTCGCCGCCGATCGTCCGGTAGTACCACATCCAGGCTTCGGGGTTGATCGGTTCGCCGACCGTGCCGAGCAGACGCAGTTTCGAAAGGTCGTACTCGGCCGGGATCTCGTCGCCAAGCTTCATCAGCGCGCGGATTGCGGTCGGAGCGGTGTAGAACACGGTCACCCCGTGTGCCTGGCACATCTGCCACCAGCGCCCGCCGTCGGGAACGGTCGGCACGCCCTCGTAGACCACCTGGGTGGCGCCGACCGCCAGCGGCCCATAGGCCACGTACGAGTGCCCGGTGATCCAGCCGACGTCGGCAGTGCACCAGAAGATGTCCTCGTCGTGCAGGTCGAAGACCCACTCGTTGGTGATGATCGTGTTCAGCAGGTAGCCCGCGCTCGCGTGCTGGATCCCCTTGGGCTTGCCGGTCGAACCCGAGGTGTAGAGAAGAAACAGCGGGTGCTCGGACTCGACCCATTCGGGTTCGCAATCGACCGGCTGATCGGCCACCAGGTCCTGCCACCAGACGTCCCGGCCTTCGGTCATGTTGACCTCGTTGCCCGCCCGCTTGCAGACGATCACTTTCCGGACCGTTCCGCTGCAGATGTCCAGCGCCTTGTCGGCGGTCTTCTTCAGCGAGACGACCCGGCCGCCGCGGGTTCCGCCGTCCGCGGTGATCATCACCTCGGCGCCCGAGTTGTCGATGCGGTCGCGCAGCGCGTCCGCGGAGAAGCCGCCGAACACCACCGAGTGGACCGCGCCGATGCGCGCGCAGGCCTGCATCGCGATCACGGCTTCGGCGATCATCGGCATGTAGATCACCACGCGGTCGCCCTTGCGCACGCCGCTGGCGCGCAGCCCGTTCGCGAGCTTGCCGACCTCGTGGTAGAGATCCCGGTAGGTATAGGTGCGCGTGTCGCCGTTCTCGCCCTCGAAGATGATCGCGGGCTTGTCGCCGCGCGTGTCGAGATGCCGGTCGATGCAGTTGTAGGACACGTTCATCCGCCCATCGGTGAACCAGGCGTAGTGCGGGGCCTGGCTGTCGTCGAGCCCGACGCTGAATTCCCGGTGCCAGGTGATTTTTTCCCGCGCGAGGTCGCACCAGAAGCCTTCGTGATCCTCCTCGGCTTTGCGATACAGCGCTTCGGCCTCCTCCGGTTTCAGGCGGGCGTTGGCCACGAAGTCGGCCGGCGGTGGGAAATGCCGGTTCTCGTGCAGCGCGGATTCGATCGTGTCACTCATCTCTTGCCTCCAGACTGGTTCAGGGCTCGTGGGTTCTCGATACGTTCTGTCGGACCTTCTGCGGTGGGTCCGTGGTGCGCCGCGGCGCCGGGAGCGGAGCCTCGAAAGCATAGCACGCGGGTTTTCCGGTCCCTGGCGCGCGGCATCGGCCCCGTGGTCACCACAACGCGGTTCACCACAGCGCACCCGGGCGGTGCAGCACCCGCTGCAGCGGCAGCGGACCGTCGCCCGCGCGGTGGCTGACCTGGGCGCAGAACAGCTCGGCCGCAGCCAGCGCATCGCTCAACGCGTCGTGCGAGCGGTAGGGCGGCAGATTGAACTGCTCGCGCAGCGCCGCGAGGCGCAGCCCGTCCGAGCGGATGGCTTCCTGCCGGCGGGCCAGCTGTTCCTGTGCCAGGCGCAATGTGTCCACGGTTGGAATCAAACAGGGGTGCCCGTACTCGCTCACGCAGGCGCGGTCCAGAAAGCCCAGTTCCACGGCCGCGTGGTGGGCAAGCATCACGCGGCCTGCCAGTGCCTGCAGCAGCAGTGTCAGCGCGGAGCCGAGGCTGCCGCCTCTGGCCGCCTGGTCGTCGGTGATATGGTGAATGACCGCGCTGGCCTCCGGAATCGCCTGCGACGGGCGCACCCAGGTCTGTCGTGCGGTCTCCAGGCGAATCGTCAGTCCGTCCATCGCGACCCAGCCGATGCTCAGGATCTGATCGCGCGCAGGGTTCAGGCCGGTGGTCTCGAGATCCACCGCCAGAAACGGCGTGTCGCGGCAGTCACTGCACAGGCGCGGCATCTTGCGGTGCAGATACGCGCGCAGCGGGACGTCGGGCAGGCGCAGCGCCAGCCGCCGGCGGCGCCAGCAGAAGAGCCAGGGGCCCGGGCGGATCATGGCCCCCCCAGACCGACCAGGCGTGCGCGCAGGTTTTTCTGCATCGTCGCGATCACGCCGAAGGCGTCCTTCAGGTGACCGCGTTCCAGCGGCGACAGGCTTCTGGGCGGGATGAAATTGTCGGCGGGCTGGCCCTGCTTGATCTGTCGCGCCTGATGCTGAGCGCGCAGCGTGGCCAGCGTTTCGTATGCCCCGCAGAGATTCGCGCCGTCGTCCTGGCCAATCACGCCTGCCTCCACCGCGCCACGCAGCCGGTCCAGCGTATGCAGGCCAGGAACCCCCGCCTGCAGCGCGTAGACTCGCGCGAGGCTGGTGATCGGGAGCAGTCCCTGCTTTTTCACGTCCAGCGTATCGGCCTGGTCGCCGCCCTGGATCAGCACCAGTTGCCGGAAAAAGCCGAGCGGGGGCGGGGTGTCCAGGGCATTCTCGGCAACCTGTGCCAGCAACGGACGGCGCGTCGCGGCGTGGCGCAGGGCCTCGGCGCGCAGTGGCTCGAACAGCTGCGCGTCGCCATGCACCACCCGCAGGTCGAAGTAATGCGCGGCGAGCATCGCGGCCTTGCGGTCGGGAATGCGCAGCACGCGGGCGAATTCGTCGCGCCAGCCGCTGACCGGGCGCCGCCAGTGTACCGAGCGCGGGCTGACCTGGCCCGGACAATGGGCAATACCGCACTGGTCCATGCCGTCGGTGACGAACTGCGCCAGACGCTCGAAGTACGCGTCCGCGCCGGCATCCTCGGTGTCGGCGTAGATCAGCGCGTTGTCCTGGTCAGTGTGCACGGTCTGTTCGCGGCGTCCCTGCGATCCGCAGGCGAGCCAGGCGAAAGGCACGGGCGGCGTTCCGAGTGCCGCTTCGCCCAGCTTCAGCAGGCGCCGGGTCAGTGCGTCGATCACCGCGGTCACCGCCTGGCCCAGGTGCATCGCGGTAGCCCCGGATTGCACCAGGTGGATCTGCAGTTCCGGCAGGGCCTGTGTCACGCGCCTGAGGGCGGCGACCGACTCGCAGCGACGAATATCGCGGACGAGATAGACCGCATTGGTGCCCTGGTGACGGATCAGGTCCGTGGTGGAGATCAGCCCCACTGGCTGACTGCCGGCAAGAACCGGCAGGTGGTGGATGTCCAGTCGAGACATCAGCAGCAGCGCTTCGAATGCCGGTGTCTCCGGTGTCACAGTCTGCAGCCCGCTGCTCATGATGCTGCCGATCGGTTCCTGGCGCGAACGCCCGGTCGCGAGGCAGCGCTTGCGCAGGTCGTGGTCGGTGACGATTCCGATCAGTTCGTCGTCCGCCATCACCAGCAGCGCCGAAACCTCCTGCTCGCTCATATGGCGTGCGCCGTCCTGGATGGTCGCGTCCGGACCGATGTGCTCCGGCGCACGGGTCACGAGTTCTCCCACCGAAACGGTCAGTACGCTGTCGCCGCGGCCGGCGGAGCCCTGGAAGGCGGCCAGCGCCCGCTGCAGCGGGCGGCGGCTGGCCAGGTCGAAACGGTCGGCGAACTCCGGGTGCTGGCGCCGCAGTTCGCGTGCCGCCGGCGCTGGCAGCACGTAGAACAGCGCATCCTCGACGACCCGTCCGATGACCTCCGCGCCGTCGTCGTCGCCGGGAACCGCGAACACGTCGCCCTCGCCCAGCTTGTCGAGCAGTTCTTCCTGCCGCGTGCGCAGGTCGATCGCGCCAGTGCGCACCAGCCAGAGGTCGCCCGCGTCCGCGGGAGCGGGCGGGAACGGGTTGCCTCGGCGCAGGTAGCGTACGACCAGCTGCCGGGGCAGGCGGTCGAGCGCCGGCTCCGGCAACACCGCGTAATCCGGGCTCGCGGCCAGGAAATCGCGTATCTCCCGCAATTCCGCGTCCATATTCCCCGTTTACCCCAGATGGAACCGCAAGGGCAATGGCGTGCCTGCCCTTGCGGTTCGGTCCGGCCCAGGGGCCAGGCCCGCCGAACGGCGGGCCTGGCCTGCGGCGGATCGGTTACGAACCGGTTCCGACGCGCGGTACGCGCACGTCCTCGACCAGGTGCTGGATATGCTCCGGCGGGGCCTTGGTGACCTTCATCACCAGATAGGCGACGAGGAAGTTCAGCAGCGCGCCGATCACACCGAAGCCGGTCGGGTTGATGCCGAACAGCCAGTACTCGGCGGTGTCGGGGAACACGTTGGTGCCGGGGAAGAAGAACCAGCCCTTGTACAGAAAGATGTACAACAGGGTGCTGGTCAGGCCCGCCAGCATTCCGGCGATCGCGCCTTCGCGGTTCATCCGCTTGACGAAGATCCCCATCATCAGCGTCGGGAACAGGCTCGCCGCGGCAAGTCCGAAGGCCAGCGCCACCACCTCAGCCGCGAAGCCGGGTGGATTCAGGCCCAGGTAGCCCGCGAACAGGATCGCGCCTCCCATCGCGATGCGCCCTGCAAGCAGTTCCCGTTTCTCCGATATTTTTGGCATGAACACGCCTTTCAGCAGGTCATGCGAGATCGCCGACGCGATCGCCAGCAGCAGGCCCGCCGCGGTCGACAGTGCTGCCGCAATCCCTCCCGCCGCGACCAGCGCGATCACCCAGTTCGGCAGATTGGCGATCTGCGGGTTTGCGAGCACCATGATGTCGCGGTCGATCCGGGTGAGCTCGGAGCCCTCCCAGCCGAACTCCTCGCGTGCCATTTCGGCGAACTCGGGGTTGGCGTCGTTGTAGTACTGCAGGCGGCCGTCGTCGTTCTTGTCTTCCCACTCCAACAGGCCGGTGCGTTCCCAGCGCAGCATCCAGTCGGGACGCTCGTCGATCACCAGGTTGCCCTGCGGATCCCCGACCTCACCGGGCTGCACGGTCTTGATCAGGTTGTACATCGCCATCGCACCGACCGCGGGCGCAGTCGTGTACAGGATGCCGATGAACACCAGCGCCCAGCCGGCGGACTTGCGCGCGTCGCGCACGCGCGGCACGGTGAAGAAGCGGATGATCACGTGCGGCAGGCCGGCGGTGCCGATCATCAGCGCCAGCGTCAGCAGGAACATGTTCAGCATGCTCATGCCGGCGACCGAGGTGTACGCGGCGAAGCCGAGATCCACCAGCGTCCGGTCGAGTGCCTCGAGCAGGTAGGTATCCTCGCCCGCAAGCGTCGAGCCCAGGCCGATCTGCGGCAGCGGCGCTCCGGTCAGCTGGATTGCGATGAACACGGCCGGCACGGTGTAGGCGAAGATCATGATCACGTATTGCGCGATCTGCGTGTAGGTGATGCCTTTCATCCCGCCGAACACCGCGTAGATGAACACCACGGCCATGCCGGTGACCAGGCCGTACTCCAGCCTGACCTCGAGGATGTTCGAGAAGGCGATGCCCACTCCGCGCATCTGCCCGATCACGTAGGTGATCGACATTACCAGCAGCGCGATCACCGCGACGATCCGCGCAGCTTTCGAGTAGAAACGGTCGCCGATGAACTCGGGCACCGTGAACTTCCCGAACTTGCGCAGGTACGGCGCCAGCAGCAGCGCCATCAGCACGTAGCCCCCGGTCCAGCCCATCAGGTAGGCGCCGCCGGTGAAGCCGAGGAACGCGATCAGGCCGGCCATCGAGATGAAGCTCGCCGCGGACATCCAATCCGCTGCGGTGGCCATGCCGTTCAGGACCGGCGGCACGCCCTTGCCGGCCACGTAGAATTCGCTGGTGCTGCTCGCCCTGGCCCAGATTGCAATGCCGATGTAGATCGCGAAGGTCGCACCGACGACCAACAAACTCAGTGTCTTGAGATCCATGGCTGTCTCAGTCCTCGTGTACGTCGAACTTGCGGTCCAGCACACTCATGCGCCAGGCGTATACGAAAATCAGCACGATGAACGTGTAGATCGAGCCTTGCTGGGCGAACCAGAAGCCGAGCGGATAGCCACCGAGGCTGATGTGGTTCAACTGCTGCGACAGCAGGATGCCGAGGCCGAAGGACACGACGAACCAGATGGTCAGCAGGATGGTCAGCAGCCGCAGGTTGGCCCGCCAGTAGGCGGCCCTGCTTTCCTGTTGTGTCATGGCATAACTCCTTGGGGTTTGGGTGAAAGAACTCCCGCCGACGCGGGGTCAGAGCTGGTACTGAACCGCCAGCTGCCCCTGCAGCTTGCGGGCCTGCCGGAAGGCTTCCTTGAGCACGCGGCCCTCGAGGGTGCCGAGTTCCTCCGGACGGATGCGGTTGCCGCCATCGCGGCCCTCTGCCAGGGCCTGCTGCTGGCTGCGCAGGCGCAGCATTTGCAGGTAGCGCAGTGCGGCGTGGTAGTCGTGGGCGTCGTCCTCGCGCAGGGTCTCGGCCGATACCGCCTGGTCGAGGCGCTCGTGGGTGCGGGTCGCGGGCAGTTCCGCGGCCAATGCCATCACCCGCGCGCCATCGACGAATGGCGTCAGCCCATGCAGCTTGACGTTGATGCCGTCGGAGCCGCTGCGGATCTCCCCGAACAGCCCCAGTGGCGGCCGGAAGCGCATCTGGTTGGCCGCCATCTGGCGGCGGAAACGGCTGTTGAACGCCGTCTTGTGCAGTAGCTGTGAGCGCAGTTCTTCTACCGGGCCCGGATCGCCGTCGATCGCGCGCAGATCGAAGAAGATCGTGCTTTTCAACAGGTGCTCCGGCGTACCCTGATCGATCCAGCGGCTGAAGCGGCGCTCCCATTCGGTGCCGCTCAGGCAGCACTCGGGGTTGCCGGCCATCACGTTTCCGGGGCAGAGCTCGAACCCGCATTCCGCCAGCGCCTGATTGGCCGCCTGCGCGAACGGCAGCAAGCGTTCCCGGGTCTCGTCCTCTTGTCCCGGCTTGCAGCGGAACAGGATTCCATTGTCCTGGTCGGTTGTCAGCGCCTGTTCCTCGCGTGCCTGCGAGCCGAAGGCCAGCCAGGTGAAACCGATGTCCGCGATGTCGTGCCGTGACCGGAGCAGCGTCAGGACGCGCCGCGTGGCATGGTCGTTGATGCGCGTGATCAGGCGCAGGATCTGGTCGGCCTCGGCGCCCTGGTGGATCACCGCACCAATCAGGCGCGGCAGCTCGCGCAGCTGGTCGGCGATCGTGGATACCGTATCGGCACGGAGGATTCCGCGCACCAGCCGGTCGAGCGTCAGCGGGTGCGAGGTCAGCAGGTCGCGCTCGCCGAGTACCCCGACCAGGCGTCCGCCGGCGACCACGCAGATATGCTTCATGCCGTGATCGGCCATGGTCTCGATGCCCTCGAAACCCAGCGCCGAGTCCGGCAGTGCGATCGGGTCCGGTGTCATCACCTGTCGCAGCGGCGTATCCAGTGGCCGTTCCTCGAGCGTCACCCGCGAGAGCAGGTCGGTCATCGTGAAGATGCCCAGCGGTCGTCCTTCACCATCCACCGCGACGATGGAGCCGACCTTCTGGTCGCGCATCGTGGTCAGGGCAGCGCGCAGCGGGGTGTCCGGGCTGCAGGTGACCGGCTCGCGGGTAACCCGTGCGCCCAGCGGCGTGTTCAGCTGCCCGCTGGCGCCGGAGTGACCCAGCTGGCCCGCGATCAGTCCTTGGTGGAGTCGGTCGAGCAGGCTGGCCAGCCGGCGCGAGCAGAAATCGTTGAAGACCGGCGAGCGGGTGCGCAGGCGGTCGAAGTCCTCGAGCGAGAGTTCCAGGCAGAGCGTGTCCTCGAGCGCCCGATGCACGGTATGCACCGGACGCCGTCCGAGCAGCGCGCCGATCGGAAAGCTCTCGCCGGGCACCAGTTCCCAGGCCTTGCCGGAGACTTGCTCGTCCTCGCTGGGATTCTCCCCACGGACCCGACCCTGGCGGATGATGTGAAAGCGCCGTGCCGGGCCGGCATCGGGGTCGGTGATGCGCTCGCCGCTGGCGTAGAAACGGGACTCCAGGCGCGGCAGCAGGAACTCCAGTGCGTCCGGTTCGAGATGATCGAACGGCGCGTGGGCGTTCAGGAACTCCCGGGTGGTGTCGAGCGCATCGGACATGGGCAGCCTGGCAGGTCAGCAAGGGTCGTGCGACCAAAAGCAATGGCCGTGCCAAGACATGTTTCTATCTAAAACAATGGGTTGCGAAGGTGTTCTTGTCCGTTGCGCGGCCCGTGTTACGCCGCGTAACGGGAGGGGGTTACGGTCCGTAACGCCGGGCTCTGCGGCGCGGAGTCTCGCAGGGGGCATCGATGCCAGCCGGGGCAGGGCGTCGGCTGCGCGGGCCGGCACACCCGTCCTTCCGATGGCGGGGGTCAGGGCCTCGGCAGCTGTTCGCGCTGGCGGCGTTCCCAGAGCGTCTTGCGGCTGATCCCGAGGGCGCGGGCGAGTTCGGTTTCGTTCATGTGAGCCTGGTTTTCCAGCACGAAGCGCCGGAAGTAGTCATTCAGGCTATTCCCCCGGGGCGGGTTCTCGGGCGGGGCTGCGGGGCTGTCGAGCCCGAGATGCGCCCATTCGATCCGGCTGTCCTCCGAAAGCACCGCGGCCCGCTCCAGCGCATTCTTCAGTTCCCGAACGTTGCCCGGCCAGTCGTATTCCTGCATGCGCGCGAGCGCGTCGTCGCTGAGCGTCAGCCCGTCGCGGCCGATGCGCCGTTCCAGCTCGTGCAGGCAGTGCGGAATCAGCCGTTCCAGGTCTTCCAGACGTTCGCGCAGCGGTGGAATACGGATTTCCAGCACCCGCAGGCGATAGTAGAGATCGGCCCGGAACGCCTGTGCCTCGATCATCGCCTCGAGGTCTCGATGGGTCGCGGCCAGCAGCCGGATATCGACCCGCCGCGCCTGGGTTGCGCCCACCGGGCGGATCTCGCCCTCCTGTAGCACCCGCAGCAGCCGGGCCTGGGCGGCGGGCGCGAGTTCCCCGATCTCGTCGAGGAACAGCACGCCGCCGTCGGCGGCCTCGACCAGACCGGCTCGCGCCTTGACCGCGCCGGTATACGCGCCCTGGGCGTGCCCGAACAGTTCGGCTTCGACCAGTCCCTCCGGAATCGACGCGCAGTTCACCGGGACGAAGGGCTTGTCGGCCCGCGGGCTCAGTGCGTGGATCGCGCGTGCCGCGACCTCCTTGCCGGTACCCGATTCGCCGCGGATCAGCACCGTCGAGTGGGTCGCCGCGACCCGGCGAATCTGCTGGCGCAGGGTCTCGATCGCCGCGCTGTGCCCGAGCAGCCCGTGCTCCGGGCCGGCCTCCGTCGGCGGGCGCGCAGGCGGCTCCCTGCGGCTGCTGCTGCGCAGCGCCGCGCGCAGGGTCAGCAGCAGAGCATCGTGATCGAAAGGCTTGGCGATATAGTCGATCGCTCCCGATTTCATCGCCTCGACCGCCGAGGGCACCGACGCGTAGGCAGTCATGATCACCGTCGGCAGGTTCGGGAATTCCCCGATCAGCGCGGTACCCTCGCCGTCGGGCAGGCGCAGATCGGCCAGCAGCAGGTCGAAGGATTCCTCCGCGGCACGGATTCGGGCAGCGCCGAGATCCTCCGCCAGGGCGACCTCGAACCCGTGGTGTTCGAGGTAGCGCCGGACACCCCGGCGGATCGCGGGTTCGTCGTCGACCAGAAGGATCCGAGTCATGCTTTTCTGCCCAGGGGAAGCGTCAGGATCATCTTTGCGCCGCCTTCCGGTGCGTTTGCAGCCACTAGGCTACCACCGTGATCCTGCACGATGCTGTAGGCAACCGGCAGTCCGAGCCCGGTGCCCTGGCCTGCGGGCTTGGTCGTGAAGAAGGGTTCGAACAGCCGGTCCAGGGACGATGGCTCGATGCCGGGCCCCTGGTCGATGATGTCGACCTGCACCCGGGCGTCCTTTTGCTGTGCGCGGATCTGGATCGTGGCACTGGGCGGCGAGGCTTGCTCCGCGTTGGTCAACAGGTTGATGAACACCTGCAGCAGCTGCGCGCGTGCGCCCTGCACCGACAGCGCCCAGAGCCCCTCCGGCGCGTAGTGCAGGTCCTTGCGCCCGGCCAGCCGCGTGAGGCGAATCGCTTCCGAGACCACGTCCTCGAGATCCACCGTCTCGAAGCGGTTGCGCGGGGGCGTGTCGGAGTGGGCAAACGCGATCAGCGACTGCACGATCGCATTGATTCGACGGGTCTGCTCGATGATGTCGTCGGCAATGTCCCGTATCTCATCGGGGTCGTCCTCCAGTGGCAGGGTCTGTGCGAGCGAGGCGATCCCGGCCAGCGGGTTGCCGATCTCGTGTGCGACGCCGGCCGCGAACCGGCCGATCGACGCCAGGCGGTCGCTGTGCGCGACTTCGTTCTCCAGCTGCACCCGGGCGGTTACGTCCTCGATCAGGATCACATGGCCCTCGCGCCGCCCGCTCGCGACTTCCAGCGACGACTTGTGCAGATTCAGGCGCCGCGGACCGCGGCAGGTTTCCAGATTCAGCTTGTAGAGCTGCCGGTCGTCGCTGTCGAGGAAGGCCTGCAGCAGCCCGCCCCAGGGGCGTTCCAGGCGCTCGACGACCTGGCCCACGGCGTTCTCGGTCGGGACGCCGGTCAGTTGCGTCAACGCGTGATTCCAGCCGGTGATCTCGCCGCCGGCGGTCACGCTGCAGACGCCCAGCGGCAATTCGTGCAGGATCTGCCGGTGGAAACGGCGCAGCGCGTCGAGTTCCGCCGCCAGTCCGGTGAGTGGCAGCCGGGCATCCTCCAGCTGCTGCTCGATCCGGCTCAGGCTCTCGCTGAGGCTGGAGCGTCCGGCCGCGTCCAGGCGCAGGTGGCGGTCGACGATCATCCGCGCCAGCACCGGCCCGAGCAACCCCGACAGATTGCGTTCGATACGCTCGCGCAGGCGCTGCAGATCACGCCGCGAGCGGGTGTGGCGCGGCAGGCCGAGGTCGTCCAGTGCGCGTTCGATCTCGTGGCGGGCGGGCATCGTACCCAGGGTCGCGGCGAGTTCCGCCTCCATCTCGGGCACGTCCCGGGCCAAAGGCAGGTCGACGCTGGTGTAGAACGGCTCGCGCGGACAGCAGGCCTGGCCGGCCTCGATCTCCTGCTGATTCGGCCGGGACCACATCGATCCGAGCACGAACAGCAATGCGTTGGCGCCGAGGCTGAGCGTCAGGGCGAAGGTCCAGACATCCAGGCCGTCGGCGCCCATCGCCTGCTGGAGTCGTGGCGCCGACGGCCAGATTCCGGCGTTCGCGAGCAGCGGCGCGACCAGCGCGAAGAACCATCCGGTGATGCCGGCCACGAGCCCCAGCAGGAAGCCGATGCGGGTCGCTCGTGGCCACAGCATCAGCCCGATCAGTCCGGGGAGGAACTGGGTCACCGCGGCGAAGGAAATCAGGCCGAGCTGGGCCAGACCCTCGACGACCTGCAGCAGGCCGTAGAACCCATAGCCGAGCGCGATGATCAGCACGATCCAGATGCGCCGGCCCCAGAGCAGGTTGCGGTACAGGTTCGCCGGCAGGCTCTGGCGTTCGCGCAGGCGCGCGGGCAGGGACAGGTAGTTCATGCCCATGTTCGCCAGCGCCAGCGTGGTCACGATCATCATCGCGCTGGCGGCCGACACGCCGCCGATGAATACCAGCAGCGCGAGGGTCGGAGACTCGAGCCAGCCCGCGAGCCCCAGCGCGTAGTAGTTGGGGTGGTCGGTCAGTCCGGCGGCCTGTCCCGCCCAGTACAACACCGGCATCGGCAGGTTCAGCAGCAGCAGGAACAGCGGAAACCCCCAGGCCGCCCGGTTCAATGCCTTTGGGTCGATGTTTTCGGTGAACAGCATGTGAAACTGCCGCGGCAGCAGGAACGCGGCGGCAAAGGCGAGCACCATCAGGCTGTACCAACCGCCGCCGGTCACCGGCTCGTACAGCGCGGTGACCGCCTCCGGATGTCGGTCGAGCCAGGCGTCGAGACCGGACAGGCCGCCGAAAACCGCGTACAGCGCGATGGCGGCAATCGTCAGCAACGCCAGCAGCTTCACCAGCGACTCGAACGCGATGGCGACCACCAGCCCCGAATGCTTTTCCCGCGGCGAGATGTGGCGGGCGCCGAACAGGATCGCGAACAGCGCGATGGTGGCGCTGAAGGTCAGGGCCAGCAGATGCGGCGGCGTGTCGGCGGTGAGCACCGCGGCCGACTCCGCGACCGCCTTGATCTGCAGCGCGATGTACGGAAGGATCCCGGTCAGCATGAACAGCGCAACCAGCGGCCCGGTGAGCAGGCTGCGGTACCGGAACGCGAACAGGTCCGCGAGCGAGGTGAGCTGGTGCTCGCGGGTGAGCTGCAGAATCGGCCGCAGCAGCCACGGCGTCGCCGCAAAGGCCAGCGTGACCCCCAGGTAGATCGTCAGGTACAGGTAGCCGTGGTCCTCGAGGAACCCCAGGTTGCCGTAGAACGTCCAGGACGTCGCGTACACGCCCAGCGAAAGCGTGTAGACCCACGGGTTGCCCGCGATGCGGCCGAACCTGCGGCTGCGTTCCGCGACGAACGCGATCCCGAACAGCAGCGCCAGGTAGATGACGCCGACGGTGTACAGCAGGCCGAGGCTAAGGGTCACGGCGGCCGAGAACGTGGAAGGCGATGACCGCGATCAGCACGGCCCAGGCCACGAACGGCCACCACCAGGCCGGGGCGATCGAAGCTACCCAGATCGCGATCGGTGACAGGAACAGCAGGGCCCCCAGCAGCACGACCAGCACGCCGGCCGCCGGGTTCATCAGTGCTCTTCCGGCCGCTGGCCGCCCGCTGTTGCACTCAACGTTTCTCTCCAGTATCGACGGCTTGGGCCAGCGCCTTGGCAGGCCCGACCAGTGAATCCATCACGGCGTCTCAGATCCGCCATTTTGGAACCTTCCGCGCGGGACGTTTCGCCGAACCGTCCGGCGCTGCGCTGGACCAGTTTGAAACAGCTGGGTTGTTCCTGCACCTGCCCCCGTTGCTCCGGCGTGTCGGGCTGCGTTCGACCGGCACCGCATTTCCGGCAGGTCACACGGAGAACGCTGATCGGGGTGTCCCTGGCAGCCCCGAATCCGACAGGCTGCTAGCCGCGGTGCTGCAGCGCTGCTGTGGCGATCGGGTCCACGGGCAGCCGTGCAGGATGCCAGTGGCGCAGCGCATGTTCCAGCAGCATCGTCACCGTGCCGGACCCGCTGCCGGTCATCTCCGGATCCAGGTCTGGGACGCCGATCGCGGTCAGGATGCGTGCCAGCGCCGGGACCGCGTCGCGGCAGCGCACCGGCGCTGCGCCGTGCGACTTCGCGAGTTTGCGGTGGTCGCGAGCGACCACCACCGGGTGGTGGAGGTAGCGTGGCGGGGTTTGTTCCAGTGCCTGGTACAGGTGCATCTGGCGCGGCACCGATCCCAGAAGATCGATCCCGCGCACCACGTCGGTCACGCCCAGTGCCAGATCGTCGACGACCGTGACGAGCTGGTATGCGAACAGCCCGTCGGCGCGGCGGACCACGAAATCGCCACCGAGTGCCTGCAGGTCGAAGGCAACCGGGCCGAGCGCGCGGTCCTCGATTTCCCAGTAGCGTTGCCGGACGCGCAGCCGCAGCGCGTGCGTGTCGCGGGAATGCGGCGGGCCCGTGCGGCAGGTTCCGGGATAGACCGGCCCTTCCCAGCCGATGCGGCCCGTCGCGAGCACCTGCTGGCGCGAGCAGGTGCAGGCAAACAGATGGCCGGCGCCGTACAGCCGCTCCGCCGCCTCCTGGTAGGCCTGGCCGCGGCGACTCTGGTAGCGCACCGGGCCGTCCCAGCCCAGGCCGTGACAGTCGAGCGCGCGGAGAATCGCGTCGCTGGCGCCTGCAGCAACCCGCGGCCGATCGATGTCGTCGATGCGCAGGTGCCAGCGGCCCTGCTGGCCACGCGCATCGAGCCAGGAGACCACCGCGGCCAGGAGCGACCCCAGATGCAGTGGCCCCGAGGGCGTGGGCGCAAAGCGGCCGACGTAGGCGCTCACGAGGCGCGCACCGCGACCGGGTTCGGACCGGCTTGGGCGGCGGTGCCGGAACGGTTCGCTGGCGTGCGCCCCGGCATCACGCCATTTGCTTCTCCCGGAGCTCGGCCAGCGTCTTGCAGTCGATGCAAAGCGTTGCGGTCGGGCGCGCCTCGAGCCGGCGGATGCCGATCTCGACTCCGCAGGACTCACAGTAGCCGTAGTCGCCGAGGTCGATGTTGCGCAACGCCTCGTCGATCTTCTTGCACAGCTTGCGCTCGCGGTCGCGGGCGCGAAGCTCGAGTCCGAACTCCTCTTCCTGGGTCGCGCGGTCCGCAGGATCGGCGAAGTTGGCCGCGTCCTGTTTCATGTGACCGACGGTGCGGTCCACCTCCTCCATCAGTTCCTGTTTCCACGCCAGCAGCAGTTCCCGGAAATGTGCCAGCTGGGCCTTGCTCATGTATTCTTCGCCCGCTTCCGGCTCGTAGGCAGCAATGCCACTCGCCACCATGTGCTTGGAGGAGGGCTTTGCCTGTTTCTGGTCTGCGGCCATGTTCGCTGGTCTCCGGGTTGGAATGGGCGCCTTTACTATCAGAGTCCGCGCGCCCAGGCAAGCACGCGGTGGCGGCCGGGGGGGCGATCTCCTGGGGTCATATTTCAGGAATGTTATAACTTGCGAATTTTCCGGTTTCGCTCGGCGGCGCCGGGCAGGGAGGAAAACATGCCGCCGCTGGCAGCTCTGGTCTTCGATGTTGATGGAACCCTGGCGGATACCGAGCGTGACGGCCACCGTGTCGCGTTCAACCGTGCGTTCGCGGAGGCGGGATTGACGTGGCACTGGGACGTGGCCCGATACGGGCAGCTGCTGCGCGTGACCGGGGGCAAGGAACGCATCCGCCAGTACCTGTCCGAGGACTGGCCCGATCTGTTGCGCGAACCCGGGATCGACGCGCGCATCCGGGCGTTGCACGCGGCGAAGACCCGGCACTATGTGGCGCTGCTCGAGACCGGTGCGATTCCGCTGCGGCCGGGGGTGCGGCGGTTGCTGGAGGAGGCCCGCGCCAGCGGTCTGCGCCTCGCGATCGCGACCACCACGACGCCCGAGAACGTGACTGCGCTCTTGCAGGCCACGCTCGGCGCGGAGGGGGTCGGGTGGTTCGAAGTGATCGCGGCGGGCGATGTCGTGCCGGCCAAGAAGCCCGCTCCCGATATCTTTCATCGGGCACTGCAGGCGCTCGATCTCCCGCCCGACGCCTGTCTGGCGTTCGAGGACTCCGACAACGGCGTGCGTGCGGCGCGGGGTGCCGGGTTGCCGGTGATCGTGACTACCAACGGCTACACGCGCGACCAGAATTTTGCCGGTGCGCTGGTGGTGCTCGACGGGTTCGGGGAACCCGATGCGCCGGCCACGGTGCTGGCTGGGCCGGCTCCGGTATCGCCGTACGTGGATGTGCCGAGCCTGTTGCATTGGCACCGGCTGATACAGGGGCGTACATGAGCGCTCGGCGCCACGCCCGACCCTGGCAGCTCCGAAGGGCCGTGATCGAACCCTGATGCCCTGCCGAAAGCCGCCACGCGTCCGGGACCGGGGTGGCATGCTGCGGTGAGGGTGTGCTCTATGCGTCGTCGGAAGCGGGCTTGCCCTCGCGGTCGGCCGGGTGCACCGCCTCCACGCGCAGGTCGAGCGCGCCCGACGCGAGGCGTGCCCGCAGCGGTTCGCCCTGCAGGGCCGGCTCGGCCTTGCGCACGACCTGTCGGTCGCGGGTCAGCAGGATGCTGTAGCCCCGTTCCAGTACCGCATCCGGATCCAGTGCCCGGAGCCGCCCGCGCGCCACTGCGAGCCGGGTGGTCTGGCGCTCCAGCTGATGCCCGACCTCCCGCTTGAGCCGATCGCGAAGACCGTCCAGCCGGCGCTGCTGTGTTTGCAGCAGACGGCTCGGGCGGGCCTGGAGCAGCCGGTGGCGCAGCTGCTGCAGGCGGCTGCGCAACACCAGGGTCCGGTGGGCCGGACTGTGCACCCGCAGGGTGAGCGTCAGCTGTCGCAGCCGTGCCTGCCGGGTATCAAGCAGCCGGTGGATGGCGCGTTGCAGACGCTGTTGCAGCTCGTCGACGCGCTGCAGGTGCTGCTCGACGCGCCGGCCGGGATGCGCGCGCTGCAAACGCATGTTCAGCGACTCCAGAATCCGCCGTCGATCCCGGATGCGCTCGGCCAGCGTTCGGTCGAGACGGGCGGCCGCGTCGGCCAGCTGGCGATTCAGCACTGTCGCGTCGGGGCTCACGGCTTCTGCCGCGGCGGTGGGAGTCGAGGCGCGCAGGTCGGCCACATAGTCGGCGATCGTGGTGTCGGTCTCGTGCCCGATCCCGGTGACCACGGGGATGGGGCAGTCCGCAATCGCGCGGGCGACGGCTTCCTCGTTGAAGGCCCACAGATCCTCGAGCGACCCGCCGCCGCGGGCGAGAATCAGCACGTCGACCGCGTGTTCGCGGCCCGCGAGCTCCAGCGCCTGCACCAGCTGCGGTGCGGCGGCCGCACCCTGTACCGCGACCGGGTAAAGCCGGAATGGCAACAGCAAAGGGAAGCGCCGTGCCAGGGTGCGTGCGATGTCGTGCTGTACGTCGCCCTGCGGCGAGGTGATGACCCCGAGCCGGTGCACCCAGCGGGGCAGTGCGCGCTTGCGTTCGGCTGCGAACAGCCCCTCGGCGAGGAGGCGTTCCTTCAGTCGCTGGAACTCGAGCAGCAGTTGTCCCTCGCCCGCGCTTTCCAGGCGTTCGACGACCAGCTGGAATTGCCCGCGGGCGGCATATACGCCGGCACGGCCGAACACCACCACCCGGTTCCCGTCGGCGAAGGGCGAGGCGTTGCGGGCGTTGCCGCGGAACAGCGTGCAGCTGACGCTCGCCTGCTCGTCCTTCAGCGAGAAATACTGGTGTCCGGAAGCGTAGCGACGCAGGTTCGATACCTCGCCCTCGACCCAGACCGAGCCGAGTTCGGCACGCAACAGGCGGTCCGCCTGCTGGTTCAGCTGGTTCACGGAGAGGACACTGCGTTCGCTCGTCATCGGATCTGCAAGGTTGGAATGTCTGGACGGGCGGGCCGGTATCGAGTGTCATCGGTAGGAGCTTTCGGCTGCAAGCGCTGCGCGGCCGGCCCGGATTCATGTCGCGGTTCCTTTACCACGATCCGGGCGGATTTTATACTGCTGGGCTATTTTCACACCCTCGTCCCCAACTTCCAGGAGCCGCCCATGCGACTGATCGCTGAAGCCCTCACCTTCGACGACGTGCTCCTGTTGCCCGGGCACTCCACGGTCATGCCGCGGGACGTCGATCTCTCCACGCAGCTGACTCGCGGCATCCCGCTGAACATGCCGCTGCTCTCGGCGGCGATGGATACCGTGACCGAGGCCCGGCTGGCGATTGCGATGGCGCAGGAGGGGGGGGTCGGCATCGTGCACAAGAACCTCAGCCCCGAGCGCCAGGCGGCACAGGTGCTGCGGGTCAAGAAGTTCGAGGCCGGGGTGATCAGCGACCCGATCACCGTCGGGCCGCGCACCAGCATCGGCGAAGTGATGGCGCTGACCCAGGCCCACCATATCTCGGGCGTGCCCGTCGTCGACGGGACCGACCTGGTCGGCATCGTGACCGCGCGCGACCTGCGCTTCGAAACCCGCATGGATGCGCCGGTCTCCGAGATCATGACGCCGAAGGAGCGGCTGGTCACGGTCCCCGAGGGCGCGGACCGCGAGCAGGTGATGGCGCTGCTGCACCGGCATCGGATCGAGAAGGTGCTGGTCGTCAACGATCATTTCGAGCTGCGCGGCATGATCACCGTGAAGGACATCCAGAAATCGTCCGAGCATCCCACCGCGTGCAAGGACGAGCGGGGCCGCCTTCGGGTCGGGGCGGCGGTCGGCGTTGGCGCGGGTACCGACGAGCGCGTGGAGGCGCTGGTGGCCGCGGGTGTCGATGTGATCATCGTCGACACCGCGCATGGCCATTCCCAGGGCGTGCTGGATCGCGTGCGCTGGATCAAGCAGCACTATCCGGACGTCCAGGTGGTCGGCGGCAACATCGCCACCGGCGACGCCGCGCGGGATCTGGTGGCGGCCGGGGTCGACGCGGTCAAGGTCGGTATCGGCCCGGGGTCGATCTGCACGACCCGGATCGTCGCGGGCGTCGGCGTGCCGCAGATCACCGCGGTGTCGAACGTGGCGGCGGCGCTCGAAGGCACCGGGGTTCCGCTGATCGCGGACGGCGGGGTGCGTTTCTCCGGCGATCTCGCGAAAGCGATCGCCGCCGGTGCGCACAGCGTGATGCTGGGTTCGCTGTTCGCCGGAACCGAGGAGGCACCGGGCGAGGTCGAGCTGTACCAGGGGCGTTCGTACAAGTCGTACCGCGGCATGGGCTCGTTGGGGGCGATGCAGCAGGGATCGTCCGACCGGTACTTTCAGGAGACGACCAGTACCCCGGACAAGTTCGTGCCGGAGGGGATCGAGGGTCGGGTGCCGTACAAGGGCCCGCTGACCGCGATTATCCACCAGCTCACCGGGGGGCTGCGCTCGTCGATGGGCTACGTGGGCGCACGCACGATCGACGAGATGCGCACCAAGCCGCAGTTCGTTCGCGTGACCGCTGCCGGCATGCATGAGAGCCATGTGCACGACGTCGCGATCACCAAGGAAGCCCCGAACTACCGCCGCGAGTGAGCCATTCCTGTTCACGGAAATGAAGGCTCTCCCTCGCCGCGATTGCCGGGGACCGATTGACCGCCGTTGGATGACAAGATGACCCAGGACGTACATGCGCACCGGATCCTGGTGCTGGACTTCGGTTCGCAGTACACGCAATTGATCGCTCGCCGGGTGCGCGAGGCCGGCGTGTATTCCGAGATCCACCCCTGGGACATGGACCCGGGGGCGATGCGCGCGTTCGGCCCTAGCGGCATCATCCTGTCGGGCGGGCCCGAGTCGGTGCACACCGAGGCCCCGCCCGTTGCCGACCCGCTGGTGTTCGAACTCGGCGTGCCGGTGCTCGGCATCTGCTACGGCATGCAGACGATGGCCGCGCAGCTGGGCGGCAGGGTCGAGCCGTCGACCCACCGCGAGTTCGGGTTCGCGCAGGTCCGTGCCCGCGGCCACACCCGGCTGCTGACCGACATCGAGGACCACACCACGCCCGAGGGCTACGGCCTGCTGGACGTCTGGATGTCGCATGGCGACCGGGTGACCGAGCTGCCGCCGGGCTTCAAATTGATGTGCTCGACCGACTCCGCGCCGATCGCCGGCATGGCCGACGAGGAACGTGGCTTCTACGGCGTCCAGTTCCACCCCGAAGTCACGCACACGCGCCAGGGCAAGCGGATTCTGTCGCGGTTCCTGCACGAGATCTGCGGCTGCGAGGACCTCTGGACCCCGGGCAACATCATCGACGACATGATCCACCGGGTACGCGAACAGGTCGGTTCGGACCACGTGATCCTCGGGCTGTCCGGCGGCGTGGATTCCTCGGTGGTCGGCGCGTTGCTGCACAAGGCCATCGGCGATCAGTTGACCTGCGTGTTCGTCGACACCGGCCTGCTGCGCCTGCACGAGGGCGACCAGGTGATGGCCACCTTCGCCCGGCACATGGGCGTGAAAGTGATCCGGGTCGACGCTGAGCAACGCTTCCTGAAGGCGCTGGAAGGGGTGGCCGATCCCGAGCGCAAGCGCAAGATCATCGGTGGGCATTTTATCGAAGTGTTCGACGAGGAGGCCGGGAAGATCGCCAATGCCCGCTGGCTGGCGCAGGGCACGATCTACCCGGACGTGATCGAGTCTGCCGGGTCGAAGACCGGCAAGGCGCAGGTGATCAAGTCGCATCACAACGTCGGCGGGTTGCCCGAGCAGATGAAAATGGGTCTGGTCGAGCCGCTGCGCGAGCTGTTCAAGGACGAGGTGCGCAAGATCGGCGTCGAGCTCGGCCTGCCGACCGAGATGGTCTATCGTCATCCGTTTCCGGGTCCAGGGCTCGGCGTGCGTATCCTCGGCGAAGTGAAGAAGGAATACGCCGACCTGCTGCGCCGCGCCGACGACATCTTCATCGACGAGCTGCGCCGGGCGGACCTGTACGACCAGGTCTCGCAGGCCTTCGCGGTGTTTCTGCCGGTACGCTCGGTCGGGGTGATGGGGGACGGCCGCCGTTACGACTACGTGATCGCGCTGCGCGCGGTCGAGACCATCGATTTCATGACTGCCCGTTGGGCGCACCTCCCCTACGAGTTCCTCGACCTCGTGTCCCGGCGCATCATCAACGAGATCGACGGCATCTCGCGCGTCACCTACGACATTTCCGGAAAGCCCCCCGCCACCATCGAGTGGGAATGACCGGCGGCGTCCCCGGGCAAGGAGAAGGCTCGGGGCAAGGCCCGCGTCAAGGATTCGGAGCGTTCGGAACCTGGGTGGAACAGTGGGCACGCTCGGCCAGCTCGGCGCCCTGCACCTCGAGGGCGAGGCCCAACGGCCGGCGCAAGTGCCGACCACTACTTCCGAGGTGACGTGGGAGCACATTCTGGCGCCGCATCGTGCGCGCGCAGCGCCGGATGCAGGCGCAGGCGACGGTGCTGTGCCTGCAATGGCACCGATCTGAACTTCACCACCTGCCCGCAGACGCGCGGCCTCGAGGTCATCGGCTGCAACCAGACCGGGATCGATTGGTCTGCTCAACTTGGGGGTAAAGGGCAGGCCAAGGGTGGCAAGTGCAAGGCGAGTGCGTAGCGCCCGGGGGCAACGCCTGGACGGTGAAGTGGCTTGGCATTCGTGCAGAGGACAGGCATTCTTACCAAGTACGTATCGATGCCGCAGGAGTATGAGCCATGACCGCTACCGCCACCTTGTCGAGCAAATTCCAGATTTCCGTACCCAAGGCCGTGCGTGAAGAGCTGCACTGGGAAGCCGGGCAGGAGTTCGTGTTCATTCCCAAGGGCAAGGGCGTGTTGGTCATGCCCGTGCCCGAGATGGCGCAGTTGGCCGGCATCGCCAAGGGCGCCCGCACCGACGATTTCCGGGACCGCAAGGATCGCTACTGATGGCCGCCGCGCCGTGCGTGGTCGATACCTCCGCATGGATCGAATGGCTTGCCGACACCCCTCTGGGCAAGCGTCTCGGACGGCAGTTCCCGGACAAACCGCAATGGATCGTGCCGACCATCGTCCAGCTTGAGCTGTCGAAGTGGCTGGTGCGTGAAGTCGGCGAGGAAAAGGCCGACCAGGTGATCGCCTATACGCAGAAATGCGTTGTCGTTCCGCTGGACACCTTCATTGCGTTGCTCGCGGCCGATTTACACCGCGAATACAAGCTGGCCACGGCCGATGCGATCGTTTACGCGACAGCGCGGCGTCAGGGAGCCAGCTTGCTGACCTGCGATGCGCATTTCGAGGGGCTGCCTGACGTTGCGCTGTTCGCCAAGACCAATGATAGAGATTGAGGATGGGCAAAATCATCAAGGACAAATAGCCCTGGCAGCAGGCCAGAATGAACGCCAGGACGAAACAGCATGACTTGACAGCGCTTGATGATCGAGTGGGAATGACCGGCGGCGTCCCCGGGCACGATATTCTATGCTTCGGAGGCGAGGTTCCGGATCCCGATCGCCCGCGACTCAACGCGGGAAGCAGCGGGACGGGCAGTCGCAAGAGCCCGAGGAGGAGTCGATGCTGATGGCCGGACCAGCCCGGATGCCGGACGCCTGGGACGTGGCGGCGGTGCGCCGGGACTTCCCGATTCTCGAACGGCGGGTGCATGGGCACCCGCTCGCCTACCTCGACAACGCCGCCACGACCCAGAAGCCGCAGGCGGTGCTGGACGCGCTGGATCACTACTATCGCCACGACAACGCGAACGTGCACCGCGGGGTGCACGCGCTGGCCGAGCGCGCCACCGTCGCCTTCGAGGCCGCGCGGGAGTCCGCGCGCCGTTTCCTGAACGCGGGTTCCACGCGCGAGATCGTGTTCGTGCGCGGCACCACCGAGGCCATCAACCTGGTCGCCTCCAGTTTCGGCGGCGGGTTCGCGGAAGGCGACGAAGTGATCCTGACCGCGATGGAACACCACGCGAACATCGTGCCCTGGCAGCTGCTGCGCGAACGGACCGGCATCGTGCTGCGCGTGTTGCCGATCACTCCGGACGGGGAGCTGGATCTGGACGCGCTTCCCGGCCTGTTCAGTCCCCGTACCCGGCTGCTGTCGGTGGTCCATGTCTCCAACGCGCTCGGGACGATCAACCCGGTGCGGGAGCTTGTCGCCGCGGCCCGCGCGCACGACGTGCCGGTGTTGCTCGACGGAGCCCAGGCGGTGCCGCACCTGCGAGTCGACGTGCAGGCGCTGGACTGCGATTTCTACGCGTTTTCCGGGCACAAGCTGTTCGGGCCTACCGGGATCGGCGTGCTGTACGGCCGGGAGCGCCTGCTCGAGGCGATGCCTCCGTACCAGGGCGGTGGCGAGATGATCCGCACCGTGAGCTTCGAGCAGACCACCTATGCCGGGCTGCCGCACCGCTTCGAGGCCGGGACACCGGACATCGCCGGGGCCATCGGCCTGGGCCGCGCAATCGAGTACCTGGAGGCGTTGGACCGGGATGCCGCCGAGGCCTACGAACAGCGGCTGCTGGCATACGCGACCGAGTGCCTGACGCAGGTGCCCGGCCTGCGCATCATTGGCCAGGCGCGCGACAAGGTCGCGCTGATCTCCTTCGTGATGGACGGTGTGCACCCGCACGATATGGGCACGATCCTGGATCGCCGGGGGCTTGCGGTGCGGGCTGGCCACCACTGCGCGATGCCGGTGATGACCTGGTATGGCCTGCCCGCGACCTCCCGGGCCTCGATGGCGTTCTACAACACGCCAGAGGAGATCGACCGGCTCGCGGCGGCGCTGCAATATGCACGGGAGATGTTGGCATGAGCGACCTCGACGACCTGTACCAGGAGCTGATCCTGGACCACAAGCGGCATCCGCGGAATTTCCGCGAGATGCCCGACGCCACCCGCGCAGTCGACGGCCACAATCCGCTTTGCGGCGACCAGTTGCGGCTGTTCGTGAAGCTCGCCGACGGACGCGTCGAGGACGTCAGTTTCGTCGGCGTCGGCTGCGCGATCTCGATGGCGTCGGCGTCCATGCTGACCGAAGCGGTCAAGGGCCGGACGGTGGACGAGGCGCGGCATTTGTTCGAACGGGTGCACGAGCTGCTCACCGGCGACCCGGCGCAGGCCGATCCCGCGGAGCTCGGCAGCCTCGGCGCGCTGGCCGGTGTGCACGAGTACCCGATGCGGGTCAAGTGCGCGACCCTGTCCTGGCATACGCTGGACACCGCGCTGGCCGGCGACGAGGATTCGGTCACCACCGAATAGCAACCCAAGTCTGAAAGGCTGCCAGCGTGCTGCGGGTGCGGAAGAATGTCGGGGGTGTTCGAGCGCGGCTGGCGCCGCCGGCCACCGCAACCGGCGGCGCCCATGAGTCATAGTCCGATCAATTCCGCATGGACTCCGGTCGCGGTCACGGTGTCGAGGATTTCGTGACTGCCGACCCGCTCCGGGTCGTACTCCACCACCAGCAAGTGGGGTTTGGCATCGTGGCCGGAGGCGGCCATCACGCCGTTCAGGTCGCGCAGCCGGTCCTGGATTCCCTCGCGCACGTCGGCGCCGATCATCTCGTCGATATGGACGGTCACATCCACCATGTGCTCGCTCATCGCAGCCTCCTCCGCAGTCGTACCCTGAATGAGAACCGGGAGCGCCCCGCGGGAAGCGACGGCGTCCCTGATGATTCTGACCGGTCCGGTCGGTCATTGTTCATGCTCCGCGAGCGTCCGTGCTGGATGCCCACTGTCACGCGGTCCGGTCGCCATGAAGTCGCTTCCGGGCCGAGGCGACTGCCGGGAACCCGGGCAGCCTTGGTTCCGGCCTGCTAGGGTTCATGGTTGGTGAACACCGGAGACGTGCATGTTTTCCTGGGCCCTGATCTTCCTGATTGTCGCAATCATCGCCGGTGTGCTCGGGCTCGGTGGGATCGCCGGAACCGCGACCAACATCGCCTGGATTCTGTTCATCGTCGGCCTGGTGCTGGCAGTGGTGTCGGTGATCGCCGGCAGGGGCTCACGGTTCTGACCCGCCGGCGGATCGACCATCGACGCAATGCCGCAGCCTTTCTTCGGTGGGGTTCAGCGCCGCTGATGCACGGCCTGATGCGCCCGGCGCCGGCGCAACCACCGGACCAGCCGGACCGCCAGCCAGGCCAGGGCCACGATCACCAGCACGCCGAACACTACCGGGATCAGCAATGCCAGCACGATCGCGATCAGGCTTCCGCCGGTCTCGGCCGTCGCGACCAGGGGATTGCCAACGCCGCCGGTCGAGGCCGTGGACACGCTACGGGCCGCGACGGTTGTTCCCTGCACGATGCCCGCGGCCCCGCCACCCAGCAGTGCAGCCGAGCTCCATTGCAGCAAGCCGTGCATCTCGGGCAGCAGGGATGCCACGATCACCGTGCCGCCGCCGATTGCGGCAGGGGTGGCGAGCGTGTCGAGCAGGTTGTCGACCAGCGGAATGTAATACCCACCGATCTCCAGCAATGCCGCGATCCCCACCACCAGCAGCAATGGGTCGGAGGCCAGCCACGCGAACTGCTCGCCGAGTTCCAGCATTCCGAAGCGCGAGGCCAGCCCCAGCGCCAGCACGGGCAGGAATACCCGCAGGCCGGCTGCCGCGCTCAGGCTGATCCCTGCCAGCAGCGCGGAAAGGGCGCCCAATTCACCGATGCCGTCCATCCGGGGATGCTACCCGCCGCCGCGCTCCAGCCCAACTGCGATCGGCGCCCGTTGCCCCGGTGCAGGCATCATGGCCGGGGTCGGGCAGGCCGCGATCAGGGGGCGGCCGATCGAGCGGAGGCGGTCAGGCCTGCCTCGGCGCGATCCCTGGCGCAGTCCAGCGCTCGTGCTCGAAGGCCGTGTCGACCGGGGTGCCGGCGATGTGATTGGTGTAGTTGGAGAGCGTCTTGAGCCCGATCCCCAGAATCACGTCCAGTACCTGCTGCTCACCGAACCCGGCGTGGCGGAATGCCGCCAGATCGGACGCATCGACCCAGCCGCGCCCTTCCAGCATCGCGTGCACGAACCGCCGCAACGCTTCCAGCCGCGCATCCGGCAGCGGCCGGTCCTCGCGCAGGGCGTCGACCTCCGCGTCCGGCAGGCCGGTCATTCGGCCGGTCATGCTGTGCGCCGCCATGCAGTAGTCGCAGCCGTGAAAGCGGCTCACCGTCAACAGCACGACGCCGCGCTCCTGCGCCGACAGCGAACATCGATCGAACAGGCTGGTCAAGTCCAGGTATCCCTGCGCGAGGGCAGGCGAGGTTGCCATCTTGCGCGTGAGATTCGGGACCATGCCGAAGATGGTCTCGGCGCGGTCGAATGCGGCTGCGGCATCGGGCGCAGTGTCGCGGTCGTGTAGCGGAAAATCGGCGTGGTTCATTACGGTTCTCCTTGGCTTGGGGGGGCGATCAGGGGGAAGCCAGCCGCGCAGGCTCAGTCGTTTGGCGGCTGCCGAAGCCCGCATCCGGCGCCGCGTACCCCGAGTAGCATGCAGCGCCGGACCCATCGCCGTTTGCGACGCCTCGCGCCCTCGGCAATCCCGGCGTGGGCCCGGCGGGTGACATCCTTCGACCCCTTTCGCAGCGTTCATGGCCGCGGATGGCGGCCCGCGTGATGACGGTTGGCGCACCATCGCGGGGAGCCGTCGTCAGCAGCGCAGATGGTCGGGCGCGGCGTCGCGAACCGCCGAACGGCCCCTTGCCCCGACCTCTCCCGCGAGCGGGAGAGGGGGCCGACTGCGTGAGTCGGGGCTTACCCGGACATCACCGGCACCGGGCAGTTGACCACAAACCCCTGCGGGTGTGAGTTGGGTGTGCCGTTGTACTGGACCAGGCGCTCGGCGGCGACGAGCTCCCGGACCTCGGCGGCATTTTCCAGCACGCGCGCCTCGTCCGGATCCTCCCAGCGCAGCGCGAAGTGGTCCCAGAACGGGCTCCAGGCCGCGTGGCCCGCCGGGTTCCCGAAGATTGCCGACTGGAAGCCCATCACGCCCGCACCCTCGATACCGTTGACGAAGACCCAGACCTTGTCGGTGGCATGCACCGACGGCAGGTCAGCGGTCGCGGGCGATGCCGGAATGCTCATCATCGGTGCCATCGGCGCGGCGGAGGTGTCCGTCAGGATGTACCAGCTTCCGGGGAAGGCCTCGTGCAGCTTGAACGTGACCTGCCGATTCTCCAGGTCGGGCGCGTCGAGCAACTGCCCGGTGCCGAGGTAACCGTCGCGCTCGGTGTCGACCGCGAGGTGCTCGTCGCCCCACTGCACCAGCGGGAAGTTCACGCGCACGCGTGTCTCCTCGACGGTCAGCCTGCCGGCGGCGATCGCCTCCTCGATCTCGCCCTCGGCGGTCAGGATGCGGCCACCGGCATTGCCGCTCACCCGGTGGATGCGGAACAGCGGGGTGTACGCGTCCGAACCGGGAACATGCTGCAGCACCGGCGGCTGGCCATTCTCGAACACGTACAGGCGATTCTGCAGTTCCGGTCGGTCGACCAGGCCCAGCAGCGGAACGAACACCAGCCCGTGACGTTCCGCGTAATCGGCGTCCGAGGTGTCGGTACGGATGTAGTGCACGATGCTGCCATCGTGAAACCCCTGGTGCAGCCGGAAGGTGACGAAGCCGAAGGCGCCGGGCCAGTCGCCGGGCTTCAGGCGGAAGTCGATCACGTCCCTCACGATCGCCCGCCCCTCGCCGGTGGCGGCACCGGCGGCACCGGCGGCACGGGGTGCACCGCCCAGCCCTAGGCCGGAAAACAGCGCCAGGCCCGAGGTGCCCGCGCTCAAGGTCAGGAAACGGCGGCGGTTGATGGCGATGGTCATTTCGTCGTCCTCCAGATTCGTGGGTCGTATCCTGAAGGCTAGGCCCAAGCGCACGAATCCTGAATTCGGGGAAACACCTAACTTTCATGGCCAGCGGCCACCCCGCAACATGAAAAGGCGAGCCACGGAAAGCACGGACAGACACGGAAAAAAGGTTTGATTTGTTTCATATTCCGTGATTTTCGTGTCCTTCCGTGGCTGTCATTTCAGGTTGACCCGTGCCGCAGCTACACTCGGGATGGATTCCGGGGCGTGGCGCAGGCAATCGGGTTCCCGCCACCATCGCGGTTTCTGGCGGTGCCCGGCTGCACGGATCCGCGCAGAGAGTAAAACGGGAGCGCCAGACAACGCACCGCCCTCGTGGACGGGCCCGCGGATGAAAGGCCCCGTACTACGGAAAGGGTGGCCGGTGCTTGTGTCCAACGCCAGGCGTACGCTGGCCGGGCCGTGTGGAACCGCCGGATTGCGTCTACTAGGTATCTCTGGTGGCCCACACCTGCAAGGAGTTGCCATGACCATCACAAACAAGCAGTCCGGCACGAACGTGCACGAGGTCGCAGATGGGATCTATCGGATCAACACCCCGGTGGTCATCGATGGGGGTGGGGCGTTCTCGTTCAATCAGTATCTGATTCGGGACGACGAGCCGCTGATCTTTCACACCGGGCCGAGACGGCTGTTTCCCCTGGTGCGCCAAGCGGTTGCGAGCGTGTTGCCGGTCGAGCAACTCCGCTATATTGCCTTCTCGCACGTGGAAGCGGACGAATGCGGCTCGTTGAACGAATGGCTGGCCGCAAGTCCGCAATCGGTTCCCCTTTGTGGAACCATCGCGGCGCTGGTTTCCATCGGCGATCTGGCCGATCGCGCACCGCGCGCACTGGCGGACCAGGAACGGCTGGTCCTGGGGACACACGAACTGCAGTGGTTCGACACCCCGCACCTTCCCCACGCCTGGGATTGCGGGTTCCTGTTCGACGGAACGACTCGCACCCTGCTGTGTGGCGATCTGTTCACCCAGGGCGGTCCCGGTGCGGTGCCGGTTACCGAGGGGGACATCCTCGGGCCGAGCGAGGCCTTTCGTGCGCAGATGGACTATTTCTCGCACACGACCCATGCCCGCGCCATGCTCAAGCGCCTTGCCTCGACCCACCCGGAGAATCTCGCCTGCATGCACGGGAGCGCCTGGCACGGAGACGGCGGACAACTCCTGCGCACGCTCGCGGATGCGTTGGATCCGTGACCCCACCGGAATCCCCCTGCGTCGGGCTCGGTGCCTGGCACCGAGAGGGCGCTTTTGTTCGTGTTTCGACCGAGCCCGAGGCGTGGTGGCACGGCCCGTGAAACACCTTCGCTGTGTTCGTGCACTGCAACCTTCGAAGAGGATCAGTCACAGCAGCATGCCGTGGCCAACGACTGATGCTGGCTGGACACCCGTTGCCAGAGGTCCGGCATGGAGCGGACACGCGGTTGACCGCCGGTCTGCGCTTGGGGATTGGCGAGCAGCAGGGATGCATCCGCGCCCGATGTGGCGGGCGCGCTATGCGGGTGCGCCGCTAACTCTCATGGCCTATGCGGCCACCCCCGATGATGAAAGAGGCGTAGGGCGGAAAAGGCCGAAGGCCGTCATCCGCCAGCTGGCGCCCGGATTGCCGCGGGCGCCTGGGCACTGCGAACGCCGTACGGCGGATGACGCTGCGCTTTTCCGCCCTACGGGTCGCCCGGGACACGAGGCAGGCCGTGACTTTCACGTTAACGCGCAGGGGAGCTGCTGGAAGTGTCTATGGCCCCGCTGGACGCGCCGCCGGGTTGTATTCGGCTCGCGGTCTTAGCAACCGACATCCGCTCACCGATCGATCGTTTCGCACGACAGTTTGCAACTGGGTCGACGCTGCGGGAGGTTGCGGGTCCCGGTGCACGTTCATCGTCTGCCCAGCCGTCCGTGCTGGGTCAAACGTTCAGCGCGCGCCCTGGAGGATCCACTCGCGGATCATGGTGATGTCTTCCGGCGGGAGCGAGGCGGTGCCCGGCGGCATCTGGTAGCGCCCCTCGGTGACGGTGATTGTGTGCATCAGCCAGCCCTGGTCGGGCTTGCCCGGCACAACGCCCGGGCCCGTGCGCCCGCCCTGGATCAAGCGCTCGCGAGAGTCGCTCCGGAAGCCTCCCTTGGGAAAGAACCAACCGTGGCAACTCGTGCAGTGTCGGGCCATCAGAGGTGCAATGTGCAGTTCGTAAGTCAGGGCGCCGTCGTCGTAGACCGGGATTTCGTCTGCCACGACGCCGGACGCGCCGATGCCGAGCACCGCGCCGAGTAGCACGACTGCCGGCAGTGTTGTCGGGTGCTGCGTCATGCGTTCAATTTCCTCCCCCAGTTAGCGTGAAAGTCACGGCCTGTCTCGTGCCCCGGGCGACCCGTAGGGCGGAAAAGCGCAGCGTCATCCGCCGTACGGCGTTCGCGCCTCCCCGGCGCCTGCGGCGACCCCGGCGCCGGATGGCGGATGACGGCCTTCGGCCTTTTCCGCCCTACGCGTCTTTCATCATCGGGGGGTGGCCGCTGGCCATGACGGTTAGCCGCTGCGACAGTCTGATCCGACGCGCAGGGGACGGCAAGCTCTCGGCATTTCCGCGATGGCCCGAAGTGGATCGATCGAGGTTTGCCTTCGGAGCGGGAGTTCCCGGTTGGCAACCGACCGCAGTGCTTGCGTTGCCGACATCGTATGCGAGGAGACCCGATGGCCGTATCGGCATGCCGCAAGCCGTCCGATGAAGCACGCGAGCGGGGAACAGCACGGGAGCCGCGGTTCATACCATTCTGATCCCGGCCATGCCGGTGTCCGCAGAACGTGTCCGCTGTGGTTTGGCGCATCGGGCGCCGATTGCTCCATGCGGACCGAGCGCCATGCAGCGGTTCAGCAGACAGGCCACCGGATCCGTCCGGTGGCCAGGTTTGCAACTGTGGCCTTGCCGTGGGTTCAGAAATTGTACTGCATGCGCACTGGGAAGATGTCCGGGCTGTCGTCGCGATATGCACCGCCGGAGAGACTCGAAACCGCGTTGCTGTTCTTCACATCTACCATCACGTAATTGGCCATGAAGCGCAGATTGGAGCTGATCTAGTAGTTCAGGCAGATCGTGAAGTTGTCCTGTTCCCCCGAGGACATCGGCGTCGCCGAGGTCTACGGAGCTGTAGCGTGCCGCGGTTTTCCAGGCACCCGAGGAGCGTTCCGGTGAGATCGTGCGAAAGCCTGTTGGTCGATAGCCGCGGGTTTCACCGGCCAGCACGTAGCCTGCCTGGACGTGCCAGCCGCTGAACGTACCGCGCTGCGCCCCGCGGTGGGGCGCAGCGTCGGGCGCAGGCTCGCCAAATGGGTCTGTACCCCGCTCAGCTCGCGGAGGCCGGGCCCGCCTTGATTGGCTTTGCGCGACCCCATGCTGTGCCTCCACGCTGAAACCGGTTGAAGTCGTCTGCGCGCTGACCCTAGCGCGGATGCCGGCCGTAGGGAAAGTGTGCGTTGCTGTAGATCCGTATACTGCCGGACCTGGGCGCCGGTCGCGCCTTGGGGGGTGAAGGGATGCCGATACCGGACTTCCAGGCGATCATGCTTCCGCTGCTGGAGTTGGCGGCAGACGGTCAAACACGGTCGCTGGCCGAGAGCCGCGAGGGGCTTGCGGAGCACTTCGGCCTCAGCCTGGAGGAACGCGAGGAGCTCCTGCCGAGCGGCACTCAGCCGGTGTTCAACAACCGGGTTGCATGGGCGAGCGTCTATCTCCAGCGCGCCGGGCTGCTGCAGCGGCCCAGGCGGGGACATTACCGGATTACCGACCAGGGCAGGGAGGTGCTGCGGTCCCGGCCGGCGCGGATCGACATCAAGTTTCTGCAGCGCTATCCGGCATTCCACGAATTCCAGCGGGCCAAGGGCAAGCCGGCGACATCGAAGGCGGTGGATGGCGAGACGCCCGAGGAGACGCTGGAGGCGGCCTACCAGCGAATGCGGGACTCGCTGGCCGCCGAGATCATCGAGCAGATCATGTCGTGTTCGCCGCAGTTCTTCGAGCGGCTGGTCGTCGAACTCCTGGTGAACATGGGCTACGGCGGAACCGTGCGGGATGCCGGGATGGCCATCGGCAAGGGTGGCGACGAGGGGATCGACGGCATCATCAAGGAAGACCGTCTCGGGCTCGACGTGATCTACCTCCAGGCCAAGCGTTGGGACGGGCCGGTAGGTCGCCCGGAAGTGCAGAAGTTCGTCGGCGCGTTGCATGGCAAGCACGCGCGCAAGGGCGTGTTCATCACGACGAGCAGCTTCACGCAGAACGCCACCGACTACGCGGCCGGGATCGACCCCAAGGTGGTGCTGATCGACGGCAAGCGACTGGCCCACCTGATGATCGATTTCGACGTGGGGGTCGCTACGCGCGCGGAGTACCATGTGAAACGCATCGATGGCGACTACTTCAGCGAGGAGTGACCCGCCGCATGGTCAGCCGCCCCCAGACCGCGATCGAGTTCACCTGCGGACCGAACGGCGGCCAGGGGGTACGATGACGAGCCCTCGCGGGTTGGGTTCCGCACCGGGAGAAAGCGATGGACACGTTCATGCAGACCGCTCTTGAAGAGGCGCGGAAAAGCCTGGCAGAAGGCGGAATCCCGATCGGCGCGGCGATCGTGCACCGGGGCCGCATCATCGGACGCGGCCATAATCGCAGGGTGCAGCAAGGCAGCGCCATCCTGCACGCGGAGATGGATGCCCTCGAGAACGCCGGCCGGCAGCCCGCATCGGTGTACCGTGAGTCGGTCCTCTACACGACCCTGTCGCCCTGCGCGATGTGCAGCGGTGCCATCCTGCTCTACGGCATTGGGCGGGTGGTGATCGGAGAGCATCGAACGTTCCAGGGCGAGGAGGAACTGTTGCGTGCACGCGGCGTCGCGGTGGAGGTGCTGCAGGATCGGGACTGCATTCAGCTGATGCGCGCGTTCATTACCGCGCGGCCGCAGCTGTGGAACGAAGATATCGGACGTGCGTAAGCGCCCATACTGCTGGTCTCGGTGGCCGGCCGGGGGCGCGGAAAGGTCGAACGCGACCCATTCTGATGCGCAGATCGGGAGCATGGTTTCCAGGCAACAGGCAGAGCCCGATGGGTCCATTCCCGAGGTGTGTCCCTCGTCACCGCGGGGAGGAACGATCCCCATCGGCCGCCTCTGGCACCCCGTGCCCAGAACAAGCCGTGCTTCACCCCAGCCAAGAGGAACTGCCCCTCCTGAGTCGATGCGATGCCCTACACTCGATAGGGCACCGGTTCGTGCGTGACGTGCGTTGCCACAGCTCCCGGCCCGCGCAGCAGCCTGCCTCGCGGGTGAACGATTCTGCAGGCGCCAGTCCGAACGGGTCGGTGCATGGCACATTCGGACCGGTCACGAGGCCGTTTGCATGCGTCATTTTTCCTTCGCAGTGACTGCACTCCTTGGCAGCGCCTTGCTCGCGTTGTCGTTCGTGCTGATCGGCGTATTCAGTTGGCACCAGGAACGGAAGACGTTCGAAAGAACGCTGGCCCAGGAAGCCGTTTCGCTGCACACCACCTTCGAAGTGGCCCTGGCGAATCTGGAGCAAAAGATGCTGGGGCTTGCGACCATGACGGCTGCAGACCCCGGCGTGCAGCGACTCGTATCACAGGCGAATCACTCTGTGGCGGCCGAAGGCGGCGGACCGGGCGGCGAGGACAGCGATCGATTGCGCACGGCCTTGCACGACCTGCTGGCGTCCACCTGGGACGACATGCAAGGACGATCCGGAGTCCGGCAGTTCCAGTTTTATCTGGAAACCGGTCCGGTTTCGTTCTTGCGGATGCATGCGCCTGGGCACTATGGCGACGACCTCTTGCCCCAGCGCCAACTCGTCAGGGATGTGAATGCTGATCAACAGCCGCGCGCCGGATTCGAAACCGGGCGGACCGGTTCCGGAGTGCGTGCCGCAGTGCCGGTGTGGCACGTTGATCCCGATGGCAAGCGCCACTTCGCAGGCGCGCTGGAGCTTGGCGCCTCCTTCGACTCCACGATTGCCCAACTCGGTCAGCAGACTGGAGCCGGTTTTGCCGTGCTCCTGACTCGACAGCACCTGGAACGGGCCGTGTTGAACGATTTTCGTGCCCATGCCGGATCGTGCATCGGTGACGACTGCCGCTGGTATCTGGCGGCCACCTCCGACGAACGCACCAAGGACTGGGCGACGGCGGCCATGATAGGCCCGTCGACTCTGGCGGGTTCGCGTCTGATCGAACGCGACGGTGGGACATGGCATCTGGCCGGTTTCCCTTTGCGCGATTACCGGGGGCAGGGGGAGCTGGAGCGCGAGCCTGTGGGCTCGGTACTGATCTGGCAGGACAAGACCCACGAGCTGGCGGCTTGGCGGGGCCAGCGCTGGCAACAGGCCTTGCTGTTGTTGATGGCCTACTCGCTGGGGCAGGCGGGTCTGCTGTGGTCGCTATGGAATACCCGGCGCGGCCTGAACCGCGGTGTCGCCAGGGCCACATTGGCGTTGCGAGAGCGCGCGGACGTGTTGCAGCGGGCCGAGTCGATGGCGCACATGGGAAGCTGGCGCCTCGAGATGCCTGCCGGGGAACACTACTGGTCGCCCGAAACCCGCCAGATCTTCGGGGTGGATCCCGATGTCCCCGCTGATCGCGACCTTCTGCTCGCCCGTGTTCACGCTGAGGATCGCGAGCATGTCGACTCTGCCTGGCAGGCCGCCCTGCGTGGTGCGCCCTACGACGTCGAATACCGGATCCAGGCGAATGGCGCAATGCGCTGGGTGCGGGAAATGGCCGAGTTCAGCTTTGCGAAGGTGGGGCAGCCGATCTCGGCAATCGGCACGGTCCAGGATATTACCGACGCCAAGCCGGCCGAACTGGCCCTGCGCGCCAGCGAGGAGCGTTATCGCAGCACCCTCGCGGCGGTCAAGGACGGCTTGTGGGAGTGGCACGTCCCCAGTGGCGAAGTCTGGTGGGACAGGCGCTGCTACGAAATGCTGGGGTATCCGCCTGCCGCGTTCAAGGTCGACCTCGAGACGTGGCGGAACCTGATCCATCCGGACGACGTGGCGCAGTCCTATCGCGAGGTCGAGCGGCAACTGGCTGAAGGTGAGACGTTTGTGATCGAGTTTCGCTACCGCTGTGCCGACGACGGGTGGTTATGGGTTCAGGGGCGCGGCAAGGTGGTGGCGTGGAAGCAGGGCAAGCCGTTGCGCGTGGTCGGAACCCATACCGACATCTCGGCGCGTAAAGAGGTCGAGGAGGCCTTGCACCGGATGGCACGTCGCAACGAGTTGTTGCTGATGGCGGCCGGTGAAGGGATTTATGGGGTCGATCTGCAGGGACATACCACTTTCATCAATCCCGCAGCCTTGGAAATGCTTGGCTACACGGAGGCAGAGATTCTGGGCAAAGGGCAACATGCGGTGTTTCATCATACCCGCCCGGATGGCCGTCCCTATCCAGAGTCGGAGTGTCCGGTGACGTTGACGCTGGAGGACGGGGAACCTCGTCGTTGCGATGACGAATGGTTTTTCCGCAAGGACGGCAGCCGGTTCCCGATCGCGCTCACCGTGGCACCGGTCGAGGAGGCCGGTGAGCGCTCGGGTGCGGTCGTGCTGTTCCAGGACATGACGACACGCCGCGCCATGGAGCAGGCACTGCAAAAGGCCAGCACCCGTCTGGCCACCGTGATCGGGAGCTTTCATGGGGGCATACTGCTGGAGGACGAGACGCGCCACATCCTGCTGGCCAATCAGACCTTCTGTGAGCTTTTTTCGATCCCGGCACCGCCCGATGCCCTGGTGGGAGCCGATTGCAGCGGTAGTGCGGAGCAGGTCAAGGGTCTTTTTGCGCACCCAGAGCGCTTTGTGCGCCGTATCGACGAACTGCTGCAACGACGTGAGTCGGTCATCGGCGAGGAACTCAGCATGGCCGATGGTCGTGCCCTCGAACGCGATTATGTGCCTATCGTCAGTGAACAGGGTTTCCTGGGGCACCTGTGGCTTTATCGCGACATCACCGAGCGCAAGGAACGCGAGTTTGCATTGCACCGTCTGGCGACGACCGACACCCTGACGGGTCTGCCCAATCGGCGCTATTTCCTGGAACGGCTCGAGCAGGAGCTGGCCCGTTTCCATCGTCACCATAAGGTCGTGGCGCTGACGATGATCGATATCGACCACTTCAAGCAGGTGAACGACAGCCACGGTCATGTGGTGGGCGATGCAGTCTTGCGTCACCTTGCCGAGTTGCTGTGGCAGAGTCTGCGCAAGACCGACCTCGCCGGCCGCCTGGGAGGTGAAGAATTTGCCGTGTTGTTGCCAGGAAGCGATCTGGAGGGTGGCCGGACCTATGCCGAACGCCTGCGTGAGCGCGTGGCCTCAACGCCTTGCGTGCATGCGGGTACCGAGATTCGGTACACGGTCAGCATTGGTGTCACGGTGCTTGCCGAACAGGATACGAGTTCCGACCAGCCGCTGGCCCGGGCCGATGCCGGACTCTATTCGGCCAAGGATAAGGGGCGCAATCGGGTCGAGTCTCAAGACTGATACGATGCCGGTCGTATCCGGTGCTGGGGTGCGGTTTGGCACGCCCGGTGGGGACGGCCCAGATCAGGAGGACCATCGACGATGCGTTTCGCCCATTCGTTTCTGGTGTGGGGCACCATCTGCGCGGCGGCGTTCCATCTCGCAGGCTGTGCCAGCCCTGCGCGAACGATCAGCATCGAGGGCTTCGAGCAACGCGTTGCCACGCACGAGGACCAGGCGCTGACCCAACGTGAGCGGATTGCGACCCGCTTGCTGCAACGCCTGGAAACGCGTCATGCCCAGCAACAGGCGGCCGGGCAGGCGGATCAGCCGTTCACCTACGAGATTCTGATGCTTTCCAGTGGCGGGCAGTATGGCGCGTTCGGCGTCGGGGTGCTGCAGGGCTGGTCGCAGGTGACCGACGCTTCGGCCCGCAGGCCGGAGTTCGATCTGGTGACGGGTGTAAGCACCGGCGCACTGATTGCGCCGTTCGCCCTGCTTGGCACCGACGATTCGATTCGGCGCATCAACCAGCTCTACCACGAGGCCAGCGACCGACTGGCACTCCTGCGCGGAATCTTCTTCTTCCTGCCCTGGCAGCCTTCGTTCTTCGATAACCGGCCATTGGCCGAACGAATCGAGATCGAAGTCGACACGCACACCGTTCGCGGTATTGCCGAGGCGCATGAGCAGCATCGCAAGCTGCTGCTGGGTTCCACTGACCTGGATCTGGGGCGTTTCCGGATCTGGGATCTGGGCCCGCAAGCGGTCCGAGCGCTGGCAACGGATGATGCCGACACGCTGCACCGGATGCTGCTGTCGTCCGCGTCGATTCCGGGGGTTTTCCCTCCGGTGGCGATCGACGGTGCGCTGTACGCCGATGGGGCCGCGGCGCAGGCCGCCTTCGTGGGGCTGGATCGAAAGGAGATCGTTCAGGTGTTTCGGGAGTTCGCCGCGCGGAATCCGGATGCGCCGATGCCGAGACTGCGCTTCTGGGTGATCGTGAACGGCTACCTGGATGCCAAACCGGAATTGACTCAGGCGGCATGGGTGCCGGTCGTTCGGCGAAGCGTTGCGGTGCTGACCAGCTACTCCATGCGTGTCACGCTCCGCCACATGCAGTTCGGTGCCGAACTGCTGGCGCAGGATCTGAACACCGACGTCGACTTCCGGTACCTTGCGGTTCCGCACGACCTCGAACTGCCCGAGAGCCAACACCGGTTGTTCGACCAGGAACTCATGCATCGGCTGGCCGCGGAGGGGTTCCGGCTCGGCCGCGATCCGTCATCGTGGCGATCGCAGGCGCTCGCCCCCGAGATCCCCGGGAGCGCGATTCACCTGGACCCGATGCAGTTCGAGGCACCGTGAGCCTCCACCCGCACCGGGCTGCCGCGTGCCCCTCGCTGCAGGGGGGCTGCCGGCGCAACCGCCCATGCAGGGCCTTGCTGCGCCCCTTGCCCGAGCGGTTTTCCACAGCCCGCAACCACCTGTCTCCGTCCGCCCCGGAGACCCGTGCCGCGCGCAAGGTTGATGCGCGCGGCCGGGGGATTCGCCACATGGCTACAACGAGGTGTCGCGATTCCGGTCGCCGCCTTCGTGACCATCGTGGTCGTGACCATGGTGTTGATGGTCATGTGCGTCCGCAGGTTCATGGTGATGCTCGTGTCCATGGCCGTGGACATGTTCCACCCCAGCCTCGCGGGCCGCGGCCAACAGGTTGCCGTACTCGTCGTCGGCAAAGTCGGGGAAGCGGGTGATCAGCGCGACCTGCAGCCAAAGCTCGCCATCGCTGTGGGTTGGACCCCAGGCCGGCATGCCGGTCATGCGAATGCCGTATTTGGTGACCCAGAAGAGCTCTTCGGCGCTACGCGCCCGAGCCGATTCGGCCAGATCGGGCGCTGAGGGGTTCAGGCCCCGGGATAACGCCGTCGGTGAACCCCCGGGCGGCGTGTGGCAGGCGGCGCACATGTCCTCGAATCCAGCCACAGCCTCGAACAGGGTCATTTCGTGGTCCAGATCGGGCAGTTGCGGTGTGATGTCACGCGCCTGGCGCGCCACCGAGTTCTCGCGAATGCTTTCGATCACCCGATCGGTGATCGGCCAGTGAGCGCCGTCGGCCGCCACGTCCATGCGCCCCGAAGACGCGAGGGTCCAGTAAGCCAGCAAGGCAACGGCGAGCAGGGTCAGCAGGGTAACCACAACGTGTTTGACCAAACTCATTGCCGATCTCCTTTCGTGCCTGGGCGATCCACTTCCGCGCGTGCCCCAGGGAATCGACGGCGGGAACGACCGGAAGCGCGACGATCCAGCCGCGGTGAACACGCCGCCGACCGTGGGGGCGGCGGCGTGTGGCGTTGGATACCCTCGAGCGCGGATACCGGCTCAGTCGTGTCGTGCCAGCACCCGGGCGCGGTCGATGGTGTCACGCTCGGCGTTCGGCGCAATCTCCAGCAGCCGCGCCGCCCAGCGTGCCGCTGCATCCGGATCACCCGCCGCCTCGGCGGCACGAACGGCACCGAAGAGCGTGTTGTAACGCCCCGGCCACATGCCGTCGGACTGCTCGAACGCGGTCAGGGCCTCGTCCGGGCGGTCCAGTGCGAGCAGCAGCTCGCCGAGCGCCTCGTAGGGTGGCAACAGTGCGCCCGGGCTCACCGGGTGCTTCTCCACCGAGGACTCGAGCTCGCCGGCCGTGCGCATCCGTTCGACGGCACGCTCGTGGTCGCCTTCAGCGTGTGCGATGAAGCCGGCCAGGATGTTCCGGTCGGCCTCGATGTAGACCGGGAAGCGGTCGTCAGGGGCCGACTCCGCCCCTTCGGCCAGATCCGCCAGCCGCTGCTCGGCCTCGCGGGCGGCGTCCAGGTCACCGGTGTGGACCGCGCCCAGGCCACGGCCATACCAGCTCAGGCCCTCGGCCCAATGGAAGTTCTCCCAGGCGATGTAGTCGGGCACGCGTGGCTCGATCGCGGCCGCAGCGTCCCAGTCGCGCTGCTCGACCGCCAGCCGTGCCGGAATCGCGGCCAGGTGAAACGCCCCGGGGAAGGAGCCCTGGTGACGACCCTCGTCCAAGGCAATCCGGTGAATCTCGTCGGCGGCCGAGTCTTCGCCGCGCTGCAGATGACCGTAGACGAGGTAGTCGACGGCGTGGATGTAGTGGAACGAGATCGCACCGTTGACGTCGTGTTCCCGCGCGACTTCGGCCGAGCGCTCGTTCCAGTCGATCACCTGCGGCCAGTCGCCGAGACGCACGTAGATGTGCGACGGCATGTGCAGTGCGTGCGGCACGTCGGGCGCGATCTTGCCGTAGGACTCGACCATCGCGAGCGCGTTCTCGGCACGCCCGTCGGCGTCGGTGGCATGAATCGCGTAGTGGATGGCGCCGGGGTGGGTCGACTCCTCCTCCCACACGCGCTTGAGGATCGCCTCGGCCTCGTCGTGCAGCGCATCACGGTCATCGGCCCGCGTGGCCTCGGTCAGCAGTGACAGCGCGTAGAGCGCGGCGATGTCGTGATCGTCCGGGTAGGCCCGGTACGCGGTCGCCATGCCCTCGGTCCAGCCGGAGAGACGATCCCATTGCCGGTCGGTTTCCGGCTCGAAGAACGCCGCGGTGGCCTCGATCAGCGCCTGTTCGCGCTCAGCGTTGACGGTGGCGCGCGCCTGCTCGATCGCGTCGCGGCCACGGGCCACTTCGGCATCGCTCGGCGTGGTGGCCCACAGCGGCTGGAACAACGTGGTCGCCACACCCCAGTGCGCCATCGCGCAGTCGGGGTGGGCCTCGGCAATCGTGGCGAACTCGCCGCGGGCCTGCACGTACATCATGTGGTGCATCAGCCCGAGGGCATGGTCAAACGCCGCTGCGGCCTCGTCCACGCAATCCGCGCCGAACGCGACCGTGCCGAGCTGCTGCTTGGCTCCGACCGCTGCGTCGGTGTGCGTGTGATCGTGCTGGGCCGCGACCCCGGTTGCGAGCATCGCGGTCAGCAGCACCAGTGGGATTCTGGTCATGATCAGCCTCCGTTCCATGTTGGTGTACACATCGCGCCGGGTGCGCCAATGATGCGGATACCGGGTCGCCGGGGACGTACAGCCTCCCGGGAGCGGGGTCCGGATCGGCATCACCTGACTCGAGTCTAGAAATTGGATCGCACGGGCGTTTGCAGAATGTTGCGGCCGAGCCGCGGATCTTGCGGTTCATTGCGGATCTCGGCCCGAGGGTGCGGATCCGGGCGCGTCAGGCACTGCGCTGGAGCTGGTTCCGGTATTCGCTGGGCGTGGTGCCGACCGCCTGGCGGAACTGTCGCGCCAGCTGCGGAACCGAGTAGCCGGTGGCGGTGGCGACCGCCGTCACCGACAGAGGGGTATGGGCGAGCAGTTCCTGCGCGCGCTGAATGCGAAACCGCGTAAGGTATTGGTGCGGGGGCATTCCGTGGCTGTGGCGAAACGACCGGGCGAAGTGCCAGGGCGACAGTCCGGCGAGCCCGGCCAGCTCCCGCAGGGTGATGCGCCGGTCGAGATGGCATCGCATGTAGTTGATGACCCGCGCGGACTGTTGCGGCGCAAGGCCGCCGCGCCGCGTGTCCACATCGCGGACCTGCTCGGCCAACCGGGCCAGACGCACGACCAGAGCCGAGATCATGCTGTCGACGAACAATTGTGCGGCCGGATCATGGCGCCCCATTTCCTGCCACAGAGCGTCCAGAGCCTGGGTGATCAACGGATCCTGGTGGACCATTGCGTGCAGCCGCCCGAAGTCCAGGGGGTCGTCGGAGTCGCGCTCGAGGCAATCGCGGGCCAGATCGGCCGGGATGCCCAGGAACCGCAGGCGCGCGGGGTTGTACATGTGGCAACGACCCGGAACGCGCGGCGGGATGACCACGAAGCCCGGAGGCTGCGCGCATCCGGAAAACGGCCCGCCACCGATCTCGCTGCTGTGACGGAAGGGGCGCCCGACGGATTGGCTGAGCATCAACTCGCGGATGGGTGGGGTGACCAGTTCGCCCGGAGGGTGCGCGTTCTCGAGCATGGACGCCGGAAAATCCGTCCGGGCACGGGACTCCTCCAGGGACGGTGCCTCGGGTCCCCGGGTGAAAAACTCGAGCATATTCTGCGACGGTTGCGGCATGTCCTGTACTCCGGAGGTCATGTATAGACTGCTTCCGGACGGTCTGCCCCGTTGCCGGGTGGTGCGCGTGGGTATAGGCAGTGGTCCAAACGCGGAGGCGGACCGATTGCGGGACAGGGCCGTCGGGTACCTGTGCGCCGCCGCCATCGATGCAGCCGCATGTGCCAGGCGAGAGGGCATCGGAACAACGGTGCGTCGTGTGTGCAAGGCCGTGGTAGGAGCGGACACGATCGGTCGCGTCAGCGCAACGAGGGACCGACCGGCCGTCGTTCAAACCAGACCGCTGCAGCGTACAGGGGCGGCCACCACGGCGAGGATGAAGTCCGAAGCCTTGGCGCCGCCCGATTCATGGGGGAACCGTTCAGCGCTGCGAAACGAGCCAGTCGGCGATCAGCCCCAGTTCGGCCTGTGATGGCGGGGCATTGCACGTCTCGGACGAGAACGCTTCGCGCTTCCATTTCTCCGGCTCCGACATCCCGTTGCCGGTGGTGGTGTTCATGAATTTCACGAGCATCTCTTGCGCCGCCAGGCCATCGATCCTGGGAACCGCCTCGCGGACGGGCGCCTTGCCGCCTGCTCCGTGGCAGTTGACGCAGGCGAAATGTTCAAAGAGGCGCTCTCCGTGTGGAACCGGGACTTCGTTGGCAGATGCGGCCGTGCCTGCCAGAGACAGACTGGTGACCAGAAGAAGTGGGTACAAACGGCACGTGGGCATGGTGGACCTCCTGACTTGTTTTTCCAGAGGCACGGCAAGCCGTGCCTGACCGGAAGTATTCAGGAGCAGGTCTTACAGCCGTCTTACGACCTTCCCTCGCGGCAGCGCGCATGGATTCCGGCGGCTTCACCGTGTCGCCCCTGGGCCGCGTAGCGATCGAAGAGCGACCGGTACAGCAGTTCCGCATCCGGTGCGCGCTCGAGCACTTCCTCGCAACGTTGCTCGGCCTCGCTGTCGCGGCCAAGTGCGCCGAGCATGGCCGCGCCTTCGAGGAAAGCCTCCACGTAGCGCCGTTCCAGGCTTCGGCGCGCCGAGTGGAGACCGGGTGTGGTCTCACCCTGGAGCAGCGGGCCCCGGTAGAGCGCGTGGGCGGCAAGCCAGTGCTCGACCCGCTCTCGTGGATCACCTTGCGCGGCGAGTTCCAGACGGCGGCGGAAGGCGCTGGTGTCCAGCCAGCAGCGCTCCCGGTTCAGGCTCAACCGGCCGTTCTTGAGACGCAGGGCGTCGGGGCAGCCCAGTTGTCCGCGCAGGCGGTGCAGCGCGGTGTCAAAGGATCGCCGAGCGGCGTCCCCGTCGGAATCGGGCCAGAGCCGATCCATCAGTGTTTCATGGGCGATCTCCCCGCCCGCGGCGACGACGGCCACGAGGATCTCCCGGGAACGGCCGGAGAGCGACTCCACAGGGTCGTGGCCCCGAAATACGCGCAGCTCGCCCAGGGCCTCGATGGACAGACCCCACGGCCAGTCGCGGATCTCCACCGGCGGATCCGGCAGGGCGAGCCCGCGCGCCGTGATCCAGTCGCGCACATAGGTTGGCTCGATGTTGGCGAGCAGCGCTTCCCGACAGAGGCGCGCCGTTTCGGCCGGCGTCCAGCACAGCAGTTTGTGCAGATTGAGCCGGGCGGCTTCAGTCATCCCCGCGGCCAGGAGCGACACACCCCTTCTGCGGTGACCGCTCTCGAGGGCATGGCGCGCCGCGGTCAGTTGCACCTGAGCCAGGTAGAGGGTGCTGCCGGTTGTCTTCGCCAGGCGACTGGCGCTGGACAGCATGCGCGCGGCCAGTCGACGCTCGCCGGCCGCGAAGGCGACCTGGGCCACGCCCATTCTGTTCGTGACGATGGCGTGCACCCAGCCGCTCCCGACAGCCAGCCTTTCGGCCTCCTGCACGTGCACAAGCGCAGCCTGTCTGTCATCGCGGGTGTGGGCCTCCCAGCCGAGAAGGAAATGGTGCAGGCTGACGTCGAGTGCGCGGCTCATGTGCACCGACTGCGCCATTCGATCCAGCCAGAGGCGCGCAGTGTCCGCCTGCCCGTCGGCCAGCGCCGCGTACACGGCGAGGGAGCTCAACTGCAGGTTCTGGGACGGGATGCCATATTCCCGGGCCAGTGCCAAACCTTCCTCGACGCACTGGACGCAAGGGCCCGAACGGTCCTCGCGCCAGTAATAGAGCCCCGCCTCCGCGGCCTTCCACATCAGGTGCAGCAGGGGGTCGGCATGCCCGCTGGTGATCAGCGGCAGGAAACGATCGGCGAGCCTCCGGGCGGCCGCGTGATCCCCACTGAACCAGAGGGCCTCGATCATCAGCGGGTAGGCAAGGCGCAGCAGCCGGTTCGGCGGCGAACCCGTGGTCAGTTCGTCTTGCAGCCGCCGGGACCACGCCTCGACGGCGGGGTCACCCGGGCGACGCAGCAACAGCCCGAGCAATGCATAGGTGGCGGCCCGGTCGGTCAACGGGGGCGGCAGGGACTGCCAGGCGCGGTCGGCTGGCGACAGCGGCATGGTGTCGAGCCACGGATCGAACACGTGGCAATCGTCCCAGGCCAGCCAGACACTCTCCATTAGCGCGACCCATGCAGACAGGGCACCGGTCGCATCCCCTCCTTGCGTGAAGGAGGTCTGGCAACCGGCCAGAAGCTCCCGTGATGCCACGGGGTCGACGGGTAACAGGCACACGGCTTGCCAGTAACGCAGCCAGGGCCGGTCGGTGAACAACGCCTGTGGCAGCGCCTCGAGCCAGGCGCGCAGCGTGGGGAAGCGGCCCGTCATCGCCAACTGCGGCGCCAGATCCAGCAGGAGCGGTATCGCCTCCTCCCAATCCTGCGCGGCGATCAGCAATTGCAGGCCGGTGTCCCGGTCGCCCGCCTCGACGAGCAATCGCCCCCCCTTCGCGCGCAGCGCGGCGAGCCGATTGGCCGGAAACGCGGCGTCCGCCCGCGCCAGCAGATGTTCGCGGAGCAGCGGGTGGACCTCGTAGATCGGGAGCGCCTGGTCGCCTTCGCGCCGGCTGACCAGCATGTGACGCCGCGCGAGTTCATCGAGCACGCGGGCCGGCGCGGTACTGCCCGAAAGCGCCGTCGCCATGACCGCGGTGGTCCAGGGCAGCACCGCCACCTCCAGCAGCTGCTCGAGACCGATTTTGTCGATCGGCGCGAGCACCTCGTGATGCAGGTAGTCAGCCAGCAAGGGAACCGTTCCTTCGCCAGCGTCGACTTCGGGATGCCGGACGCGCTGTTGCACCAGCAGAAGAAAGCCCGCCATCCAGCCCCGGCTCCGTTGCCAGAGTTCGTCGATCAGGGCGTCCTCCAGTGCACCTTCCGGATCGTGGAGCCTCGCGATGGCAAGGGCCTCGTCGCGCTGTAACGCGAGTTCGTCACCCTCGATAACGTGCATCAGTCCGTGCACGCGCATCCGGGCGAGCGCACCCGGCGGCGGCAGGCGCGAGGTCACCAGAATGCGGGCACCCAGGGGACGTTCCTGGACGGCCGCTTTCAGAATGACCCCGAACGACGTTTCCTCCTGAATGGTTTCGCAGTTGTCCAGCACCACGGCGCAGTTCTTCGGGAGGCGGGTATAGAATTCGCGGAAGAAGATTCGGGAGAACCGCTCGAGGTCCGCCTGCCGTTCGGCCGAGAAGCTGGGCAACGCCGAGGGATCGTCGAATGCGGTCCCGAGAATGCGGAACAGGCCGGCGGGATCGCGGCCACCGGGTTCCGCCTCATACCAGATTCCCTGACGGCCGGAACGCCGGAACCAGTCGCTCACCAGCGCGGTCTTGCCAGCACCTGCGGGGCCGTGCAGCCAGATCAGGGGAACGTCGCCGTCCAAACGTGCCAGCAGCGATGCTCGCGGCGCGAGGCCGGTTGAAAAGGGTGGCGCAAGCCAGGCCGGGCGCGGGTTGTCAGTCATGAATGGAGTTCATCGAAGGGTAACCGAAGCCGCGTTCGCGGCGATTCGACGCGAACAGCAGCACTGTGCACGGGTGTCGCGGCCGAAACGGAATGCTCCGCATGATACCAGCGAGGATGTGGATGAGCCGACCATGGCCGAACGCCGTGACAACGTGTGCGCAGACGCGAAACCAGCGCTCGTCGTCGATGCCTGACGCGTCTGATCTGTAACGCGTGGGCTTGCGCGCCGGATGCGCCGAGACGAACGCGACCAGGCGCAGGGATCGGTCGTCTTGCTTCCAGCCGCGGGGCAGTTCCCTGGCAGGATTTTCCCGGCATCTGCAACATGATTCAGTAGAGTACGGGATCACCTGCCTGATGCACCGCGTCTAAGAAAGACATCAAGCCTACAGAGGCGCTGGATATGGAATCGCGTATCGCGACGTGGTGGTTCTGGGTCGGAATGCTTCTCGCAGTACCGTACGGATTGCAGGATGCCATGGCAGAAGGCGGCGTGCCGTTGCACGAGCGTGTGGCAGAAACCCTGGAACGGATCGACGCCTCACCCCTGGATGCGCCCATAGCCGTTGATTCCACTGATGACGACAGCAGCCTTCGGGGCGAGATCCAGGCGGCCGTGGATGAATCCTTCGGCGCGGTGTCCGAAGCGCTCGGTTCGGCCGGAAACTGGTGCGAGATCATCTTTCTCCACCTGAATGTGAAGGCGTGCGTCTTCGAGCAAAGGGATTCGGGCGCGTCGCTGCGAATCTATATTGGCCGCAAGGAGTTCGAGACCCCGGACGATGTGATGGGGCTGGATCTGGATTTCGAGGTGATCGAGGCGACCGAGCACCGGCTCGAGATCGGACTGCACGGGGACGACGGGCCTCATGGCACGCGTGACTTCGCGATGGACCTGACCGCAGTGCCGATCGACGGGAGCCACACGCTGCTCGAGTTCCGGTATTCGCTCGGTATCGGCGGCGCCACACGGTTGGCGATGGACATCTATCTGGGAACGGCCGGTGCCGACCGCGTCGGTTTCAGCCGGGACGAGGACGGCGAACTGATCGGGGGCCTGCGGGGCATGATCGAGCGTAACGTGATGCGGTTCTATCTCGCGTTGCAGACTTTCCTGGAGACGCGCGAGGTTCCGGAGAGCGAGCGTCTGCAGGCTCGACTCGAGCGTTGGTTTGAACTGACCGAACGCTACGCCGAACAGTTGCGCGAACTCGATCGCGACACCTATCTGTCGCAGAAGGCGCGGGAACGGGAGCAACAGGATGCGATGTGACCGGCTCCTGCTCTTGCCGTTGCTGAGGCTGCCCCGTTCCGGACACTGGGTTTGACGCGTGTGGGGCCAGAGAAGCGTCAGCGCTGGCTGGAGCGCGCCCGCCGCCAGGGCCTGCAGCTGCGACAGGGCCGGGTCACGCCGTGGGAGCGGCTGCGGCAAAAGACCGGTGCCTGGCTTCGGGCCCTGCGGCTGCAGTTCTATCCGATGACCTGGCTCGCCTACACTGCCGGGGCACTCGCTGCCAACCCGGCCGGCGGCGTGTTCGGGAACCCGCTTTTCTGGCTCGGCTATCTCTGCCTGTTCCTGCTCGAGGTCGCGACCGTGCTGATCAACGAGCAGGTGGACTTCGCGAGCGATCGCGGGAACCGGTTCTTCGGTCCGTTCACGGGCGGATCGCGGGTGCTGGTGGACGGTTTGCTGAGCCGGCGCGAGGTTGCGGCCGGTATCGTGTTCAGTCTGGCGGCCTTCGCGGCAGCGGCGGCAGGGTTGCTGGCCCTGACGCCGGGTTCCGTTCCGGTCGTGCTCGCGGTGCTCGTCGTGCTGGCGGTACTGGCGACCGGGTACACCGCACCGCCGCTGAAGCTCAGTTACCGGGGCCTCGGCGAACTCGATGTGGCGGTCACCCACAGTCTCGGCGTGATGCTGGGCGGTTTCGTGTTCCTGGGCGGCCCCTGGCAGGAGCCGCTGCCGTGGCTGCTGAGCCTGCCACTGCTGCTCGCGATCCTGCCCTCGATCACCCTCGCGGGTATCCCCGACCTGGAGGCGGATGCCGCGGCCGGCAAATGCACGTTGGCCGTCCGCCTCGGGCACCGGGCTGCGCTGCGGCTATCCATCGCGTTCACGGGGCTCGCGGCGGCCGCCGCCGTGATCTGGGACGTCTTCGGTCTGGCCGCGGGCGCGTACGCGGGGGTGGCCTTGATCGCGGTCCCGCATGCCTTCTGGCTGGGCTGGCTGCTGTACCGGCGCCTCGAATCGGGCAGCCCGCCTGGCCGCATCGACGGTCTGATGGTGGCCTCCCTGACTTTCGTGCTGTGGTTCGGGCTCGTTCCCGTGCTGCGTCTAGCCGGGTGACGGTCCGGCGCGGTCAAAGGGCTCCGGCCGAGGGTGTCTTGCCGACGAACGAAAATCCGGCGCAATCCGGTACCCTGTTTTCCGTCAATCGCCTTAGCAGGCTGCAGAACCCTTTGGCACAATCGTGGCCATGCGAGTGCAGGCAAGCATCGGGCGGTTATGGCGATCGCTGTCGGCCACCGGGCTGGTCGTGGGGGTGCTGTTCTTCGCAGTATCGCTGACACCGAGCCTGGTTCCTCGGCCTTTCGTGCTTCAGGCGCTGCTGTCGGGCATCGCGCTCGCAGCCGGGTACGGAGTGGGCGCCTTCCTGCGCTGGTTGTGGGGTTACGTGGAGCTTCCGGTTCCGCGCCAGCGTGTCCAGGAAATCCTCCAATGGCCGCTGGCCGCGCTGAGCCTCGGCGTTGCGCTGGTCTTCCTGCTGCAGGCCACGGCCTGGCAGAACTCGGTGCGGGAGCGGATGGCGATGGAACCGGTGGAGGGTGTCCATCTGCTCGGGTTTGGTGCCGCGGCGCTGCTGCTGTTCGCGTTGCTATTGCTGGCGGCGCGGATGTTCCGCTTCGTTGCACGAACGCTGGCGCGCAGGTTCAGCCATGTCGCACCGCGGAAGATCTCGAACGTGCTGGGAGTGCTGATCGCTGTGCTGCTCTTTTGGGCGTTGATCGACGGATTGGTGACACGCGTGGTTCTCGGCACCTTCGACGCCTCCTTCCAGCAACTCGATGCGTTGATCGAGCCCGAGACGGATCCGCCGCAGCACGCCATGACCACTGGCAGTGAAGCCTCCCTGGTGCCTTGGCAGGAGCTCGGTCGCCAGGGCCGCCGCTTTGTCGCTGGCGGTCCCGCGCAGCAGAGCCTGGAGGGATTTTTCGGGACTGAAGTGGTTGTGCCGGTGCGTGTCTACGTGGGTCTGAACGCCGCCGAGACGATCGACGAGCGCGTCGCCCTCGCACTCGATGAACTGAAGCGCACCAGCGCGTTCGAACGGTCGGTACTCGTGATCATCACGCCGACCGGAACGGGTTGGGTGGATCCGGGTGCCATCGACAGTCTCGAGTACCTGCACCGTGGGGATGTCGCCAGTGTGGCCGTGCAGTATTCCTACCTGCCGAGCTGGCTGACGCTGCTGGCGCAGCCCGAGTATGGGGCCGAGACTGCCCGGGAATTGTTCCAGGCCATCTACCGGCACTGGACCGACCTGCCCGCCGACCAGCGGCCGCGCCTGTATCTCCACGGGCTGAGCCTGGGTGCATTGAACTCCCAGCGCTCGGTGGATATCTGGGACATTGTCGGCGACCCGGTGCACGGTGCTCTCTGGTCCGGCCCACCGTTCCGGAGCAGTACCTGGCGTTGGGTGACCGACCACCGCAAGCCCGGGACGCCGGCCTGGCTACCGCGGTTTCGGGATGGTTCCGTGGTCCGATTCAGCAACCAGTACGTCCCGCCGGAGCGCTTTGCTGCCGACTGGGGGCCGCTGCGGATCGTCTACCTGCAATACGCGAGTGATCCCATCACGTTCTTCGAACCCGAGTCGCTGTTCCGGGCGCCGGAATGGATGGCGGAACCGCGTGGCCCGGACGTCTCGCCGAGCCTGCGCTGGTTCCCGGTCGTCACCCTGCTGCAACTCGCTGCCGACATCTTCGCGGCCGACAAGGCGCCGATCGGCTACGGCCACCGCTACGCCACCGAGCACTACATCGACGCCTGGCGCGAAGTCAGTGCGCCGCCGAACTGGACCGAGACCGGGATCCAGCGCCTGAAGTCCCACATCGGCGACCTGCCGGCTGCCGCCAGGGGAGAAGCGGCACAGCGCCCGTGAATCGACGCGGCACGCGCCGAGGACGCGCCAGCAATGTGCACCGGACGGGTGATCGGACAGCGCGGGTGCGTACCGCGCGGGGCTGGGCAGCGCTGGTGGTAGAAGCCCAGGGAACTTGATCGCGCTGGCCGTTGCTGCGCTGGTCGGTTACCCGCCACCGTCTCTGCTGTTTTGTGGCCTGGGCGACACTCCGGCAGAATCGGCCAAGTGCCGGCATGCCGGAGCCCAAGACGCTCGTGGAAAAATCGGTACTGGGACAGCCGGTGCAGCCGCGAGACAACGGCTCCGTGGCGGCGTGGTCGGCTCCGGGGCCTCTGAGGGGTGTGGTGCGCGTGATGCAGGTGACTGAGCATGTGAAGCGGCGGGATGGCGCCAGTTATCACCGGGCGATGGAATATTGCCCCCGGGCACGGGAGTTCGAGTTCCGGCGGCCGCTGGAACTCGCGGCACCCGGATCGGGCGAGATCGTCGTCGACTTTCCGAGTGGTGGTTCCTACCTGTGTCCGCATCTCGACGAGATTGCACCCGGGGCCATCCTTCGGCCGGTAGAGCATGTTTCCGATTACCTTGAGGGTGACCCCACCATTCTTTACGGAAACTGGGACCAACTTCCGTTCGCGAATGGAGAGGTGAACGTCGTGCTGACGCTAGCGGCGCTGCATCATGTGATCGTCGGGCGTGGTGTGTTTTACCGGGAGTGTCATCGAGTACTTGCGCCCGGTGGACGGCTGATCATCGGCGACGTGGAAGATGGGACTCCGGCAGCCGCGTTTCTCGATCGGTTCGTCAACCGATACAGTTCACAGGGGCACGAGGCGAGGTTCCTGGACCGCAACGTGGAAATCGCAAGCATCGAGCAGGCGGGGTTTCGGGTCGTGGACTACGAAGTGACCCCGTTCCACTGGTCGTATCCTGACACGGCAACCGCTATCCGGTTCTGCCGCGACCTGTTCCGGCTCGATCTGGGAGACGACGACGAGATCTGGCGAGGACTGGTTGATTATCTCGGGATCGAGCAAGAGCAGCACGGGGTGCGCATGAACTGGCAACTTGCATTCGTTCGTGCCGACTGGGAGAAGGTCTGAGCGCTGGCTGGCGCTTGGCAGCCCGTCATGCCGATCGATTCGTGAGGGACCAGAAGCACATCGCGGTGCTGTTCCACGCGCGGAGCCTTCGCAAGGATCTGCGGTCCAGTGTGGTGTTTCACCTGGCCGACCGCTGGCGGGCCTCAGGTCACAGGGTGACGATGCTGCGCGGGACCAGGCGCTACGTTCCGGCGGACGTTCTGTTCGTGCACGTCGATCTCTCGGTAGTGCCGGACGAGTACCTGGAACTGGCGTCCCGTTACCCGGCGGCGATCAACCACCGGGTAAAGGACATCAGAAAATCCAGGATCAGCGAACAGCTTGTCAGCGCGCACGACCAATGGAATGGCCCCGTGATCGTGAAATCCGATCTGAACTACGGCGGCGAACCCGAACGGCGGCTCGGGACTCCGCGTGCGTTGAGGTGGGCGCGCGCGGGAGGTGTTCTCGGGCGGCTTCATCGGTCGTGGCTGGGCGGCTCGATTCCCGGCGGCTGGCAGTCGTATCGCCTCTACCAGCGCGCTGGCCTCGTGCCACCGGAGTTGTGGGAAGATCCGGCGGTCGTGATCGAACGGTTCCTGCCGGAGGTCGAGGCTGGGCGCTTCCATCTCCGCGTCTACCAGTTTCTCGGCGATCGCAGCACCTGCAGGCGGCTCGCTTCGGATGTGCCGATCGTGAAAGCAGCGAACCGTCTGCACTCCGAGCAGGTCGAGCCGCATCCGATCGTGGCGACCTGGCGCGATCGCCTGGGTCTTGATTACGGAAAGCTCGACTACGTCATCCATGAAGGCACACCGATCCTCCTCGACGTCAACAAGACGACTGGCGTGGACCATCTCTCTGCGCCGGAAAGGCAGCGGCGCCGACAATACCTCGCAGAGGGCATTGGATCGTTTTTCGTATAGAGCTCTGCGGCGGCAGGGGCATCCCCCGTCCGGAGTTGCCGTGCCGACGCCGCGTGAAGGTATCGCCGACCGATTCGAAGGCCATCGGTGCGGTTGCTCCTGTCAGCCATGATCGCCGCACCGGGGAGTGGTCTAGACTGATCGTGGGTGCCAAGGCCGGCAGGCTGGCAGGCAAGGGTACGGGTGGTTGACGGGGGCAGCGCATGATCATCGGGGTGCCGAGGGAGATCAAGAACAACGAGTTCCGGGTCGGGATGACGCCCGCAGGGGTCGCGGAACTCGTGGTCCACGGCCACACGGTGCTGGTCGAACAGGGGGCTGGAGAGGGCTCGTCGTTCACGGACGAGGACTACGCGGGCGCGGGTGCGCGCCTGGTGAGCCGTGCAGCGGAGGTGTTCGCTGCAGCCGATCTGATCGTGAAGGTGAAGGAACTGCAGCCCTCGGAACTGCCCCAGTTGCGTGCGGGCCAGGTGCTGTTCGCTTTCCTGCACCTGGCCCCCGACCGTTCCCAGACCGAGGCTCTGCTGCGCTCCGGTGCGGTGTGCATCGCCTACGAGACCGTCGAATTGCCCGATGGCCGGTTGCCGCTGCTGGCGCCGATGTCCGAGGTCGCGGGGCGGATGTCGGCACAGGTGGGCGCGGCACTGTTGCAGCGGCCCAACGGCGGTCGCGGCGTGTTGATGGGGGGTGTCCCGGGTGTGCCGCCGGCCAACGTGCTGATCCTGGGTGCGGGCAGCGTAGGGTGCAATGCCGCCTATGTCGCGCGCGGCATGGGCGCCAATGTGTCGGTGATGGATATCGACCTGGACCGCCTGCGTCAGCTCGACCGGCTGTGGGGAAACACGGTGCGTACCCTGCATTCGAACCGCCACGATCTCGAGCGCCAGGTGGCTGAGGCCGACCTGGTGATCGGCGCGGTGCTGGTGGCCGGCGCCCGAACCCCGGTACTGGTGACCCGAGAAATGGTCGCGGCGATGAAGCCGCGCGCGGTGGTGGTCGACGTCTCGGTCGATCAGGGCGGTTGCGTCGAGACTTCCCGTCCGACGAGCCACGACGAACCGAGCTTCCTGGCCGAAGACGTGCTGCACTACGCCGTGACGAACATGCCCGGCGCGGTGCCGTACACCTCCACGCTCGCGCTGACCCATGCGACGCTGCGTCATACGCTGGCGCTGGCAGACCGCGGCTGGCGGCAGGCGGTACAGGAGGACCCGTCGCTGGCACGCGGTGTGAACGTGCTCGACGGTCACATCACCCATCGCCCGGTGGCCAACGCGCATGGCATGGACTTCACGCCGCTCTCGTCCCTGCTGGCCTGAGCACTGGTTCGAAGAAACCCGTGCAGCCGACGCTGCCGGGCCCGGTGCCGCCCCTGTCGCCGGCGATCGCCGCGCTGCCGGCATCGCTCGGTGTTGGGAAGGCAGCGCGCAGGGGCGGGCTTCGCTCGCCGGCTGGCGCATGCGCTGACGCGCACGCCCCGGCTTCCCACCGTGTCGGCTGCGGCAGGCGGCGCGTGCCGGTCCGGAATGCTGGGGGCCGCGCCAGCGTCCTTGCGTTGGTGTCCAACTTCGGAGTCTCGCCATGAATGCTGCTCGCTGGCCCCTGGGGAACCCCGGCGCGGTTTCGGCCACGCACGGCCGAGTGGAATCGGCCCGCGCGTCGGGGCGTCGGCCCAGCGTCGCCGACTGTTGGGGAACGCCCCTGCGTGTTGCCGGACTGGCCGTGCTCGCGCTCGTTGCGCTGCTGCTGGCGACGGCGTCCGACGCCCGCGAACGCCTGGAATACCCGGAGTGGTTTGCGCCGAGCCTGTACGATCTGCCGGGCGATCTCGACGACGCGGTCGCGCGCGGGAAGCGGGGCATCGCGCTGTTCTTCAGCGCCGAGACCTGTCTGCACTGTGTCGCGATGACGCGCAGCACGTTCCAGGATCCCGAAATCGTGCGGCGCCTGTCCGGACAGTTCGACGTGCTCGCGGTCGATGTCTTCAGCGACGTGGAGATGGTCGGTCTCGACGGCCAGATGTACCGAGCGCGCGAACTGTCCGAGCACGAGCGGGCGACCTTCACGCCGACGCTGCTGTTCGTGGATGCGTCCGGCGAGCGCATGCTGCGCTACGTCGGCTTCGCCGATGCCGAGCGGATGCACCTGATCCTGGGATACCTCGAGTCCGACGCCTGGCAGCAGGAGTCCTTGCGCGATTACGCGGCGCGCCTGCAGGAGCAGGATCTGCCGGCGGATCCGGTCGCGGGTGCCCCGGCGTTGGCCGCGCACCTCGACGGCTTCCAGCAGCCGCCGGCCGATCTCGCGGCGCAGCGCACGGCCAACCCGCGCCCGTCGCTGGTGTTGTTCGAGCGCGACGGATGCGAGGAATGCCAGCGGCTGGGCGAGCAGATTCTGGCGCATCCGGCGGTGCAGGAGGTGCTGGACGGTTTCCACACGCTGCGGCTGAACTCCGACCGGCCCGGCGTTGCGGTGCTGCCCGATGGTCGGCACGGCACTGCGGACGAACTGGCGGCGAAGCTCGCGCTGGCTCACCGGCCGGGGCTTGTGTTCTTCGCCGAGGAGGGAGAAGAGGCCTTTCGCATGGACAGCACCTGGCTGATCGATCATTCCGGGCAGTTGCCCGACGCGACCCGCCAGGACCTGCTCGAGAGCTTTCTCGCGCGGCTGGAATACGTCTCCAGCGGGGCCTACCGCGACTGGCCGCAGTACCAGCGCTGGCGTGCCCAGCGGGACCGTCAGGGGTAACTCGCCAGTCCCTCGGGCGCGAGGTGCCATGCAGAATCGCAACGTTCTGGCACTAACTGTCATGGCCAGCGGCTACCCCCGATGATGAAAGAGGCGTAGGCGTAGGGCGGAAGAGGCCAAGGGCCGTCATCCGCCATTCCCACGCCGGGGTTGCCGCAGGCCGCGCGGGGCGATCCGAACGCCATGTGGTGGATGACGCTGCGCTTTTCCGCCCTACGGGTCGCCCGGGACACGAGACAGGCCGTGACTTTCACGTTAACCCTGGATGATGCGGGGAGGACGGGCCGTCTCTTGGGTATCGCCGGACCGCCGGCCCCGAAACAATGGGAGGTGTGTGATGGAGTCAGGGCCCCTGCGCAGATTGCCCGCGCTGATGATGCTGTTGCTGGCACTTGGCGTATCCCAGCCCGCGGCCGGAAGCGAAGGCGCATCGGTGGTTCAGCCGGAGTACGCGGAGCCCAGGGTTCTGTTCGACTTCTTTTTCGACCACCCCGCCAAGATCGGTCCCGCCCTCCATTGGATCCGTGGGCTGATCAATCCACTGCAGGATCGGCCGTTCAACATGGATCCGGAGTTCATGGACATCGTGGTGCTGATCCACGGAACCGAACTCGTGACCCTTGCAAGGCATAACGAGCCCCGGTACCAGCAGGCGGTCGATCGCATGCGCTATTACGCGCTCCTGGGGGTCAAGTTCCGGGTATGCGGGCTGGCCCTGGATGACTTCGGCTACACGCCCGAAGACCTGCAGCCGTTCGTGGAGGTGGCGCCGTCGGCGATGACCGAGCTGGCCCACTGGCAGCAGCAGGGCTACGCATTGATCACCCCCCAGGTGATGGAACGCCGGGTGCCGCTCGACGAGATACGCTGAGCGGCCGCGGGGTTCCTGCATCCACACCGCCCCGGGATCGCTCGGCGCGATTGGCGTTCCTGCGCACCCGCAGGGGTCCTCAGACGTCGATGTCCAGGCGCGCCAGCAGGATGGGGTCGGGGAAACCGTCTGGAATCATGCCTTCCGCCTGCTGGTATGCGCGGATCGCATTGCGCGTGGCCGGTCCGAGGATGCCGTCTACCTCGCCGCTATCGTAGCCCATTGCGTTGAGTGCAGTCTGGAGCTCGATCACCTGCTCGCGCGACATTCTCGGCGCGTCGGCGGGTGGCGGGTTGTGCAGCCTGCCGCCGCCTGCGATCCGATCGGCCAGGTGGCCCACCGTCAGGGCAAAGAATTCGGAGCGGTTCCAGCCCATGATCACGTCGAAGTTGTCGTACACCAGAAACGCCGGCCCGCGGTGCCCGGCAGGCAGCAGCAGGGCAGCGTCGATGTCCAGATCGGCCACCGGTTGCCCCGAGGTGTCGGTCACTCCCTGGCGGCGCCATTCGCCGAGTGCGCGGCGCTGGCTGCGACCTGCCTGACCGTAGTCGAAATCCTGCGGCAGCAGCACCTCGCGGCCCCAGCGATAGGCGTCGTCCCAGCCGAGCCCGGCCAGGAAGTTGCCGGCGGACATCATCGCGTCCGGGACGCTGCCCCAGAGATCGCGCCGGCCGTCACCGTCGCCATCCACCGCATACTGCAGGAATACCGAGGGCATGAACTGCACGTGGCCCATCGCGCCGGCCCAGGAGCCCTGCATGCGCTCCAGCGGAATCGCCTCCTCCTCGACGATCCGCAGGGCGGCGATCAGTTCACCGGTGAAATAGCTCGCCCGGCGGGGGTCGCAGGCCAGCGTCGCCAGCGCGCTGGGTACGAAGAAGCTGCCGAAGTGGTTTCCGTAGTTGGTCTCCAGTGCCCACAAGGCCAGGAGGTAGGCGGGCGGCACGCCGGTTTCCGCATGGACGCGGTCGAGCAGCGCGCGGTGCGCGTGCAGCAGTGCGCGGCCCTGCACGATGCGCTGGGTGGTGACTCGCCGGTTCAGGTAGTCGCTGAACGGGGTCGTGAACTCGGGTTGACGCCGGTCGAGTTCGATGACCCGCTCGAGACGTTCGACCCGGTCCAGCACTTGATCCGTGGTTCCGGGGTCGATGCCCTGGTCGACCGCCTGTTCCCGGATTTCGCCGAGGCAGGCCTCGAATTCGGTCGTCGCGCCGAGCGCGAGCGGGGCCAGAGCCGCTGACAGCGTCAGAGCAGGCAGAACTTTGATCATAGCGGAAGCACCCGAAGTTGAACCAAGGCGGAAAGGCAGTTGGTACACCGGGAGACAGGATAGACCAATTCGCGATGGCTGCCGGCGCGCATGATCCTCGCGGCGGGGCTGCGGTCTTCGGAGCACTGGATCGTCGCGACATCGGCCGCCCCGCGCCATCGGGATCCGTCGCGGCGCGAGCCGATCGTCCGCCTTCGCCGTCCGGCGGTCCCTGGCATGGTGCTCCGCGCCCTTTCGGCATCCTTCAGGTGGCCGGTACCCCGCTCCAGCATGCGGTCAATGGAGCCGGGAACCTGCGCCGCGACCATAGCGCCCGTTGACGAAGCGATCGAAATACCGGCCCAGATCGGGATGATCGACTTGCATGCCGCTGGTATCGGCTTCGAGGTGACGCTCAGCGACGTAGGTGCTATGGGCCTGGCCGTCCACCAGGACGTGATACCAGGGCCGATCCCGGGGCGGTCGGCTGCGGGCGACGGCCTCGTACCATTCGTCGGTGCCGGCGAATACCGGGTCTACGCCGACGATCACCCCGCGGTAGCCGAATTTTCGATGGTGAACGAGTTCGCCCACGCTGAATCGCGTAGCTGCTGTCATCGGGTTACGCTCCTTTGCGATCCTATGACCCCGGTGCCTGCAAGGTACACGCGACCCGCTCCGGCTGTGCCGGGGAGCGGCAGGTCAGCGGTCGGCGCCGTCAGCGTTGTCATCGCTTGCGGGCCAGGGTCAGGCCGTCACCGATCGGCACCAGCGACAGGTCGATCCGCTCGTCCCGATGCAGCTTCCGGTTGAGCCCGCGTATCGCCTCGGTAGCGGGGTCTTCCACTGAGGGATCCGCAACCTGTCCAGACCACAGCGTGTTGTCGATCAGCACGCTGCCGCCGGGCCGTACGAGTTCAAGGCAGCGTTCGAAATAGTCGTCGTAGGCGGTCTTGTCCGCGTCGATGAAGGCCAGGTCGAATCGCCCTGATTCGCCCTGCGCACACAGCCGTTCCAGAGTTTCCAGTGCCGGGCGCAGTTCCAGACGGATCCGCGCGGCAACCCCCGCCCGTTCCCAGTATTCCCGTGCGATGTCGGTCCATTCGCTGCTGACGTCACAGGTGACCAACTCGCCGTCGTCGGGCAGCGCCAGCGCCATCGTCAGCGCGCTGTATCCCGTGAACGTGCCGATCTCGAGGATCCGCCGAGCCCCGACGGCGCCTGCCAGCCAGGCCATGAACTGCCCCTGCTCCGGCGCGATCTGGAAACGCGCTTCGGGAAGGTCGGCGGTGCGTTCGCGCAGCGCCGCGAGCACGGGATGTTCCCGCAGCGACACCTGCAGCAGGTACTGGTAGATAGCGTCGTTCAGGCCGATCGAGCGATTCGACATCAGCCGCTCCGGATAGGTGATCGTGGCGCAGAGGGTAGCAGGGCTGGCGCCTGTCATCGAACCTGCAGGCAATCACGCGCGACGACCGGAGTTGGCGTCGGGCGCACGAAAGCCACGGCAGCGCCGGTTGTGCGAGGATCCGTCCGGCGAGACTTGCCGGCACCGCGTCGGGTACCATGCGCGGCGCGTCCCCGCCAACACGAGCAAGGAACGACGGCCTTACCTGCTCGATCGACGGCCGATCCAACATGACCCTGAGCCCCCAGGCCGGCCTGATGACGGTTTCGGCAATGCTGTTCCTGATGCTGGCTACCGTGACCAGCACTCCGATCAGGCCCACCGTCTGGGCTGTGATCCTGCTCGTGTTCGCGATGGTCTACCTGTTTCGCCACCGGGGGGATCGTGCACTCGGCGGCCTGGACCTTGCGGTGGTCCTGGCGCTGTTGAGCTACCTGTTCACCAGCGTTCCCCACCTGATCCGCGAACCCAACGTCTCGTACTACACCGCGGGCCCGCTGGGGATGGCCGCTGCGGTGCCGGTGTACCTGGTCCTTCGTCATGCATTGCAGGATCCGGCGCGCCTGCGTACGGCGCTCGAGTGGGGGCTTGCAGCGGGTGCCGCTGGCGCACTGGCGGTGGCGCTGTATCAGTACTTCTGGCTGGGCTATCCGCGGGTGATCAACTTCCTGGCGCTCATCGACCTCGGGTTCGTGAACGTGGCGATGCTGTTCCTTGCGCTCGGACTGACGCGCGGGTCGGCGCAACGGCCGTGGCTGGTGCTGGCGATCGTCGCAATGACCCTGATCGCGGCCGTCAACGCGACGCGGGGCTCCCTGATCGTGATCCCGCTGCTCCTGGCCGCGTGGGTGTTGCTCAACCGGGATCGCGTGTCGTTGCGGTCACTCGGCTTTGGGGCGCTGGCGTTCGTGGTGTTCGTCGGGCTTGCGTACAGCGCGATCCCGGCGCTCCAGGAACGTGCCGCCCAGTCGGTGGAAGAGGCGCGCTTCATCGCCGACGGGGATCTCGAGAGCCCGATCAGTTCCGGTGACCGGCTGGGGCTGTGGATCGCGGCCAGCCGCGCGTTCCTGGAAAACCCGCTGACGGGGCTGACGAGGCCCGAGCGGGAAGCGCAGATCCGGGATCTCGTCGACACCGGCGTCGTTCATGCCCGGATCGCCACCATTACCGGGGGGCACGCGCACAATCATTACTTCGAGATGCTCGCATCGACCGGCATCCTGGGGCTGGTCGGAATCCTGGCGTACCTGGTGTTCCCGGCACTGCTGTTCCTGTGGCGTTACCGACGTGATCGATCCGATGGCTTCGCGCTCGCTGGTCTGCTGTTCGTCGCCGCGTTCATGATCCTGAATATGACCGAGGTGCCACTGAAGAAGGACTACATCGCGTTCTTCTACGGGAGTCTCGTCGCTGCACTGCTGGCGCTGTCGCTGGTGCATCGCGGCAGCGGTCGAACGGCGACCACGGGCGCACCGGAAGAATCGGCCGGTCGCGGGCCGGGCTGAGAGCTTGCCGCTCAGCCCGCGCTCCGACGCGATGATCGCGGTCGGATACCGTCGCGCGGGAATGTGTGCGCACGCAGCTGCGTCCAGAGCAGATACACGAGACCACGTACAGGGGACGAGGATGCACCGGGTGATTCCAGGAACGTTGCTGATGCTGGCGTCTGCGTTTGCGCAGGCTGGCGAACTCACCTCCGACTCGTTGCTGGCGGCAGCCGCTGCCGAGGTGGCGGACATCGACACCCAGGAGTTGCAGGAGCTGATCGCCGACGATCCCCGCCATGTGGTGATCGATGTACGCACTCAGACCGAGGTGGCCCTGACCGGCGGCATGATCCGGTCGCATCGCACGCTGAATATCCCCCGCGGCTGGCTGGAGTTCCAGATCGGCCAGCAAGCGCTCGATCCCGATACCCCGATCGTCGTGTACTGCGGCCAGAACCTGCGCAGTCCGCCGGCGGCCCAGACGCTGCAGCAGATGGGCTTTGCCAACGTTCGCAACTACGCCGGCGGCTATTTCGAATGGAAGGAAGCCGGTCTGCCGCTGTACGTGGCCGACAAGGCGCCCGACTCGTTTCTGTACAGCCGGCCGGAAAAGGTGACCGATGGGGTCTGGTCGGCGATCGGCGCGACGCAACCGCATACCTACGAAAACTCCGGGCACAACAACAACCTGTCGTTCGTGATTACCGACGGTGGTGTGCTGGTAGTGAACGCCGGCGACAACTATCTGCTGGCGAAGTCCCTGCACGACGAGATCCGGGAGCTGACCGACCAGCCGGTGAAATACGTGGTACTGGAAAACGGGCAGGGCCATGCGATGCTGGGCATGACCTACTGGCAGGATCAGGGGGTGCCGGTCATCGCCCATGTCGACGCGGCACGGGAGATCGAGGAGAACGGGCCGGCATTGCTGGCACAGCTGCGGCAGCGCAGCCGCGACAAGGCCTTCCGCACCCGCCTCGGTACGCCGGACAAGACCTTCACCGACCGCCTCGAGCTGACCCTCGGGGGCGAGACGATCGAAATCCTGAATCTCGGGCCGGCCCACAGCCCCGGGGACATCGTGGTGTGGCTTCCGGAGAGGAAGGTGGTGATCTCGGGTGATGTCGCCTTCCACGAACGCCTGCTGCCGGTATTCGAGGATACCGACACCGCTGGGTGGATCGAAACCTGGGATCGCTTCGTCGACCTCGGTGCGGAGATCATCATTCCCGGTCATGGTGGACCGGTCGAGGGCTACGAGGAAGTGACCCGCTACACCCGCGACTATCTCGTGTACATGCGCGAACAGGTGGCGAAGATCCTCGATGCGGGCGGTGACCTGAACGATGCCTACCAGATCGACCAGTCTGCCTACGCGCATCTGGACACGTTCCACGAACTGTCGCGCAGGAACGCCGCGTTGATCTTCCAGGAGATGGAGTTCGAGGCACTCGGCTTCTAAACGCGCTTGCCCCCGACGCCTGCGATGCCCGCGGACGGACGGAGATACCGGGCACAGGCGGCAAGCGGATCGAGCCTCGCGGGGAGGCGCCGGATGCGGATCATGCACGCAGCTCCGCAACGCGCACGCGCCTGGAAATGCGGCCCGGCTCACAGTCTTCGGGGTGGCCGCCCGGTGGGTCGGTCGTTACACTGCGCGGTCCGGGGGCGGGCCCTGGGCGCGTGCCTGGCCTGCCCATCTTCCGGTTTGCCCATCAGCGGCGGACGCCATCGTGTGGCGCCGCGTCGATCAATGCAGCTACCAAGGGAAAGTACGCATGAAAGCAACCCCGCGCTTCACGGCAGCCGCGGCCGTGCTGATCCTGGCCACCACGGCCTGTTCCGCCGGTCCACTCGAAACCGACGAGGAGATCGCCTCCTACGGACTGGGCTATGGCTTTGCCACCAACCTGCTGGCGCAGACCGAGGGCCTGGAACTCGACGTCGACGCGTTGCTGGCGGGCGTCAGGGCCGGGTTCGAGGGTGCCGAGAGCGAGGTGTCCCAGGAACGCCTCGATGCCGCGATCGAGGTGCTCGGCGAGCGACAGATGGCGCAGCAGCGCCAGGTGGAGCGTGAGCAGGCCGAGTCCGCGCGCGAGGAGGGCCGGGTCTTCCTGGCCGAGAACGCAGAACGTGACGGCGTGGAGGTCACGGAATCCGGGCTGCAGTACGAGATCCTGTCGTCCACCGACACGGGCCGATCGCCGAGTGCGCAGGACACGGTACGCGTCCACTACCACGGCACCCGGATCGATGGCGAGGTGTTCGACAGCTCGGTCGAACGCGGGCAGCCCGCCGAGTTTCCGCTCGGCAGCGTGATCCCGGGCTGGACCGAGGGCGTGCAACTGATGTCCGAAGGCGACCGGTACAAGTTCTACCTGCCCGCCGAACTTGCCTACGGTGACAGCAGCCCGAGCCCGGCGATTCCGCCTGGATCCACACTGATCTTCGAAGTCGAGTTGCTGGAAGTGCTGGACTGACCCGCAGCCGACAAGGGGCGGCACGGGCCCGGGCGGGTGCCTGTGGCGTCGGGCGGTCGCGGACGTGAACGGGCCCGCCGCAGCCGTCGCGGCCACCGGGAGGACGGAGAAACGCAGCGTCGTTCGCTACCCGGCGGTGGTGGCGCCCGCGCGCAATGGCCGTTAACGTGAAACCGCACGGCTTCTCTCGGGGCGACGTGTAGGGCGGAAGAGCGCAACGTCATCCGCCGTGCGGCGTTCCGGAGCGCCCCTGCGCGCCCGCGGCAACCCCGGCGTGGGAATGGCGGATGACGGCCTTCGGCCTTTTCCGCCCTACGCCGGTTTCATTGTCGCGGGTGATGGCTGGCACCATGGTAGTTAACGTAGCGATGGCACGGCGTGGCCTGCGCCGGCGCAAATACGAAGTGGAGGATGCAGCGTGAAGATCACCATCGACGTCGACTGCACCCCCGAGGAAGCCCGCGAGTTCCTCGGCCTGCCGGAGGTCAAGCCCATGCAGGATGCGGTCATGCGCGAGATCGAACAGCGAATGCTGGCCAACCTGAAGGCAACGGACGCCGAGACGCTGTTCAGGACCTGGCTGCCCGCGCAGATGCAGGGTTTGGAACAGATGCAGAAGCTCTTCTGGTCACAATTGACCAAAGGCGACCGCGAACCCGGTTCCGGGCGCGAGTGAAGCAGTGCCTGCCACAGGCAGATGATGGATGACGGCATGGCTTGGGTGGGTGGCGACGCTGGCGCTCCTGGGCCTGCTGGCAGGATCGGTGCTCGGCTGGATCAGCTTCCTGGCACTGCCGCGGTTGCGTGCGCGGGTGGAACGGCTGGAAGCGGAACTGCGCCGGCTAAGACCCGCAGCGGAGGTCGATGCCGAACCGGAACCTGAGGTGCGGTCGATCCCGGATCCGGGGCCGGTGGATTCGCCCGGAACCTCGGCGATGTCCGCCCGCGGCCCGGCGCCGCGCGAAGCGCTGCCGGCAGGGGCGCCCCCGTCCACGACCGCGACGGTGTCAACCGGCCGGCGGCGCGGTCCGGGCAGAATCGCAGGTCTGGTCAGAAGGATTCGCGCGAGCTGGATGGTCTGGCTCGGGGGGCTTTGCGTCGGCCTGGCCGGCGTGTTTCTGGTCCGCTATTCGATCGAGCAGGGCTACCTGGGCCCGACCGCGCGCGTGTTGCTCGGGATCCTCACCGGGCTGGGGCTGCATGCATTGGCCGAGTGGCTGCGCCGGCGTTTGGCGGGGCATTACGATGCGGTAGCGGCGCTGGCTGCAGGCGCGAGCCTGGTACTGTACGCGGCGATACTCGCAGCGCTGCACCTGTATCAGCTCTGGCCGCCCGCCGTAGTCTTCGCACTCCTGGCGCTGGTGTCGCTGGGAACCATGGCCCTTGCACTGCCGCACGGACCGATGCTCGCGGCGCTGGGAATCGTCGGGGCCTTTGCGGTGCCGGCCCTGTTGGGGGGTGACGCGGAGCAGTTGCTTCCGGTGCTGGCCTACAGCCTGATCGTGACCATGGCCGGTCTGGTGCTGACACGCTATGTGTATCGTGACTGGCTCTGGTGGGGCACGCTGACCGGCGCGATGTTCTGGTGGTGGGTCGCGCTGCACGCGGGCGGGCACACGGAACTCTGGCTCGGTGCATACCTGGGGGCAGTCGCCTGGGGGCTGCTGGCACTGCGCTGGGGGAATTACCGACTGACCCGTCCGGTGCCGGCCGCCGCTGGCGGATCGTGGCGCGACTGGTGGAGGCGGGACGAGTCCGGTCATGGCTACACGCGCGCGGGGCTGCTGGCATTGCTGCTCGCCCAGGCCTACAGCATGGCGCTGGATCCGCACTGGGCGCTCGGCCCGTGGATCTGGCTGCCGCTGCCGGCGCTGTTGCTGGTCGCCAGCCGCTACAACCAGACCCTGCGGGCCTTTCCGTGGCTGGCGCTGCTCACGATCGCGGCAGGGTTGATCGCGAGTCAGGTGGTCTGGTCCCCGCCACCTGCGCTTTGGAGCTTGGTCGCGATCGATCCGGCCGAGCAGGGTCGCGTGCTGGTGTCGCTCGCGCTGCTGGGGGTGCTGTTCTGCGCCGCGGGCGCGTGGCATCTGGCGGTCCGCCGCGACTCCACGGCAGCGGCATCGTTGGCGTTTCTGGCGCCGCTGGTGGCCTTGGCACTGGCCCATCTGCTGGTTCCCGGGGCCGTGTCCCATTGGATCCTGGGTGCGGTCAGCCTGGCCGTCGGCGCAACCCTGGGTGGATTGGCCGGTAAGCGCCTGCGTGAGGGGCGGACCGATGCCATCGCCTTCTGGCAGATCGCCGCGGGCCATCTGGCCTATTCGCTGGCGGCGGTGATCGTCTTCGACCAGGCCACGCTGACACTCGCATTGGCGATCCAGGTGCTGTCGCTGACCTGGCTGACCCGGCGTTTCGGGGTGCCGCAGCTGCACTGGTTGGTGCAGCTGGTGCTGGCGGTGATTCTGTTCCGATTGACGTTCAACCCCTGGCTGCTCGACTACGGTCCCGGCAGTCACTGGACCTTGTGGACCTATGGCGGCAGCCTCGCGCTGGTCTGGGTCGCCAGCCTGCTACCGGCGGACGGCGAGCGGTTGAAGGCCTGGTTGCGGGCCGGTTCGGTGCACCTGCTGGTGCTGTTCCTGCATACCGCGATGCGCTACTGGCTCTACGACGGCGCAGTCTTCGCGGCCCGCTACGACTTCGTGGAAGCGGCACTGAACACGAGCCTCTGGGCCGCGCTCGCGCTGCTGTATTACCAGCGCAGCACCGCCGGTGCCCGGTACCCGTTGCTCTACCGCAATGCCGCGGGCATCCTGATGCTGTTGGCGGTGACGAGCTACCTGATGCTGCTGACCGCGATGAATCCGCTGTGGATCTCGGCCAGTTCCGAGGCGATCTCGGCGACGCCGGTTCTCAATCTACTGCTCGTTGCCTATGGGCTGCCGGTGGTGCTCTGGGCGCTGGCGACCCGGCACTACGAGCCGGACCTGCGCCCGTTCTTTGCGGTGATGGCGGGCGTGGCATTGTGGGTATTCGTCAGTCTGGAGATCCGGCATCTCTGGCACGGGCGCCTCGATCTCGCCGACGCGGTTCTTGCCGGCGAACTCTATACCTATTCGGTTGCCTGGCTCGCGATGGCGGTGCCGGCCATGCTCGTGGGCACGCTGCGCCGCCGCAAGGCGCTCTATCGGGGCGGGATGGTCCTGCTGCTGGCGGTGGTTCTGAAAATCTTCGTCGTCGACATGGGCGGGCTGACCGGTCTGCTGCGCGCGCTGTCCTTCATGGGCTTGGGGCTGTCGCTACTCGGGCTGGCCTTCGTGCATCAGTACCTGGATCGGAAGGGTGTAGCAAGGCCGGCGAGCGCGGAATAGGCGTTGCTGCTACGACACGGCAGCGGGGCCGCAAGCCTTTGCAGATTGTCGACGCCACACGCAGCGTTGTGCGTTCATGCGTTGCCGATCGGCGGCCGGATCACCTCGATCCTGACCCGCACCAGCCCGCGTTCGAGCATGCCCAGCTCCCGGGCGGCCTCGCGCGACAGGTCGATGATGCGGCCGTTGCGAAACGGGCCGCGGTCATTGATGCGTACCACGATGCTCTGACCGGTATCCTTGCGGGTGACGCGCACGGTGGTTCCGAAGGGCAGCGTCCTGTGGGCCGCGGAGAACTCGCGCTGGTCGAAGCGCTCGCCACTGGCGGTCTTCCGGCCCTGGAAGCGGTCGTGGTAATACGATGCGATGCCAGCCTCGGTATGCCCGGTGGATACGCTGGCGGTGGTATCCGGCGGGAAGGCCAGCAGCACCAGCGCCAGCACCCCGACGGCAAGGGCGAATCTGCGCATGATTGCCGTTCCTCGCGGTGGGTTCAGTGTCCGGGTGCGAGAAATACGAACGAACTCGCGACCCGATGTTCGAAAAATTATAATCAAATTCTAATGGAGGGTAAACGGCGAACGCGTTCTGCATAATGGCCAGGCGTACCGGAGGCCGGTGGCCGGCCTCTATGGCGCCGTGTTGGTCGGCGCGGCCGCGTCCAGGTCGCAGGATCCGGCTGGTGCACGAGGCCCCGTGCCCGAACAGGCCCGTAGCGCAGGATATTTTTTGAGAAACCGGCAGATCCTTGCTATACGGAAGGAGATCGCGAAGCCCGGGTCTGATCTGCCCCTGACGGAGCCATTGGCGCATGTGGAAAAAGGTCGACGACTATTCGCTCAACTTTCACAACCAGCCGCGTCGCGCGGCGGTTCACCTGAAGCTGGATGACGGTACCAAGGCGGTCATGCACCACCTGACCATTCAGGAGCTCCACGCACTCGGCGACCTGCTGCGCGCGGAGCCCAATGTCTGGTATCACACGCTGCGCGGAGACCTGGTCGCGCATTCGGCGCCCGACTCGGAAGAAGATCTGGACTGAGCGCCCCGTGGCTCATGAACGCGCTCGCCATGGTCGGGGCCGCAACCCGATGATCGGGCCGGTGCGTCGTGGTGCAGCGGTTCAGCGACGCCGGCCGGACCGGAAAGTCGATCGCGCGCGATCCCGCTGGCACGGGCCGCTGCTGCATCGGTGGGTAACACGCGGCCCGCTGGCGCGAACACCTTCGGCCGGGCGGGGCCGCGTTCGTTGGGCGCGGGTCTTAGCGCTCGGGTCGTTGCCGGATTTCCGCCGGAGCCGGCGTTTCCCGCCCGTGAATTCCGAGCACGGGCAGCTCCTCGGCTTCTTCGGAGAGCATCTGATCGCCGTCCATCCAGGGCGGCGGCCCCTGCGGACGCATTTCCATCGCATGCGCCGGTGTGGGGAAGTTCAGGTCCGACACCAGCTGCACAGGGGCGTCCAACGCGTCCGGGTTCTGCAGCGTCAGCACCAGGGCGGTGAGCGCAAACAGCAGACTCACCATCAACGGCTGATCGTGACGGAGCGTTTCGGATCGATTCAGCACGCGCATCGGGTCGGCCTCTTGACTATCGGACAGCATCACCTTACGGATCGACGGCGCCGGGATCAAGCGCCCTGAATGGCGCTTGGGTTACCGATGGTCGGCGTGCGGGGCGAACGCATCGTCATGCCCGCTCCCGTTCCGGTAACCGCGCCTACCCGTCGGCCATGCGCGAAACGGATCACCAGCTCGCTCCGCCAGCGGGCGCTCATCGGGCCGGCGGCAAGGGACAAGACGGCGGAGCGGCTGTACGTCTCGGGGGCTTCCTGAGAGGGGGCGGCTGCACCCGCCATCGCTTCGGTGCCGGGAACTTGTCCACTGCCGAGCGGGGTCTTACTGGAGCCGGTGTCGCCGCGTTGGCTGCCGGTGATGGGACAGACCCGGTGATGCCACGAGCGCCGCGAGCCGATAGCGGATGGGTTCGGAGACTGGCGAACAATCTTCCGCGCTGGTCCCTGGCATTCCACTGCGTGTGGCCGATCCAGTGGCGCTCGCGGGGCCTACGGATCTAGGTAAACCAGGGGTGTGATGCGAATCAAGGCATGGTGGCAGATCCGGCTTGGAGCATCGCGGCGTCGGGTGCGGGTGTGGGGTTTTCGCTGCCGTAATGGGGCGACATGGCTCGCCGTCGCGATGGCGATTGCCGCGACGAGCGCGGCGGGTGCGCCGCGGCAGCTGCATTCCGATCCCGGCGCGTTGGGTGCTGTCGCCGCGGAACTGGCGGATGCGCCGCCCGCTGCCCGACTCGATTTCGCGGTGCTGGTGGTCGACGCGCTGATCGGTGCCTACGAGGCCGAGCTCGAACGCGCGCTACAGGACCGTTCGCGCAGTGCGGACGCCCAGCGCAGACTGGAAAGCTGGCGGCAGGCCACCGCGGGTTATGTCCGCGAGTTGCGCATCGCGCAGGCGGCACTGTATGTGGCGCAGTGGGTCGAGGTGTATCTGGATCGGCACGATCGGATCGTGTTGCTGATCGACGACCGCCCGTTTTGGGTCGCCTGGCCCCGTGTCGATGCCGGGCTCCAGCTCGAACCGCAGCTGGCGGAGGAATTCTGCCGCCGCCACGTCTGCGGCACCGCGGCGCAAACGGCTTCCTCGCAAGCGCGGCGTGGGGCATCGCTGACCGGTAGCTGGGTCTTGACGCAGAATCGGCCCCCTGCCTGGGCCACGGTCGACGGCCTTCGCTGCGAGTTCGGCGATCTGTCGGACCGTCCCGCCAAGGAAGCGTTGTGCCGGGCAGTGGCGGCGGATCTGCAGCAGCTCGGTGCGGCGTTGCGAGCCAGCGTCGGGCGCAGTGATACCATCCAGTGGGAATACCTGACTCTGCAGTCCGATGCGGTCTCCGGCCGCCACTGGGTCACGGTGAATGCCGACGGTGACCATCTGCTGCTGTCGCTGCCGGCGCTGGCCGAAGCTCCGATCGACTGGGGTGAGGTGGTCCGCTGGCTCCGCGGCCAGATCGCGGGGCGCGCGGTCGATGCGACCGTGGTCCGCCCGGCCAATTTCTCGGGCGGAATGCGCCGGAGGCCTCGGGCTTTGCGCCGGATTCGCGTACCAGGCGATCCGGGCGGGAACGATCGGTGCACCGCCTGGTGGCTCGACGGGGCTGTTTCTCGCGTCCGCGCTGCGGGCGGACCCCGGGAGGGCAGCGTTGTGTCTCGGCGATGAGGGATCGTGAACGTGAAACGACGGCATTGGCGGTTGCAGCGATTCGTGAGAGACGTGCTGGTCCATACGCCGTTCCTGGTGATGGTGCTGGCACTGGTGGGGTTCTGGCTGCTGTTTGCGGCAGGGCTGCTGCTGGCGGAACGGCAGGCTGAAACGTCTCACGTCGATGCATTCGGGGCTGCGCTGTATTGGGGAGTCGCGGCCTTCTCGACGGCTGGAATCGCCGAGGCGCCGGTGACCGCCGCGGGCCGGCTGATCGGGGCAGTCTGGATCGTGATCGGGTCGGTGCTGTTCTTCGGCGCGATCGTGGCGACCGTGACTGCCTATTTCATGCGTCCGCTGCAGCGGCCTGCGCGGCAGATCATCGACACGATCGAATACAATCTCGAGCGCATGGACGACCTCTCGGTTGAGGAACTGGAACTCCTGAAGGAGACCACTGACGGCCTGATCGAACACATGGAACAGGTCAGGGCGCGGGCGCTGAGGGAGCGCTCGCGAGTCTCCCTCCGTGAGTGACCGGCCATCCCACCGCCCGGCGCGATGCGCGGACCCGCAGCGGTCATTCTCCCGGCGGGCCGCTCCGGTCTTGTGCCGCCTGGCGGCGCAGCGCGTCGCTGAACGCGGAGGCCAGCACTCCGGTGGGCAGTGCGATCAGTCCGATTCCGGCCAGCGCGGTGATGCCCGCGAGAATTCTTCCGGGGGCCGTGATCGGCGTCACGTCGCCGTAGCCGACCGTGGTGAGTGTCGCCACGCTCCACCACAATGCGCGGGGAATGCTGCCGAACGCTTCGGGCTGCGCGCCGCCCTCGACGAGGTAGAGGCAGGCGCTGGACAGGATCAGCAGCATGCCGGCCGCGGCGAAGCTCAGCATCAGTTCGAACCGGCGCAGGTGGATCGCCTCGGAAATCGCGGCCCAGGCGCGGGAGAAACGGCCGAGCCGCGACAGCCGCAATAGCCGGAGCAGCTTGAGCAGCCGGAGCAGGAACGTGTTCTGCGCCCCCATCGTGACCAGGAACGGCAGGATCGCGAGCAGGTCGATGATCGCCCACCAGGTACGCATGTAGCGCAGGCGGCCCCACAGCCCGCGATAGCGCGGATCCTCGCCTGCCGCGTACAGCCGCGCCAGGTATTCCACCGAGAACGCCAGCACGATCAGCAGTTCCGCGAACAGGAAGAACCGGGGCGCGCCGCTACGCAGGGTGTCCTCGGTTTCGAGGATCGCCAGCAGCGCTGCCGACACGATCAGGACCGCGATCGCGACGTTCGCCGGTGACAGCCCCGTGCGTGGCCAGGCGGTCGGTTCCAGATGCAGGTACAGCCGCCGGCGCATGCCGGCGCCGCCCGCGTTGTCTTCGTCGCGTGACCCCATCGCACCCCCTTTGCGCATCCTGCGCGGCCCATGATCGGGCATTGGACGTTTGCCCGGCGACAGCGTTCGCCCGAGACAGCTCAGGCGATGACTCGATCGGGTTCGACGTCGTCGTACAGATGGAGGACGTGCTGGTCGCGCGCGTCCACCTCGGCCAGGGTGACCGGGTATCCCCACAGGTTCGCCAGGTGGCGCAGCACCATCAGCGTGTTGCGCTCCTCCAGCAGACGCCCGTCCAGCACGCGGTGTTCGAGCACCAGGCGCCGGTCGCCGGCGAGGTCCACGTCGACCACCTGGATGTCCGGCTCGTGGCGGGCCAGATCGTACTGGGCCGCCAGCGCCCGGCGCAGGTCGCGGTATCCGGAATCGTCGTGGATCGCGTCGACGATCAGGTTGCGCTCGTCGGCGTCGTCGAGCACCGAGAACAGCCGCCATTCGCGCATCAGCCGCGGGCTCAGGAATTGCAGGATGAAACTCTCGTCGCGGTATTCCGCCCAAGCGGTCTTCCAGGTGCCGAGCGCGTCACCGTTGCCGGCGATGTCCGGAAACCAGTGCCGATCCTCGTCGGTGGGGTCCTCGCAGACGCGTTTCAGATCCTGCAGGATGCCGAAACCCAGTGCGTAGGGGTTGATGCCGGAAAAGCGGGGGTCGTCGAACTCGGGCTGGAAGACCACGTTGGTATGGGCGTGCAGGAATTCCATGAATGCCCCGTCGGTGATCTGGCCGGTCTGGTGCAGTCGGCTCATGATCGCGTAGTGCACCGTGGTGGCGCAGCCCTCGTTCATCACCTTGGTCTGGCGCTGGGGATAGAAATACTGGGCGACCACGCGCACGATCCGCAGGATCTCGCGCTGCCAGTGGGCCAGCCGCGGCGCGTGCTTCTCCAGGAAGTACAGCAGGTTCTCCTCGGGCAGGCCGAGGCGGTGCTGGCGGGCGTCGAGATCCGGGTCGTCGTCGCCACCGTCCGGGTCGCGGTGGGGCAGGGTGCGCCAGAGATCGCTGAAAGTCTGTTCCTGGAAACGGCGGCGCTCGCGCTCGCGTTCCATCTCCTGTTTCAGGTTCAGGGTACGCCGCGGGTAACGGTGTACGCCGTGGCTCATCAGCGCATGCGCGGAATCGAGCACCGTTTCGACCGCATCGGCGCCGTAGCGCTCCTCGCACTCGCTGACATAGCGTTTCGCGAAATCGAGATAATCGAGGATCGAGTCGGCGTCGGTCCAGGCCTTGAACAACTGGTTGTTGCGGAAGAAATGGCTGTGCCCGAAGGCCGCGTGGGCCATCACCAGCGTCTGCATCGTCATGGTGTTCTCTTCCATGATGTAGCAGAGGCAGGGGTTGGAGTTGATCACGATCTCGTAGGCGAGCCCGGTCATGCCCTTGCGGTAGAGCATCTCGTCGCGCGCGAAGTGCTTGCCGAACGACCAGTGGCGGTAGAACAGCGGCATGCCCATCGACGCATAGGCATCGAGCATCTGTTCCGAGCTGATCACCTCGACCTGGCTGGGATAGGGGTTCAGGCCCATCTCGTCCACCGCGATCCGTTCGATCGCGTCGAAGGCCTTGCGCACCAAGCGGTAGTCCCAGTCGGGGCCGGTATAGAGCAGCCGGGCGTCGGATTCGAGGCTGCGGGTCATTTCAGGCCCTCAGCTCCGCGGGGGTGAACAAGTCCCGGAACACCGGGAAGATGTCCGCACGTTGCTTCACCTTGCGCATCGCGATCGGGTGTCCGCCCGCAACCAGGCGGGCATAGACCTCCCACAGCGTGGTCGTCGCCTCCCAGCCGCGCTCCTCGCCGACTTCGATGTACGCGAAATACCGGCACAGCGGCAGGATGGTTTCTTCCATCGTTTGGAAAGCGACCGGGTTGTCCGCAGGCGTGTTGTCGCCGTCCGAGGCCTGCGCCGCGTAAATGTTCCACTCGCCCGGCGGATAGCGCTCGCGCACGACCCGCTCCATCTCGTCGAGCGCAGGCGAAACCAGGGTGCCGCCGGTCTCGCGCGAGTAGAAGAACGTTTCCTCGTCGACCTCCTGAGCGATGTGGGTGTGGCGGATGAACACGATGTCCACGTGCCGGTAGCGCCGCTCGAGAAACAGGTACAGCAGCATGAAGAAGCGCTTCGCGAGATCCTTCATGTCCTCGGTCATCGAGCCGGAGACGTCCATCAGGCAGAACATCACCGCCTGCGAGATCGGGCGCGGGGTCGGCACGTAGCGGTTGTAGCGCAGGTCGATCGGGTCGATGTAGGGGATCAGACGCGAGCGCCGGGTCAGCGCCTCGCGTTCGCCGATCAGCTCCCGCAAGCGCTCCGGATCCTTGCCCGAGCGCTCGAGCCGATCGATCTCGCGGTCGAGCTCGAGGATCTCGTCGCGCTTGGGTCGGTGCAGTGCGAGCCGGCGCGACAGCGAATTGCGCATCGTCCGCGTCAGGTTCAGCGTGGCCGGCGAGCCGGATACCGAATACCCCGCGCGCTGGACTCCCTGCTGCTCGACCTTCGAGAGCTGTGTGCGCGCAAGGTCGGGCAGTTCGAGATTCTCGAAGAACAGGTCGAGGAACTCGTCGCGGCTTACGGTGAACTGGAACTCGTCCTCGCCCTCGCCGTCGGGGCTGCCGCCGGAGCCGCGTCCGCCGCCGCCCTCGGGACGCGGGATCGTGTCGCCGGCACGGTATTCCTTGTTGCCCGGGACCACGTGGCGGCGCACGCCGGTGCCGGCAGCCTTGCGGAAAGAAGGTTCCTGCAGGCCGTCTGACGGGATGCGGATCGCTTCCTCGCCCTGGCCGACCTCGGTGACCTTGCGCTTCGCCGAGACATCGCGCACCGCATCGAGGATCTGCCGCTTCGCACGCCGGATGAAGCGCTGGCGGTTGGCCAGGCTCTTGTCCTTCGGGTTGAGGCGCCGGTCGACGATGTTGACCACGGGATCGGGCTCCTCCTCTGCCGGCGGTTCAGCCCGCCTGTTTCACACGCATGTACCACTCGACCAGCCGGCGTACCTGGCGCTCGGTGTAGCCTCGCTCGACCATGCGCTGCACGAAGTCGCTGTGCTTGCGTTCGAGTTCCGAGTCCGCCTTGGTGCCGAAGCTGATTACCGGGAGGAGATCCTCGACCTGGCTGAACATGCGTTTTTCGATCACCTCGCGGATCTTCTCGTACGAGGTCCACGACGGCATCTTCCCGCCCTGGTTCGCCTGGGCACGCAGCGCGAATTTGACCACCTCGTTGCGGAAGTCCTTCGGGTTCGCGATTCCTGCGGCCTTCTCGATCTTGGACAGTTCCTGGTTCAGGGAGCCGCGGTCGAGCATCTGCCCGGTGTCGGGATCCTTGAAGTCGTGGTCCTCGATCCAGGCATCGGCGTAGGCGACGTAGCGCTCGAACAGGTTCTGGCCGAAGTCGTGGTAGGACTCGAGATAGGCCTTCTGGATTTCGTTACCGATGAAATCCGCGTAGCGCGGCGCGAGTTCGGTCTTGATGAATTCCAGGTAGCGGCGTTCGGTTTCGTCCGGGAACTGCTCGCGGCGGATCGACTGGTCCAGCATGTACAGCAGATGCACCGGATCGGCCGCGACCTCGCGATTGTCGTAGTTGAAGGTTTCGGAGAGCACCTTGAACGCGAAGCGGGTCGAAACGCCGGTCATCCCCTCGTTGACGCCGGCGACGTCGCGGTATTCCTGCATCGATTTGGCCTTCGGGTCGGTGTCCTTCAGGCTTTCGCCGTCGTAAATGCGCATCTTCGAGTGCAGGCTGGAATTCTCGTGCTCTTTCAGCCGCGTGAGCACCGAGAACTTCGCGAGCAGATCCAGCGTGGACGGGGCGCAGGGAGCCTCGCTCAGCTCGCTGCTGCGGATCAGCTTCTCGTAGATCTGCCGCTCTTCGGTCGCGCGCAGGCAGTAGGGCACCTTGATCACCGAGATCCGGTCGAGGAACGCCTCGTTGTTGCGGTTGTTGCGGAAGGTCTGCCACTCGGCTTCGTTCGAGTGCGCCATGATGATGCCCTGGAACGGGATCGCGCCGATGTTCTCGGTGCCGACGTAGTTGGCTTCCTGGGTCGCGGTCAGCAGCGGGTGCAGCATCTTGATCGGGGCCTTGAACATTTCCACGAATTCCAGGATGCCCTGGTTCGCGCGGTTCAGGCCGCCGGAGTAGTTGTAGGCGTCGGTGTCGTTCTGGCTATAGAGTTCGAGCTTGCGGATATCGACCTTGCCGACCAGCGACGAGATGTCCTGGTTGTTTTCGTCGCCGGGCTCGGTCTTCGCGACCGCGATCTGGCGCAGCCGCGACGGATACAGGCGCACCACGGAGAAGCGCGACAGGTCGCCGCCGAACTCGTCCAGCCGCTTGACCGCCCAGGGCGAGATCAATCCGGTCAGCCGGCGCTTCGGGATACCGAAGCGGGTCTCCAGTTCCGGTCCGTGCGTTTCGGGATCGAAGAGGCCGAGCGGGCTTTCGAACACCGGCGAGAGTTCGTCGCCGGCTTTCAGCACGTAGATCGGGTGCTTTTCCATCAACGCTTTCAGGCGCTCGGCCAGCGACGACTTGCCGCCACCCACGGGCCCGAGCAGATAGAGAATCTGCTTGTGCTCCTCCAGGCCCTGTGCGGCGTAGCGGAAGAAGCCGACGATGCGCTCGACGGTTTCCTCCATGCCGTAGAAGTCCTCGAACGCCGGATAGATCTTGATCGTCCGGTTCAGGAAGACGCGCCCGAGTCGCTCGTCCTTGGATGTGTCGACGACCTTCGGGTCCCCGATCGCGGCTACCAGCCGTTCAGCGGCAGTCGCGTACAGCATCGGATCGTCGGCACAGGCTTCCAGATACTTCGTCAGCGGCATCTCCGCTTCCTGCCGTTTCTGGTAGTCCCGCGCGTACTGGGCGATCAGGGTTTCCGCGAAATCCATAGCGTCTGTGACCTCCTCCTACGGATGTTCTAAAGCATAGTCATGCCACTTCGCACCGGCCAGGCTATCGTGCCTGCGCAGCCCTACGTGGGCGGAGCGTGTGACCGCCGCCCTGAACTGTTCCGGCATGCCCTGTGATGTCGGGCCAGGGAAAGCAGCCCGCCGTGCTGTGTTGTTGCCTTACCCCTGTTCGACGCCTGCCGACAGATCCAGTTCCAGCTGCTTCGTGTTCCTGCCAACGATCGGCCTCATGACAGGTCCCGAGCCTCCTCGTTGACCGCCCCGATGGCGCGTGCTAGCGTCGCCAAGACCTGCGCGCCGGCGGTGCCGCGCAACATTGCGAGCGACCGCAATCGTGGACACGGCTCGCGGCCATGAGCGCGTGCGAAGCCAGGCACGGTGCCGCGAGCCCACGTCACTTGTCTTGGAGGCGGTGAGAACATGAGCATTCTGGCCGTCGTCGGAAACAAGGGCGGCACTGGCAAGACCACGCTGACGCTGAACCTTGCGGCGGGCCTGTCGCGGCAGGATTCGGTGGTGATCGTCGACGCCGATCCGCAGCAGTCGGCCTATCAGTGGCGCCTGATCGGCGACGAGCGTTCGGGACTGCCTGCGGTGGTCGCCGCGGCCTACGGGCTTGGCAAGACCGTGGGCGCGCTCAGGGAAGCCCATACGCATGTGGTCATCGACTGTCCGCCGTCGATCAAGGCTCCCCAGACGGAACACGCGCTGCGCATCGCCGAATACGTGCTGATTCCGGTGCAGCCGTCGCCGATGGACCTCTGGGCGACGAGCCACATTGCCCGGATCATCGAGAAGATGCGTCAGGAGAACCCTGGCCTGCGCGCGCTGATCGTGATGAGCCAGACCGAACCCCGCACGACGCTGTCGCGGCTGATGCCGGAGGCCGCGCGGGAACTGGACCTGCCGGTGGCGCGCGCCTCGTTGCGGCGCCGCTCGATCCACCGCCACTGCGTGCTGGAGGGCCGCAGCGTGTTCCAGGCAGGTCGCCGCGGGGAAGCCGCGGCGGCCGAGATCAACGACTTGATTACGGAGATCTTCTCCCCCTCGACATGACGACTGAAAACCGAACCGAACGCCGCCTGATGGATTCCATCCGCAAGGCCAAGAGCGGCCCCACGCCGGGCTCGAGATCCGCTACACGCAAGACCCCGGCAGCCGGCGGCAACGCGGCGAAGCCCGTGCAGCGTGATGCCGCCCAGGGCCACGCCCGTTCGGGGGACACTGCGCAACCGGCGGTCCGAGCGACGGCAGATCCCTACCAGAGCGGCCGGAGAATCTGGCCGGACTGAGCGCTTGGTGACGGCCCCGCGCGGCGCGGATCCTGGCGCCGGTCATCGCGACCCGCAGCTACGGGCAGCAAAGCGATTTCAGGCACGAGGGGCCTCGAGTTCTGCGCGCAGGCGCTCGCAAAGTTGTTCCAGCATCTGCGCGAGCGCCTGCGCCTCGTTCTCGACCTCGCGCGCGTCATCCGCTGCCGCGGCCTGAAGCCTTGCGGCATGCTCGGATACGCGCCGCGCACCGACGTTGCCAGCGGCGCTCTTGAGGGCGTGCGCGGTCTCCTTCAGCCCGGTGCGGTCGCCCGCCGCGGCCAGTTGCCTCAACCGTGCCGGATCGTCGCCGTGGTGCTCGAGGAACAGGGACAACAGCCGGACCAGAAAGCTGAAACGGCCGCGCGCGATTTTCAGCCCGGCGTCCAGATCGAGACCATCGATCGCTGTCAGCCGTGTCCGCAGATCCTCTGACTCACCCCGAGTTTCGCGTGCATCCGGTTTGGGAGCCCCCGGCTCAGTCCGGGCGGCCTGCAGCCATTTCAGCAACAGTTGATAGAGATCGCGTGGTTCCACCGGCTTGCTGACGAAGTCGTTCATGCCTGCTGCAAGACAAACCTGTCGGTCCTCTTCGAACGCGTTCGCGGTCATCGCCAGAATCGGCACGGCATCCCAGCCCGGCAGCGTGCGTATCGTTCGCGTGGCCTCCAGGCCATCCATTTGCGGCATCTGGATGTCCATCAATACCAGGTCGTAGGTCCGTTGGCGCGCCCGATGCACTGCTTGCTGCCCGTCCTCCGCCAGATCCACCGTCATTTCGACGCTGCGTAACAGTTCCGTCGCGACTTCGCGGTTGATGGCGTTGTCCTCCACCAGAAGCACGTTTGCTCCGCGATATCGCTGGCGCAGGCTGTGTGCCGGATCCGCCTGCGTCTGCGCCGGTGTGGCGTGCGGTTCAGCACCGTGCCCGCGCTCCAGCCGCAGGCTGAACCAGAACGTGCTGCCAACGTTCGGGGTGCTCTCTACTCCCACATCTCCGTGCATCAATTCCACCAGGCGCCGCGTGATCACCAGCCCCAGACCACTGCCGCCATACCGGCGCGTCGTTGACGCGTCGGCCTGCTGAAAGGCCTGAAAGAGTTCCGGAAGCTTCTCCTGCTCGATGCCGATCCCGGTATCCTTTACCTCGAACCGCACCCGCAGGCTGTGGCCATCGTCGTCCAGCAGCCGCGCGCGCAGTTCGACGTACCCCCGCTCGGTGAACTTGACGGCATTGGTCGCGTAGTTGAGCAGCGCCTGGCGCAGGCGGGTGGGATCCCCATGCACCCAGGCCGGCATTGCTTCGGTATCCACCCGAATCTCCAGCCCCTTGGCCCCGGCCTGTTCGGCGATCATCGCACGTACGCTGTTGAGCACTGCGGAGAGGTGGAAATCCGTGTCTTCGAGTTGCAGGCGGCCCGCCTCGATCTTTGACAGGTCGAGAATGTCGCTGATCAGCGACAACAGGTGGTGGCCGGAAGCCTCGATCTTGTCGAGCCGTTCGGTATCGATCGAGGACGCCTGCGCTCGCATCAGGTGGGTCAGCCCCAGAATCGCATTCAATGGCGTCCGGATCTCGTGCGACATGTTGGCGAGAAAGACGCTCTTCGCAGCGTTCGCAGCCTCGGCACGCTGCCGGGCGTCCTCCAGTTCCACGGTGCGCTGGGTCACCAGGGTTTCCAGGTGCTGGCGGTATTCGTCCAGTTCCGCGTGGATGCGCTGTTTTTCCGAAATATCCATCAACACCCCATGGATCGCGGTCACCTGGCCCGCGGGATCCCGGGTCAGCCAGGTGTGATCCTCGATCCAGATCCAGTGACCATCGCCATGGCGCAGGCGGTATTGCTGCCGGTATTCGTCGGGACCGTGGGCCACGTAGCGGGCCACGTCGCGCTCGATTGCGGGAAGATCCTCGGGATGGATCAGTTGCGCATAGGTGATGGATTCCGATAGGAAATCATCCGGCTGGTAGCCGAACTGGCGAACGTTGTCGGTCACATAGTCCGGCGGCCAGCCTGGCTCGTTGCGCCAGGTCATCGCGACGACCGGCGAACGTTCCACAATGGCGGAAAGGTGTCGGAGCCGCTGGCGTGCGAGTTCCTGCTCGGTGATGTCCTGTACGGTGCCGAGGGAACGCAGCAGATTTCCGTCATCATTGAAGTGGTGTTCCGCGCGTTCGTGGACGAACTTGACGCGGCCATCGGGAAAAGGAACCCGGTGTTCGACCGAGTACGGTTCCCGCGCCTCGAGCGATCGCCGGTAGGCGGTGTCGACGCGCTCGCGGTCCTCCGGGTGCACGAGGTCCAGGAACCCCTGGTATGTGGCTGGAGAGACGGTGCTGTCGAGTTCGAAGATCCGGAAGACCTCTTCGGACCAGGTCAGTCGATCGTGGACGAGATCCAGTTCCCAGTCGCCGATATTGGCGACACGCTGCGCCTCCTTCAGGCGCTGCGTACTCAGCCGCAGTGCCTGCTCCGCGCGCAGTTTCCCGATCGCCAGCGCCGCTACCCCGGCGGCCCATTCCAGTGCCTTCAGGTTGTCGTGGTCCGGATCGCGAACCCGGTCCCCATAGTTCGCGATGGTACCCAGAAGATCGCCATTCGCGGCCACAATGGGCTGGGACCAGCATGCGAACAGGCGATGCTTGCGTGCCTGCTCGATGAACGCGGCGTACGGCGTCCAGCGAGGGCTGTTCAGGATGTCGGTGACCACGACCCGTTCCTTCAGGAACGCTGCCGAGCCGCAGGAGCCCACTTCAGGGCCGATCGGCAGCCCCGGCGGACCCATCAGCGCGTTGTATTCGTCGGGGAGACCTGGCCCTGCGGCATGGACCAACGCCCCGGCGTCGCGGTCGAAGAGCAGGACCGACGCACGGACGCTCGGGTCGTGCTTCTCGGTGAAACGCGCCAGGGCTTCGAGCACTGATGAAAGCTCTGCACCCCTCGTCAGCATGGAGAGAACCTCGGCCTTGTACTGCTCCAGCGCGCGCGAACGGCGCAGTTCGCCGATGCGCTTTTCGAGTTCGCGCCGCACGGTGTCGAGGTCGGAAGCGAACGATTGCAGCTCGACGAGGTTGGAACGCGGCAACGGTGCGGCCAGATCACCGCTACCCATCCGGTGCGCGGCCTCGCTCATCGCAGTGAATTGCCGGGCAACCCCGCGCGTCAGGCGCAGCGAGAACAACCAGGCCAGCCCGAACAGCGCCAGGCCGATCAGGATGGCTTTCGCGACCGCGGTACGGAGCCATCCCTCGAATTCCGTCAACTGGACGCTGGCGCCGAAGATATGGGTGCGCCCGTGAGCATCCTCGCGCGGCATCAGCACCATCCGTCCTTCGCCCCATTCGTTGTGAAACGAGGAGAACGCCGGGTTCGGCTTCGATTCCAGCGCAGGGGCGAAGGCGTCCGGGTCGCTGTGGGTCTCGAAAAACGCTGCATGGGCGGAAGCCGGATCCGTCAGGTCCGAGCGTGTGGCGGAAGTGAACACGATCCCGTCGTCGACGACCAGGACGCTCCAGAGGTACTGGAGGCCCAAACGCCGGGCCAGCGAGTCGTTGCGGTCCACGATGTCCAGGAATTCCCGTTCCGAGACCGAATCGGGACCGTCGATCGCATCGTGGAAGTCGGGTCCGAGCAGTTCCCGCGAGAATTCCGCCGCCGCCAGCAGGCGTGCATCGGTCTGCGCGATGATGTCCTGCCGGTGGTGGTGGTTCAACAACAACACGAAGGCAGCCGTGCTCGCCAGCAGCACCACGGAGATGACCTGCATCAGCGCGAAATGCAGAGTACGGGGCTTCGAATCCTTCATGGCGCTGCAATCCTCCAGAACGCGGCATTCAGGCAGGGATGCTGAAATGCCGGGTATCGTCCGAGCAGCGGGGAGGATACCGCAGCTGTGAGGATGCCTGTATGCAAGGGCTGCCGCCGGTTTGGCCCTGGAACCGGGCTCGTGGAAGGCCCGTTGCGATTCGACTATTGTTCAGGGTGAAGGTCATGCCTGTTGCTGGCTGCAGCCGGTAGCGGGACAGAGCGACGAGATGCCCGTCACACGCCGAACCTTTCTGAAGCGGATGGCCGTCGCCGGAGGCGCGGGCATTCTGGCTGCGTGTTCGCGCGACACCCCCGCCGGGTATCCGCCGGAATCCTGGGAGCCCGGGTACCTGCGCCTCGAGGCCGACGGTCAGCTGGCCGATCGCGTCGAGCGGGCCTACCGCAAGTTCGAGCGCTGCGAGCTGTGCCCGCGCCGTTGCCGGGTGAACCGCAGGGCCGGCGAGACCGGCTTCTGCAACGCGACCGATCAGGTCAAGATCTACAGCCACCATCCGCATTTCGGCGAGGAACTGCCGCTGGTCGGGCGCCGTGGCTCGGGAACGATCTTCTTCTCGAACTGCAACCTGCGCTGCGTGTTCTGCCAGAACTGGCCGATCGCGCACGTCGGGCTTGGCCAGCCGGTTTCCGACGAGAACCTGGCGGAGATGATGCTCGATCTCCAGGCGCGCGGTTGCCACAACATCAATGTCGTGACCCCGACCCATGTGATGCCGAACATCGTGGCCGCAGTGCGTATCGCAGCTCTCCAGGGGCTGCGTCTGCCGATCTGCTATAACACCGGCGGATACGAACGCATGGAGAACATCGCGCTTCTCGACGGCATCGTGGACATCTACCTGCCGGATCTGAAGTTCATGGATGGAGCCGAGTCGGCCCGCTACGCGACGGCCGGCGCGCGCGATTACCCCGAACACGCGCAGAGTGCAATCCTGGAAATGCAGCGGCAGGTTGGCCGGCTGGTGACCGACGACAACGGCATCGCGTTGCGGGGGCTGATGCTGCGGCACCTGGTGATGCCGAATCGGGTCGCGGGTTCGAAGGCCTTCGTCGACTGGGTGGCGGCGAACCTGCCCGCCGATACCTATGTGAACATCATGGCGCAGTATCGCGTTGAACACCGGGCCTTCGAGTACGAAGCGATTGCCCGCGCGATCACGTCCGAGGAATTCCTGGAAGCGATGGACTGGGCCGAGCAGGCGGGGTTGACCAACCTGGATGAGCGCTCGCTGGCGCAGGCCGCATTGCACCGGCGCCGACGGATTTGATTCAGGTCCAGCGCCCGGGAATCGGTTCCCCGCAGTGGCTGCAGCGGCCTTCGGCGAGATGGATCTCGCCGATCACGAAGCCGATGCGCCGGATCGCGAGCTGCCCGCAGGCCGGGCAGTAGGTGTTCTCGCCTGCGTGGCCGGTCACGCGCGCGATATAGACGTAGCGCAGCCCGACCTCCAGCGCGATCTCCCGGGCGCGGTCGAGCGTGGAGACCGGCGTCTGCGGCAGGTTGGCCAACCGGTACAACGGGTAGAACCGGGCGAAATGCAGCGGCACGTCAGGGCCCAGCTCATCCCGAATCCAGATGCACATCCGCCGCAACGTGGCGGGGTCGTCGTTCAGCGTCGGGATCAGCAGATGGGTGATCTCCAGATGCACTCCGGCCGTGCGCAGCAGCTCCAGTGATCGGAGCACCGGTTCGAGTTCGCCGCCGCAGACATCGCGGTAGAAACGCGGGTCGAAACCCTTCAGGTCGACGTTGGCCGCATCGAGGTGGCGGCAGAGTTCCCGGAGCGGCTCAGGCTCGATGAACGCGGCGGTGTGCAGCAGGTTCAGCAGCCCCTGGCGCCTGGCCAAGGCCATGGTGTCGCGCATGTATTCGTAGAACACCACGGGTTCGCCGAACGCATAGCTGATCGAGCCCAGACCCGCCGCGCGCGCCTGTTCCAGCACCGTTTCCGGCGGCATGTCGTAGGCATGTACCGCGTCGGGGTCGACCAGCGCCATATCCCAGACTTCACAGAACTTGCAGTCGAGATTGCATCCCGCGGTCGAAATCGACAGCGTGCGGCTGCCGGGGCGGATGTGAAAGAATGGCAGCCGCTCGACCGGGTCCTCCTGAACCAGCACCGGGTTGGCATAAGCCAGCGTATACCCCCGGCCGCCACGATTGCTGCGTACGCGGCAGCGTGCGGTCTGTCCGGGTTCCAGCACGCAGGCCCAGGGGCACAGCTGGCAATGCACGCGCCCGTTCGCTTCCTCGCGGAACCAGCTGCCGGGCCGTGGCCGGACCAGGCCGCGGCCGGTCCCCGCTGGCTGCGCCCCGGCCGGCGCCAAGCCGATCCCGACGCGGGCAAGGCATAGCGCGCACAGCCCCCCGACCCCGGCTTTCAGTGTCTGCCGCCGGGCCAGTCCCGGTCCAGTGGGCTGCTCAGCGTTCATTACGGCTCCTGGACACCGTCAGTACCGCGAATGCCGTCGTGTTGACGATTGCCGCCAACAGGCAACAGGCCACTATTCCGAGAATAGGCGCCACGACGGCGCTTGCCAAGGCGGCGCCCAGGCAGGCGCCGGCAAGCTCGATGCCGTAGACCATGCCGGCGGAACGCTCGGCACGGCGGTTCAGCGCGCGGAACGATTCGGTCGCGAGCGGAAAATCCAGGCCGTTGAGCAGGCCCGACACGAAAGTCAGGCCCGAGAACAGCAGGAACACGGCGCTGGCCGATTCGACCCCTGCCGCGTGTGGCAGCACGACCGCGATCAGGGTGGCGAAGACCGCGATGGTGAGCTGCACCGCGGCCAGCGTTCCGGTACTCGCCTTGTGTTTCACGTAGCGTTGGGTCAACGCCGTGCCCAGCGCAAGGCCGGCCATGAAGATCGCGATGATCAGGCCGACCATCTCGTAGATGAAGCCGTAGATACTCTGAAAGGAGAACAGCAGCGCGATCTGCAGGGTCATCGTCGATAGACCGGTCGTGAACACCGCGAAGCCCACCGCGAACTGCCGGTCCGGACGTCGGTTGCCGCGCCTTCCGAACACCCGGAGCAGCAAGGCCAGGACGAACACCGCCGCGATCGGCGGCAGGATCCACCAGGATTCGATCTGCAGCAGCCGTTCCAGGGTTTCGGCGTGCCCGGTGCGGGTCTGCTCGCCCCAGAACATCAGCGTGTAGAAATACCCGATCGGGCGGAAGTCCGAGTTGACGAAATGACGGTCGCTGACGGGCGGCAGGGCCGGTTCGGCCTGTTGCTGCTCGCTGACTGGAGGCGCGAGGAACGGCGCAGCCGCCGGTGGCACGAGGTGGGCGTCGGGACTGCGGCCGTGATGGCGCAGGATCCAGTTGATCCGCCGCAGCTTGGATTCCTCCAGCAGCAGGTGGAAATGCGGCTCGGAGAAGCCTGGGGATCGTACGCCGCGTTCCCGGTAGCGCTGCTGCAGTTCGTTCGGATCCGCGGAGATCCGGCCGTCGGGTCCGGATGCCAGGAAAATCAGGAAGCGGTCGCCCACCGGCAGAACCTGCGGGTACACGCGCGCCAGCGTGTGCTGGAGCGTGGCGTTGCGATTGGCGACCGCGGGGCCGCGCAAGCCGGGAGTGGAGACCGCGCCGATGACCAGGATCCCGCCAGGGTTCAGCCGGCGCTGCACCTGGGCGAAGAACTCCTGTGTGTAATACCGGTTCAGCACGGCCGTGGCCGGATCGGGCACGTCGACCAGCACCAGATCGTAGCGCTCTGGAGTCTCCTTCAGATAGACCCGGCCATCGGCGTGTATCAGTCGCACCCGGGGATCGTGCAGGGCCGCTCGCGTGGCGTCGGATACGTAGGGGCGTGCGGCACGGGTCAGGATTGCGTCGAGTTCGACGTAGTCGACCCGCACGCCCGGGTGGCGGACGATCTCGGCCAGCGTGCCGCGCAAGCCGCCCCCGATCAGCAATACCTGTTCCGGTTGCGGATGCTGGACCATCGCAAAATGCGCGAACACCGCCGCTTCCTGTTCCTCGAAATGCGCGGCCGTCGTCTCCGGGCCGGCGGTCGAGAACATCAGATGGCCGCTGCGGAAAAAGCTGTACTGGTCATCCCGGCGAGCAATCGCGATGTTGCCGTAGCGGGACTGGTGCGTCTCGATCAGCTCATGGTCCGGGGCCAGATGGCGCCACTGCAGGTCGTAGGCCCAGCGATCCAGATGCGGCAGCAAGAACGTCGCGATTCCGGCAGCGATCAGCAGCCCCATCACCGTGGCACGCAGCCTCGCGTTTGCCGCGGCGTCCGTTGTCGCGGTGCGACGGCTGGCCCAAAGCACCGCGGCGCCGGTCAGGATCCCGGCCAGCATCACCGTCTGGAACGAATCCAGCGTGTGCACCAGCAGGAAGGTGAACGCGATGCCGCCCAGGATGTTGCCGGCGGCCTCGCCGACATAGGTCTTGCCTGCGCCCGTGGTGTCCGCGCTCGCGGTGTTGCGCCGCCAGAGCTTCGCGAGCAGCACGAACTGCATGCCGATCAGCAGACAGGCCGGCGCCACCACCAGCAGCGACGACACCACGATATCGGGCAGCGAGAGATAGGCCCCGGGCAGCACGTCGAAAAAGCCGCGCAGCCCGCGGATCAGCAGCACCGTGATCGCGAGCAGCGGCAGCAGGGCGGCCGCGTTCAGCAGCAGCACCGACAGCACTCGGTCGGTGCGCTCGGCGATCGCTGCGCCCAGGCCGCTGCCGATGGCCACCCAGGCCATCCAGGCGGCGAGAATGATTCCGATCGAAAGCTCGTTGCCGTGAAACACCATCAGCAACTCGCGCAGCAGCACGACCTGCGCGAGTTGCGACACCGTCCCGAGCATCAGCACCGGGAGCAGATGTGCGGGTATGGTTCGCATCGTCGCCGCCATGACCCGAGAGGACTCTCCCCACCAGCGGTTGCGTCGCCCGGCGCTCGAGCCAGACCGAATCCCTAGTCTTCCCCGAACGGCCGCGAGCCAGCCCCATGGTACCGCATCGGCAGCCCGGTCACGGTTCTCCTGCGGTTCCCATTGGACCAGTGGCCGTGGGGGTCTTACACTTATGCGCTTCGGGCTGGATTCGGCCGGGGACCTCTGGCGATTCATCGTGCGGGAGCGGTTCGCAGACGCTGTTCCGACGCGCCCATCGAGGGAACAGCGCCTGTGGGGGGCGAGATGCAGTCATCGGCACCGGTTCAGGGGGGGGAACTCCTGCGGCTTCAGGGGGAGGAACTCCTGCGGCAGCGACTCCGCGATTACCTTGTCGGCATCGGCCAGCCGGAACCGGACCGCAACGTCGACGAGCTTTTCAACCTGCGTGGCGGGTTTGTCAGCCGGTTCGACTTTTTCGCGCAGCGCATTGATGATGCCGCTCGGGACGCGATCCTGATCTCCGGCTGCGCCGTGGGATCCGAAGCCATCGTGGCCCGCGAATACGGTTTCCGGAGCGTTGCCGGGACCGAGGTCGAACCCATCTACATCGACATTGCGCGCGAGCGCCTGCGGGGGAATGCCGGTTTCCGCTTCGACCTCTACGACGGCGAACGCCTTCCCTACCCGGACGATGCGTTCTCCATGGTTCTCTCGGGGCACATCATCGAGCACACCCGTTCACCCGCTGACTATCTTCGCGAGCATTTCAGAATCCTGAGGCCTGGCGGGTTCTTCTTCCTGGAGTTCCCGACCCGTTATCACTGGAAGGAACTGCACACCAACCTGCCGTCGGTTGAATATCTTCCGAGAGGCTTCAGGGCCTGGATGCTGCGCTTCTTGTCGTCGCGCGCGTCACCGTTGCCGGAACGGATGCGGCACGGCTACCGGGTCATTCTGGAGACCGGGCTGCAGCCGGTGAGTACCCGTTGGGTCCGTTCCTGTCTGCGGAGCATGGGCGACCGCCCCCCAGTCGTCGTCCACCGATACTACCCTGCTCCCGGCGTTGTGCGAATGCTGATCCGCAAGCCTCCGGCTTGAGCCGCATCTCGGATGCCGCATCCGGCCGTTCCCGCAGGTCTCAATCGAACAGTGCCGAAAGCATTCGCAGTGCCGCGCCTTCCGGGTGAAATTGCTGGATGTCGGTCAGGGCCTGTTGTCCGAGCCGCTGGCGGAGCGTGGCATCGCGGACGAGTCGCTCCAGCGCCGACTGGCACTGGGCTTCGTCGCGGGTGTCGACGACCAGGGCGTTGTGTTCGTGCCGCGCAAAATCGGTGGTGCCGCCGGCGGCCGGAACGATCACGGCTGCGCCGCAGGCCATCGCCTCCATCGCCGTGAGGCCCATCGCCTGGTAGGTGGAGAAGTCGACGAAGATGTCGACCTGGTCGAATACCGTTGCCAGCTCCGGCGAGCCGAGTCGTCCCAGGTGCTGAGTGGGGGCCGTTGGGCGCAGATTCTGGAACGAAGGATCGAACTCGTCGACCCCGAAGGTCACGATCTCGACCTCGTCGGGGTGTGCGGACTTGATCTGGTTGAGGATGCGCATCGTCATTGCCGGTGACCGGTAACTGGAATAGGGGCGCACCATCCCCGCGATCACGATGCGCCCGTCCACGCGTTCGTGACGTGGCCGGAAAAGATCCACCTCGACGCTGGGGCCCAGAACGCGACACTCGGCGCCAGTGTGCTGCTGCACTTCGCTGCGGTTCCATTCGGTCTTGCAGAACGGGCGCAGCCCGGGCAGCAGGGTGTACGAATCCATCGCCTCGCGATGCTCACGCGATCCAGCGGAGAACCAGTGCGGTTCGAAGTCCTGCACGTAATAGCCGAGCACGGGGCCGCGGCCGGACAGGGGGCGCAGCCACGCAACGGTGTAATAGATGGAGGCCACCACTGCGTCGAAGCCATGCGCGAGAGTTTCGAGTTCCTCGGGTCTCCGAAAGTAGTGCACCGGCAGCCGGAGCCCCTGGTATGCGCGTTCGAAGTCCTGACGGTTGGCGGCGAGATTCGCGATTGCGGCATCCACCCCCATGTCCAGCATCCGCTGTGCCTCGCTGACGATGATGTTCGCGCCGCCGCCGGCATCGGCGGCGGGCAGCAGGAACAGGACGCGCTTGCCAGCGAATCGCTCGCGGCCTTCCCGGCGCAGGCGAATCCGGTCGGGGCAGACCGTGCTGCGGGCCCGGATGCCTGCCATTACGCGGCTGTGCCGGCAGCGCATCGCCAACCGGTCGATCAACGCCTGGCCGTGCTTGCGCGCCAGTGCCTGGGCCGCCAGTTCACCGAGGCGCTTGCGCCGCTCGTTGGAATAACTCCGCGACTGGGCATGGAAAACGTACACGTCGTCGGCAACCGCGAGCGACCACCCCCCCTCGTACAGGCGCAGGCTGTAGTCGTTTTCCTCTCCGTATCCGCGGGCGAAGTTCTCCTCGTCGAAGACTCCGAATTGCTCGATCACCTCGCGCTTGATCAGCAGGCAGAATCCGTTCAGGAACGGGAGGCGGGGAAATACCGGCGCTCCGCACCCAGCCACTGCCTGCGCCATGTCCGACGCATCCCAGCCTTGCGGCAGCGGGTTCGTGGCCCAGTCGCCCGCTTCTTCCACGCGCGGGATCGACTGCCAGGAGGCGGTGTTGCTGAGAGGGCCGGCCATCGCGATCGCGGGATCGCTGTCGGCGCAGCGCAGCAGGCGGGGCAGCCATTCGCTTGAAACCACGGTATCGCTGTTCAGCAGCACCACGTAGGGCGCGGAGCTTGCGCGCAGCCCCATGTTCGCGGCGAGCGTGTAGCCCTTCGCCGCCTCGTTGCGCAGCCGTAGGCAATCGTGCCGCTGCGCGAACTCGGACAAATAGTCGCGTGTCGCTGCTTCGCTGCCGTCGTCGACGAGGATCAGACGGTATGGTGGGGACGTATGGCTGACAACCGACCCCAGGCAGCGCTGCACGTCCTCGAGCGCATTGTGCACGCATACGATGATGTCCACCGGTGCATGCTCCAGCACCAGCGGGGCGATCGGCGGAGGAGGTGCATGTTCGATGTGTGCCGCGAACTGGGTGTGGCCAAGCGCACCGTCGGCTTGGGCAAAGCGCTGGGCGACACCCAGATGCGTCAGTGCCCGTCCCAGGGTCACCCGCACGCCGTACCGCCGGAAGGAACGGGTCGCGCGGGACGCGAGCGCTCCCCAGCCGCCATGGTCGCGCGCGAGTTGCAGGATGCCGCGGCCGACCTTGCCCGATTCGCGGGTCAAGATGCGCAGGATTCGCAACGGGCGCGTGATGCGCCACGAGGTGCTCTCGCGGATGTACCGCAGGTGGTTCTCGAGTACGGTGATCTCTGCCCGCGCGGCGGCCGCCGCATCCTGATGTAGCCTGACGGTTTCCTTGAATTTGATTGCCTCGATCTGGTCCGGGCGGGTCTGCAACGTCTGAATGCGTTGCTCGGCTGCGGCAAGGCGCTGGCGTTGCTCCTCTTGCTGCGATTGGCACTGCTGGCGCCAGGTTCGGATCCACGGGTTGTTCTCATCGGCCGCATAATCCAGCGCCGCGTCCAGGAGTTCGCCGCCTGCCGTTCGCCATTTCTTGCGCAGCCGGTCGCGGTTTTGGGTCGCCGAGACTTCCCGGATTTCCAGCCCGAGGCCCGAACCACCAAAGTTTCGGTAAACCGCAGTGACTTCGGGCATATGTGCGAATTCGGAGAGAGCGCTGATCTGCAGCCAGAAGTCCCAGTCCTCGTATACGCCGAGGGCTTCATCGAACCGGCAACCGGCAGCGGCAACCTGCTCGCGGTCGAACAGCACGGCATGGATCGGCAGAAAGTTCTGAATCAGCAGGCGACGCCGGTCGAAGGTTTCGTTCAGCTCCGCTACCTGGATTACCTGGCCGGCCGGGTCATAGTGTTCGACCCGAATGCCCGAGTAGGCTGCGACACTTCCCGGCGACGCGTTCAATGCCCGGTACAGCGTTTCGAGATGGGAAGGGTAGAGCAGGTCATCGTCGTCCAGGAACAGCGCAAACCGGCCCTGGGCCGCTTCCAGGCCGGTGTTGGCGGCCGCGGCACGGGGCAGCGAACGGCCACCATCGTTGATCAGGCGGACCGAGAGGTCCGGGCGCTTCGAACTGGGGTGGGAATGCTCGCCCCCTTTCGCGTTCACCACCACCGCTTCTATCCGGGGGTAGGTCTGGCATGCGACCGAGTCGAGTGCATCCCCGAGCGACCGGCGGTCCATGCTCCGGATGATCACGCTGACCAGCGGCCAGGATCCTTCGCGACCCGCACCGGTTGGAGGTGGTAGCCACGTTTCCGCGGAACGCTGGTGCAGGGCCTCGCTGTCCAGTTGATGGTAGCCCTCCGCGGTGTCCAGGGCGAGCTCGATTCCATAAAAGCGTTGCAGGGCCTCGATCCTTTCTCGCTCGCCTGCAGGCAGGATGGAGGCGATTTCCCGCTTGCGCTGCAGCAGCGACGGATCGCCGAGACCATGCGTGACAGTCGCCAGGGGTGTGGTCCCAGAACAGAGCCATAGGCCGGTTCGCGCCCTGCGCGCGGCCTCGATCACCGAGGCGCGCATGGCCAGTGGGGCGTCCGGGCACAGGTGGATGCGCGCGGCGTCGTGCTCCTGCAGGAGGTCTGCGAGCCAGTTCAACGCCAGGCTTCGCCCTTGGGCCGTGTCCTCCAATATCGCTACGTCAGGGTGCAGCAGTATCACCCCAAGGTTCCGCAACCGTTCTTCGAACTCGGCGGGCACAGGTTCTGCCCAGACCAGTGCTGGTTCTCCTGCGTGAAGTCGCTCCAGCAAGGCGGCGCCACTGCCCAGCCAGGCGGCATCCAGGCGGCCAGCCACGGCCAGAACGGTTCCATGCGGCAGGTAGGCTGGCGTCATATCCATGATTCTTGTATCGATTCGGCGGTGTTGCGCGGAGTTGCGGACTGCGAAAGGCTAGGCATTGTACAGCGTCCCTTGCATGGAAGGCGCGCCGGCCGGTGGCCGCGGGTCTGGCATGTGGCCGGATATCAGGCTTGCGTTGCGGTCACGCGCCGGCATTCCCGTGCCTGACGATCCGTGTGCATCGTGATGGTGCGGCCGAGTATCGCCGGACAGTTGAACCGTGGCGGAATCCCGGCGCATTGCATCCCGGTCGGGCGGGCGCTATGTTGCCGACGCCCGCGGCTTGGTCGGTACCCTGTGGCGGTGACAGGCGCGGGACACGACCGGTGCTGGACGCCTGTGCGGAACGGGAGTACGCCGGCGCCGTTCTGGGGGCATTGCACGCCCCGGGAACCGAACGCGCGCATGCTCCAGCCCCGTCGCTCGCAGGGTTCGATAGTGCGGGTAGTTGGGTCGAACGGCGGCGGGCGCGATAATGTGAGGCGCAGTGCCTGCTCGTTGCCGATCCACGCGGCTCGCTGCGGCTGCGTAAGGGTCCACGGCAATCCATCGAGGCTGGCACTGATGTCGCAATTCCCGCGGGTGACGGTTGTTGTCCGTACCCGAAATCGTCCGGAGATGCTGTCTGACGCGCTCCGTTCGGTAGGCCGGCAGGGCGTTCGGGATATCGAGCTGATCGTCGTGAACGACGGCGGCCAGGACGTCGAGGCGTTGGTCCAACGCCATGCCCGGCAAGCGGGTCTCCAATATCATTACCTCGTGCCAGCCCGGCACCTTGGGCGGGCTGGTGCCGCGAATGCGGGACTGGATGCAGCCAGCGGCGAATACCTCTGCCTGCTCGATGACGATGACTGGTTTCTCCCGGATCACTTGGGGGCCCTGGTCCCGGTGCTCGATGCGCGGCCCGAAGTGCCGGCCGCCTACAGCAATGTCGAGGTGGTTCGCCGTAACGGCGACCACTGGGATACCGTCGACATCTTTGCCCATCCGTTCGATTCGCTACGCCTGGCCTACGAGAATTTCATGCCCATTCACTCGGTCCTGTTCCGACGCCATTTGATTGACGGCGGTCATTGCCGCTTCCCTGATCTCGATGCCTACGAGGATTGGGCTTTCTGGCTACAGGCGGCGCGCCTCGGGCCGTTTGTGCACGTGGATCGCACGACCGCATGTTATCGCGTGGGTCACGGTGGCGGCTTTGGTCATGCAGCGGAGCTTCCGGAAGCAGCGGAGATCCGGTCGCAACTGTTGCCGTTCGTGCGTTGGGCGCGGCACCAATGGTCCGACGAACACCTGGTCGAACTGGTCGCGAGGGCGAGCGCACACGCAGCCAGCGCACGCGACTTCGGTGCGGCTCTGTGCGCGCACGGCGAGGGGCGGGGTTCTGATGCCGTGGGCGGGCTTGCCGTGCACCACGCCAATACCTTCGGCAGCGGCATCGTGGGCCATGCGGGCCGGAAAGCTGCGACCGCGTTGCGGGGGTTGCGAAGGCTGATCGCCGGTCTGGCGGATCGACGTTGAACGACCTGGGACCGGATGTGGTGCCACCCGCAGCGAGCGGCGGCCTCGACCACGATATGCAAGCTCCGGCCCCGGAAGGGATTCGCCTGTATAGCTTCGACTTGTTCGACACGTTAGTCGGACGCCCGCTCAAACGCCCCTACCACGTGTTCGACCTGGTGGAACGCTCGGGAGTCGTTTCCTATCGCCTGCCCGGTATGCGACTACTGGGCTTTCGCCGCTGGCGGATCCTCGCGGAACGGATCGCGAGGCGGTTTTCAGACCGCGAAGACATCACGGTCTGGGATATCTATCGTGTGCTCGCATGGTGGATTCGGAATCCGGCGCAGGTGGCGCGTCGCGAACTGCGTCTGGAACAGGCGTTGCTGGCGCCGATCCCCGAGAATGTCGCAGTGCTGCTGCAGCGGCTCGACGCAGGGCATTCCTGCTGTGTGATCACCGACATGTACTTGCCGGTCGCTTTTCTGAAGCGGATCGTCCGCGGGATCGTGGGTCGAGACTTGCCGCTGTTCGCGTCGTCGGATCTTGGCCTGACCAAGCGCAGCGGAGCGCTCTACCGGTATGTGGCTCAACATTACGGTCTGAAATTCGCCGAGATCGAGCACTGCGGCGACAATGCGGTTTCCGACGGGCGGGTGCCCGAGGATCTGGGAATCCGGACACGCCGGGTACCGGGCCGTTGCATGCGCGATACCTCGGTCAGCCTCCTGGAGTACTTTGCGCCGCGAGGGCTGGAAGACAGCACGCTGGCGATGCTGGGGTATTCCCTGGTTGGCCCCGTGTCCGTTGCCTTCGCCCGTTACTTGAAAGCTGAAACGGAACGGCAGGGTCTGCGCAAGGTGTTCTTTTGCGCGCGGGACACGTACCTGATCAAGGAGGCGTTCGAGCGGATGGGGGGAGCGACCGAGAGCCGCTACCTGCGTTTGTCCCGACGCGCCCTTTACGTGCCCATGTTTGCTCGCCAGAAGGATCCGGAACGGCTGTTCGAAGGCCGCGTGTCGGCGAGGGAGTTCTTCGAGCGGCTGGATCTCCAGCCGCCGCAGGAGTTGCTTGGGATGCGCCCCTCCGAGCATGCCGGCGTCTTCATGAAAGCGCTGGAACGACTGAACTTTGGCCAGTGTGCGCAGGAGGAGGCCGACATCCTGCTGGAGTATCTTGCCCGGGAGGGGTTCCAGGGAGACGTTGCACTGGTCGATCTCGGGTGGCGCGGCACCCTGCAGGAGTCCCTGGAGGCGCTGGTGGGTGACCGTTGCAGGATCCATGGCTATTACTTTGGCCACATCGTGCCCCGGAACAATCGGGCGGGCTATTATTTTGACGACTGTCTGCCTCTCCAGCGCCTTGCGCGCGTGTTTCAGTCGCTCCCCGTGTTCGAATTCCTGTTTACCGAGCCCATCCACAGTGTGAAGCGTATCCGGCGTTCGGGCGGCGGCTTTGCATTCGACTACGTCGATGACGAGCCTCGCTCCCAGGTCCTCGCCCGGCACGAAATCGCACGCGGTTGCCGCCAGTTCCTGGACGACTTTGCAAGAGTAGCCCCGTTTCTGCCGGCAGAAGGGGATTGGGCCGCGCGCTCGCTGGATCGCCTGATCGACCGGATACTCGCGCGACCCGACGCAGTCGTGATTACGGCATTCGAAGGGATGGGACACGCCGAGGGTTTCGGCGGTAGCAAGTACGGGGACATTCTCAGGCGCGATTCATTCACGCTCGCCGGTTACCGGAACTCGTTCTGGCGTTCAGCGTACGTGAGAGCGACCCCGGGGCCGCAGGGATGGTTGGCGCGTGTCGTGCACGCGATGGTGTATTCGCGCGTCGGAATGTATCTGATCTTCAAGCAGCGCCGACTCGGCGTGCGGCTGGCGCGGCTGTTCGACTAGGTTCCGGAGCGGCTTCGGAATCAAGACTGCCCGGGTCACGGTGTGCGGCTCAGCGTCGGCCGAAGCGGCGTAATCGTTGCAGGGTGTAGAGCAGTCGGTCGGACTCGAAGATGCGGTGCCAGAGGCGCCGCAGTTCGTAGACGACGATGTTGCGAAGGCCCGGCTGAAATCCAGGGACTCGCGGCGCCGGGAGTGCGCGAAACGGGAGGCTCAGCAGGCTGAGTCGCCACACCGAGAGTACCAGCCCGGTTTTCCTGTAGCGGTACGATTGCTGCGGCCTTGGGTTGTCGATCATTGCGCTATTCGCCGTCGAATCCTGAGAAATTGCAGGCCCCGGAGTGCCAGGTTCGCAAGCGGGACCCTCTGGCTGGCCATCGCGCCTTGCGGCCAGGCCATGCGTCTGAGTTTGTCGACCAGCGCCCGAGGTCGTAGCAGATCGCGGCGGCGTACGGTGCCCGGACCCAGCGCGAGCAAGGCATCGTGTCCGAAGTCTTCCGTATGCGCGAGCCGGCTGATCAATGCCACCTCTTCTCGGGTTGGGTGAATGACCGCGCGTTCGACCAGCGCCAGCGTGTAGGGCCTGATCTGGTCGAAGTCATACCCGGTCAGCCGCCAGGCGGCGTGAAAATGCTCCAGGTGGGTCAGGACCCCTTGCTGGAATCGTTCGATCAGCGGGTTGCAGGAGATCTCGTCCTGCCGGTCGGGTGCCGAGTCTTCCTTCAGGACCGGGTGCACGCGGCCTTCTCCGTCGCTTTGGTAGCCGAGTGTCGTCCCCTCGGCGGAGCGCGCGCCCTGCTCGAACAGTTCCTCGAATTCCATGACGGCGCGTTCGTAGGGGTCGTTGCGGCGCTGATCGAACATGATCCCCTGTATCCTCTCGCCGGCACCGAAATCGCCATGCATCTGCCCGACGAACGCGAAGTACCATCCGTGGAGTTCGGGAAAATCGGGCCGGCTCGAGAAACTGTCCTCGAGGAACTTCTGGATCGTGCCATTCCAGCCGATGTCGACGAGAGCCACCCGTGTCGAGTCGAAGAACCCGTGCTCGGCGAAATATCGCTGTAGCCGGTCGCGGGCCCGGATCCCGTGGGTCCGGATGCGATCCTGCACCTCGCGGTCTTCGAGGAAGGACAACAGTCGGGGGTCATGCCAGTCCTCGAGGGGCTCGTCGAGCTCGACGAAGCCGTGCCGAACCGCCGTGCCGGCAAACTCCTCCGGAGGGAGGCCGAAAGTCTTGAACAACGACTGCAGGCCCTGCTGTTTCGGGTTGTAGAATGCGACGATCGCCTGTTCTGGTGTCAGCCCATCGGCCACCGAGGCAGTCGCGACGACCCGGCGGGAAGCGTACAGGTACGTCGGTTCGGGCCAGGCCTCCGTGTCGCGTGTCTCCAGTTCCCGCCATCGCTCGTACATGCGCTGGAACAGGAAGCCGTCGCGGGCCAGAAAGTAGATGCGCTCGGGGCGAATCTTCTCGATTTGCCGGGCAAGGCCGAGGAAAAAGGTGCCGAAGGCGGGGCCGAGGATGTGGGCACCGTACTCGAAATAGGAGTCATGGCGGGCCTGCTGGTAAGCCGGGCATTGGCCCATCCGGAATTCGACGATCTCGAACAGCCTGCGCCCTGGCCATATGCCTCCGCGACATGCCATCTCGCTCGACAACGTCTGACGCCGGCGGCGCAGGCGCTCCTCGCGCTCGTCCAGGAAGACGCCAGTCATCCCGAGCTGGGTTGGCACGTTCATGTCCGAGATCAGGTTGTCGCCCACGTGGATGATGTCCTGCGGCGCCAGCCCCTCGACCTCGAGCACCTTGCGATGCAGGCGTCCGGTGTATTTCCCGAGACCGAATTCCGATGAAACATAAACGCGATCGATGTACGAGCCGAGACCACAGTGTTCGAGCAATTCGACGAGGTGATCGTGGCTCAAGTACATGTCCGACACCGCGATCACACGCACGCCGCTCCGGCGCAACCACTCCAGTGTGTCCCGGGCGCCCGGCTTCGCGGCAAGCGCCAGGATTTCCAGTTCGCGTTCGGTACGCTGGACGAGTTCGATCAGGTCGGGGTCGGCATGGCCTGCCAGGTCAGTGATCCAGCCTTCGATCAGGGGATCGTAATGGCACTCGTGGTCGAGTCCATCCTGTGACGCCTGTTGTCTCAGGCGATGCTCGACGGCTGCGCGGGCTGCCAGAACAGTGGCGACGGTCACACCCTCGACCTGCCGGGCCAGCAGGGTGGCCACTCTCCGGTGCAGGTCCTCGGGCGGCTCGATGCAGCGAGCGAGAAGGGTATCGAAGACATCGAAGGAGACGCAGCTCACGCGGGTGAGGCGGGGGGCGATATAGCCGCGCAACTCGGGGAATCCACGGACCTTGATCAGCGGCCCCTGGCCTGCGCGCACCGCGGGCCAATGACGGCGTACCCAGCGGAACGGGGCAGCCGCGGCGCGGGCCAGCCGCAATACCGGGTTTCTGTTCAGGCGAGCGACTTCGGCCCTCAGTGCCTCTGCCTCTTCGATCCTGCGCGTGCGCTGCAGGCGCAGGGCGTCGATCCGAAGATGCTGTTCGACGATTTTCGCGTCGCGTTCCTCGATCCAGCGATCCCGGTCCTGGATCCAGACGTCACGCTCGGCGATCCAGCCTTCGCGCTCGGCGATCCACTGGTCCCGTTGCGCAATCCAGTCATCGCGGTCCCGAATCAACGGGATCAGCTCGTTTTCCTTGGCGACCAGCGCTTCATGACGTTGCGCTGCGGCAATCTCGCCGATGTAGCGCTCGACGCGCTGCCACTGCGAGACCAGGTGTTCGAGCCGCAGCGCCCGGACCGCATCGTCACCCGCGATCAGGTCAGGCGACAGCTCACGGAGCAGACGGGCACATTCCAGGTTGGCACGCATCGGATCACCGCCGATGGTGTTGTCGCCGTGAAGCCGGTAGGAAAGCAGGGGGGATGCGACCCAATCGAGCCGCCTGCCCAGCAGCAATGCGCGCAGCAGGAAGTCGTAGTCGAGCACGTACGAGAAGTCCCGAAAGCCCTGCAGATCCAGCGCCAGCGAGCGCGTAAACACGAAGTTCGAAGTGCTCATGAAGACGTTGCCTTCGAGCAGCGTGGCGGTCCAGTCGCCCGTTGTGGTGAGGCAGTCCTTGAGCCTGGCGAATGCGTCCACCCACCAATGCCCGGCGACGGGCTGGCCGTGGGCATCGATCAACGTAATGTCGCTGCCGACCAGGTCCGCCCCAGACGCCTCGAGCCGTTCGCCGCAGACCTCGAGACGCTGCGGGTGAAAGAGATCGTCAGAGTTGAGGATCGCGATCCATTGTCCCCTGGCCAGGCGCAGCAATTCGTTCAGGGTCGCGTGTGCCCCCTGGTTGCGTTCGTGCCGGGCCGCACGAATCCTTGGATCCTGAAATCCGTTGACGACGTCCCAGCTGCTATCGGACGACGCATCGTCGACGATCAGCAGTTCGAGGTCCGATGTCGTCTGCTGCAGGACGCTGTCGATGGCCTGCCCCACGTAGCGGGCATGATTGAATACCGGGAGCAGCACACTGAATCGGGGCGTTGTCATGGGTGTGGAGGGGGCAGCCGAGGGTCATCAGAATCGGTGTCCAGTATAAACGCCGGCCGGGCCGGCGACCGGTCAGCCCTGGTGCCGGCTTTCATCGAGCCCTTCGGATCGCACGCCCGCAGAGCCGGCGCGATGCCGGAACGCGAGGACGCCGATGCGTACGCAACCGCTGGTGTGCCGAACGAGCGGTCGCATCGGATCGCAAGCACGACGCGGTGGCGCGGCGTCCGGGAAACGCGTAGGCAGGCTGTGAGAATCGCGCGCGCCGCGGTCGATGAGCCCAGGGGAACGCTGCATGCGGACGTCTCATGGGTTTCCGCGGGCGCTGTGGTGGCGAATCGGCCGGGCCACAACACCCGCCATCAGACGTGCCGAGAATCTCTGTCAAGCTCTGAAAACCACCGCGTGATCTGCTAGTTTCAGACGAGAATCATTCCTCGATCACGTTTGAGCGCGAGGGGCTGCCATGGTGGACGATCTGATGAAGCGACGCTACCCGGGAGACCCCGGTGAAATCCGGCCGCGCCAGACCTTGGACAACGGCACTCCGCCTGTTCGCCAGATTTCGGCAGGGCATCCGTTGCGATGGCTGGCAGCCGGGTGGCGAGACATCTGGCGGGCTCCCGCATCCTTGCTGCACGGCGTGTTGGTGTCGATCGTTGGGCTGGCGATCCTCTGGTACACCTGGGACCAGCCCTGGGTGGCAATGGCGGCAATCTCCGGGTTTCTGCTGGTGGGGCCGGCACTGGCCGTGGGAGTGAACGAGCTCGCCCGCCGTCTGGAACAGGGAGACCGTCACGGGCTGGGTATCGGCCAATGCCTGGCCGCGATCCCGGCGCTTGGCGGATCGTTGTGGTTGTTTGCCGCGCTTCTCGCCGGCCTGTTCATCGTTTGGGCAGGGTTCATGACCCTCTGGATCGGGGTGATGAACGTCGGCAACCTCGGTATGCCGGCCAGCCTGGGAGAGCTGTTCGAAGTGATGCTGGGGACCACGCAGGGAGTCCTTTCCCTGGTTGGCGTGGTCGTTGCCGGAGGCGTACTGGCGCTGGTCGCTTTCGCAGTGGGCGTCGTCACGGTGCCCGCGATGCTGGATCGCCGCATGGGGCTGGTCGGTGCGATCGCGATCAGTCTGAAGGCATTTGCACGGAATCGTGTCGCGATGCTGGTTTGGGCCGCACTGGTTACCACATTGTTTGGCCTCTCGGTGCTCACAGCCCTGATCGCGCTGATCGTCGTTTTCCCATGGCTCGGGTTCGCAATGTGGCACGGATACCGCGATCTCGTGGTGGCCGATAGGGGAACACAAGCACCAGACTAGGCGGCCCGCGAGTGGCACGAGGCGAAGCGCCGCCAACGGAGTACGGGGCGATGCGGCGGCACCGCCCGGTGCTCTGATGATACGGTCGTGATGCCCGCACCGGTTTTCGACATCGGATGACGATATACTTCGCCGCCGGTGCCGTTCGGTTCTTGCTGGGCGCAGGCCCGACGCGATCGGATTCAAAATGCAACAACCCGACCTGCTGCGCGCATATCGGGATGATCGTCAAAGCCACACGAACCGGAATACCACACGAACCGGGGTCCAACGTGCTCAAACCTGTCGACTGCGTGGTGATGGACATCGAGGGAACCACCACGGCCATCGAGTTCGTGACCCAAACCCTGTATCCCTATGCCCGCGCGCGGATGCCGGACTTCATCCGGCGCCGGCGCGGCGAACCCGAGGTCGCGGCGATCATGGACGAAGTCCGCCAGATCGCGAACGTGTGGAACGACGAGGCGGTAGTGACCTGTCTCTGTGCCTGGATGGATGCCGATCGCAAAGTCACGCCGCTGAAGACCCTGCAGGGGCTGATCTGGGAGGAGGGCTATCGCCGCGGCGACCTGGTCAGCCACCTGTACCCGGACGTGCTGCCGGCCTTGCGCGCCTGGCATGCGCGCGGGGTCCGGCTCTACATTTACTCCTCCGGCTCGGTCCTCGCGCAGCGCCTGATTTACGGTCATACCGTGGACGGTGACCTCGGCCCGCTGGTCTCGGGCTATTTCGACACCCGTGTTGGGCACAAGCGCGACACAGCATCGTACCGGCGCATCGCCGAGGCCATTGGCACCCGGCCGCAGCGTATCCTGTTCCTGTCGGACGTTCGACAGGAACTCGATGCCGCCCGCGACGCCGGTTACCAGACGGTCTGGCTGGTGCGCTCGGGAGCGCCGGCGCTGGCTGCGGCCCATCGGCGCGCTGCGCGCTTCGACCAGATCCCACTTTGACGAGCGCGCCCCGAAGTCGAATCCGGTTGGACCGTGGCAGCGAGCAGGAGCATGCGGTCCGAGGGGTAAGGGGTGGATCGAGCGCCCGCCGTTACGCTCTGCAGGAAAGATCAACGACCCTCCATGGCACAAGACAACGGTAACGACGAGCGGATTGCGATCCTTGGCGCAGGGATCTCGGGTCTCAGCCTTGGCTGGTTGCTCTCGAAAATCGGCAAGCGGGTCACCCTGTTCGAGGCGACGGATCGCATCGGTGGGCTGGCCCGAACGTTCGAATGGCATGGCATACCCTGCGACATTGCCCCTCATCGGCTGTATACCCGGGATCGAGAGCTGATCGGCATGATCGGGGCGCTGGTTCCGTTGCGCGAGCATCGCCGCAACAGCCGGATCTTGATGCGAGACAGGGTGGTCCAGGATCCGATCAACCCGATCGAACTGTTGTTGCGGTTCGACCGGCGTACGGGTGCCCGGCTGTTGTGGGGCTACCTGACGCGTCCCAACCTGCCCGAGGACTCGTTCGAGTCACTGGCCCTGAACCGCTACGGCAGAGGACTGTACGACGTCTTCTTCGAGCCCTATACGCGCAAGATGTTCGGTGTTCCCCCGAGCCGGATATCGGTGGCCTGGGGCCGGGAAAAGCTGCGCTCCTCGGGGCTTCTCGATGCCATCCGCCGCAGATCCAAGACCTTCTTCAGCACCTTTCATTACCCGGCAGAAGGTGGCTACGGGCGCATCGCCGAAGCAATGCATGCGCGGATCCACGGTGACGTCAGGTTGGAAGCTGGCGTCACCGGTATCGAGCGCACCGGGAATCGGGTGACGGCTGTGGTCTACCGGCGGGCGGGGGCCATGCATCGATTCGAATGCGACCGCGTGTTCAGCACCCTCCCTGCGAGTGTGCTTGGTCGCATGCTGGGGGAGGAGATTCCGCTGCGCTTCCGTCACATCCAGCTGGTCTACCTGTACGTGAAGCGGCCGCGGGTCATGCCCTATCAGTGGGTGTATTTCGGCGATGCCGATGTGGTGATCAACCGCATGGCCGAATTCCGCAACTTCCATGATCCATCCTCCGGTGGGGACGGCACGGTGTTGTGCGCCGAGGTGACCGCCGACACATCCCGGCCCGTCGAGGACGTGCTGGCGGCCCTGGAGCGCTACCGCCTGCTGGACCGATCCGAGGTCGACGACGTACTCGTGCTGCCGGAGAGCTTCGGCTATCCGGTCTACGACCGAGGGTTCGAAGTCGCGAAGACACAGGCCGAGGCGGCCTTCAGCCGGTACGGGAACCTGCATCGCGTGGGACGCAACGCGGAATTCCGCCACATCGAGGTCGATGAGGACCTGGAGTCCGCGATCGAGATGGTGCGGACACTCTACCCCGGGGCACAGCTGCGCATATGAAGCGCCTGGCAGCCCTGCTCGCCCCGGTAACGGTCACGTTACGTGGCCTGGGCAGTGGACCTGGGATCCCTCCGGGAGACCCTGCTGCAGGGGCAGCCCTGGGCCACATCCATCACCGTGTCACTGCCGAGCGTTCCGGGCTTCGTGGATCCGTTTCAGGCAATTTGCGTGTTGGTGCTGACTCCGTTCGGTGTCAGTCAGGAGCGGATGCTGGCCGCGAGTATCGTGGTTCGGGTCGGCCACTGGATCCCGGTGGCGCTCGGTCCAGTGACCAGGCTTTGCGCCACGGACGGTCGATGCCGCGCGGTTCCGGGGGCGGCTGCGCCGCGTCGGACGGGTAACGAGGGAGAATGAACGTTGTCGCAGCGCACCGTACAGGCGGTCCAGCTTGCCCTTGTGGCTGCTCCGATGCTCCTTTGGGCCGCACTGCGCAACCATCCGCCCTGGGGCGACGAGGAGCACTTTCTCGAAACGGTTCGCTTGTTCGGCGAGGGGATCACCTGGGAGTTGCTGCGATCCTACCCCGAGATGACCGGGCCTCTCACGTATCTCGTGTATGCGGCCTGGGGCCATCTCGCTGGATTCGGAACAGCGGAACTCCGGCTCTTGTCGCCGATCGTCGCGGCCGTGACCGCCCTGGCCTGGTACGCCTTTCTGCGCGACCAGGTACGCTCCGCGGTCTTCGTGTTCCTGGCCCTCGCCACGGTGGTGCTCAACCCGTACTTCGTGGGGCTGTCGGTGTTCGTCTTTACCGACATGCTGGCGCTGTTGGGCCTGAGCTTCGCTGCGCTCGGCGTGAGCCGGCGCTGGCCGGTATTGACCACGGTCGGCATTGTGGTCGCGACCTGTTCCCGGCAATACCTCGTGTTCCTGCCTGTGGCGCTGGTGGTTGTCGCCATCCTGTCATCCAGCCGCAGGGAGGGCATTCGGGATCTCGCGATTCCGGCGGTGCTCGGCATGGTCCCGCTGGGCCTGCTGATGCTGTTGTGGGGCGGTCTTGCGCCAGCTAACGCGATGCGGGACATCTATGCGAGCGAAGCGCTACGGTTCTATCCGAACACGCTCAGCTTGTACCTCGCGGCACCAGCCCTCTACCTTGCACCTCTGGTGCTGCTGGTGTGGTCGCGCCGAACCTGGCCGATGCTGGGAACGTCCGTGGCCTTCATGCTCGTGGTTGTTGCGTTTCCGGTGCAGGTTTCCGAGGTGCAGCGGATGGGCGACATCGTGACCGTGGGCTTCCTGCACCGAGCGATCGACTTCCTGCTTCCCGGAGGACTCGGGGCCCTCGTGCTGTTCCCGTTGCTTGCCGCATTCAACGGAGGGGCGCTCGCGCGGCTGATCAGCTCGAGGGGCATCGAGCTGCGGCAGATGCCTGACAGCGAACGGTTCATCTGGATGGCCATTGCGGCCTTCCTGATCGTGATGCCGTTCAGCTACATGCCCTGGGAAAAATATGCGCTGCCGCTATTCATGCTCCAGGGGGCGGCGTTCGCGATTTTCCTCGACCGGAGTCGGGGCCGAGGGACGATACCGCCTTCCTGACCTGATTGCCGGCTCGTTCGGATCGACCGTGGGCCGCATGTCGGTTCCAGCTCGCGCTCACTGCCCGAGTTGGCCATGTCCCGATGCCGGGCAGCGAGGCGCGTAGCCGAGGCGGGCGATGCCGCGTCGCGCACCCGTCTCCCGAGCGGGGCGCAGGTCGACATGGCCGCCGCGGGCGCGGGCACGTCGCGTGGTTGTGATCTATAACCCCTTGAGGCAGACATTGGTTCCGTCGATGGAGGTCGTTCGATGCAAGGCAAGATTTTCGCCTCCCTTCTGTTGGCCGCGGGTGTCGCCTTGCCCGGCTGCGCCACGTATCAGGTGCCTCAGGAACAGGTGGGTATGGTGATCGGCGGTGTGTTGGGTGGTGTGCTCGGCCGACAAATCGGTGCGGGCACTGGGCGCGACGCGGCGATCATTGCAGGTACGCTGGCGGGCGCGGCCATCGGTGGCGCGGTCGGCCGGACCATGGATGATATGGACCGGCTCAGGACCGCGCAGACACTGGAAAGCGTCCGCACGGGCGTATCGACCGCCTGGGTCAACCCGGACTCGGGGGTTCAGTACCAGGTCACCCCTACGCGGACCTTTGAAGCCGCTACGGGTCCGTGTCGGGAATACACGGTCGATGCGATGATCGGCGGGCGTGTCGAACAGGTCTACGGCACCGCCTGCCGCCAGCCCGATGGTAGCTGGCGCGTGCTTGAGTGAAGCGGCAGCCCCGCAGCCAGGGAGCCGGGTCGTGACCACGCTGGTTCCTTCGCTGAACACCGTCTGCCGCGGATGACAGGAAACGCGAGGCGCGCTTCGCTCAGCGCCAGGAACGGTACCTCGAGGACGACTGCCTGGGCTGGTGCGACGTGCGTCCGGAGCTCGTGCGGGTGATGGATCTGTAGCAGGATCCGCAACGGTTGCCGCGGGATCAGTGGGGCGCTGCCGGCATCAGCCAGAGCGTCAACGACAGCAGGGTCGCGGTCAGGCTGGCGCCAAAGATGGGCAACATCATCAGGCCCGCGAGCGGTTCCCGCTGGACCAGCCGAATCCCCAGCGCCAGGAGGCTCGCCGCCCACGCGGCAGCCGCGAAAATGCTCAGCGCATGCAGCCCGCCCAGCCACAGCAGCATCAGCGCCAGCGGCAGGCCGAGGTTCAGCGTGGCCAGTGCGATCTCTTGCGAACCGGCGGCGCGCCCGGCCGAGAGCGCGTAGGCGTAGGCGGCCCAGACCATCAGCATCCCGAAGCCGAAGGCACCGGCCGCCGGCGCACTGAGTGGTGCCCGCAGTACTGCCGCGCCATGAGGCTCGAGGCCCAGCCCGAGTGTGATGATCGCGACGGCGACCCCGAGGCTGAGAATCATCCAGAACCAGAGGGTGCCGCGCTGAATCGTGGGTTCGGTCACAGGCCTTTCCGTTTCGATGGAATGGGGGAGGAACGTCCGGCAGACGGCCGGGGATCGGCTCTCAGCAGAAGACCGCGTCGGCGCGGGTTGGTTCGATGGGGCCGGGAGCTGGCGTGGCTGGGGGGCGCTCGGATGAAGCACACGATGCCTGTCACCGAAATCCGGGGTCGCGGCGGTTTTCCCTAGCGTGCCAGACACCCTTGGGCAGAACGGGTCGGATGGCGGGAGACGCCCGGCTGTCCGGCGGCTGGGACCTGAAGAATCCACTACACTTTAAAGGTGTATGCAGTCAAGAACGAGAGCGCGCGGCTCCGCTCAATCCCGGGTCACTCGCGGAGCCGGCGGCTGTCCTGAAGCTACCGGTGAACCAGGGTGAATTGCGATGCCCGTTTCCGACAGTCCCGACCCGCTCCACATCTTCGTGGTGGGTCTCGACGCGTTCCACCTGGCGCAGTTGTGCAGCCTTCCCGGTGCCAACGAGTACGCGTTCCATCCACTGTTCACGCATCGGCAGCTCAAGTGCGGCGAGCGGTTCCCGGTCCGGGAGCTCCTGGATCGGGGCCGTCGCCGCCTGCAGGAGTTCCCCGGCCGGGTGGGCGCGGTGGTCGGCTACTGGGATTTCCCGGTCAGCACCGTGCTGCCGATCCTGCGCGCCGAAGTCGGGCTGCCCGGCCCCACGCTGGAGTCGGTGCTGAAGTGCGAACACAAGTACTGGAGCCGCCTGGAACAGGCGCGGGTGGTGCCCGAACATATCCCGGCCTTCTGTGCTGTGGATCCGTTTGCGCCCCAGCCGCTCTCCCAGGTGACGCTGGATTTTCCTTTCTGGATCAAACCCGTGAAGTCGGTGCTCTCGCACCTCGGTTTCCTGGTCCGCGATGCCGATGAGTTCCGCGCTGCGATCGCACGCATTCGGTCCGGGATCCGCCGCTTCGGCGACCCCTTCAACGAGCTGCTCGACCACGCGACGCTGCCGCCCGAGATTCGATCGATCGATGGCAACCACTGCATCGCCGAGTCGCTGATCTCGACCGGCCGGCAGTGCACGCTGGAGGGCTATTCCTGGCACGGCGACGTGCAGATCTACGGTACGGTCGACTCCCTGCGTGAGGGCCGGGCGGGGTCGTCGTTCTCGCGCTACGAGTATCCGTCGACGCTGCCCGAGCCAGTGCAGCGGCATATGGGCGAGATTGCGGCTCGGGTGATCCGGCAGGTCGGCTACGACGATGCGCCGTTCAATATCGAGTTCTACTGGGACGAGGATCGTGACCGGATCTGGCTTCTGGAGATCAATTGCCGGATCTCCAAATCGCATGCGCCGCTGTTTCAGATGGTCGACGGCTGTTACCACCACCAGGTCATGATCGACCTGGGGCTCGGCCGGCGCCCGCGGATGCCGAGCCGGCAGGGCCGTTTCGCCTGTGCCGCGAAGTTCATGCTGCGGCGCTACGAGGATGCACGGGTGGTGCGTGTCCCCACCGAGGCCGAGATCGAGGCCATCGAGTCGGCGTTCCCCGGTGTGGTGATCGAGATCGAGGTGACCGAGGGGATGCAGCTTGCCGAACTGCGCTTCCAGGACAGCTACAGCTACGAGGTGGCCGTGGTCTTCGTGGGCGCCGAAAGCCATGCGGCACTGGAGCAGATCTACCAGCAAGTGCTCGCCCAGCTGCCGCTGCAGTTCGCCGGGGTGAATGAATCCGAGGCCGGTACGAAGGTGGGAGAAAACGCATGAGGGTGGTCGCCGATCTTCCGGTTCAGGTTCGGGAACTGGAGCATGTCTGGATCCCGATGTCCGACGGTGTGCGGCTGGCCGCCCGGATCTGGCATCCGGCCGATGCTCCGAAGCACCCGGTGCCGGCGATCCTGGAGTACATTCCTTATCGGCGGCGCGATTCCACGCGCATGCGCGACGATGGGATCCACCGCTATTTCGCCGGCCACGGCTACGCCTGCGTGCGCGTGGACCTACGGGGCAGCGGTGACTCGGAGGGCGTGCTGCAGGACGAGTATCTGCAGCAGGAACTCGACGACGGCGTCGAGGTGATCCGCTGGATCAGCGAGCAGCCGTGGTGCAGCGGGGGCGTCGGGATGATCGGGATCTCCTGGGGCGGATTCAACGGCCTGCAGATCGCCGCGATGCGCCCGCCGGCACTCAAGGCGGTGGTCAGCGTCTGTTCCACCGACGACCGCTACGCCGACGACGTACATCACATGGGCGGCTGTCTGCTCGGGGACAATCTCTCCTGGGCCTCGACGATGTTCGCGTACAACTCGCTGCCTCCGGACCCCGAAATCGTCGGTCCGCAATGGCGCGACCTCTGGTTCCAGCGCCTCGAGGGCAGCGGCTTCTGGCTGGAGCAGTGGCTGCGCCACCAGCGGCGCGACGACTACTGGCGGCATGGCTCGATCTGCGAGGACTGGTCCGCGGTACAGTGCCCGGTGATGGCGGTCAGCGGCTGGGCCGACGGCTATTCCAACGCGGTATTCCGGTTGTTGGCGAATCTGCAGGTGCCGCGGCTGGGGCTGGTGGGCCCCTGGAGCCACAAGTATCCGCACCAGGGCGTTCCCGGGCCGGCCATCGGTTTCCTGCAGGAGTGCCTGCGCTGGTGGGATCGCTGGCTGAAGGGGCGCGAGACCGGGATCATGAACGAGCCGATGCTGCGCGCATGGATGCAGGACAGCGTGCCTCCGACGACGTATTACGACGAGCGCCCGGGCTGGTGGGTCGGTGAGCCTGGATGGCCATCGCCACAGGTGCACCGGGAGTTCTTCACGCTGGCCTGGCCGGGCACCCTGGAGCCGGAGTCCGAGGCAGTCACGGAGCGCGTGATGACGCTGCGTTCCCCGCTCAGCGTCGGCCTGTTCGCGGGCAAATGGTGCTCGTATGCCGCGACCCCCGATCTGCCCCACGACCAGCGCGAGGAAGACGGCGGCGCGATGGTTTTCACCAGCGCACCGCTGGACGAACCGCTGGAAATCCTCGGTGCCGCGAAGCTGGACTTGCAGCTGACCGTGGACCGGCCGGTGGCCATGGTCGCCGCGCGCCTGTCCGATGTGGCCTCCGACGACAAGGCGACCCGCGTCACCTACGGTTTGCTCAATCTGACCCACCGCGACAGTTCAGAGTCCCCGGCGCCGCTGGAGCCGGGCCGGGTGTACCGGGTGCGCATCAAGTTCAACGACGTGGCGCAGCGCTTTCCGGCGGGGCACCGGTTGCGGCTTTCGCTGTCGACTTCGTACTGGCCGCTGGCCTGGCCGGCTCCGCAGCCGGTCTGTCTGCGGGTCACCACCGGTGCCAGTCGTCTGCTGCTGCCGGTGCGTCCGCCGCGGGATGCAGAAGACGCTGCGATCGTTTTTCCGGAGCCCGAGGGTGCCCCAGCATCGACCCCGGTTCGCCAGCTGACGCCTCAGGCGCACCACTGGCGGGTGACCCGTGATCTCGCGGAAGACCGGTCGACGCTCGAGGTAGTGAACGACCAGGGAACCGTGCTCCTGGAGGCACTGGGTCTCCAGATGCAGCGCAAGGCGCTGGAGTGGTACAGCTACGAAGGCGACGATGTCAACTCCACGCGAGGCGAGACCCTCTGGGAACGCGGTTTCCGGCGTGGGGACTGGTCCGTGCGTACCGTGACGCGCACCGTGCTCACGTCGACGCCGACCGAGTTCCTGTTGCATGCCCAGCTCGACGCCTACGAGGGCGAGCGCCGCGTCTACTCGCGCAACTGGGACGTCCGGATACCCCGCGATCTGGTCTAGCAGCCTGTCGGACTTGGGGCTGCTAGCGGGGCATCGGTTCGCGTTTCGGCGCGGCAGTTAGCGTGCGGCCGTTCGCCCCAGCGGCAGTCTCGTAGGGCGGAATGGCGCAGCGTCATCCGCCACACGGCGTTCATGCCGCCCAGGAGCCCGGGGGCGCCCCAGCGCCAGCTGGCGGATGACGGCCTTCGGCCTTTTCCGCCCTACGCGTCTTTCATCATCGCGGGTGGCTGCCCGCGCCATGACCGTCAACGTGAGGCCGTTCGCCCCAGCGGCAGGATGTACAACGGCTGCTCGCCATCGCGAAGCTGGAGTCGGGTGGCGACCTCGTGGTCGTGGAACGCCCCGATCACGACGGTCCCGACGTCCAGCGCGACTCCCTGCAGGTAGACGTTCTGCGCCGCGTGTCCCGCCTCCAGGAACATGTACTGCGTGGCCCTGGCGCCGTAGCGCCGCGCGGTGCGCGAGACCTGGCCGGAGATGACCATTACGACCGGGGCGGCGAGAATGGGCGACTGGCGCAATGCCGCATCGTGCAGGGCGCGGCGCAGATCCCCTTCGATCCGGCGCTCCAGGCGGTGCCGACCGGGATCGTAGCGATACACGCCGTCGGGAATCTCCGCCATCCCCGAGACCAGCAGGTCGATCTCGAGCGGGTACGTCGCCCCGGCCGACGGCGCCGTACGCAAGCCGTCCGCGCGCCGGGTCACGCCCTGGGCTGACCAGACGAGTTGCGCGACCTGGTCCAGGTCCAGCGCCCCGGGCGCGAAGCTGCGTACCGACCGGCGCTCGGCCAGCGTCTGTTCGATGCTCACCGTGCCCGTGTGCCGCGGCTCGGGGAGGTCGATCGCAGTGTTCGCGCCGGATTGCATATCGCTCTGGGCCTGCAGGGACGCCAATACCATCAGCATAGCAATCAGCCATCGGTGCATCACGTCCTCCCGGTCCCGCAGTGGTATGTGTTGCCCGCGTCGCAAGCGGACAGGCCGCTGTCCCGTCGGCACGAATGCCGTTTGCAACGCTTCTCTGCCCTCGAGTCTAGACTCGAGGGCGCCTGCACGCCGCGAGGCCTGCTTCCGCTGCCTACCGGACGGCAGTGGAACCCACACCGACGCCACTCCCAACGGCCTCCGTGTGTCCTGCCGTGCGCAGCCTGCGTGCCGCTTCCACCATCCGGGCCAGCGCGGCCTCGACCTCCGGCCAGGCTCGCGTCTTCAGGCCGCAGTCGGGGTTCACCCAAAGGCGGTCCGCGGGGATCCGCGCCGCGGCCTTCTGCATCAGCCCCACCATCGCGTCGACATCGGGTACGTTGGGCGAATGGATGTCGTATACGCCGGGACCGATCCCGTTCGGGTACTCGAACTCGGCGAATGCATCCAGGAGTTCCATGTCGGAGCGTGCGGTCTCGATGGTGATCACGTCCGCGTCCAGGGCCGCAATGGCGGCGATGATGTCGTTGAACTCCGAATAGCACATGTGCGTGTGAATCTGCGTTCGGTCGGAGGCGACCGCGGTGGCCAGCCGGAACGCGGTCACCGCCTCTTCGAGGTACCGGTCGCGATCGCCCGCGCGTAGCGGCAGCGCCTCCCGGAACGCCGGTTCGTCGACCTGGATGATCCCGATGCCCGCGGCCTCCAGATCGGCGATCTCGTCGCGCAGCGCCAGTGCGATCTGGCGGGCGGTCACGAACCGCGGCTGGTCGTCGCGCACGAACGACCATTTCAGCATCGTGACCGGACCGGTGAGCATGCCCTTCACGGGCCTCTTGGTGAGCGACTGGGCGAACCGGCTCCAGGCCACCGTCATCGGCGACGGGCGGGCCACGTCGCCGTAGATGATCGGGGGTTTCACGCAACGGGACCCGTAGGACTGCACCCAGCCGCCCCGGGTAATCGCGTATCCGGACAGTTGCTCGGCGAAATACTCGACCATGTCGTTGCGCTCCGCCTCACCGTGTACCAGCACGTCCAGGCCCAGCCGTTCCTGGGCGGCCACGGCATCGGCGATCTCGCCGCGCATGCGCGTCTCGTAGCCCTCCCGGCTCAGGCGGCCGGAACGCAAGTCCCGGCGGGCGGTGCGGATCGCCGCAGTCTGGGGAAAGGAGCCGATCGTCGTGGTGGGGTAGGCCGGCAGCTGCAGCCATGTCTGCTGGACCCGGGCGCGCTGCGGATAGGGGGAAGGCCGGCGTGCATCGCCGGAATCGATGGCGGCCAGCCGCGCCCGCACCTCCGGCCGGACGACGCGTGCCGACGCCTGGCGCGTGGCCAGCGCGCTGCGGTTGGCGGCGAGGGTCTCGGCCACGGGTGCGCGCCCGCGCTCGAGCGCCCGGCCCAGCAGACTCAGTTCCTCGAGTTTCTGCCGGCCGAACGACAGCCAGGAACGGAGCTCGGGATCGAGTTCGGATTCGGTGGCCAGATCCAGGGGCACGTGCAGCAGCGAGCAGGACGGTGCGAGCCACAGCCGGTCGCCCAGCCGCGCCTGCAGCGGCTCGAGGCGGTCCAGCACGGCGCCGAGATCGCTGCGCCAGACGTTCCTTCCATCCACGCAGCCCGCGGAAAGCACCTTGTGCCGGGGCAGCCAGTCCGCAACCTGTGCCAGTTCGTCCGGGGCGCTGACACCGTCGACATGAAGGCCGGCAATGGGCAACCGGGCGGCAGTCACCAGGTTGTCCCCCAGGCCGCCGAAGTAACTGGCCACCAGGATGCGCGGGTGCGTCCGCTGCAGGCCGTGGTAGGTGTGTTCGAATGCAATGCGCCAGGCCGCCGGCAGGTCCAAAGCCAGGATCGGTTCATCGAGCTGTACCCATTCCACCTGCTGCGCGTAGAGGCGGGCCAGGATCGTTCCATAGGCCTGGGTCAGGGCATCGAGCAGGCCGAGCTTGTTCAGTCCGACGCGGGCCTTGGCCAGCCAGAGCCAGGTCAGCGGACCCGTCAGCACGGCCTTTGGGCGATAGCCCAGACTCTTCGCTTCCTCGACGTGTTCGAACAGATCCGCGCGCGAAAGTGCGAAGCGCTGGTCCGGTGCCAGTTCCGGCACGATATAGTGGTAGTTGGTGTCGAACCACTTCGTCATCTCGCAGGCGAAGGCGGGTCTGCCGGACGGTGCCCGTCCTCTGGCCATCCGGAACACGGTGTCGAGCTCCACGCCATCGTTCGTGCCTGCGAACCGTGCCGGGACGACACCCAGGCGGGTGCTCATGTCCAGCACGTGGTCGTACAGGGAAAAGTCGCCGACCGCGACATAGCGGCAACCCGCGTCGGCCTGCAGGGCCCAGTGACGGGCACGCAGCTCGCGCGCGACGCCCAGTAGCGCGTCGGCGTTACCCGATCCCTTCCAGTAGTTCTCGAGTGCCCACTTGAGCTCGCGGTTTGCCCCGATGCGCGGCATGCCCAGGGTATGCAGGACGGTCATGGTCGTTGCCTCTCGTGACGTGAAGCCCGCAGTGTCCCGGGTTGATATGATGAGAACAAGCGAAACATTTTCACGGTACTATGAGGAATTTGAATGATCGAGTTGCGCCATCTGAGGACGCTGTCGGCCCTGTCCGACGCCGGCAGTCTGACTGCGGCTGCCGGCAGGTTGCACCTGACCCAGTCGGCGCTGTCGCATCAGCTGAAGGAGCTGGAGGACCGGCTGGGCGTGGTGCTGGTGGACCGTTCCACCCGGCCGCTGCGGCCGACGCAGGCGGGCCGTGCGCTTTTGTCCCTGGCGGATCGCGTGATTCCGCAGGTGGACGAGACGCTTGCCGGACTTTCGGAACTGGTGCGCGGGGAGCGCGGGCGCCTGTATATCGCGGGCGAGTGTCACAGTTGCCTGGAATGGCTCCTGCCGCGCCTGCGTGTCTACCGGGACCGCTTCCCCGGCGTCGAACTCGACGTAGTGCTGTCCGCCAGCCTGGACCCGCTGCCACGACTCCTGGAAGGAAGCCTGGACGTGGTGCTGAGCCCCGACCGGCGCGATCTGCCGGGGCTGACGTGGATGCCGCTGTTTGCCTACGAAACGAGGCTCGCGATGACGCCCGGGCATCCACTGGCCGCGCGTCGCCACGTGTCGCCCGCGGACCTGGCAGGCGAGACTCTGCTCACCTACCCGGTTTCGCGGGCTCGGCTGGACGTCTTCGTGGGTTTTCTGTGGCCGGCCGGCGTCGAGCCTCGACGGGTTCGGGTTGTCGAAAGCACCACCATGCTGATCGAACTCGCGGCTCTGGGCCAGGGGGTCGTGGCGTTGCCGGACTGGGCCTGCGCCCATGCCGTGGCCGATGGCCGGGTGCAGACCGCAGCGCTGGGGGCCGCGGGCCTGGCCGGAACCCTGTATGCGGCGGTGCGGGCCGCAGACGCGTCTTTGCCCCACGTGGCTGGCTTCCTCGACGCGGTGCGAAGCTGAGCGGCTGATGGCAGGCGAGTTCCCGATGCCGTTCCGAGCTTGTCAGCCTGTTGCAGTGGCCCGGTCCCCGAGGGTTGGAACTCGCCGCGGCGCGAAAATCGGAAACCGCGCACGGAGACGGAGTCGAACGAACATGCACTTTGATGTCCGAGCACGATTCGAGGGCTGGGCCGCAGGGTATCGCCCGGTGCGGCTCGGAATCACCGAGCTCGATCAGCCGGGGCCCCTTGGCATTGGATGCCTGTGCAGGATCCCGGCCGGGTCCTCGTCCGGGAGTCGGCTCAGCGGGAGGGTTCAACGTGATCAAGCTGTATTCCAGGCGGCTGTTGCTGCCGTTCGTGGGCGTGGTCCAGATCGCCGAGATGGGCAGGGCGCGGGCGCTGAGCATGGACGGCGACTACTGGTCGATTCAGTACATGCTGCCGGCAAGCCCGCGGGCGCAGTCGGGCAGGCCAAGGGCCGATCCGGCGGCAACCTACACTCGCATCGTCGGTTATAACTACGCCGCGGTCGGCACCGTCAGGCAGCACCGGCTGGAGAGCCATCCCGTGCACCCAGCTCTGGATGTCGAGGAAGTCCGGTCCGCCAGCAAGCGTCTCTTCGAGGCGGTGACCGCCGCGCGCCTGCCCTTTGACGCGGCAGACCGGTTCGAGTGCTGGCTTTTGGATGCCCGGGACGAGACGCCGCTCGCGTTGCTGTACACCCGCGTCGACGAGCAGGAACCGGCGTTGCCACCTGCGCAGCCTGAATGGCAGGCGATGCCCGCCTCGGAACTGAAGGTACGGCCCCCGGAACCCCCGCAGGCATTCTATGTGCCTCCCGTGAACTATCGCCTGGAAAGAATGGTCGCCGAGCGGGCGGGTGCAAGGCCGCGGGCTGCCTGGTTCGAGCGCCGGGATCCGGCTGGGGGCGATTTCCCACCCTGTCTGATCCGGGAAGACTGGCAGGACGAGCAGCAACGAGTGCTTTGCGATCTCTACGTCCGCAGGCTCGCGCCACGGCTGTTGATGTGTCGTAGCCTGCCGCGTCCCGTGCGCCAACGTCTGGAACGGGCTGCCCGTGAGCACGTGTTCGAGGTCGAGCGGTTCCACGCACTGTATCCCGAAGTGGTCGACCATCGGCTGCTGACGGCCGCGCGGGTCGAGGCGCGCATGCGCCGGGCCAACCCGTAGGTGGATCCGGCTCCGGCGCGGGCATCCGCGACCGTCACCAGGCGAAGAGCGGATGACGGCGTCCGGCTTCGTCCGCCAGCGTTGGGGTTGGCGCGAGCACCGGGGCAGCATCAACGACGAGTGCCGCAGGACGCTGCGCTCTCCCGGCCTGATGAGGGCGGCGTGGCACCGATCTGTGTCCGATCGCGTGTTCTTGGTGCCGATATGGACCGAGCCAGAATTTTTCATGGATGAGATGCAATCCTCGGGGCCCACGATCCTTTCGTTTTCCGTGATGTCCGTGTTCCTCGGTGACTGCTCGTTCAGGTTACACTTCGGGCCTTCATTCCGGATCGACACCCACGTCTCCATGGATCCAGCCCGCGGCCCGCACCCATGGCCCTGAAAGCGACGATCTTCAAGGCGGATCTCCAGATCGCCGATATGGACCGGTCGCATTACGGCAGCCACGCACTGACATTGGCACGCCATCCGTCCGAGACCGACGAGCGACTGATGATGCGGCTGCTGGCCTTCTGCCTGTACGCCAGCGATCGCCTGCGCTTTGGCCGGGGACTGTCCACCGAGGACGAAGCCGACCTGTTCGACCCGGACCCTACCGGCCTGATCGAGCACTGGATCGATGTCGGAACACCGGACCCGCGCGATATCCGCAAGGCCTGCGGAAAGGCGCGGCGGGTCACGGTGCTGGCCTATGGACGGACCGTGCCCACCTGGTGGCGACAGCACCATGAGGCCCTGTCGGGGCAGCCAAACCTGAGCGTACTGAGCCTCGCGCCGGAGGCCAGCGCGGCGCTGGCCGCGCTGGCCGAGCGCAACATGGAGGTGCAGTGCACGATCCAGGACAGCCTGGTCTGGTTCACCTGTGCCGGCACCACCATCGAGCTGCATCCCGAGCCGCTGCGTACGATGCAGGCGTAATGCGGGGGCGGCCGCGCGTTGGCCGCCGTCGTTCGCTTCAGGCTGCGGTACGCGGCTCCAGCGCGCGGTTGTACGCGCTCCCGGGCTTCACCTGAACGCGTTCCGCGGCCAGTGCCTGGGCCAGCGGCAGGTGACCGCTGCGTCGGGCCGCCTCGACCAGCGTCAGGGCGATCACGTCGCGCTGGGCGTGGCTGCCACCGAGGCGATAGACAGTCGGCCGCAGGTCGCGCAGCGATCCCGCCGCGGCCGCGTGTTCGCCGCGGCCGAACGCCGCGAGCGCTTCGAGCAGCGGCTTGCCCAGCGATGCCGCGATCGCTGCGTTATCGCTTGCTTGGTCGCCCGCCGGGTCGCGATCCTGCGCCGATTGGGCCGCAGTCCAACGCGCGGCTCGCTCGCCGTCGCTGCTGCCGACCCACGCCATCATCGCGTGAAAGTCGTTGAACGCGTACAGCCCCGGGTGCGCGACCTCGCGCCAGGCTGCGGCCAGCGATTGCCAACGGCTGCGCACGTCCACATCGCGTAGCTGCAGTCGCCAGAGCAGCGCCGAGGCATCGATCAGGTCGACCGTGATTTTGGAATGCGTGCCGTGGATCGGGCCGTCGAACAGCGCCAATGCCGTGTCGACGTCGTTCAGGTCGAGATGGAACAGCGCCAGATGCCACCAGTTGTGGACGGCGAGGAAGTTGTCGTCAGCCCAGAAGTGTTCGCGTTCGCGCATCCACTCGATGCCTTCGCGGGCACGGCCCTCCATCTCGAACGTGTGGGCCACCGCGTGGTGCGCCCAGGCATCCTCCGGCTCCAGGTCCAGCGCGCGGCGGCCGAAGTCCTCGGCGCGCCGGTAGTCGCCGTTTTCCTCGCAGCCGAACGCGAACATGGCCAGCAGCGCATGGTAGCCCGGGTCGCCGTTGCCCCACTGTCCGAATACCCGGGCGATACGGTCCCGGAGCATGCGCGAGTCGCCGCGCAGATAGTCGCCGAGGTGACCCACCTGCAGCGCCAGCGCGTCGCGTGGGTAGTCGATCGACACGTCTTCCAGGATGCGTCCGGCCCGCTGCCAGTGGCCAGACGCGAACGCGGCGACCGCCTCGGCATGGCCGCGCTCGCGGTGGTTCAGCGGCAATCGTTGCACGCGTTCGAGGTCGGCGCGCGCCACCGCGACGCCGTCGGGCTCGGTGCTGAGCAGGTGCAGCCAGGCGTGCAGCAGCTGCGCCATTGCGAACTCCGGGGCCTCCGCGATCGCCGCCTCGATGGTCGCGACCGGGTCGCCGCGCCAGCAATGCAGCTCGTGCAGTGCTTGCGTGTAATGCCGCAGTGCTGCGTCGGTGCTTCCAGTGACAGGGTTGCCAAGCAGGTCAGTCTGTTTCATGGTGGTTTCTCCAGGCCGGCACCTGGCCGGCAGCGGCGATGGTGTGGAAACTGCGGTGCGAGGGGCTGGTTGCGGCCCACTGTCGTTGCCCGCGAGGTCCGCGAGTCCGCCGGTGTCCCCACACGATCGGGAATGGCCTTGGAAACCATCGTAGCGGGAGCAGGGGTGAATCCCTGTGGCCAATTCGGACAGGAGCAGGACGTTTCCGCCATGACTTGCGTGCGCCAGCCACCCGGTCCCGTCACCGCGGCGATTCTCGCGTTCCCCGAGGCGACGGCGTCGGTGATGTACGGCCTGAACGACCTGTTCCACTCGGCAGGGCGGGACTGGGGGATGATCGTCGGCGGGGCACCCGGCCCGGCGCTGGTCGTCCCCCGGATCGCGGCAGTGCGCGAGGGGCCGTTGCGCATCGCGAACGGGGTGACCGTGGTTCCGGATGCGGTGCTGGAGGACATGCCGGTTCCGGATCTCGTCTGCATCCCGGAGATTCTCGTCGCGCCGATGGATTCGCTCGCCGGGCGGTTCGACCGGGAAATCGACTGGCTCAGGGCGTGTTACCGCCAGGGCTCGATTGTCGCCGCCGCATGTTCCGGCGCGCTGTTGCTGGCCGAAGCGGGTTTGCTGGACGGTGAGGACGCGACCACCCACTGGGCGTATTGCGATGCCCTGGCCGCGCGCTTCCCGGCAGTGCGGGTACAGCGCCAGCGTTCGCTGGTGGCGGCGGGCGAGGGGCAGCGCCTGATCATGGCGGGCGGTGGATCGTCCTGGCTCGATCTCGGCCTGTTCCTGGTCGCCCGGGTCGCCGGCGTCGATGCGGCGATGCAGCTGGCACGGATCTACCTGATCGACTGGCACCATGTCGGCCAGCAGCCGTTCGCACGGCTCTCGGCGAGCCGGCAGACCGAAGACGCCCTGGTCGCCAAGTGTCAGGTCTGGGCGGCGACGCATTACCATGCGCCGGCTCCGGTCGCGGCGATGGCCCGCATCGCCGGGCTGTCCGAACGTTCGCTGGTGCGGCGCTTCCAGAAGGCGACGGGGATGACGCCGATCCAGTATGTGCACACCATCCGCATCGAGGAGGCGAAGCAGATGCTCGAGGCAACGCAGGATCCGGTGGAGGCGATCGCCCAGGACCTCGGATACGAGGACGCGAGTTTCTTCATCCGCTTGTTCAAGCGCTCGGTAAGGTTGACCCCTTCCCAGTACCGGCGCAAGTTCGGCAGGCTGCGCGAGGTGCTGCGCAGCGCGCAGCCGGCAGCAATCGAGCAGGGCGATTGATGGGGCGGATGGGCTCCCGGGTGTTCCGGTGCAGCAGGTGGTCCGCGCCATGACCGCGGGGCTTACGCTGGCCGGGCTGCTGCTGGCGATGGCGGCCGTGCTCACCGTGTTTCTGATGCACGTGCGGGTGCGCTTCGTGATCGACCTGCAGGGCGGGCGGGCGCGGGTGTTGCGCGGGGATCCACCGTCGGCGTTCGTGCGCGGCTGTAGCGATGTCGCTCGGCTGTACCGGCTGGATCGGGGAAGGATCCTCGGCGTGCGGACCGCCGGCGGAATCGAGCTGCGCTTTTCCCGGGATCTGCCGGCACGCGCCCACCAGCCGCTACGCAACGTGTGGGTGCCTCCGACCGGCGGTGGGCCCGGAGGCGGCCGGGCAGTGGGCGGGTGAACCACGGTAGGGTCCGCACTCCGGGGAGCCGATACCCTGCATCTCGAGGACCCGGATCAGGCCACGGTCGCTGGCCAGCAGGGTACACTGGCGCCGCCAGTGCGGCGATAATCCGATGATGCGCGTCTCTCTCCCTGGCTCGATCGCCCTGGCCGCGGCGTATGCGATTGCGGGCTGGGTCGCACTCCAGGTCGCAGTGCCGCCCTATTCGGTGTCGCAAGTGTTCCCGCCCGCCGGAATCGCACTGTCGGCGCTGCTGATCTTTGGTACCGGGGTATGGCCGGGTGTGGCTGCAGGGGCCGCAATGGTGCAGCTGCTGGCCAGCGACGATGCGGGCGTGAGCAGCCTGCCGATCCTGTTGGCCGCTCCGGTGGGTGCGACGGTCCAGGCACTGCTCGGTTACTGGCTGGCCCAACGCCTGATCGGTTTCCCGAATCCGCTCGACACCGGTCGCAGCATCATACTGTTTCTGCTTGTGGTGGCGCCCGTCAGCACCCTGGTCAATGCGTCGGTGGCGGTGCCCGCGTTGATGCTGGGCGGCGTGATAAGCCTGCCGGATGCGTTCTTCAGTTGGTGGAACTGGTGGCTCGGGGACAGCCTGGGCGTGATCGTGGCCGCCCCGCTGATGTTCGTGCTTTTCGGGCGACCGCGGTCGGTGTGGCGGCCCCGGCTGTTCACGGTGGCACTGCCGCTGCTGATCACCCTGGGGCTCACGATGCTCGCGTTCCAGGGCATCCGGGATGCCGAGCAGCACCGTATCGAGCAACAGTTCGCACGCGAGGCCGAGGGGGTTGCGACGCTGACGGCGAAGCGGCTCGACGCCCAGATCGACATGATCGTCGCGATCGAGCGCCTGGTCAGTCACGATCCGGCACACACTGCCGCAGACTTCCGGCGTTTCGTGCGCCCGTTGCTCGACCGTCAACCCGGTACCCAGAATTTCACCTGGAACCCGCGTGTGCGCGCGGACGAGCGGGCCGACCTCGAACGGGCCGCGTCGCAATCCATCCCGGGATACCGCATTCTGGACCGGGTGGCGGAAACCGATGTACGTGTCACGCCTGCAGCGGAGGCGGAAACGTACTTTCCGATCCTGCACGTCGAGCCGCTCGAAGGGAATCGTGACGTGCTCGGGTTGAATCCGGCGTCGTTTTCGCCTGCCCGCGAAGCCATCGATGCCACGCTGGCAGATGGCCGCCCGGCCGTGAGTGCGCCGTTCGAGTTGACACAGGAGCGCCAGGCCCAGCGGGGTGTAGTGGTCTACCACGCGGTTTCCGGCATCGACGGTGATCCACCCGGCCTGGTCAGCGGAGCTTTTCGCATGGATGATCTGATGGATGCGGTGATCGGCGATTCGCTCGCGCAGGATCTGCGTGCCTGCCTGCTGGATCGTGATGCAGCACCCGGTAACGAGCTCCTCACCGGGGCGGCGGCCTGCGCCACGGAAGCGCTGGAGAGCGCTCCGCTGTCACTGAGATTCCCGGTCCCGTTCGCTGGGCGGCAGTGGGAACTCCGCGTGGTGGCGGACGATGCGTTCCTGCGCGAACGGCGCACCTGGGTTGCCTATGCGACCTTGACCATCGGCCTGGTATCCACGGGCCTGCTCGGCGCCTTTCTGCTGATCACTTCCGGCCAGACGCGGAGGATCGGGACGCTGGTGGAGCAACGCACCGCCGAACTGGCCAGAACCACCCGACACCTTCGGGAGCAACAGGATGCATTGGCACGGGCACAGCGGATCGCGCACCTCGGCAGCTGGGTGCAGGAGGCGGAGGATGGGTTGCTCCGGTGCTCGGACGGCTTACGTGCATTGCTCCCGTTGCCGGACGCGGAGCGATTCGAACCGCGACACTTGCTGGCAGCATTCGAGGCCAGTGACGCCAGACGCCTGGAGACCGCGATCAAGCGTCTGCAAACGACGGCCGGCGCCATCGAACTGGATTGCGTGCTGCGGCATCCGGGTGCGGCTTCGGTGGTGCATGTCGTCGTCGAGAGTGAGTGGAAGGACGGGCGCCTGCAGCGGCTACTGGGGACCGCGCAGGATGTGACGGCAGCGCGACGCGCCGAGCAGGACATTCAGCGGCTCGCGCATTATGACTCGATGACCGGCTTGCCGAACCGGAACCTGTGGCGAATGCGCGCGCGTTCGGCGCTGCAGGTTGCGCAACGTCATGGTGACTGCATGGCAGTGCTTTTCCTGGACCTCGACCAGTTCAAGACAGTGAACGATTCGCTGGGCCATCGTGTCGGCGACGGGCTGCTGGCGGTGGTCGGGCGTCGTCTCCAGTCGTGCATGCGCGAAGAGGATTTGCTGGCACGGCTCGGTGGCGACGAGTTCGTGGCCTTGTTGCCACGCCTGCCGCGATCCGACGACGCCGGTACAGTGGCACGCAAGATGCTGGACGTGCTGGCGCGCCCGATGGTCGTCGACGGCCACGAACTGACACTGTCGGCCAGCATCGGCATTGCGGTCTACCCGGCCGATGGCACGGACGTGGATACCTTGCTGCAGCACGCCGATACCGCGATGTACAGTGCCAAGGACGCGGGCCGCAACACCTTCCAGTTCTTCGTTCATGAAATGAATGTACGGGTGCTGAGACGGTTGCAGCTGGAGAGCGGGTTGCGGCGTGCGCTCGACCGCGACGAGTTCACACTGCACTACCAGCCGCAGGTCGACGCCGAAACCCGGGCGCTGGTAGGCGTGGAAGCGCTGCTGCGCTGGCAGCATCCGGAACGCGGACCGATGCTTCCGGGCGAATTCATTCCGGTCGCAGAGGAGTCGGGGCTCATCATCCCGATCGGCGATTGGGTCATGCGCAGCGCGTTTGCGCAGCAGGCGCACTGGCGTGAACGGGGCCGGCAGCAGCTTTCGGTGGCGGTCAATATCTCGGCGCTGCAGTTTGCTCGACCCGATTTCACGGACCGGGTCGCACAGGTCATTGCCGAGACCGGTGCCGATCCACGCAGGATTGTGCTCGAGATTACCGAAAGTGCGTTGATGGACCATTCGCCGTCACTGACGCAACGACTGCAGGACCTGACGGGGATGGGGTTGACGCTGGCACTGGACGACTTCGGTACGGGCTACTCCAGCCTTGCCTACCTCAAGCGGTTGCCGCTGGACCGGCTCAAGCTCGATCGTTCCTTCGTCCGGGATCTGCCGGATGATCCGGACGACGTGGCGATCGCGCTGGCGGCGATCTCGGTGGCGCGCGATCTGGGCATGCAGGTGATTGCGGAGGGTGTGGAGACGCAGGGGCAGCGCGAGTTTCTGATTGCGCACGGCTGCCGATGGATGCAAGGGTTTCTGTTCTCTGAGCCGTTGCCGGTGCAGGCATTCGATCGGCGCTTTCCGCCGTCGCCGGAGTCGGAGTGAGGGGTGCGGATATGGCCATGGTGAACGCACTGCTTGCTGTCGGCTCCGGCGGCCGGCGTTCAGGCGGATCCTGGGCCTTGGATCGAATGTCATGCGCGGTTTAAGCTGAAGAGTTGCTGGCCGGGGTGAAGGGGGCGGTGGATGCCGAATATGCGGAAGTGGATCTTGGGTATCGCGGTTGGCCTGTCCCTGGCGGTGCCGGTATTGGCAGATGCCCCCGACGATGATGCCGACGAGATCGCGGAGAACCCAGTCGAGCTGGAGGGGGACCCCGACGTCGCTGTGCCCCGGCAGCCGGAGGACGACGGGTCCCGGCGGGAATGGCTGGAGACAACCCGGCGCGGGGTCGATGCGACGGCGAACTGGCTGGTGCGGGGAGTCGACGGCTGGTTCGGCGACAAGCCCTTCGATGAATCCGGGGGCGAGGTCAGCGGCAGCATCTACGTTCGAGGCCTGCAGCGTGAGGACGAGGGATTCAAGGCCCGAGTGCGGTTTCGGCTCGATGTCACGATGCCCAATGTCGACGAGCGCGCGTTCGTGTTCCTGGGCCGCGACAACGAGGCCGAGCTGGTGACCGATCAGCCGGACACCTTCCGGCGCTCGCAACTGCTGTTGCCGGAGAGCCGCACGGACGATTCGACGTTCTTTGCCGGGGTCGGCTATTTTTTGCGGGACAACGTCAGTCTGCGTGCGGGGGTTCGCGGCGGATACAAGCTGTACGGCCAGGCCCGGTACCAGAAGGGCTGGTGGCTGACCGAGCAGTCGCGGATCGAGTTCACCGAGACGATCTTTCTGGCCGTCAGTGACGGTCTGGGATCGACCACCGCGCTCGACTATGGCTACGCGTTCGCCGACGATTTCGCGTTCCGATGGCGCAACTCGGCCACGATCAGCACCGAGACCGATGGTTTCGCTTGGGCCACGGCCCTGGGAACGCTGCATACCTTTCCCGAACAGCGGGAGTTGTCCTTTGACCTGCTGGCGAACGGGGAGACCGGGTACGATGTCAGCGTGCGGGAGTACGGTGTCCGCGGTATCTACCGGCGGCCGGTCTACCGCGACTGGCTGCTCGGCGAGGTAATCGTCGGTTATTTCTGGCCGCGTGAAGACGACGATCCCGACCGCCGGGAAGCCTGGGCCGTGGGGCTGGCTGCCGAGATGCGCTTCTGACGTCAGGCCGCAATTCAGTGCAGCGGCCTGACGGTCTGGGTGGCACTCGCGTTCGGTCGTGCCCGCCGGGGCTTGTCGGAACGCGATCGAGGACCTGCGCCGATGGTGCTTGCCCGCGATGGCACCGGCCTGCGGCGGGCGTCAGCGGTGGAATTCGCCGGAGGACTCCGGCTGGTAGAGGATCTCCATGATGCGTACCGTCATCGTGCCGCCGCGGGGCGCCGGCCATTCGATGCTGTCACCCACGGAAAGCCCCAGCATCGCGCTGCCGATGGGGGCCAGCACCGAGACCTTTTCCGGACTGCCGTCGAAGCCTGCAGGGTAGACCAGCGTGCGCTCGAACTCTTTGCCGTCCGGTTCGGTCCGGAAGCGAACGGTGGAATTCATCGTGACCACGGTCGGCGGCACCTCGCCAGGCTCCACCACGTTGGCCCGTTCGAGCTCTTCGAGCAGCGAAGCGTGCGCCTGCAACGCATCGTGCGACAGGGCATCGAGCAATTGCTCGATGCGGTGCAGATCCAGGGACGAAAGGGTCAGCGTCGGTCGCTCGGTCATGTTGGGGTGGCCTCTAGAAGTCTGGCGCGAACAAAAAACGGCCCACGCAAGCGCGGGCCGCCGTGTCGATCGGATTCGTGCTACCTGCGCCGGAATCTCCGGTAGCGTTACGCCTTTATTGCATAAACGCCCGGCAAAGGCAAAGGGGGGCAACAGCGCCGCGCTGCCCGCCCCAATGCTCGATTGCTGGCGCAGGCTCGGTACCCGCCCGGGCCTGCTCAGATATGCACGCTGAAATCGCCCTGGCGGACGTCGCCCAGCAGACTGCGGAAGGTCTCGCCGCGCAGCCGTATCAGCGATTCATGGTCTCCGCCCTCGATGAAGACCTCGTCCTGCGCCGCCATCGCGTCGTCGAGCACGGTTTCCAGGCCATAGGCTGTACCCAGCGCCGGCACCGCTCCGGCTTCGCAGTCCGCGAACAGTTCGGCGACTTCCGGCTCGGTGGCGAGCCCGACATGGCTGCCGAGCGCATGGTGCAGCCGCCCAAGCTTCAGGCGGCGAGTCGCCGGCAGCACGACGAGCAGGTACCGCCCCGAGTCCTCGACTACGACGCCCTTGGCCAGCGCGTCGCCGGGCACATGCGCCGCCTCCGCGGATCGGTTTGCCGATGCGGTGTGCGGATGGCCCACGATTTCGTATTGCACGCCGCGATGGTCCAGAAACGCCTTCAGCGTGTGCGCCAGATTCATAGTGGCACCTCCATGGTCCCGTTGCCGCCGCCACTCGAGTATAGATGGACAATCGGCTTACCCCGGCATTCGGTTTCGCCCCAATCCGAAACGCCGCGGCCATTCATTGGATCAGCAGGACGCTGCCACCGCACCCGCGGTTTCCAAGCCGCGTACCCCCGGCGCTTGGCGAAAGCACCGGGGCGCGGTAATCTCCTCAAGTTCCATGCGGTCATTGCATAGATCATCCTCTATGCGAACTGAAGAAAATACCGATTGGAATGCTATGCGTTGCATCCATAGACTTCGCGCAGGTTCGATCGGCACTTCCATCCAGTAATTGAAGCAGGAGTCGACCATGGCAGTTAAGACCTATGAAGCCGGTGTCAAGGAATACCGGGAAAAGTATTGGACCCCGGACTATGTCCCGCTCGACACTGACCTGCTGGCCTGTTTCAAGGTCACCGGTCAGCCCGGTGTCCCCCGCGAAGAGGTGGCCGCAGCCGTGGCCGCGGAAAGCTCGACCGGTACCTGGAGCACCGTCTGGTCCGAGCTGCTGACCGACCTCGAGTACTACAAGGGCCGCGCCTACCGAATCGAGGACGTGCCCGGCGACAAGGAATCGTTCTACGCGTTCGTGGCCTATCCGCTCGACCTGTTCGAAGAAGGCTCGATCGTGAACGTGCTGACCTCGCTGGTCGGCAACGTGTTCGGCTTCAAGGCGCTGAAGCACCTGCGTCTGGAAGACATCCGCTTCCCGATCGCGTACATCAAGACCTGCATGGGTCCGCCCAGCGGCATCCAGGTCGAGCGCGACAAGCTCAACAAGTACGGCCGTCCGATGCTCGGCGCGACGATCAAGCCCAAGCTCGGTCTGTCCGCCAAGAACTACGGCCGCGCGGTGTACGAGTGCCTGCGTGGCGGCCTTGATCTGACCAAGGACGACGAGAACGTCAACTCGCAGCCGTTCATGCGCTGGCAGAACCGTTTCGAATTCGTCGCCGAGGCGGTGATGAAGTCGCAGGCCGAGACCGGCGAGCGCAAGGGTCACTACCTGAACGTGACCGCCCCGGACCCCGAGCAGATGTACGAACGCGCCGAGTTCGCGAAGGAACTGGGCATGCCGATCGTCATGCACGACTTCCTGACCGGGGGATTCACTGCCAACACCGGTCTGGCCAAGTGGTGCCGCAAGAACGGCGTTCTGCTGCACATCCACCGCGCGATGCATGCGGTCATCGACCGTCATCCGAAGCACGGCATCCATTTCCGCGTGCTCGCCAAGTGCCTGCGTCTGTCCGGTGGTGACCACCTGCACACCGGCACCGTCGTCGGCAAGCTCGAGGGCGACCGCAACTCCACGCTCGGCTTCGTCGACCAGCTGCGCGAATCCTTCGTGCCGGAAGACCGTGCCCGCGGCGTATTCTTCGACCAGGACTGGGGCTCGATGCCCGGCGTGTTCGCGGTCGCCTCCGGTGGCATCCACGTGTGGCACATGCCGGCGCTGGTGTCGATCTTCGGTGATGACTCGGTGCTGCAGTTCGGTGGCGGCACGCAGGGTCATCCCTGGGGCAACGCGGCCGGTGCAGCCGCCAACCGCGTCGCGCTGGAAGCCTGCGTGAAGGCACGCAACGAAGGCCGTGAACTCGAGCGCGAAGCGCGCGAGATCCTGACCGACGCCGCCCGTCACAGCCCGGAACTCGCGATCGCGATGGAAACCTGGAAAGAGATCGTGTTCGAGTTCGAGACCGTGGACAAGCTGGACGTTGGCTGAGGCCGCGCCTGTTCCGCACTGAACTTGTAACCGAATCGAAACGAGGACTACGAACATGGCAACCAGTTACGAAATGGGCGACTACCAGACTGCCCAGACGCTCGAAACCTTCGGCTTCCTGCCCAAGCTTTCGCAGGACGAAGTGCACGAGCAGATCGCCTACATCATCGCCCAGGGCTGGAGCCCGGCGATCGAGCACGAGCATCCGAGCAAGGCGTTCAATCACTACTGGACGATGTGGAAGCTGCCGTTCTTCGGCGATACCGACCTCGGCCACGTGGTCGCCGAGCTCGAAGCCTGCCGCCGCGCCTATCCGGATCACCACATCCGGCTGCTGGGCTACGACGCCTATGCCCAGACCCAGGGTGCGTCCTTCGTGGTGTACGAAGGCCGCGGCTGACGGCATCGGACGCGGTCACTGCCCGGTTCGGCAGTGACCGCGGCGCAACGGGACTCGAGCAACCACGCGACGGGGTTTGAAATGGCAGGACCTTCACACAGCAGCAGCGCACGGGCGGCTTCCATGGCTCGGCGGCGTGCCCTTTCCGAAGCTGGAAAGGCCGCACTGAAGAAGACATCCACGCACAGCGGCGGGGCTCCGGTGCGCCCCAGCCCGAGCCCCAGCGCGCCGGTGGTTCGTCCGGCGGCCAGCACCGCGAGCGCTATCGGTACCAGTACGCCGCGTTCTGCGGTTTCAACGCGGTCGTCAAGGGCGGCGCAGCCGATGATGCCCGAGGCACGGGCAGCGTCGCGCGCGCGACGCGAAGCGATGTCCCATCGCGGGAAGGCAGGTGTGTCGCAGGCCGATCGCACGCGCACCGCGGCCGACGTTCAGGCGTCGTCGGCAACTCCCGCAAGCTCGAAGGATGAACAGCGTTCGGGTTGTGGCTGCGGCTGCAAGGGCGAGCAGGGGACGGCCCCCGAAGCGCGTTCCACACGGGAACCCGCGACGACGGCTCGCGCCCGGGCCGGCGGTCCGCGCACCAAGATGCGTGCCAATGGCGGCAAACCCAAACCCGTGGTGGCCAATACCAGCCGGGCGGTGGCGCTGGCGCGCAGACACGCGCAGTCGGCGCGCGGCAAGGCCGGACTGAGCCCGCGCGGCATGACCACCGCGCAGACTGCGCGCGCCACCAATCCCGGTCTGTCGGGACGCGAGCTGGCGCAGGCGCTGCGCGAGCAGCGCAGCCGTACTGGCAACGCGGGCCAAAAAAAAGCTGAACCCTGCGGGCGCGTGCGTCCGCAGAAGGCCCGCAAGGACGCGCCCCCGAAAGTCGGTGCGAGCGAAACCGCGTACGGGCAGCATCTGACAGGCACGATGGTCGGGCGCAGCCGTACCGTGACCGGCGACGAACCGGGCTCCTGCAAGCCGGTGACCGGCACCGAGTACATGGGTGCCGAAATCTTTCGCGATTTCTGCCAGACCGAACCGACACGCGCGCCACGGAAGGTCGGGGTCAGCCCGACTTCGCACGGCAACCGGGTTTCCGGCAACGAAGTGGGTCGCAGTACCCGGGTTACCGGTGACGAGCCGGGTACCTGCGCGCGCGTGACCGGTACCGAGTATCTCGGTGCGGACCAGGTCGATGCCTTCTGCGGGGTCCGCCCGCAGCCGGCCGCAGACAAGATCACGGTGGCCCAGAGCCAGAAGGGCAAGCCGGTGACCGGCAGCAACGTCGGCCGTTCCGAGCGGGTCACGGGTGACGAGGTCGGTGCCAACCGCGCTCTCACTGGAACGCAGTATATGCAGCAGGGCAACGGCCAGGCGCCGGCGAAGGTCGGAACCACGACCACGCTGCGTGGTGGCTCGGTGACTGGCACCATGGTCGGACGCTCCACCCGGGTCACCGGCGACGAGCCCGGCAGCTGCCGGAACGTGACCGGCGATGCCTATCTGGGTAGTGAGCACTTCGAAGGCTTCTGCGAGTCCACCCCTGCCCCCGAAGACGAAAAGGTCGGGTTGTCCCAGACCTTCAAGGGTCTGGCCGTGACCGGCACTTTGACGGGGCGATCGGGAAAGGTGACCGGTGATGAGCCGGGTACCTGCAAGGCCATCACCGGAACGCCATACGCAGGCGCCGAGCAGTATCGCGGCTATTGCGAGCCGGCCGAGACGCAAGTGACTCAGGCCCGCACCCAGCCCCGGCAGCGGACCGCCGGGGCCGCCATGACCGGCATTCAGCCCGGCATCGGCGGTCCCGTGACCGGCGCGGCCAAGGGCGCCTGTGAGCCGGTGAGCGGAACGCCGTACGTGGGTGCGGATCAGGTCGCCGAGGTGTGCCCGGCGACCGCGGCCGAACCCGGCAGCCCGGACTTCCCGCAGCCGGTCGGCGGCCAGCCGGAGCCCTGGGGGCAGTTCAGCGTGATCGCGCCCGCCCATGCCGCGGTGGCTCCCCAGGCCAACGGGACCGTAACCGGAACGCGGTACGAGCAGGGCCAGATCACCGGCCCGTTCGGGATGGCCACCGGCAAGGTGACGGGCACCGAGGAATTTCGTTTCGGACGCGGTGTGATGTCGCCGCCGACCAACGCGAACGCGATTCCGCCGACCGCCGAGACCGTCGAGGGTCGGGTCAAATCTCGGGTGACCGGCGAGGGCATGGACGGTGGGGTCCGGATCACCGGTGACGACTGGGATCGTGGCGACCGCGTCACCGGGACCGAGGGCGCCTCTGCGATGCGCCGCAACCCGACGCGCCGTGGCGGCCCGATGTCCGCGATGCCCCCCGAGCCAGCGCCCAAGCGTAACGAGGATCTGCCCCTGCCGGTCGCCAAGGTGACCGGAGGCAGCGGCAACACCGATCGGGGTGCACTGGTGACCTACTCGGGAGGCGCCCGGGGCTGATCCCGGGGGAGAACCGTGATGCCTGGTCGCCGTCAATCGCCACGTTCGTTGTTCTGGTCGCAGGGACCGGCGCCTGCGCCTGTCCCGGCAACCTCGCGGCGTCCGACGCGCCCGTCGTTCGGTCGCGGCGGCGCGGCGCGGGGGCTGCATCCGCTGACGCGAGGCGACGAGAACGCCTACCTGTTCGGGTACGAGCGCCGCGTGAAGGAGTCGTTCGACAACATTGTTCCGGTGTTAAAGCGGCTGTCGGCGCTGCAGCACGAGGAAGATTTCGAGACGCGGGCCCAGGCGATTGCGCGCGAGCGGCTCGGCTACGAGCTGCCGCCCGAGATTCTGGGCGACGCCTGGGTCTCCCAGCTCGATATGCGGCGGCTGTTCGCGTGGTGCGTGTTCGAAACCTACCGGCGCTTCTGTGACGAGTTCTTCACCGACGATCCGCTGGGCTCCGACGACGAAGACATGTTCCAGTCGTTCCTGCAGGACTGCGGGTTCCATACGCTGGACGTGTCGCCCTGCGCCGACGGTCGGCTGGCCCATGTGATCCGCTACGTGCTCCGGCTGCCGTACCGGGCAGTTCGACGCAAGTCCTATGCGGGCGCGCTGTTCGATATCGAGGACAGCCTGCAGAAATGGGTCGAGACGGAGATGCTGCGGTTCCGGGAAGGGCGGCCGAACACCGCCGATGCGCCGACCCGGTACCTGAAGGCAGTGGTGTACCACTATAGCTCCAGTGATCCGGACCACGAGGGGTGCGCGGCGCACGGATCGGACGAACAGCAGGCCGCGCAAGCGGGATTGGAACGCCTGCTCGGGTTCCAGCAGGCGGTGCAGAACAGTTTCTGCTGCGGCGCGTCGATCGACCTGCTGTTGATCGGCATGGACACCGACACCGATGCGATCCGCGTGCATGTGCCCGGTGCCGATGGCCGCATCGACCCGCAGGCGGGTGTGGAGGCGCAGGAGCTGTATGCCGAGACGGCGCGGCTGCCGGCCGCCGAGGCCGAGGCCAGGATCCTGGAGCGTGTGCAGGTGTCCGCGGAGGGCGTGGCCGACGGGATGGCACGGCTGGCGGCACGGCTCATCGCGAACAACCTGTCGCAGATCGACTACGTGCGCAGCTATCACGACGGACGCTATGCCGACGTCGGGCACGCCGAACGGTTCCTCGGCATCGGGATCGGTTTCGAGGAGATCCAGCTGCGCAACCTGACCTACTTTGCATATATGGACACGGTCGAGGAAGCGGCGCCCGATCTCGACGTCGGGGTGAAGATCGGCTCGCGCCTGAACGTGACCCATGGGCTGCCGGTGCCGGTGGTGGTGCGCTACGACTACCACGGCCAGGTTCCGGGTTCTCGGGACCGCGCGGTCGCGCATTGCGAGCGGGTGAACCGCGCGCTGCACAGCCGTTACCGCGATCTGTCGGCGCGTGGGCTATTGCACACGCTGCAGATCGTGCGTGACTGCAATGCCCGCGGTCCGATCGAGGCGCTCTCCTGCTCGGTACGCGGGACGCCGCAGGGAGGGCATTGATGAAGATTTGTCAGATCGAGCGGCCTCTGGTGTCCACGAACCGGATCCCTGGGCTCGAACACAAGCACTTGCAGGTGGTACGCGATGGTCGCTCGCTGCTGGTCGCGGTCGATGCGGTCGGTTGCGTCCCCGGTGATTGGGTGATCTGCGTGGGCAGCTCCGCGGCTCGCGAGGCGGCGGGCAGCAAGGAGTACCCGAGCGATCTGACCATCGTCGGGATCATCGATCACTGGCCGCCTCCTGAGGCCGAGGAGAAGGCCTGATGGACATCCTTCGGGTCGAGGGTTCACTGATCTGCACGAGCAGGGTGGACGGCCTGAAGCAGATGGCCCTGCGGGTGCTGCGCGACCAGGGCGGCGGCCGGCACGTGGCGGTCGATCCGGTGGGGGCGCGTGCTGGCAACTGGGTTTTCACCGTCAGCGGCTCGGCCGCACGGTATGCGGCGGGCGATTTCGAGGTGCTGACCGATCTGACCATCGGCGGGATCATCGACCGCTGGGAGCCGCCGGCAGACGAAGGGCCGCAGGCATAGGCGAAGCGGCGGGTTTCATTTGGTTCAACAAGCAGCGATATCAGCAGGAGAAGCAGACATGGCAAACGAGACCCACGGCATCGCGCTGGGGATGATCGAGACCCGGGGCCTGGTGCCCGCCATCGAGGCGGCGGATGCGATGACCAAGGCTGCCGAGGTGCGCCTGATTGGGCGCGAGTTTGTGGGTGGCGGCTACGTGACCGTGCTGGTGCGCGGCGAGACGGGTGCGGTGAACGCCGCGGTGCGCGCCGGTGCGGATGCCTGCGAGCGCGTCGGCGACGGTCTGGTGGCGGCGCATATCATCGCCCGCCCGCACCGCGAGGTGGAACCGGTTCTGAGTAATTCCTGACCTGCGGGCCGCCGGCCCGCGGGAAAGCAATTTAGTTGACACATCTGACGACGGAGATTGGGAAATGGCAAGCGAAAACTACGGTATCGCACTGGGCATGATCGAAACGCGCGGGCTGGTGCCTGCCATCGAAGCGGCGGACGCGATGACCAAGGCGGCTGAAGTGCGCCTGATTGGGCGCGAGTTTGTGGGTGGCGGCTACGTGACCGTGCTGGTGCGCGGCGAGACGGGTGCGGTGAACGCCGCGGTGCGCGCCGGTGCGGATGCCTGCGAGCGCGTCGGCGACGGTCTGGTTGCAGCACACATCATCGCCCGCCCGCACCGCGAGGTGGAGCCCGTGCTGCCCACCGGGGGCCCGGCGAGCGACAAGTAATACCCTGGGCCCGAACCACTCAATTTTAAGGAGAATCACAGCATGGCCAACGAAACCTACGGCATCGCGCTGGGGATGATCGAGACCCGGGGCCTGGTGCCCGCCATCGAGGCCGCGGACGCGATGACCAAGGCCGCCGAGGTTCGCCTGATCGCCCGGGAGTTTGTCGGCGGCGGCTACGTCACCGTCCTCGTACGCGGGGAAACCGGTGCGGTGAATGCGGCGGTGCGCGCCGGCGCCGATGCCTGCGAGCGCGTCGGCGACGGTCTGGTCGCAGCGCACATCATTGCCCGTCCGCACCGCGAAGTGGAGCCGGTGCTCGGTGGCGAAGGCGCTCTGGCCGGCAACCGCCCGCAGCGGAGCTGATGGGTCCGGGACGGACCCAGGGGCACACCATGCACGGGCTGACCCGTCGTCATGTTCTTCGCTAACGCCGATCCTCGGGTACTCGGGTATCTGGGCCGCGCGCTCAGCCTCGAGTTCTCGGCCGTGCAGCAGTACACGACCCAGGCGCGGCTCGCCGCGTCCTGGGGGCTTGCTGCCGCGTCCGAGCGGCTGCAGGCGGAGGCGACCGAGGAGAACGAGCATGTGAGCCGGATCATCGGGCGCATGCTCGCGCTGGGTGTGGCACCGAATGCGTCGCAGCTGAGGCCGGTTCGGCTGGGCCGAAGCCTGCACGAGTTGCTGCTTCGCGACCGGGAGCTGGAACTCGCGCTGGTCCAGCTGTACGGCGATGCGACCCGGCATTGTGCGCGCATGGGGGACCACGATAATCGGATGTTCTTCGAGACGCTCCTCGAGGAGGAGCGTGCGCATGGAGCCGAACTCGCGCGCTGGATCGAAGAACTGGAAGCGGCTTCGGCGCAGGTCGTGGCACCTGAAAGAGCCGGGGGACGACGATGAGTGCATGGAAGGAACGGTCCCGGCCCGCCCGGCTCGAGCGACGCTACGAGTTTCCGGATTACGAGACATTGCGCGAGTTCCTGGACCGCGTGGCGGAGTTGTCGGAGCAGGAGGGACTGCATCCGGACATGGGGTTCGGGCGGACCTACCTGAATGTCACCATTCACGCCGACGACGGTGCAACGGAGTTAGGCGACCGTCAGCGGCGCTTTGCCGAGCAGATGGATGCATTGTTGCCTGCGTCGGCGCGCCCGATGTAGGGCAATCGTCACGCAGGAAAGGGGCACCCAAGAACCCGTGCGCAAGCCGGCGATCGGGTGCCGGTAGCCCGGCGCGGGGCACATTCGCCGCGGAGCAAGCGAGGTACGATCATGCCAGAAGCCGACCAGACCAAGGGCCCGTCGGGTCCCGCGACACAGAAACCGCCGGTCGCAAGCAGCGATGCGCAGGCGCCCGGCAAGCCGGGTGCGGATGATCCGGCAGCGGGAGGCAGCGCATCCACGTCGACGGCGCGCAGAAGCTCGAAAGCCACGGGGACCGCGAAGCGGTCTTCGCCAACCCGTGGCGGGTCCCGCGGCGACGCGCCGGCGGCAAAGCCGGCCGGATCGGGGGATCCCTATCAAGCCGGTCGCCGGGTCTGGCCGGATTGAATGCCTGCTTGGCGGCGGTGCGGGCGATTCGGCGGGTTCGGCCGGCCGAATCGCGGTGCCCGAACATGGCAGTAGCAGAGCCTGTGCGCGTAGCAGCCCGAAACCTTCGGTAGATTCCCATGGGTGCACTGAGCAACCTGTTGATTCCCGCGGTACTCTTCTTCGCTCTGGGCTTTTTTGCCCGGGTGGTGAAGTCGGATCTGCGGTTTCCGCAGGATATGGCCAAGATGCTGTCGATCTACCTGTTGGTGGCGATCGGGCTGCACGGTGGGTACGAACTGGGACGGGCCGATCTCGGTGTCGCGCTACAGGCAGTGGTCTGGGCGCTGGTGATGGGGTTCACGCTGCCGATCATCGGCTACCTGCTTCTGGTGGTCACGCGCAGGGTGAGTCCGCTGGACGCGGCTGCCGTGGCCGCGCATTACGGGTCGGTCAGTGCGGGAACTTTCCTGGCAGCGGTGGCCTACCTGGATTCCGCGGGGATCGAATACGAGAGCTATCCGGTGATCATGCTGGCGGTGATGGAGTCGCCCGCGATCATCGTCGGCCTGCTGCTGGCGGCCTGGACGCGCCGGCGCATGGGGCGCAACGGTAGCGCGGAGCCGGCGCCGGCAGATCCGGTCGGCCAGGGTGGGATGTCCTCCCTGCTGCACGAGGCGCTGACCAACGGCAGTGTGCTGCTACTGCTCGGCTCGCTGCTGATCGGCGCGATCGCCGCGCCGGGGTCGATGGACAGCCTGTTCCCGTTCATCAACGAGATTTTCATGGGGGTGCTGTGCCTGTTCCTGCTGGAGATGGGAATGGAGGCGGCACGGCGGATCCGGGAGTTCCGCAAGGTCGGCGTGATCATGGTCGCGTTCGGGCTGGTGATGCCGCTGATCGGCGGCGTGGTCGGTGTCGCGATCGGGCACTGGGCGCTCGGGTTCGGCCTGGGCGGTACCACGCTGGTCGCGGTGCTCGGCGCCAGTGCATCCTACATCGCGGTGCCGCCGGCGATGCGGCTGGCGGTTCCGGAGGCCAACCCGTCGCTGTACCTGACGCTGGCGCTGGGCATCACCTTCCCGTTCAATGTGATCATCGGCATTCCGCTCTACCTGTATCTGGCCCGGCTGGTCGGGGCGGCGTGAACCTGGAGACCTGTGATGCCAGCGCTGTACCCCGAAAAACTGGTCACGATCATCACCACCGACGTGCTGGAAACGTGGCTTGCGAAGATCGTGCGCAAGCGCGGTGCGAGCGGATATACCGTGGTGCGCGCACGCGGTGCCGGATCCAGCGGCGAGCAATCGAGCATGCTCGACATCGATACCAACATCAAGTTCCACGTGATCCTGCCCGAAGAACGCCTGGCGGGCATGCTCGAGGATCTGGAGTGCATGATGAAGAAGGGGCACCACCTGACGGTGTTCGTGTCCGAGGTCTCGGTGCTGCATCCGGAGAAGTACGCACGACCACTCGAATGACCGGAGCGCGGCGGCCGATGCTGTGACTGGCATCCCGGCGCGGTTCCGGATGCCGGCATGGTGGCCGCGGGGCCGGTACCTGCCCCCGGAATCTGGACAAGATCCCGCGCGGGCGATATAAGAGCGGCCATGCCGCCTCCGACCGATCCTCACCTCATTCCCCCGAGCGCTATGCCGGTGTACCTGATCCGGCATGCCACGCTGCGCCAGCTCCAGGTCTTCGAAGCCATTGTTCGCCTCGGGAGTTTCACGCGCGCGGCGGAGGAGCTGTTCCTGACCCAGCCGACGGTGTCGATGCACATTCGCAAGATGTCCGAGGCGATGGGCCTGCCGCTGTTCGAACACGTGGGGCGGAACGTGAAGCCCACCGAGGCCGGCGTCGAGCTCTACGATGCCTGTCGCAGGATGTTCGAGACGCTCGCGAACCTCGAAATGAAGATGGCCGACTTGAAGGGGATGCGCCGGGGGCGGCTGCGGCTGGGGGTGATCACGACCGCCAAGTACTTTGCCTCCGAGATCCTCGGCGAATTCTGTCGTCTGTACCCGGGTATCGAGGTGGCGCTGAAGGTCACGAACCGGGATCGGATCGTCGAAGGGATGCTGGCGAACGAGGACGATCTCTACATCATGGGGCAGGCGCCCTGCGAAGAGATCGAGGTCGAGGAATTTCCGGTCGCGCCCAACCCACTGGTGGTGATGGCGCCCCGCGATCATCCGTTGGTGGGGCAGAAGCGAATCCCGTTCGCGCGCATTGCCGAGGAGCCGTTCCTGCTGCGCGAGCCAGGATCGGGGATCCGTGACGCGACGCTGAAGGCCTTCGATGCCCATGGTCTGCGCCCCAAGGTGAGGATGGAACTCGGCAGCAACGAGGCGATCAAGCACGCGGTCGTCGGCGGTCTCGGGCTTTCGGTGCTGTCGCTGCACAGCCTGACGCTGGAGGGCACCAACGGGCCGGTGGCGGTGCTCGACGTCGAGGGTTTCCCCACGATGCGGCAATGGTATCTGGTCTATCCGAAGGGCAAGGAGCTTTCGCTGGTGGCGCGCACCTTCCTGGAATTCGCGATTGCCAGCGAGCCCCGGATCCGCACCCGTATGGAATCGTTGTGGCCAGGGCTGCAGCTGTTGCTCGATTCGGGCGAGCGGCTGCCCGCACGCAAGAGCGCAGGCTCCTGACGCTGAGACCGCCGGCACGGCAACGGGTTGGCGCGTGTGTCGAGGCGCCGGGAGCCGCGGAGCCGTCGGTCCGCCGCTAGCCCTGCAGGCGAGTGGAGCGCCCGTTGTAGATCGGCCCTCCGCACTCCACGTACCGCTGCAGCACGGCGAGGCCGTCGGCGCGCAACAGCGGGCCCTCGGTCTCGATACCTCGGCGCGCGAGTTCGTCGCGCCAATCGGGGGTCGGAGGCCCTTCGTCGAACCCGATCGCCTCGACATCGCTTCGGTCGGTCGCGAACACGAACCTGCGTACCCCGCTCCACGCGATCGCGCCGAGACACATGGTGCAGGGAGCGCTGGAGCTGATCAGCACGCAGGGCAGGGGCTCGAGGGTATGGCGGCCGAGACGCTGCTGGGCCAGCCCAAGCGCCTGGAGTTCGGCGTGCGCTGCCGAGCAGTGGCTGAGGATGGTGGTATTCACCGCGGCACTGATCCGCTCGATACCGTCCAGCCGGTAGACGGCCGCGGCGAACGGCCCGCCGCAGCCGCGTTCCACGTTCGCGCGCGCGATGGCGACGACCTCCGCCATGCGTGCGCGATCCTCCGGTTCCGGCGGCGGCTGCATCAGCCAGTCTGCCAGCCAGTCAGGCTGGGGCAGGTGCAGTGTCGTATGCGTACTGCTCATGGGGCAAGCGTACCTGGGATCGGCCGCCGGGGCATCCCCAGCCGTGGCAGTCACATTCCGCTGCGCGAGCGTTAGCCTGCTGCCGTTGCAACAGGCTCGCGTGTGTCGGATCCGACCGGGCCACGGGCGCGACTTCGGGGTCCGCCCCGGCTCAGGCCGACGCCTGCTGTACCAGCGCGCGTGCCTGGGCTTTCATCAGGTCGACGATTGCATAGACCCCGACATGCCGGTTCGGAGACAAGTGATCGTCGAGCTGCAGGCGTTCGAAGAATTCGTCGACGTCGAGTTCCTCGATCTCCTCGACGCGGCGACCGTCGGCGATCTGGATCAGCAGCGTCAGCACGCCCTTGATGATCGAGGTGTCGCAGTCGCCGTGGTAGCGGATGCGCTGCCCCTGATCCGCGTCGCGGTAGGCGCTCACCCATACCTGGCTCATGCAGCCTTTCACGCGATTTTCCTCGGTCCTCGCGTGTTCGGGCAGCGGCGGCAGCTTCTGGCCGAGTTCCACCAGGTACTGGTAGCGCTGGTCCCAGTCGCCCAGCAGTTCGAAGGTCTCGACCACTTCGTCCAGAGTCATCATCGGTTGGCCCGCTGTAAGAGTCTCGCCGGGGAGATGGTAGCAAGGCACCCGGACGCGGGGGCCAACCACATCGATCGCATAGTGTTTTTGCCGGTGGCGGTTTGTTCGCGCGGGACCGGTCGCTCGGGTACGACCGCTTCCCGGCCGCGCTCGCAGAGGGGCCATGCGGCGTCCGCGAGCAGGATCAGCGCCCTGACCGCGCCGCGCGCGGCTGCTTCAGTGGTGCAGAATCCCGGAATTTCCTCCTGCTGCCTGGGCCGGGACGGAATCGCGCGATCCCCCTATACTGTGCGCCATCCTGTCGGCAACCGGATTTTCGGAGGAACGGCGTATGGCGGAGTCGACACCGGCCCGGATCGGAATCGTGACCGTTTCCGACCGTGCGAGCCGCGGCGAGTACGAGGACCAGGGCGGGCCGGCGATCCGATCCTGGCTCGAATCGGCGCTGGTCTCGCCGTGGGAGCCAGTCGCGCGCGTGATTCCGGATGAGCGCGAAGGGGTGGAAGAAACGCTGGCGGACCTGGTCGACAGTGCCGGCTGCTGCCTGGTCGTGACCACCGGCGGCACCGGGCCGGCGCCGCGAGACATCACGCCGGAAGCGACGGAAGCGGTCTGCACCAAGATGCTTCCGGGCTTCGGCGAACAGATGCGGGCGGTGTCGCTGCGCCACGTGCCCACCGCGATCCTGTCCCGGCAAACCGCGGGGATCCGCGGTTGCGCGCTGATCCTGAATCTGCCGGGCAAGCCGTCGGCGATCGCCGAGTGCCTGGACGCGGTGTTTCCCGCAATCCCGTACTGCGTGGATCTGATCGGCGGCCCCTACCTGGAGACGGACCCTGTACATGTGACCGCGTTCCGGCCAGCGCATGCCCGCCGGCCGGGCTGACCCGCGCGCACTGCGTCAGAACGCAAGGGCGTTGTTCACGATCCGGTCGATCAGTTCCTCGACGTCCTGCAGCGCCTGCTGCGACGCTTCGTCATCGCCCTGCGGCAGGCGTTGATAGCCGATGTAGATCGTTCCCGGCTCCGAGGCCAGTTCATAGACCGAGATCACATACGGGCAGTAGACGATGCTGTGCGGGTCGGCTTCCATCATGCGCCGCGAGTACACCGCGCTGCAGAACTCCAGCGACTCGCCGTGCAGGTACAGGCTCTCGCCGGTGCCGATGTCGCCGCCGGTGCGGTCCAGCATCGAGGCGATATGCCCGACGTAGTTGATCACCATGCCCTCGTCGGTGATCGCGGACTCGACCATCTCGCGATAGAAGGCAAACTCTCCCTCGGTCGCATAGACGCGGCGGTCTTCGGTCTCCATCACGAGGTTCTGCGCGAACGCGGACGGCAGGCCGAGCGCCAGGCCGAGGAAGGCGGGGATAGCGAAGCGGAGCAGTGACATGGTGGGGCATCCTTTGTTGGTGGATCATTCGAAGAAGTGCCCGGCCTTGCGCAGGCGGGGCTGCCAGTAACTCGAGGCCAGCGGCTCGATCCGGACGCGTCCCTGGGACGACGGTGCATGAACGAACCGCCCCTCGCCGATAAAGACTCCGACGTGGTCGATTCGATTCCCGCGCGTGGCGAAGAACAGCACATCGCCGGGCTGCACCCGGGCCGGCGGAATCCGGCGCGCAAGATGCGCCTGCTCCGCGGTCGTCCGGGGCACATGATCGACGCCAGCCTGCCGGTAGGCACGCTGGACCAGCGCGGAGCAGTCCAGGCCGCCGTAGCGGTACGGCGCATCGAGGTGACCAAGTGCCGCGAGAACGACCTCCGACCGGGCCAGCCCGGTGTCCGTCCAGGAGGTGTCGCCCGCGGGTTCGCGTGCCGGAGTACCGGCGCAGGCCGCGACCAGGCCCACCGACAGCAGCAATATGCCCGTTGGCCCGATGGCGGTCATGGCTCAGAACGGTTCCCGCTCCCGGTAGCTGGCCGGAATGCGGAAGAGCTCAGGGCTGATCGGGTCTGTGGAGATTCCCACCAGCCGGGTGGTCACACCGTCCCGGACATCGCGTACCGACAGCGGCACCCCGTCCAGCCGCGGGATCACGTTCGAGCCCATGGCCGTCGCGATCGGTCCGCCGGCGTCGAGGGCGCGCTTGGACAGGTCGAACAATCGTTCCATCAGCGCGTTGATCGTCTCGAAGTCCACCGCAGACAGGCCGAGGGTTTCCGCGTCTGCGACGCAGGCGACGTGCTGAACCTGGCCTGCGACCAGGATCTCCTTCTCTTCGCAGCGCAGGCCTTGCTGATCCTGTTCGCGCCCGGTCGGCCGGGTCGATACCTCGACCGGGCCGGCCTCGACGCCGATGCCGAACTGATGCTCCATCTCGGCACGCGCCTCGGGCGGCAATTCCCGGATCTGGGAGCGCATGTCGTCGATCATCTGGTCCAGCGCCCGTTTCTGCGCATCGATCACGTCCTCGTTCAGCGGCATGTAGGTGCCGCTGCCGTCATCAACCACATACAGCGAGCGGTCTCCGGTATAGAACAGCATGTAGCCGGTGCTGCCGCTGCCACCGTTCACGATGTCCATGCGCGCATAGGGCGCCTTCACCAGCATCTGCGAGTGCGCGCCCTCGCTGTCGACGAAGCGCAGCACCGCGTCCGCGGACGCGGCCCCGTGAACCCAGGCCAGCAGGCTCAGGGCAGCAGTGAAAATCAGGCGTGGGAACATCCGGTGGCACTCCGTGGGAGTTCGTGAGCGGGTTCGGCATGAAGACTCCGCGGTCCAGCGCAGTTCGGGCCGGCGCCCTGGTGACTGCGCGTAAACGCCGGATCGGGCGACTCCCCCGAGCTTAGATCCCGGGCCGGCGGTTGTCACCCGCCGGCGCCGTCCTCCCGGCCGAGCAGACGCATCAGGCGCGGCCAGTCCAGTTCCCGTTCCGGGGAACTCGTCACCGTGGGTTCCGGGGAGTCCGGAGGTTCGACCTCGGCGAGCTGCCGTTCCATCACCGAAATCCCTGCATCGGAGGCGTCACGTGCGGCCTGCTGTCGGGCAGCCAGGCGCTGGTGCAGCGTGTCGGCGTCGGCCCGGCAGGCGACGACGGCGCTTGGGACATTCCGTTCCCGGGCCAGCGCTTCGAACGGGATCCGCTGCGCGCGGGTCAGGAAGGTGGCGTCGACGATCACCGTGTGGCCCTGTCCCAGCAGCCGGTCGGCCTGCGCGAGCAGATGGTCATAGACTTGGCGGATTCCTTCCGGGGTATAGAGCGCGGCCTGCTGTTCTGCGCTCGGCCGGACATCCTCGGCGACGCCGATCAGCCGCCTGCGCTCGATGTCGCTGCGCAGGCGGATCGCGCCCAACCGCTGCAGGATCTCGGTGCTGACTCGGGTTTTGCCGCTGCCGGAAACCCCGTGCATCAGGATCAGCGCAGGGCGGCCCGGACTGCGCAGCCGGTCGGCGAGCGTCAGGTACCGCTCCACCTCGCAGTCGTACTGCCGGCGTTCGTCCTCCGGTAGGTCGTCCTCGGCCGCGTGGATCGCGTGCACCTTGGCCCGAACCAGCGCGCGGTAGACCTGGTAGAACGGGATCAGCGCCAGTCCGCCGAAATCGTTCCGGTGTTCGAGGTAGGTGTTCAGCGCCTGATGCGCGTGAGCCGGCGCATCGCGCGCATGCAGGTCCATGGTCAGGAACGCGAGTTCCGAGATCACGTCGATCCAGCGCAGGCTCGGGCTGAATTCGATGGCGTCGAAGATGGCCAGGCGCTCGTGTCCCGTGTCGTCCTGTGCGTACACCATGTTGCCGAGATGCATGTCGCCGTGGCAGGCGCGGATGAACCCCCGCTGCCGGCGCGTTCGGAGTAGCGCCTCGTGCCGCGCCGCGGTCTCGCGCGTCCAGGACTCGAGCCCGCGCAGGCGTTCGGCGCGTTCTGGCCGGTCTTTGGTGCAGGGGTGCAGGGCATCGAAGTTGGCCAGCATCGGGGCCAGCACCTGTTCCGGCGTTCCATGTTCGCTCGACGCTCCGGCGCGTTCGGCCGATTCGTGAAACCGGGCGACCGTGCGCGCCAGTTCGTCCATCGCCGACACCGGGAGCCGTCCCGCGTCCAATAGGCGGTCGAGTTGCCGGTTGCGGTCGAAGCGGCGCATGTGCACCGCGTATTCCAGGGTCGGCCCGTCGCCCTGGATCGCCGGCGAGTCTGGCGTGCCGCGGATTTCTGCGAGGTCCAGGTAGATCCCCGGCGCCAACACCCGGTTGATCTCGAGTTCGGCCTGGCAGTAGCGCCTGCGCGCCTGCAGCTCGGTGAAATCGAGAAACCCCAGATCTAGCGGCTTCTTGATCTTGTAGGCGTGGTCGCCGGCCAGCAGCACCGTCGAGATATGGGTCTCGATGCGCTCGACCGAGTCGGCGGGATGGGGGAAGCGGGCAGGCTCGGAGAGGATCTCGAGCATGTGCCGCTGACGTTCGAGCGGATCCATCGGAACCTCGCGCTGGGGTGCCGGAAAGGCAGAAATGCGGAGTGGCGCCTGAACGACGCATGCGGCTCAGGTTACCATTGAGCTTTGCTCGAATCGAACACCATGACGCGCAGACGCCGCTCCCGCCCCGCCTCCCGCTCGCGCATCCGCCGGATGCTCGGGGCCGTTCTCTGGTTCAGTCTCGGCCTGCTGCTGGTCCTCGGGGCCATCGGCGTGTGGTATGTGCAGCAGCTGGACCAGGAAATCCAGGCGCGTTTCGAGGGCAAGCGCTGGGCGCTTCCGGCGCGCGTGTTCGCGCGCCCGCTCGAATTGTACGCAGGGCGGCCGTTGACCCCGGAACTGCTGCGTCTGGAACTCGAAGCGTTGCATTACCGGGAAGATGGCAGCGGTCCCGGGAGCTTCGCGGTCAATGGCGGCACGGTCACCCTGACCACCCGCCCGTTCGTGTTCAGCGACGGCCGCGAACCGGCGCGGTCGGTCCGATTGCGCATCGGCGACGGCAGGATCGGGGAAGTGCGGGACCGGCAATCCGGCGGCACGGTCGATCTGATGCGGGTTGAGCCGATGCTGATCGGCAGTATCTTTCCCACCCACGGCGAGGACCGTGTACTAGTCACGCTCGATGAGGTTCCGCCCGGACTGGTTGCCGCGCTGCTGGCGACCGAGGACCGGCGCTTTCTCTCGCACCGGGGAGTCGATCCGATCGGGATCGCGCGGGCCGCCTGGGCGAACCTGCGTGCGGGCCGCACCGTGCAGGGGGGCAGCACGCTGACCCAGCAGCTGGTGAAGAACTTCTACCTGACGCACGACCAGACGCTGCGCCGCAAAGGGGTCGAGGCGGTGATGGCGGTGTTGCTGGAATACCGCTATTCCAAGGAGGAGATCCTCGAGGCGTATTTGAACGAGGTTTTCCTGGGCCAGTCGGGTGCCCGCGCGATCCACGGTTTCGGCCTGGCAGCCGAGTTCTATTTCCAGCGCCCGTTGCGCGAGCTCGAGCTCGACCAGTTGGCGTTGCTGGTGGGGCTGGCACGCGGTGCCAGCTATTACGATCCGCGCCGTTTCCCGGAACGCGCGCTGGCGCGCCGCAACGGCGTGCTCGACCGGATGCAGCGCGAGCGGCTGGCGCCGCCGGCGCAGGTGCAGGAAGCGCGCGCGCGCCCGCTCGGGGTTTCGCCCCAGGTCCCGCGCGGCGACAGCCGCTTCCCGGCCTTCGTCGACCTGGTGCGCCGCCAGCTGCGCGACGAATACCGCGAGGAGGATCTGCGCAGCGAGGGGCTGCGGATCTTCACGACGCTGGACCCGGGCGCGCAGCTCACGCTGGAACGCCAGATCGTCGAGGGCCTCGAGCAGGTCACCGCGAACCGCGACATCAGCGAACCGCTGCAGGTGGCGGCGGTACTGACCGATCCGCTGGCCGGGGAAGTGCTGGCGCTGGTCGGGGACCGCGATCCCCGGTTCCCTGGCTTCAACCGCGCGGTCGACGCGAAGCGGCCGATCGGCTCGCTGGTGAAGCCCTTCGTCTACCTGGCGGCACTCTCGGATCCCGAGCACTACAGTCTGGCGACGCTGCTGGACGATAGCCCGCTGACGCTGCAAATGCCGCATGGCGAACCGTGGTCGCCGCAGAACTTCAACCGCCGGTTTCACGGCCAGGTGACGGCCTGGGAGGCACTGGTTCAGTCGTACAATGTCGCGTCCGTGCGGCTGGGCCTGCAGATCGGGATCCCCCAGGTCGTTCGGCTGCTGCAGACGCTCGGTCTCGAACGCGACCCGGCGCCGTTGCCCTCGCTGGCGCTCGGCGCACTCGACCTGTCGCCGCTGGAGGTGGCAACGCTGTACCAGGCGCTGGCCAACGGCGGGTATGCAACCCGCAGCCGGGCGATTCGCGACGTGCTCGACGCCGGCAATCAGGAACTCTCGCATTACAGCCTGGAATTGCGCGGGGCGGTTCCCGACGGTGCGGTGCAGGTCGTCAACCACGCGCTGCACGACGTGACCACCCGGGGAACCGGGCAACGCATCGGGCAGCGGCTGCCCGGTCGGGTGCTCGCGGGCAAGACCGGCAGCTCGAGCGACCTTCGGGACAGCTGGTTCGCGGGCTTCGACGATCGGCATCTGCTGGTCGTCTGGGTCGGCCTGGACGACAATCGTCCGACTGGCCTGACCGGCGCCACGGGCGCGGTGCCGCTGTGGATACGCAGCATGGCGGCACTGCCCGGTGGCTCGCTGAGCCTGGGGCACCACCCCGAGATCCGGCTGCAAGAGGTCGACCGGCGCTCGGGACTGCGCACCGAGACCGAAGCCTGCCCGGACCGGGTCCGGTTGCCGTTCTGGCGCGACTCGGCGCCCCGGACGCGGGCGAGCTGTGATCTGCAGAGCGGTTCCTACAACGACGGGGCGTCCGGATGGCGCCAGAGGTGAAACCAATGAGGCAACGGCAGCAACGCAGTGGTCGAATCGTTGGCAGCGCTACCCCGATCCTGTGGGTACTGGCCGCACTGCTGCTGGGCGCCTGTGCGGTCCCTGCGCCGCGCACCAGCCTGCCGCCCCCGTCGGCACCGATGCCCGCACCGCCGCCGGTGGTGGTCGAGGAGGTGCAGCCGCCGGAGCCGGAGGCGGCGCCTGTGCCCGAACCGGAGCCTTCGCCACCCGTCACCGCGCCGGCGGCATTGACGCTTGCCGCCCAGTCGGACGAGGCGCGTGCGGCAGGGGATCTGCGGCTTGCCGGCCTGCGGCTGGAGCGCGCATTGCGAATCGCCCCTCGCGATCCGGATCTCTGGAGCCGGCTGGCGCGGGTACGACTCGAACAGGGCGAGTTCGTGCAGGCCGAGCGGATGGCACACCGATCCCTGCAGCTGGGTTCCGGGGATCGCGCGCAGGCCCTGGCGAACTGGCGCATCATCGCCGGCGCCCGCGAGGGGATGGGCGACACCGACGGCGCACGCCGGGCGATGGACGAGGTGCGCCGTCTGGAGTCGGAGGTTGGCTGAGCGCGAGGCGATGCCCGAACGGGCGCGCGACGCCCTGCGGCCGGAGGGCATCCTGGCCCGTGCCGTCACCGGGTTCCAGCCGCGGGTGCAGCAGCAGGTGATGGCCGCGGCCGTCGCAGAGGTGCTGGAGCAGCCCCGGTCGGCGCTGCTGATCGAGGCGGCGACCGGCGTCGGCAAGACCTACGCCTACCTGGTGCCGGCGTTGCTGTCGCAGCGGCGGATCCTGATCTCCACGGGCACCAAGACGCTGCAGGACCAGTTGTTCGAAAAGGATCTGCCGGTCGTGTGTCAGGCGCTGAACCGGCATCCGAAGGCGGCGCTGCTGAAGGGGCGGTCGAACTACCTGTGTCATTATCGTCTCGACGCGGCGGCCGGCGACGGCGCTGGCGGCCGGCAGGGGCCGATCCTCGAGGCGCTGCAGCGGTTCGCGCGCCGATCGGCCGATGGCGACCTGACCCAGGCCGAGATCCTGGCCGAGAATGCCCCGCTGTGGTCACAGGTGACGTCGACGGTCGACAACTGCCTGGGTCACGAGTGTCCGCGCCTGAACGAATGCTTCGTGGTGCGCGCGCGGCGTCGCGCGCAGGACGCGGACGTGATCGTGGTGAACCACCATCTGCTGCTGGCGGACATGGCCCTGAAGGACGAAGGGTTCGGAGAATTGCTGCCGCAGGCCGATGCCGTGATCGTCGACGAGGCGCATCAGCTGCCGGAGATCGCCGGGGCCTTTTTCGGACTGGCGCTGGGTACGCGGGCGCTGCGCGATCTGGGCCGGGATATCGTGCGCGACTTCGAGCGCGAGGCCCCGGATCTGGCCGACCTGCGCGAACCGGTGGCGTCGCTGCAGGAGGCGGTCGCGGGCCTGCTTGAGTGCTCCCGGGACTGGCCGGCCCGAGCGGCCTGGAGCGAGATATCGGGTGGCTCCGAGGTGGCGGCGGCGCTGTCCCGGCTCGACGAGGCGCTGGAGCAGCTCGGAACCGATCTCGCCGCAGCCGCGGGGCGCACACCCGGTCTCGATCAGGCTCGGGCGCGATGCCTGACGCTGCGATCGCGTTTGCAGGAATGGCGCGCGGACGACACCGAAACCGTTGCCTGGGTCGAGCGCTTCCGGCAGAGCCTGATCCTGCACCGGACCCCCCTCGATGCCGCGCGGCCGCTGGCGCAGCAGCGTGAGGCCTGCCCGGCGAGTTGGGTGTTCACGTCCGCGACGCTTGCGATCGGCGACGACTTCAATCATGCGGCCCGGCGACTCGGGTTGCCGGCAGATGTGCGCACCGAACGTCTGGACAGCCCGTTCGACTTCTCCCGCCAGGCCTGCCTGGTGCTGCCCGAACGACCGCTGCCCAATCCGAACAGCCCGGGGTATACCCGCGCGTGCATCGACTGGGCCTGGCCGTTGGTCGAGGGCAGTCCAGGCGGCGGGTTCTTTCTGTTCACCAGCCACCGTGCGTTGCAGGAGGCCGCCGGCCTGCTGCGCGACCGGTTGCCGTCCGAACGGGTGCTGCTGGTGCAGGGCGAGCAGCCGCGGGCCGAACTGCTGGCGCGGTTCCGGGCGTCCGGCCAAGCCTGGCTGCTCGGCGCGCAGAGTTTCTGGGAGGGGGTCGACATCCGCGGCGACGCATTGTCGACGGTGATCATCGACCGGCTGCCCTTCGCGGCCCCGAACGACCCGGTGCTGCAGGCGCGGGTCGCGACCATCGAGGCAGCGGGCGGCAGTGCGTTCATGGATTTCCAGCTGCCCCAGGCCGTGCTGGCGCTGAAGCAGGGCGCGGGGCGGCTGATCCGCGACGCCCAGGACTCGGGGATCCTGGCGCTGTGCGATCCGCGCATCCTGCAGAAACCCTACGGCCGACGCTTTTTCGACGGGCTGCCCGCATTCCACCAGACGCGGGATCCGCTGCAGGCACTGGCGTTCCTGCGCGCAGCGCGGGAACGCAGCAGGGAGCCGGCCGCATGCGCCTGATTGCGCTGGAGACCGCGACCGAGGCCTGTTCGGCGGCGCTGTGGCTCGACGGCGACCTGCGCTGGCATCGGGAACTGGCCGCCGCGCGACGGCACGGGGAACTGATCCTGGATCAGGTCGACCGTCTGCTGGCCGAGGCGGGCCTGGTGCCGGCGCAGCTCGATGCGGTTGCGGTGGGGCGCGGGCCCGGGGCCTTCACCGGAGTGCGCCTGGGCCTCGGGGTTGCACAGGGCCTTGCGTTCGCGGTCGACCGGCCGGTGGTGCCGGTGTCCACGCTCGCGGCGCTGGCACAGCAGGGCGCCGACCGCGGTGCACAGGAGATCCTGGCGCTGCTGGACGCTCGGATGGGGGAGGTCTACTGGGCGTTGCTGGCGGTCGGACCGGACGGCCTCGTGGAGCCGGGCGACGAAGCGATCGATGCGCCGGAGCGGGTCCGGGTCTGCTGGAGCCGGGGCCGGCGCATGGCACTGGGCAGCGGGGCAGCGCTGTGTGTGGAGCATTTGCGGGATCAGGGGCTTGCCGATGCCGACATCGATCCTGCCGCGCTGCCCTGCGCCCGGGAGGTCGCGTTGCTGGGCGCAGCGGCGTACGCCCGGGGCGAATTCGTGACTGCCGAGCAAGCGCAGCCGGTATATCTGCGCGACCGGGTCGCGGAGCCGAAGGCCGCCAGGGTCCCTGGCGGTACGGAACGCGCCGGATGAGCGGGGGCGAGTCAGACGGACCCGTGTATCCGTGGGGGCTGCCGCTGCAGGCGCGTATCAAGACCTGCCCGGAGGATTTCGTGGTCGACGAGATCCCGGCGACGCAGCCCTCGGGCGAGGGCACGCATGTCTGGCTGCAGATACGCAAGCGGGGCCGGAACACCGAGGACGTGGCCGAGTGGCTGGCACGGGCCGCCGGTGCCGCGCGCGTCGCGGTCGGGTATGCCGGGCGCAAGGATCGCCATGCCATCACCACCCAGTGGTTCAGCGTCGACCTGGCCGGGCGACAGGAGCCGGACTGGAACGGCGCGGTTCCGGATGGAGTGGAGATCCTCGATCGCCGGCGCCATGCGCGCAAGCTGAAGACGGGCCATCTGCGAGGCAATCGCTTCTGGCTGCGGCTGCGCGACGTCCGGGGCGACAGGCAGGCCGCGGACGCGCTGCTCGGGCGAATCCGCGATCGCGGGCTGCCGGCCTATTTCGGCGAGCAGCGCTTCGGGCATGCCAATCTGGAACGCGCGCGGGCCTGGTTCGCCGGGCGGATGCGCCCGCGCAGCCGCAACCAGCGCGGGCTCTACCTGTCGGCGGCGCGAGCGGCGATCTTCAACGAGGTGCTGCGCCGGCGGGTCCGCGAGGGAACCTGGGACCGGCTGCTTTCCGGGGAGCTGGCAAACCTCGACGGGCGGGGCAGCGTGTTCCCGGTGCCGGAGATCGACGTGGATCTGGAGGCACGCTGCGCGCAGCTCGAGATCCACCCGACGGGGCCTCTTTGGGGCCGGGGCGGGTCGGGCAGCGCTGGCGAGGCGCTGGTGCTGGAACGCGAGGTGGCCGGCGCACTCGGGGAACTCGCCGCCGGCCTCGAACGCGAGGGTGTCGATCCGGCCCGCCGGCCGTTGCGGCTGCGGCCCCGTACGCTGGCGTGGGTCTGGCAGGCGCCCGACATGCTGCAGCTGGAAATCGAGCTGGGTCCCGGCGAATACGCCACCGGCGTCGCGGAAGCGATTGCGCGACTCAGCGAAACCGGCCACCTCGGGCCGGCGCGCTGATCGCTCTCGTCCCCATGCCGCAAAGTTCGCGTGAAAATACGGCCACGGAAGCACACGGAAGGCACGGACAAGGGCCGAAAGGCGTTCTTTGCCACGGATGAACACGGATGTTTCTTGGTTGAAACCCTATCCGTGTTCATCCGTGGCTAACCTTTTTCATCGTTCGGGGTGGCCCGGAGCCATGGCAGCTCGCGTGAAATGACAGCCACGGAAGGACACGGAAATCACGGAATATGAAACAAATCAAACCTTTGTTCCGTGTCTGTCCGTGCCTTCCGTGGCTCGCCCTTTTGTCTTGCAGGGTGGCAGCTGGCCATGACAGTTAGCGTGAAAGTCACGGCCTGTCTCGTGTCCCGGGCGACCCGTAGGGCGGAAAAGCGCAGCGTCATCCGCCGTACGGCGTTCGCAGTGCCCAGGCGCCCGCGGCAATCCGGGCGCCGGATGGCGGATGACGGCCTTCGGCCTTTTCCGCCCTACGCCTCTTTCATCATCGGGGGTGGCCACACGGGTCATGGCAGTTAACGACAGGGACGCAGGGTCGGGGGCGTTCGGCCCCCGCCCGACCGGAGCCGCGGCTTCCCGGGCCGCAGCGGGGTGGGCAACGATTACCCGGCGTTCGCGATGGGGTCGCTCTGCCCGGGGCGCGAGACCTTCAACGTGACCAGCTCCTCGGCGCTGGTCGGGTGGATCGGAATGGTCAGATCGAAGTCGCGCTTGGTTGCGCCCATGCGCACTGCGACCGCGAAGCCCTGCAACATTTCGTCGACCCCGTCGCCGACCATGTGGATGCCGACCACCCGTTCGTCGTCGCCGGCACAGACGAGCTTCATCGAGACGGGGGCGATGTCGCCCTCGGCGAAGGCCCGCGCGAGCCCGCCGAACTCGGTCTCGTAGACGTGCACCTGGTCGCCGTACCGGGCGACTGCCTGCGGTTCGGTCATGCCCACTGCAGCCGTGGGCGGATGGGTGAAGGTCACGGTCGGAATCTGGCTGTAGTCGACCGGAACGGGGTTGCGTTCCGGTGCGAACCAGCGATCGGCCAGCCGGCGGCCGGCGGCGATCGCGACCGGAGTCAGCGGACCCTTGCCGACGATGTCGCCGAGCGCGAATACGCCCGGGACGTTCGTCTGCTGCCACTCATCGACTGGCACGGTCCCGTTCGGGCGCAGTTTCACGCCGGTCGATTCGAGGCCGATGTCGCGGGTTTTCGGCGAGCGCCCGACCGCCCAGAGCACGCGCTCGAACGGACCGAGCTCGCTGCCGTCGGCGATTTGTACGCGCACCGCGCCGGGCTCACCCGCGAGACCGTTCACCGTGGCGCCGAGACGGCGTTCGATGCCCTGTTCCCCGAGGTGCCGTTCGAGCACGTGGCTGACCATCGGGTCGAACATTTCCAGCACCCGGTCCTCCATCGCGACCACGGTCACCTCCGTGCCGAACGCCCGGAGCATGCCGGCCATCTCCAGCCCGATGTAGCCGGCGCCGATGATCGCGATCGATTTCGGCAGGTCCGTCCACTGGAAGAAGTCGTCCGAGGTCGCACCGAGCTCGTGTCCAGGCATGCGCGGCACCAAGGGTTCGCCGCCGGTGGCGATCACCACGCGCTCGCCGCGGTATTCCTTGCCCCCGGCGCTGACGGTGCGCTCGTCCAGCAGCTGTGCCCGTTCCGGCACGTACTCGACCCCGAGGCGTTCCAGGTAGCCGGACCAGTAGTCGTTCAGCATGCGCAGGAATGCATGCCGGCGTTGGACCAGATCCGGGTAGCGAATGCCCGAGAATTGCAAATCCACGCCGAATTCCGCGGCATGGCGGGCGTGGCCGATGTGGTGGGCCGCATACCAGGTCAGCTTCTTGGGCACGCAACCCTCGTTCACGCAGGTGCCGCCGAGGGGTTTCGGGTCGAAGACCACGACCCGAGCACCGTGGCCGGCGGCCCGCTCGGCGACCGCGAGACCCCCGCTGCCGCCGCCGATCACGATTACGTCGTACTGTTCCATGTGGGCTCCCGTTGGATTCTGCGAATGAGCGTGCCCCGCGGTCACGGGGCACTCGTCACGATTGCGCCGGCATTTTACCGGAGTGGTGGTCTGGCGGCCGAATGGCCGGGACGGCGCGCCGGAAACCCGGTTTCCGGCGCGCTGCGCATCAGGCCGCGGGGCGGATACGCGCCCGGTCGAGCCAATGCTCCAGGTCTTCCGATCCGCCGATGCGCTCGCCGTTCACGAACACCTGCGGCACCGTCATCGCGCCGGTTGCGGCCCGCAGGCTGCGCAGGCTGGCGTCGCGGCCGAGCACGATTTCCTCGAAGTCCATCCCGGCCTGCTGCAGGTCGTCCTTCGCGGCCTTGCAGTACGGGCAACCGGGCTTGGTGAACAGCACCACATCCTTGGGGCGGGCGGCGTTTGGTGCCAGGTAGGCGAGCATCGTGTCGGCGTCGGAAACCATGAACGGGTCGCCGGGCTCGTCGGGTTCGATGAACTGCTTCTCGATCACACCGTCGCGCACCAGCATCGAATAGCGCCAGGAGCGCTTGCCGAAGCCCAGGTCGGACTTGTCCACCAGCATGCCCATCGGCTCGGTGAACTCGGCGTTGCCGTCGGCGATGAAGGTAATGCGTTCGGCCTGCTGATCCGCCTGCCAGGCCTCCATCACGAAGCCGTCGTTCACCGAGATGCATACGATCTCGTCGATGCCCTGTGCCTTCAGTACTGGCGCCAGTTCGTCGTAGCGGGGCACATGCGCCGAGGAACACGTTGGCGTGAAGGCACCCGGCAGCGCGAACACGACCACGTTGCGGCCGTTGAAGAGGTCCGCAGAGCGGACGTCGTTCCACTCGTTGTCCTTGCGGCAGCGGAAGGTGATCTCGGGTACGCGCTGACCTTCGCGTGATTGCAGTGCCATGATGATGTCTCCTCAATCGAAATGAACGGGTTGGTTCGCAATGGTTCGGATCCAGCCGCGACTGAAACGAGCCCCAGACTACGTGCCAGATGAGAATAATTCCAATCGAATGATAATATGGTTTCGATAGTGTTCGACGAATATTGGTTGAGCGAGCCGCGTCTGCCGCGTAGCGGGATATCCCGTGTCGGCAGGGCTGACGGTTGACGGGAACCCGCGAAACCGGGAAGCTTTCGCCCTCGCCCGCTGCTGCGGGCACTCGCGTTATGGTGGTCCGTGTCGGTCCCCCCGCGACGATAGGCCGTGAACCCCGCCAGGCCCGGAAGGGAGCAACGGTAGCGGCCGATTCGGGCGCCGGGGTGTGGCGGGTGCGGGCCGCCGCCCTTTCGCGCACATTCGGCCGCGCAGACCGGGGGTTCCGGAAACAGATGAGTCATCAGGTGCTGGCCCGAAAATGGCGCCCCAGCCGGTTCGAGGACCTGGTGGGCCAGCCGCATGTAGTGCGCGCGCTGGTGAATGCGCTGAGCAGCGGCCGCCTCCATCACGCCTATCTGTTTTCGGGGACCCGCGGGGTTGGCAAGACGACGGTCGCCCGCATCCTGGCCCGCTGCCTCAATTGCGAAACGGGTGTGACCGCGACGCCCTGCGGCCATTGCCGGTCCTGCGTCGAAATTGCCGAAGGGCGGCATCTGGACCTGATCGAGGTCGACGCGGCATCGCGCACCCGGGTCGACGACACCCGGGAGCTGCTGGACAACGTTTCCTACGCACCGGTTTCGGGGCGCTACAAGGTGTACCTGGTCGACGAGGTGCACATGCTCTCCGAGAAGAGCTTCAATGCGCTGCTGAAGACCCTCGAGGAGCCGCCACCGCACATCGTCTTCCTGCTGGCGACCACCGATCCTCAGAAGTTGCCGGTGACCGTGCTCTCGCGCTGTCTCCAGTTCAACCTGAAGCCGATGCCGGCGGCGCTGATTGCCGAGCACCTGGAGCGCATCCTCGCGTCGGAGGGCGTGGCCGCAGCGCCGGGCGCGTTGCTGCGGCTGGCGGAAGCCGCCGAGGGGAGCATGCGCGACGCGCTCAGTCTTACCGACCAGGCGATCGCCTATTCCGGCGACGAGCTGGGCGAGTCCGAGATCTGCGACATGATCGGCCTGTTGCCGAGATCGCGGCTGACCGAACTCCTCGACGTGGTCTGGGCGAGGCAGGGGCGGCGCATGTTCGAGGTGCTGGGCGAACTTGATGCGCTGGCCCCGGACTGGGCCCGGCTGCTCGAGGAGCTGGCGGCATTGGTGCACGGCGTGGCGGTGCAGCAGGTGCTGTCGCAGGAGCCGGGGGCGGCTGGAGCCGGCGTGCCGGACGACCCCGCGTCGCGCTGGGCGCAGCAGGCCGCGGAGCGCGAAGCGCCCGAGGATATCCAGCTTGCCTACCAGATCCTGCTCCAGGGGGCGCGTGATCTGCCGTATGCGCCGGACGCCAGGATCGGGGTCGAAATGACGCTGTTGCGCATGCTGGCGTTCCGGCCCGCGCCAGACGCGCGGGCAGCCGACCCTGCGGCGCCCGCCGGCACGCGCGGCGCCGGGCCCGTTGCGGCCGCGTCCAGCGTGGCGCCAGAGCCGGCGCCGGCCCGCACCGCGACCAGCGGCGCGACGCCCGCGCGATCGCCCGCGCCGGGGACCCCCGCGGCAGGGGCGTCTGTGGCAAGCCCGCCTGCGCCCCGATCCGCAAGCGGAGTCCGCGAGCCGGGTGCCCGTGAGGCCGCCAGCGTGCCGGCCATGAACGCCCGGCATCCCGCTGCGGTCGACCAGGACCAGCCCGCCCCCAGTCCGCGGCAGTCCTCGCAAGCGGCCGGTTCCGGCAGCACCAGCGCGCTGGACTGGCATGCCTTCGCGAGTACGCTTCCCGCCGGTCCGGCACGTGAACTGGCCCTGCACGCGGACCTGCTCGAATGCGGACCCGAGCGGGTGGTCATTGCGGTTCAGCCTGCGCATCGCATGCTGGGTACCGCGCGAACCCGCGCTCGGTTGGCTGAGGCATTGGGCCGCGCGCTCGGATACGAGGTCGGCCTGGACCTTCGGGAGCAGGCGGCACCGTCTGACAACACTCCGGCCGCCAGGCTTGCGGCGGACGCGGCCGACCGTCACGCTAGGGCCGAGGCGGAACTCCGTGCCGACCCGGTGATCCAGACGCTGCAGCAGACCTTCGGCGCAGAGGTTACCCGGGTCGTCGTCGGCGACGATGACAGCCGCCCTGAAGCGGACACCCCGCCGGCGTCCTAGAGCGGCGGCACCGGGCGCCGCGGGATGTCCATCACACAGGTTTCGACATGCCTTTGAGCAGGAGCAGCAGGAAATGATGAAAGGTGGTTTGGGTGGGCTGATGAAACAGGCCCAGAAAATGCAGGAAGACATGCAGAAGGTGCAGGCCGAGCTTGCGAACATGGAGATCGAGGGGCAGGCCGGTGGCGGTTTGGTGCGCGTGGTGATGACCGGCAAGCATGAAGTGCGCCGGGTGAGCATCGACCCCAGTCTGTTCGACGATGACCGCGACATGATCGAGGATCTGGTGGCGGCGGCGGTGAACGACGCCGTGCACAAGGCCGAAGCAGAAACGCAGGAGCGCATGGCCGGTCTGACGGCCGGAATGGGCTTGCCCGCCGGCATGAAACTGCCGTTCTGATTGGGAACCTCGGGCTGCTGGCGTTGCGTGCGCGGCGATGACGACCGAGCCCGCCCTCGAGGAACTGCTCGCTGCGCTGCGTTGCTTGCCGGGTGTCGGCACCAAGTCGGCGCGGCGCATGGCGCTGCACCTGCTGGAACGCGATCGCCCGGGGGCCCGCCGGTTGTCCCGGGCGCTGGCGGTCGCCGCGGACACGATCGGGCACTGTTCCCGCTGTCGCACGCTGACGGCGGCCACCATTTGTGCACGCTGCGCCGACGCCTCGCGTGATGCAGGCGTGATCTGCGTGGTGGAAACGCCCGGTGACGTGCTGGCGATCGAGGGCGCCACCGATTTCCGCGGGCTGTTTCACGTGCTGCTGGGGCGCTTGTCGCCGCTCGACGGCATCGGTCCCGCGGAACTGGGGCTGGATCGGCTGGAGCAACGGCTGCACGATGAACCCGTGCGGGAGCTCATTCTGGCCACGAATGCGTCGGTCGAAGGCGAGGTGACCGCGCACTACCTCGCGGAGATGGCCGCACGGCATGGCGTGCGCGCCACACGGATCGCGCAGGGCGTGCCGGCCGGTGGCGAACTGGAATATCTGGACGCCGGCACGCTCAGCCACGCCTTGTCGGGGCGGCGCGAATATTGATATAAATCGGCCCCCTCGAACCTCCGACCGCAAGGGTGACGCGTGAGCGACTGTGTGTTCTGCCGTATCGTGGCCGGCGACATTCCCGCGCGGGTGATCCTGGAAACCGACACGGTGCTGGCGTTCCATGATCTGAACCCGCAGGCGCCCGGACATGCGCTGGTGATCCCGCGGCGCCATATCGCGACCTTGAACGATGCCTCGGACGCGGACCGCGCGATCCTCGGTGACCTGTTGCTCGCGGGGGCGGAGGTGGCCCGCATCCTGGGTTTCGCGGAATCCGGGTATCGAACCGTGATGAACTGCAACCGCGACGGGGGGCAGACGGTCTACCATATACATCTGCATGTATTGGGTGGGCGGCATTTGTCCTGGCCCCCAGGCTGACGCAAAAGAGGGTATACTAGAGCTGTAGGGCGGTCCGGAACGGGGTTGGCCCTGCGGGGAGAACTCGACAGATGAACGCATGCCATCGAACAACTCGTTTCGCGCTCAAGCTGGTCTTGGGCGTGTTGCCGTTCGTGCTGGCATCGGGCGCGTTGCATGCCGATTCCCGCTCCCTGTATTCGCTCGGGTACACCCCGGGCGATGATGCCCGGGCGAATCTCGACGCGTTCACTTCGGCGGACCGGCTGCGTCCCGGGTTCCGTAACGACGTGCAACGCGGCCATTCGCTCAATCTGGAAGTGCGTTCCAGCCGGCTGCCGTCCGCGGCGGCTCCCGGCCTTGCCGAACAGTCGGTGGAAACCAGCGGTGGGTATCTGCACCGGTTTGGCGGCAGCGGCTTCGGGTACGGCGTCGACCTTGGCCTGGGTATGTATGCGCCGAGCTGGGATCAGCCACTCGGCTTCGATCTGGATCAGGACCTCGGCAGCCCAAGCTCGTTCATGGTCACGGATTTCAGCACCGGGCCTACCTATGAATCGGGCAGCCTGCGCAGCCGGGTGCGCGTCGGCGTTCGCTATCCCCTGCTCGGCGAGGGCGATACGCGAAGCGCACTGTACGGCCACCGTGGCGACACCGGTCGCAGCGCGGGCTACGTAAGCCTGGATAGCCGGTTGCGTTTCAGCAACCAGACCGAGATGTCGCTGAGCGTGTTCTACGACGACTACGGTCTGAGTTCGTCGTCGGATGACTGGCTGAGCGACGGTCTCGGTTTCGGTGGCGGTACGGGTGGCAGCCAGTCGGTGGTCGGCTTCGAGATGGGACTGAATTTCTGACCCGACGGTCGTGCTGCCTGGCATCATCGGGTGCCGCGATCCCCGGGCCTGACGCGCGCGCCAGCGACGATTTCCTGCAACAGTTCGTGCCAGGCCTCGAGCCGGCGCGCGGGTAGTTCGCCGTTTGCGACGGCAGCCCTGACCGCACAGCCCGGTTCGGCCTGGTGGGTGCAATCCCGGAACCGGCATTGCCCGGCGTGTGCGGCCAGGTCGGAAAATCCCCGTGCCAGTTCCGTGGCGCTGCCGATTTCCGGGGTGAAATCGCGGACCCCCGGTGAATCGATCCAGGCTCCCCCCTCGGATTCGTACCAGCGTGCCGTGGTGGTGGTGTGCCGGCCCTCGCCGGAATGTCCGAGTTCGCCGATCCGCAGTTCTTCACGGGGCAGCAGCGACTGGATCAGCGAGGATTTGCCGACGCCGGATTGGCCGACCAGGATGTTGCTGCTGCCGCGTGCGGCTGTTCTGAGCCGATCGAGCCCGTACCCGGTGTGTGCGCTCACATGCAGCAGTTCCAGATCCAGGCACCGGTAGTTTTCGAGCAACGCGTCGAAGGTCGAGGGGCGTTGGGGGTCGATGCAATCCCACTTGTTCACGAGCAGGGCAGGGCGTGCGGGCAGGTTGACGATGCCGGTCAGGAATCGGTCGACCAGAAACCTCGGCACCTCGGGCTGCGGCGCAATCACGATCCAGACCCGGTCGATGTTGGCAGCGATGGTTCTCAGCCGGTGGGTCCCGTCGCGGCGGCTCAGTTGGTTGTGCCGTTTCGCGCGCCGCGTGACTGCGGCTTGGGTGGGTTCGAGGAACACGAGGTCGCCGCAGACGACGTCGTCGGTCCTGCGCCGCAGCCGTGCACGATGAATTCGTTGCCAGTCGTCGAGCAGGTCGACCTCGCTGCCGTAGCGCGCCACCACCCGGAGCGGAGCGGTGGCGGACTGCGGGTGGTTTCCGGACTGCGCCGTGCTCATGCTGCGGATCACCCCCGCGCAACCTGGACGGGGAACGATGGCGGTTTCCTGCGGACCGGGGGGGCGCCGGAGTCTGCCGGACGCGGGGCCACACGCGGCCCCGCGCCCGGTCGGTCGACACGCGACCTAGTCGAACAGCGCATCGACGTGGGCGGCGCAGATATAGTCGTTCAGTGTCAGCCCGTTTACCGCGTGGGTCGTGAACCGGACCACGCATTGGTTGTAGGAAACCTCGAGATCCGGATGGTGGTCCTCGCGGTTCGCGATCCACGCAACCGCGTTCACGAAGCCGATGGTTTCGTGAAAATTGCCAAAGCGCAGCCGCCGCGAGATCAGTCCCCGGTCGGCATCCAGGTTCCAGTCTGGGTGCAGCTGCTTCAGCATCGCATCCCGGTCGGCGGGGCTCATCGGCCCCGGGAAGCGTTCCGGGGGCTCGCAATGCCGGTCTTTCAGGTCGTTCATCGCAGGCCCTCCCGGCGCTCAGAACTGGTAGTAGTTTTCGTTGAGATAGTGCGCGACGGCCTCGACCTCGTCGTCGAACCAGCCCATTCCGAGGTTCACGTTACAGGTGTTCACCTGCGTGACCAGTGAATCGAACGACTGCACATTGCGAGTATGGCGGGTGTACAGCTCCGACCCGTCGCCGCCAACCATGCTCACGTGGCAGGTCACGCAGTTCTCCTGGTGCAGCTCTTCACCCAGTTCGACGTTTCCGGCCTGGGACGGTGCCGCGAAGGCGGTCGCGACGAGCAGGGTGCCAACTGCGGTTGCGAGATGACGCATAGGACTTTCTCCTTTGCTGTGGGCGTGCCGGACCCGGTCACGGATCCGGCCCTGAATGATAGACTGGCAAACGACTCGAGGGAGCGCACATGGGCCAGAATGCCGATAACCTGATCTGGATAGACCTCGAGATGACCGGTCTGGATCCCCATTCGGACCTGATTCTCGAGGTTGCAACGATCGTCACCGACAAGGATCTGAACGTGCTTGCCGAAGGGCCGGTGATCGCGGTGCGCCAGTCGGAAGCCGTGCTGGCTCGCATGGACGACTGGAACCGCAGGACCCACGGGGCGTCCGGGCTGATGCAGCGCGTGCGTAGCAGCATGACCGATGAACTCGGCGCCGAACACGCGACGCTGGCGTTTCTGAAGCAGTGGGTGCCGCGCAATGCATCGCCGATGTGCGGCAACTCGATCTGCCAGGACCGCCGCTTCCTGGCTCGCTGCATGCCCGACCTCGAACGGTACTTCCATTACCGCAACCTGGACGTCAGCACGTTGAAGGAGCTGGTCCGGCGCTGGGCGCCTCAGGTGCTCGCGTCCACGAACAAGGAAGCCACGCACCAGGCGCTGCAGGACATCCGGGACTCGATCGCCGAACTGCGTCATTACCGCGAGCACTTCATCCGGATGCCGGGCGCGGGCTCTGGCGCCGGGTAGATTCTGGGGCGGGGGTCGAACGCGTTCGCTGCGCGACACGAGATCGGGTCCGGGCGGGAGCCGTCACGTCGGCGGTGGCGGTGTCAGCACCGTGGGTTGGCCGTCTAGCGCCGGGTTGCGCTCGGGATAGTCCCGGATGTAGTGCAGTCCTCGGCTTTCCCTGCGTTCCAGCGCGCTGTTCACGATGATGTCGGCGACCAGCACCAGGTTGCGCAGTTCGATCAGATCGGGCGTGATCCGGTAGTGGCTGTAGTATTCGTGCACCTCGTCCATCAGAACGCCGATGCGCCGCTGCGCGCGCAGCAGCCGATCCCGCCTGCGGACGATTCCAACGTAGTCCCACATCAGCCGGCGCAGTTCATCCCAGTCGTGGGACACCACGACCTCCTCGTCGGAATCGGTGACCCGCGATTCGTCCCAGTTCGGCGGCTGCGGCAGCGACTCCGGGCGTAACGGATCCGCAACCGACAGGATGTGGTCCGCTGCGGCCCGTGCATAGACCAGGCATTCCAGAAGCGAATTGCTCGCCATCCGGTTGGCGCCGTGCAGCCCGGTGTACGAGACTTCGCCGGCTGCATAAAGCCCCGGGATATCGGTCTGTCCGTGCCGGTTCACCATCACTCCGCCGCAGGTGTAGTGCGCGGCCGGCACCACCGGCAGCGGTTCGGCCGTCATGTCGAAGCCGTATTGCAGGCAGCGTTGGTGAATGGTCGGGAAGTGCTCGCGCACGAATTCCGGTGGACGGTGGCTGATGTCCAGGTACACGCAGTCGATGCCTAAGCGCTTCATCTCGTGGTCGATCGCGCGGGCGACGATGTCACGCGGCGCGAGTTCGGCGCGCCGGTCGAAGCGTTCCATGAACCGTTCCCCGCCGGGCAGGAGCAAGTGCCCGCCCTCGCCGCGCACGGCCTCCGAGATCAGGAAGGACTTGGCCTTGGGGTGGAACAGGCAGGTGGGATGGAACTGCATGAATTCCATGTTCGCAACCCGGCAGCCGGCGCGCCAGGCCATCGCGATTCCGTCCCCGGTCGCGCCGTCGGGGTTGGAGCTGTACAGGTAGACCTTGCTGGCGCCGCCGGTGGCGAGGATCACGACCGGTGCCAACACGGTCTGCACCTGCCGCGTCTTGCCGTCCTGCACATAGGCACCGATGACCCGGGGGCTGCCGCCGGCGCGGTGCACGATCAGGTCCACCGCCATGTGCCGCTCGAACACGTCGATCCGGGGGCGCTCCCGGAGGGTGTGTACCAGTGTGTCCTCGATCGCCTGGCCGGTGGCGTCGGCCGCGTGGGCGACCCGCCGCGCACTGTGCCCGCCCTCGCGGGTCAAGTGCAGGCGGCTGCGCCCCTCGTGGGCCTCGCGGGTGAACGGCACGCCGAGTCCGAGCAGCCACTGGATCGCCTCGGGACCGGCGGCTACGGTGCGGCGCACGGCATCGATCTCGCACAGGCCGGCGCCGGCGTCGAGGGTGTCGGCCACGTGGGCATCAAAGGAGTCGGCCTTGTCCAGCACCGCCGAGATTCCCCCTTGCGCGTAGCGGGTGCTGCCCTCGTCGACCGGCCCCTTGCTGAGCACGGCCACGCGCCGGAACGGGGCGAGATGGAGCGCCGCGGTGAGGCCCGAGGCGCCGCTGCCGATGATCAGGACGTCGAAGCGCTCGACCGGCGGATCCATTTGTGTTGCGGTCATGGCTCAGGTAACGTTCCGCCGTTGCATTGCCGGCAGCCGACCGCGTGCCGCGACGCTTGGGGCAATCGAGACGAACTTCACCATGATTACAGGGTCCATGCAGCCAAGATTACCGGAGTCGGGGCTCCGGGCGGGAGTCTCCGCATGAGCGAGAAGGCTTCCGACGAGGCCCTGGTCAAGCGCGTTCAAGGTGGCGACAAGGCGGCATTCGACATCCTGGTCCTCAAGTACCAGCACAAGATCATCAATCTGGTCGGGCGCTACGTGCACGACCATGCGGCGGCGCTCGACGTGTCGCAGGAGGCCTTCATCAAGGCCTACCGGGGGCTGGCGAACTTTCGGGGTGAGAGTGCGTTCTACACCTGGCTATACCGGATCGCGATCAACACCGCGAAGAACTACCTCGTGGCCCAGGGAAGACGGCGGCCCGAGGCGGAAGTGGACGCTCAGGACGCCGAGCAGATCGGTGGCGATTCGGCCCTCAAGGACAGTGCAACCCCAGAAGGGGAGTTGTTGTCAGAGGAAATACAGGTAGCGGTGCAGCGCACCATCGAACGCTTGCCGGACGATTTGCGAACCGCGATCACGCTGCGCGAACTGGAAGGATTGAGCTACGAGGAGATCGCCCAGACCATGGGATGTCCGATCGGTACGGTCCGTTCGCGCATCTTTCGAGCCCGAGAAGCCATCGACCGGACCTTGCGTCCGCTGCTAAACGATTGAGCGAGCGATGATGAACAACCAAGTGAGCAAAGCCGAGCGCCTGTCGGCGCTGGTGGACAACGAAACCGACGCGTTCGAGACCCGCCGGCTGGTCGACGAGTTGTCGAAGTCGGACGAGGATCGCGACACCTGGGCGCGTTACCACCTGATCGGGGATGGCTTGCGCGGAGGTCTGCGCCAGGTAGCGCCGGCGGATTTCGTCGATCGCATACGCAACGAGCTTGCCGATGAGGCGCCATTGCGCGTGGCGGCCGGTGGCCATACGCAGGCCCGCTGGCTCAAGCCGGTGGCCGGCGCCGGTGTTGCCGCAGCGGTGGCGATGGCGACCCTGCTGGGTCTGCAGATGGTCGTCGGTGGCGATGAGACTTCGCCGGTCGCGACCACCGCCGATGCCGAGCCGGAGACACTGGCGACGGAGAACGACGGCGTTGTGGCGCCGGACCCGCGTTTCGCGCGCTACCTCGAAAACCATGCCGAACTGGTGGCCCCCGGATCGTCGGCGTTCGCCCGGGTTCGCAACTCGGTGGACGGCGAGTAGCGGCGGATGTGGGGCTGGGTACGCAACGTCGCGGTCACGCTTTTCCTGGTTCTGCCGGCCACTGCCGCCGGTGACGAGAGCGATCCGGAACGCTGGCTCGACCGGATGACCGAAAGCCTGCACCTGCAGAGTTACGAAGGAACCTTCGTGTTCCAGCGAGGTGATCGGATCGATACCGTCCGGGTGGTGCATGCGGCGGACGAGGGCGGTTATCGGGAACGCCTGCAGACTCTGACCGGGTCGGCCCGCGAAGTGGTTCGGTCGGTGGATCGCTTGAGTGCTCTGAAAGGCGCTCGTGCCGAAGGCGAGCGTGCAGGGGAAGGCGCACCGCAATGGCCTCCCGCGATCGCTGGGGCACTGGTCCGGGCCAGCGACCGCTATCAGCTGCAATCGCCGGGGTTCGACCGCATCGCCGGTTTCCCCTGTTACCTGCTGCAGGCGAAGGCCCGCGACGAATTGCGGTACAGCCACACCTACTGTCTGCATCGCGAAACGGGGTTGCCGCTTCTCAGCGAACTGATCGACTCGGGCGGCCAGTTGCTCGAGCGGATGGTATTCACCGAACTCGAATTCCTCGACGTCGTGTTCGAAGACGCCCTGCAGGCGCGGGGATGCGATGCGCGGCATATCGATGTGCGCGTTCCGTCCGAAGATACGCTGCAGCAAGCGGCCCACGATCAGTGGTCGTTCGAGGATCTGCCGCCGGGGTTCACGCCGGTGATCGTGACCGAGCGTTCCTTCGGTCCGGATGCTCCGCCGTCGCTGCACTTCGTGCTGAGCGACGGCCTTGCGACCGTGTCGGTCTATGTCGACGCGTCCGACCAGGTGTCCGAAACCTTCGAGGGCGCGACCCGGTCGGGGGCTACGCATGCCGTGGCCCGGCCGCTTTCTGGCCACCAGCTTACGGTGGTGGGCGAAGTGCCGAGGCAGACAGCGGAGTGGATTGCCGGTTCCGCGCGCTACCTGGGTGACGACGCCCCGGATCCGGGGCGCTGACCGCCGTTCTGTCGATGACGGCGTGGATCGAGGAACGGGGGGTGGTTCTGGCGGCCGACGCACAGTGGGCCACCGTCCGCGTGCAGCGCCAATCGACCTGCGGCTCCTGTTCGGCGCGCAGCGGGTGTGGCAATGGCGTACTCGCTCAGGTGCTGGGGCGCCGGGAACTGGAACTGCGGCTGCCCAATCAGCAGCACGGTCTGCACAGCGGCGATCGAGTGATCCTGGGGATCGAGGATCGCGCGCTGGTTTCGGGCGCGTTCGCGATGTACCTGCTGCCGCTGGTCGGGTTGATTGCGATCCCGGCCGTTGCGGGTCGGGTGGTTCCGGAAATTGCGGAGGGTTGGCTCGTGCTCGCGGGGGCGGCGGGATTCGCGGCGGGCCTTCTGGCTGTGCGCCGCTGGCTGCGAGGGCAGAGCGGGCGCCTTGAACCGGTGTTACTGGGGGTGGAGTCCGTCCGGACACAGGTTCCGGGCGGGAACTGACGGCCGTACGGCCGTCGTGCAGGGCGGGGTCTCCGGCGTCGCCCGGAGTAACGGTGGGATCGGCATCCCGTGACTACTGTAATCGGTAGTTGCACGGGTTCGGGAACTCGCGCAGATGCCCGCCCTCTAGACTCGTACGAAACGGACCCTGAAGGTGGATATGAAAATGTATCGTTGGTTTGTACTTGCGGTCGTGCTGATCGCTTTCTCGGCCCCGGTGGCTGCGGGCCATCTCCCCGATTTCGTGCCGTTGGCCGAAAAATACAGCCCGGCCGTGGTGAATATTTCCTCGACGCGGGAACGCGCGACCGCCGAGGAAGGCCGGCAGATGCCGGATCTTCCCGAGGGCATGCCCTTCGGCGACCTGCTCGAGCGATTCTTCGGCGAGCGCGGCATGCCGCAGCCGTTCGAGCGCGAGCGTGCGTCGCTGGGCTCCGGTTTCATCTACACGCAGGATGGGTACATCCTGACCAACCACCACGTGGTCGAAGGGGCCTCCGAGATCGTGGTGCGGCTGTCGGACCGGCGCGTGTTCACGGCTGAGCTCGTGGGCTCCGATCCCCAGAGCGACGTGGCGGTATTGAAGATCGACGCCGATGATCTGCCGACATTGAAGCTCGGATCGTCCGAACGGCTCCGGGTCGGCGAATGGGTGCTCGCGATCGGTTCGCCATTCGGTTTCGACCACTCGGTGACGGCCGGTATCGTCAGTGCGAAGGGGCGCAGCCTGCCTTCGGACAACTACGTGCCCTTCATCCAGACCGACGTCGCGATCAATCCCGGGAACTCGGGTGGCCCGCTGTTCAACCTGGACGGCGAGGTGGTCGGCATCAATTCCCAGATCTACAGCCGCACGGGCGGGTTCATGGGGCTGTCGTTCGCGATTCCGATCGAAATGGCGGTCGAAGTCGCCGAGCAGTTGCGCAAGACCGGAACGGTGACGCGCGGTTGGCTGGGTGTGCTGATTCAGGAGGTCACGCGCGAACTCGCCGATTCCTTCGGGATGTCGCGTCCCACCGGTGCGCTGGTCGCGCAGGTGCAGCCGAACAGCCCTGCCGAGCGGGCCGGGTTCCAGACCGGTGACGTGATTTTGCGATTCAATGGCATCGACGTGCCTCGCTCCAGCGCGCTGCCGCCGATCGTCGGGCGTACCCCGGTCGGTTCCGAAGTCGAGGTCGACGTGCGCCGCGGCAGCGAGGAGATCGTGATCGAGGTCACCATCGATGCGCTGCCCGAGGAGATTGCAGCCGGCCGGGGGGCGCCGCCGCGCACCACCCAACCGCAGGCCCTGCTGGGCATGCAGATCGAGCCGTTGAGCGCGGAGGAGCGCTCGGCACTGGGTCTGGGCGATACCGGCGTCCGGGTGCGCGAGGTCACCGGCAACCCGGCGCGCGCCGCCGGGATCGTCGCCGGTGATGTGATCGCCCAGTTCGGTGGGGAGGCCGTGACCTCGCCGGAAGACCTCGAGGAAAAGGCGAATGCGGCCGAGCCCGGCCGCTCGGTTGCCGTATTGATCCATCGCGATGGCAACCCCGTGTTCATCGCGATGCGTATTCCCGCCCCGTGATGGGCGAGTGGTACCGGGCCGCGGCCGGGCCCTGCCGGCGGCGGCCCGGCCCAGCGGGCGGCTGAGCAGCATGCCGGATTCCGGCAGCCGCCGGCAGGTCGCACGCCTGACGTTGTATTACCGGGAAGGCTGCGGACTCTGCGAGCAGATGCTCGCAGAGCTTTCCGTGCTGCAAAGTCGGTATACTTTCGCGCTCGAGCGTATCGACATCGATGAAGATCCACGCCTGGTGGCCCGTTTCAATGCGCTGGTCCCGGTGCTGGCGGTGGACGGTGAGATCCTCTGCTGCCACTACCTCGATACGTCTGCACTGATCGACGAGCTGACCCGGCATGACTGACACCCGACTGACACGCAACTTTTCGATCATCGCCCACATCGACCACGGCAAATCGACCCTCGCGGACCGGCTGATCCAGGTCTGCGGCGGCTTGACCGAGCGGGAAATGGCCGAGCAGGTGCTCGACTCGATGGACCTCGAGCGCGAGCGCGGGATTACCATCAAGGCGCAGAGCGTATCGCTGTTCTACGACGCGGCCGACGGCCAGCGCTATCAGCTGAACTTCATCGACACGCCTGGGCATGTCGATTTTTCCTACGAAGTGTCGCGTTCGCTCGCGGCCTGCGAGGGCGCGTTGCTGGTGGTCGACGCATCCCAGGGCGTCGAGGCGCAAAGCGTCGCCAACTGCTACACCGCGATCGACCAGGGCCTGGAAGTCGTGCCGGTGCTGAACAAGATCGACCTGCCGGCCGCGGAACCGGACCGGGTCGCAACCGAAATCGAGGACGTGATCGGCATCGAGGCGGCGAACGCGATCCGGGTGTCGGCGAAGACCGGAGTCGGCATACCGGAGCTGCTGGAGGAACTGGTGCGGCGGATCCCACCGCCGCAGGGCAACCCGGATGCGCCGCTGCAGGCGCTGGTCATCGACTCGTGGTACGACAACTATCTGGGCGTGGTCGCCCTGGTGCGGGTCAAGGCCGGCCAGCTGCACGCGAAGCGCCGGATCAGCGCGATGTCGGTCGGGCGCCTCTACGAGGTCGACCGGGTCGGGGTGTTCACCCCGAAGCCGGTCGACCGGCCGTTTCTCGACGTCGGCGATGTCGGCTACGTGATCGCGAGCATCAAGGACATCACCGGGGCGAAGGTCGGCGACACCTTCACCGACGCGCAGAACCCTGCCGCAAGCCCTCTGCCCGGATTCCAGGAGGTGCAGCCGCGCGTCTTCGCGGGCCTGTTTCCGATCAGTGCCGAGGCCTTCAACGATCTGCGCGACGCTCTCGACAAGCTGCGCCTGAACGACGCCTCGCTGCAGTTCGAGCCGGAGACTTCACAGGCCCTCGGATTCGGATTCCGCTGCGGCTTTCTCGGAATGCTGCACATGGAAATCGTGCAGGAGCGGCTCGAGCGCGAATACAACCTGGATCTGATCAGCACTGCGCCCACGGTGGTCTACGAAGTGGCAAAGACCGATGGCGAGGTGGTGCCGGTGCACAATCCGTCGGAACTGCCGCCTGCCAACGAGGTGGCGGAAATCCGCGAACCGGTGATCCTGGCGAATATCCTGGTGCCGCAGGAATACGTCGGGGCGGTGATGACGCTTTGCCAGGAGAAGCGGGGCGTACAGGTGAAGATGCAGTACCTCGGGCGGCAGGTGGCACTCGGGTACGAAATGCCGATGTCGGAAGTGGTGCTGGATTTCTTCGATCGCCTGAAGTCTTCGACCAAGGGCTATGCCTCCTTCGATTATCAACCCCTTCGCTTCCAGGCGGCGCCGCTGGTCCGGGTGGACATCCTGATCAACGGCGAGCGGGTCGACGCCCTTTCGGTGATTCTGCACCGCGATCAGGCCCAGACACGCGGTCGCGAACTGACCGAGCGCATGTGTGGCATCATTCCGCGCCAGATGTTCGAGGTCGCGATCCAGGCGGCGATCGGTTCCAAGGTCATCGCCCGTTCCACGGTGAAGGCTCTGCGCAAGAACGTGCTCGCGAAGTGCTACGGCGGCGACGTGAGCCGCAAGCGCAAGCTGCTGGAAAAACAGAAGGCGGGCAAGCGCCGCATGAAGCAGATCGGCCGTGTCGACGTGCCGCAGGAGGCCTTCCTGGCCGTGCTCTCGACCGCGGAGAAACAAGGATGACCGACCGGCGGGAACAGACGGTCTTCCGGGGTATCGTATTCGTTTGCGACAACAGGGTTGTGTTATGACGCTCAGCTTGGAGCTGATTTTGGTACTCGCCACGCTGGTGACGGGGCTGATCTGGTTGGGCTGGGCGGTGCTCCGTCGCCTGGGCAGCGAGGAGCGGCGCAGGAGTATGCCTTGGTACGTCGACTACTCGCGCTCGTTCTTTCCGGTATTGCTGATCGTGCTGGTGTTGCGTTCCTTTGTCGCCGAGCCGTTCCGGATTCCGTCGGGGTCGATGATGCCGACGCTGCTGGTCGGCGATTTCATCTTGGTGAACAAGTTCTCCTACGGCGTGCGCCTGCCGGTGACGCGCAGCGTGATCCTGGAGACCGGGAAGCCAGAACGGGGCGACGTGGCGGTGTTCAAGTACCCCCGCAATCCTGCCGAGGACTACATCAAGCGGGTGCTCGGCGTGCCGGGCGACGTCATCGAGTTCCGTGACCGCCGGCTTTACGTGAACGGCGAACCGCAAGAGACCGAGGAGCTTGGCACCTATAGCGGCGTCGGGTCGGGAAGCATGATGACCGGCGCACAGCGCTACCGTGAATACCTCGGTGACACCCCGCACGAGATCCTGATGTGGGAGGACCACCCGGGGCTCAGCGGGTCCGTGAGGGTTCCGGAAGGGCACTACTTCATGGTGGGCGACAACCGCGACAATAGCAACGACAGCCGGATGTGGGGCTTCGTGTCCGAGGATCTTCTGGTCGGCCGTGCGCTCTTTATCTGGTTGAACTGGGATTACAATGGCGGGCACTGGGATTTTTCCCGGATCGGCAATCGGATTCGTTGATTCGAGACGGCGGGGGCGGTCGCAATGATGACAACCAGACGACAGATGCAGGGTGCCGGGGCGCTGACGGTGATTGCGCTGCTGCTGTTTGCGCTGCTGATCGGGACCTTCGTCCTGACCATGGGCAAGGACTACATGCAGTACTGGACGGTGCGCAGCATCGCGATCGATGTCGCGAAGACGCCGGGGGCCGCAGAGCGCACCTCACATCAGCTGTGGAACGAGATCGAGCGGCGCCTCGCCATCAACTCGATCTACGATAACGTCGAGCGCGAGAACTTCACGTTCGAAGACGATGGCGGCGGGCGCCACATGGTGCTGTCCTACGAGGTACGCCGGCCGTTCTTCGGCAACCTCGACCTGGTGGCCAATTTCCAGCGCCGCGATACGCTCTCGCCTTGATCATGACCGTGCGCGCCCACCGCGTTGCCAATGCCGTTGTCCCGAGCTGAGTCGCCACTGTGCGCCCGGCCCGCAGCAGTGGCTGCGGGCGATTTCCGGCGCCTGCTTCCCGAGGCGCTGCGCGCGGGCGCGGCGCTGGAACAGGCGTTGACCCATCGCAGCGCCGGCAGCCGCCACAATGAACGCATGGAGTTCCTCGGCGACGCGGTGCTGGGACTGGTGATCGCCGATGCCTTGTACGAGCGCCTGCCGGATGCTCCGGAAGGGGATCTGACGCGTCTGCGCGCGGCGCTGGTCAACCGGACGGCGCTCGCGGAACTCGCCCGCGCTGCCGGCCTGGAAGGGGCGCTGACGCTGGGACAGGGGGAACGAAAGAGCGGTGGCCAGCGGCGTGAATCCATCCTCGCCGACACGCTCGAGGCACTGATCGGCGCCACCTACCATGCCGCGGGTTTCGAGGCGGCTCGGGCGTTCGTGCTGCGTCTCTATGCCGAACGGCTCAGCGACTTGCCGAGCGCCGAGTCGCTGAAGGATCCGAAGACGCGCCTGCAGGAGTGGCTGCAGGGGCGTGGCGAGGCCCTGCCCGAGTACCGGGTGCTGGAGATCTCCGGGCCGGATCACCGGCGCCAGTTCGTGGTCGAGGTCTGGCTGCCGAGCCAGGGTTGGGGGCAGCGCGGTGCCGGCTCGGGGCGGCGCCGGGCCGAACAGGCGGCAGCAGAAGCGGCGCTGGAACGGCTGCGGCGGGAAGCGAGGCGATGATGGATCGGGAAAACACCGAGAGCACGCGTTGCGGGCTGGTCGCGTTGGTCGGCCGGCCGAACGTCGGCAAGACGACGCTGATGAACCGCCTGCTCGGCGAGAAACTCGCCGCGACCACGCGCAAGCCGCATACGACGCGCCACCGGATTCTCGGGATCGTCACGCAGGGTGCCGACCAGATGGTCCTGATGGACACGCCGGGGATCGATGTCGAGCCCCGCAAGCGGATGAACCAGTTGCTGACCCGGACCGCAGTATCGGCGCTGGGTGACGCGGATATCGTCTGCTTCATCGTCGAGGCGCTGCGCTTCGACGCTGGCGACGAGCATGTGTTGAAACTGCTGCGGGCCTCGGGCCGGCCCGCGCTGCTCGTGGTCAACAAGGTCGACCGGGTCGGCGACAAATCCGCGCTGCTGCCGTTCCTCGAGGCCCGGGCGCAGGAATTCGACTACCTCGGCGTGGTACCGCTCTCCGGCCGTACCGGCCAGAACCTGCAGGGGTTGGTCGACGAACTGCGCCGGTATCTGCCGCCCGGGCCGTTCCTCTACGACCCGGATCAGCTCAGCGACCGGCCCGAGCGTTTCCGCGCCGAGGAAATGATCCGCGAGGCGCTGCTGGAACGCCTCGGCCAGGAGCTTCCGTACGCGGTCGCGGTGCGCGTCGAAGGCTGGGAGGACCGCCCCGGGATCACCCACATCGACGCGCTGATCGTGGTCGAGCGCGAGAGTCAGAAGGGAATCGTGATCGGCAAGGGCGGTCACATGCTCAAGCGCGTCGGCCAGGCCGCACGCGAGCAGCTGGAGGCGCTGCTCGGACGCAAGATCATGCTGCGCCTGACCGTGCGCGTCGAGTCGGGCTGGTCGCAGAGCGACCGGGCGTTGCGCGAACTGGGCATCGACGAGACGCGGTGACCGGGGCGCAGGGGGAACTGGCGCAGGGCTTCGTATTGCACGCGCGCCCGTTTCGGGAGAACAGCCGGATTCTGGAACTGATCACCGCCAGCGCCGGGCGGGTCACCGTGCTGGCGCGCAGCCGCTCGGGAAGCCTGCGTCCGTTCGTGTTGCTGGACCTGGCGTGGCGTGGGCGTGGCGAACTGCCGAACCTGTCGGTGGGCGAGGAGCGGCGGGTGTTCCCGCTGGCCGGCCGCGCGCTGGTCTGCGCCTTGTACCTCAACGAACTGGTGCTGCGGCTGATTCCCCGCGATGCCCGGGAGGGCGGCGTCGTGCCCATCCTCGAGCAGGCCTATGGCGGCTTGCTGGCTGCCGAACGGTTGGAGTATCCGTTGCGCGCCGCGGAATGGGCGCTGCTGTGCCTGATCGACTCCGGCCTCGAGCACCTTGCGGCCGAGGGCGTGAACCCAGCCGACTACTACGACTACAGGCCGGAACTGGGCCTGAGCGGACCGCTGCCCCGGAACCGCCCCGGCGCGGTATCCGGGGCAGTGCTGCTCGCGCTCGCCAGCGGCGCCGGCGTCCCCGATAATGCCCAACGCGCGGCGCGCGATTTCATGCGCCGGCTGATCGACGCACATCTGGACGGCCGGGAATTGCACACCCGCCGTCTGCTTTGACAGGAACAAGTCCGCATGAATGCCGCCATCTCCGCGAATCCCGATCACTTGCGCCTCGGGGTCAATCTCGACCATATCGCGACCATTCGCCAGGCGCGCCGGACACCCTATCCGGATCTGATGCACGCGGTGCGTCTGGCCGAGGCCAGCGGTGCCGACTCGATCACCTTGCATCTGCGCGAGGATCGTCGTCATATCCAGGACGACGACGTGTTCGGGATCAAACCGCGGCTGGTGCGGCCGCTGAATCTGGAGATGGCCGCAACCGAGGGCATGCAGGCCATTGCACTGAAGCTGCGCCCCGAGGCCTGCTGCATCGTTCCGGAACGCCGCGAGGAACTCACCACCGAGGGCGGTCTGGACGCGTATGGGCAGCGCGAGCGGCTGCGCGAGTTCGTGCAGCCGCTGACGGCCGCCGGAATCGAGGTATCGCTGTTCGTCGAGCCGGATGTCCGCCAGCTCGAGGCGGCGGTCGCGATCGGCGCGCCGGTGGTCGAGCTGCACACCGGGGCCTACGCGAATGCCGGGACCGTCGAGGAACGCGAACGGCTGCTGCACGGCCTGTTCGAGGCGGCGCGCGCCGGTCACGAGCTGGGGCTGGTGATCAACGCGGGGCACGGGCTGGACTACGACAACGTGCGGCCGGTCGCCGCGAACCGGCTGTTCCACGAGCTCAATATCGGCCATTCGATCATCGCGCGCGCGCTGTTCACCGGGCTGCCGGAAGCGGTGAGCCAGATGCGCAGCATCCTGGACGCCGCGCGCCGCGTCGCGGCCTGACGTCCAGGCGTTGGCTGCGATGATCCTCGGAGTCGGGACTGATCTGGTGCGGGTGGAACGCCTGGGTGCGATGCTGCAACGCCACCGGGCGCGGTTGCTGCAGCGCGTGCTGCATCCGCAGGAGCAGGCGGAACTGCCCGTGGTGCGTCCGGAGGCGTTCGTCGCCCGCCGGTTTGCCGCGAAGGAAGCGTTGGCCAAGGCGTTCGGTTGCGGAATCGGCCGCGATATGGCGCTGCACGAGGTATGGGTTACGCACGACGCGAGGGGACGCCCGGAGTTCGAACTGACCGGTTCGGCTGCGCGCACCGCCGCGCGTCTGGGTGTGGCCCGCATCCATCTCAGCATCAGCGACGAACACCAGTACGCCCAGGCCTTCGTCGTCGTCGAAGGGGAGCGCTGAACGGAAGCGGCGGCATCGACGATCGCGCCGGCCGCAGATCCTCCCGCGATGTTCGATGCCGGTATACTGTCGCGCCATGACCGATCCGAATCCCCATTTCTATCCGACACTGGAACAGTTCGTCGGCAACACGCCATTGGTGCGCCTGCAGCGCCTTGCGGCAGGTCTGCCGTCGACGGTGCTGGTAAAGCTCGAGGGCAACAACCCGGCGGGTTCGGTGAAAGACCGGCCGGCGCTGAACATGATCCTGGGCGCCGAGAGGCGCGGCGAGATCCAACCGGGCGATACGCTGATCGAGGCGACCAGCGGCAACACCGGGATTGCGCTGGCGATGGTCGCCGCGATCAAGGGCTACCGGATGATCCTGATCATGCCGGAGAACATGTCGGCCGAACGGCGTGCCGCGATGAGGGCGTTCGGTGCCGAGATCGTGCTGGTCAGCCGCGAACAGAGCATGGAAGGTGCCCGCGACCTGGCCCAGCAAATGGCGCGCGAAGGCCGGGGCCGGGTGCTGGACCAGTTCGCGAACCCCGACAACCCCGACGCCCATTACCGTGGCACCGGTCCCGAGATCTGGCGCGACACGCGGGGCGAGGTCACCCACTTCGTGTCGTCGATGGGGACCACCGGCACGATCATGGGCACCTCGCGCTACCTGAAGGAGCGCAATCCCGGGGTGCGGATCGTCGGCGTTCAGCCCACCGAAGGGTCGTCGATTCCCGGTATCCGGCGCTGGCCGCAGGAATACCTGCCCTCGATTTTCGATGCGTCGCAAATCGACCGCACGCTGGATGTGAGCCAGCAGGACGCCGAGACGACCATGCGCCGGCTGGCAGCCGAGGAGGGGATCTTCGCCGGCGTTTCGTCGGGCGGCGCGGTGGCCGCGGCTTTGCGGGTGGCCGCGGAGGTCGACGGTGGCACCGTGGTCGCGATCGTCTGCGACCGGGGCGACCGCTACATCTCGACCGGCGTGTTCCCCGCATGAGCGGGCCGGTGCTGGTGTTCGACCTCGAGACCGTTCCCGACATCGAGGGCGGTCGGAAGCTGCACGATTTCGACGGTCTGTCGGACGCCGAGGTGGCCGAAGCCCTGTTCGCGCTACGCCGGGTCAAGACCGGCTCCGAGTTTCTCGCTCACCCGCTGCACCGGGTCGTGTCGATCGGGGTGCTCTACCAGGGCGGCGACCAGATGAAGCTCTCGGCCTTCGGGCGCAACACCGACGACGAGGCGGAGTTGCTGCGCCAGTTCTTCGATGTGATCGAGAAGCGCACGCCGACGCTGGTCAGCTGGAATGGCGGCGGCTTCGACCTGCCGGTGCTGCACTATCGGGCGCTGCTGCATGGCGTGCAGGCGCCGCGCTACTGGGACCAGGGCGACGACGACCGCAGCTTCCGGTACAACAACTACCTGAACCGTTTCCACTGGCGCCACATTGACCTGATGGACGTGCTCGCCGCCTACCAGCCCCGTGCCAGCGCCGGGCTGGACATGATCGCGTCGCTGCTGGGTTTTCCCGGCAAGCTGGGCATGGACGGCAGCCAGGTCTGGCCTGCCTGGCGCGATGGCGACCGCGAGCGTATTCACGACTACGTGGAACATGACGTGCTGAACACCTACCTCGTCTACCTGCGCTTCGAACGGATGCGTGGCGGGCTCAGCCCCGAGATGCACGAGCGTCGGGAAGCGCAGCTGCGCGACTATCTCGCCACTGCCGGACGCCCGAACCTGGACGCCTTCCTGGCCGCCTGGGACGGCGTGTCCCCCGTTTACGGAAGCACATGAAGATCGACCGCAGTCCGTTCGAGCTGGTGATCGAGGATCTGACCCTGGAAGGGCAGGGGGTCGGCCGGCGTGCTGGCAAGGCCTGTTTCGTCGACGGTGCATTGCCCGGCGAGCGCGTGCGCGCGGTGCAGACCGGGTGCAAGCGCAACTTCGACACCGCGCGTCTGGATGCGGTCCTCGAGCCCGCCGCCGAGCGCGTCGAGCCGCACTGCGCCTGGTTCGGCGTCTGCGGCGGCTGCCGATTGATGCACGCCGACATCGCGCTGCAGCGGCGGCTGAAGGAGCGCAGTCTGTTCGAGACGCTGGCGCGGATCGGCCACGTGCAGCCCGAACGCCGGCTGGAACCGCTGACCGGCGCCGATCTGGGCTACCGGCGCACGGCCCGGCTCGGGGTGAAATACGTCGCGAAGAAAGGGGGAACCCTGGTCGGCTTCCGCGAACGCGGCGGGCGGTACCTGGCCGACATGCGCGACTGCCCGGTGCTGCACCCGGCGCTCGGCGGGCGGATCGCGAAACTGCGGGAATTCATCGACGGGCTCGATGCCCGCGAGCGGATTCCCCAGATCGAGGCGGCGGTCGATGATGCCGGCACCACCGCGCTGGTGTTCCGCCATCTGCAGCCACTGTCGGTGCCGGATCTGGACCGGCTGGCCGCGTTCGCGGAGGCCGAGGGCGTGCAACTGTACCTGCAGCCCGGCGGACCCGATTCCGTGCAGTTTCACGCCGGACCCGCGGCAGAACTGCACTATGCCCACCCGGAGTTCGGGCTGCAGGTGGAATTCCAGCCACTCGATTTCATCCAGGTGCACGCCGGGATCAATCGGGACATGGTGCTCCGGGCCCTCGACCTGCTCGCGCTTACGCCGGAGTCGCGGGTGCTCGATCTGTATTGCGGGCTGGGCAACTTCACGCTGCCGCTGGCGCAACGGGCGCGCGAAGTGCTCGGGGTCGAGGGTGATGCCGTGATGCTCGACCGAGCGCGTGCCAACGCCGAGGCGCAGGGGATCGGCAACACCCGGTATCGGCGCGCCAACCTGGAGGATCCGGCGCTGGCCGATGCAGCCTGGCTGCAGGAGCCATTCGACCGGGTGCTGCTGGATCCGCCGCGTACCGGCGCTGCGGCGGTCGTCGCTGCGCTGGGGCCGCGTGCCATCCCGCGGCTGGTCTATGTGTCCTGCAACCCGGCGACGTTGGCGCGCGACGCGGGCGAACTGGTGCAGCGTTTCGGCTATCGCCTCGAGGCCGCGGGGATCATGGACATGTTTCCGCACACCGCGCATGTCGAGTCGATGGCGCTGTTCACCCGCGGCTGATCGCGGCGCTTTGTTTCATGGCTTCGGGGCAGGCGGTATCATCGGCACTCCGTACGCGATCGCACGGCGCCGGCGCCGGCGCCGGGGCGCGGCAGCGGCGTCGCAGTGAAGCCGCAACGCAGGGTTCCCGGGCGCCGGGATTTCTTCCGGCGCCGGTACCGGAAGGGATGCGCGGCCTGCGTACCGGGTGGGTGACGGATCGGCGAGCCGGTGCTGTGCGCGTATTCTTGGGGAGATCCGAATGCTCGAAATCGTGAAGGCAGGCGGCTGGCTGATGGTGCCGATCCTGCTGTGTTCGGTCATCGCGATGGCCATCGTGCTCGAGCGCCTGTGGTCGCTGCGCCGTTCGCGCGTGGTGCCGGGCGGTTTGTTGCTGACCGTCTGGGAGCAGACCCGCGGCAGCGGTCCCGGCGGTGAGGTTCAGTTGCAGCGCCTGCGTGCCCGCTCGCCGCTGGGGCAGGTGCTCGCGGCCGGACTCGCCGCGCAGAACCATTCGCGCGAGGTCATGAAGGAAACGATCGAGGAAACCGGCCGGCGCGTGGCGCACGAACTCGAGCGGTTTCTGAATACGCTGGGCACGATCGCGATGATCACGCCGCTGCTGGGGCTGTTGGGCACGGTGGTCGGCATGATCGAGGTCTTCACTGTGATTACCGACGTCGGCGTTGGCAGTCCGCGGGACCTCGCCGGAGGCATTTCGCAGGCCCTGGTGACGACCGCAGCCGGCATCGGCGTCGCGATTCCGACGCTGATCTTTCATCGCTATTTTCGCGGAAGGGTCGACGAACTCGTGCTGGAAATGGAGATGGAGGCTGTGAAGCTGGTCGAGGTGATCCACGGCGAGCGCAGCGCCTCGGTCGGGGTGAGTGCGTGAACTTCCGGCGCCGCAGGGACGACGAGGCGGGGATCAACCTGACCCCGCTGATCGACGTGGTGTTCCTGCTGCTGATCTTCTTCATGGTTTCCACCACTTTCGAACGGCATGCCGACATCCAGCTCCAGCTGCCGTCGGCCGACCGCGAGCCGGCGCTCGCGGAGCGTGCGTGGGTGGATATCCTGATCGACGCCACCGGCGAGTACTACGTCGATGGACAAGAACTCGTGAACCGCCGCCCGGAGACGCTGGAACGGATGCTGGAGCAGGTGCTGCGCGACCGCGCCGGGGACCCGGTGCTGATCCGGGCCGACGCAGCGGCCAGCCATCAGGCGGTGGTCACCGCGCTGGATGTGGTTGGCCGTCTCGGCATCACCGCGGTCTCGATCGCGACCATCGGCCGGACGGCAGACGATGACTGACCAGGGACGACCAGGCTACGACACCGGGTGGCGCGTCTATCGGCGCCTGCTCTCCTACGCGTTCCAGTACTGGCCGCTGCTGATCATCGCGACGGTCACGATGGTCATTATGGCGATGACCGAGGCCGGTTTCGCCGCATTGATGAAGCCGCTGATGGACGAGTCCTTCGGCGTCGACGAAAGCGACTTCGCGCGCTGGATCCCGCTGCTGCTGATCGTCCTGTTTGCGGTCCGTGGCGTCGCCGAGTTCGGCGCCACCTACTCGATGCGCTACGTCGGCCGCCAGGTGGTGAAACGGCTGCGCACGGAGCTGTTCGAACGCTTGCTGGTGATGCCGGTGCAGCGCTTTCAGCATCAGTCCAGCGGCGAGCTGATCTCCCGCCTCACCTACAATGTGGAACAGGTGGCCAGCGCTGCGACCGACGGCTTCAGCGTGCTGGTGAAGGACAGCCTGACGATCCTGGTGCTGCTGGCCTGGATGTTCTACCTCAGTGCGGCGCTGACGATGACCGTGCTGGTGATCGTGCCGGCGGTCGTGCTGCTGGTGAACGTGGTCACGAGGCAGTTCCGGCGCCTGTCGCACCGCATTCAGGGCAACATGAGCGACGTGACCCACGTGACCCAGGAAGTGATCGAGGGCCACCGGGTCGTTCGGATCTTCGGCGGTGAACCCTTCGAGCGCGAACGTTTCGAGGGGATCAACGAAGGCAACCGCCGGCTGCACATGCGCATGGAGGGCGTGAAGGCTGCGTATGTGCCGATCATCCAGTTCATCGTGGCGCTGGTGCTCGCGTTCATCATCTGGATGGCGACCTCCGACTCGCTGGCCGACGACATCACGGCCGGAACCTTCGTCTCGTTCCTGACCGCGATGCTGCTGTTGCTGACCCCGATCCGGCGTCTGAGCACGATCAACGCGACCCTGCAGCGGGGCATCGCGGCCGGGCAGAACATTTTCGCCGTGCTCGACGAGGCGCCGGAACGCGATACCGGGCATACCCCGATGGAGGGCGCCCGCGGGGCGCTGCGCTTCGAGCAGGTGAGCTTCCGGTACGAGGCCGGAGGCCCGGACGTGCTGAAGGACATCGACCTGGCGATCGAGCCCGGCGAGAACGTGGCGCTGGTCGGGCGCTCCGGCAGTGGCAAGACGACGCTGGTCAACCTGCTGCCGCGGTTCTTCACGCCGACGCGGGGACGCATTCTGCTGGACGGGCACGATCTTTCGGACCTGCGGCTGCGCGATCTCCGGCGCCAGATCGCGTACGTGGGCCAGCACGTCACGCTGTTTGCCGACACGGTTGCGAACAACATCGCCTACGGGCGCGTCGGAACGACGCTGGACGAAATCCGCAAGGCGGCGGCAGCAGCACATGCGCTGGATTTCATCGAGCAGCTGCCGGACGGCTTCGATACCGAAATCGGCGAGAACGGGGTCCTGCTGTCCGGTGGCCAGCGGCAACGCCTGGCCATTGCCCGGGCGCTGCTGCGCGATGCGCCTCTGCTGATCCTGGACGAGGCGACGTCGGCGCTCGACAACGAGTCCGAGCGCAAGGTGCAGGCGGCGCTGGCCAATCTGATGCATACGCGCACGACGCTGATCATCGCCCATCGCCTGTCGACGATCGAACACGCCGACCGCATCCTGGTGCTCGATGCAGGGCGCATCGTCGAACAGGGGCAGCATGCCGATCTGCTGGCCCGTGATGGCATCTACACGCACCTGTACCGGCTTCAGTTCCGCGAAGCCTAGCCGCCTGTCGGACTTGGGCTGCTCCTGCTGCGCCGGTGGGAAGAGCGGTGCATTTTTCCCTGATTCCTCGTTACATAGAACCACTATGCGCCTCGAAATCATCAAGAACTGCCCTCGCTCCCCCATGCGGCTCGGTCCTCTGCGCAAACGGCGCGGGGTCGACCGCAGCCTGGCGGTCCGGATCGACCGGGTCCGGACATGGTAGAGCAGTGGCTGTGGCGCCAGTGGAGCTATCGCGGCCCGTTCGCGGCCGCGATGTTTCCGCTGTCGCTGCTGTATGCGGGGATCGCGAGCTGGCGGCGCAGTCGGCTCGAGGACACCCAGCGTCACGTGGTGCTGCCGCTGAAAGCGGTGATCGTCGTCGGTAACCTGACGGTAGGGGGCAGCGGCAAGACGCCGATGTCCGCCTGGCTGGCGCAGAGTCTCCTGCGGGCCGGCTATCGTCCGGGTATCGTGAGCCGGGGCTATGGCCGCCGCAATGCGCACGCGAGTCTCCCGGTGCACCCCGGCGCCGACCCGTCGGCAGTCGGTGACGAGCCGATCCTGCTGGCCCTGCGCACCGGCGTTCCGGTCTGGGTCGACCGGGATCGGGTGCGTGGCGCGCGTGCCCTGGCCACGCAGGGCGTCGACGTGGTGATCTCGGACGACGGCCTGCAGCACCACCGGCTTCCGCGTGACATCAGCATCGTGATGCTCGACGGCAAGCGCCGTCTGGGCAACGGCCTGTGTCTGCCCGCGGGGCCGCTGCGCGAATCCGGGTCTGCATTGGCGCGGGCGGATTTCGTGGTGGTCACCGACGGCAGCCCGCAGCCGGGCGAATACGCGATGCGCCTGGAAACGCCGGGTACGGTATCGAGTGTCGGCCAGCACGGCGTCCACCGTCCGCTGCGCGAGATTGCCGGCCGACCGGCGCACGCAGTCGCGGGCATCGCCGATCCCGAGCGATTCTTTACCGCGCTCGAAGCCGAGGGCGTCGACGTGATCCGGCATCCGTTCCCCGACCACCACCGCTTCCATGCTCGGGACATCGATTTCGGCGATCCCTACCCGGTACTGATGACCGAGAAGGATGCCGTAAAATGCCGCGAGTTTGCCGACGAGCGCCACTGGTATTGGCCGGTGTCGGCGCGGCCCGATCCCGCCTTCGAACCGGCGCTGCTGAGGCGCCTGGAATCCACGATACGGCTGAAATACCTGGGGTAATCACGATGGACAAGCGTCTGCTCGAAATTCTCGTCTGCCCGGTCACGAAGGGGCCGCTCCACTACGATCGCGACGCGAACGAGTTGATCTCGGTCTCCGCCGGCCTGGCCTACCCGATCCGGGATGACATTCCGGTGATGCTGGAGGAGGAAGCCCGCGTATTGTCGGAAGAAGAAAAGAAGCGCTGGCGCGAGCAATGATGCCGGCGCAGGCCGAGTGGACGGGCCTTGTGGCGCCCGACGCGGCGCCGGTGTGGCCAGAGGCATGAGTGCCGAGCCCTTCATTGTGGTGATCCCGGCACGAATGGCCTCGAGCCGGCTGCCCGGAAAGCCCCTGGTCGCGGTTGCCGGGCGGCCGCTGATCGCCCACGTGGTTGCGCGCGCCCGCGAGAGCAGCGCGGCACGGGTGATCGTGGCCAGCGACGACGCCCGCGTGCTCGATGTGGCCCATGCCAGTGGTGCGGAAGCCTGCTGGACCCCCTCGGATCTGCCCTCCGGAACCGACCGGATCGCGGCGGTCGCGGCAGAGCAGCGCTGGCCCGATGCAACCTGCGTGGTCAACCTGCAGGGCGATGAACCGCTGACGCCGGGCACGTTGCTGGACGAACTCGCGGCTTTGCTCGCGCGTCATCCCCGGGCCGATATGGCGACTCTTGGGGTTCCGATCCGCAGTGCCGAGGATCTGCACGATCCGAACCAGGTGAAGCTGGTGACCGATGCCGCGGGCAGGGCGCTGTACTTTTCGCGGGCACCGATCCCCTGGGACCGTGAGGCCGCGCGCGCCGGGCACAGCCCGGATCTGACGCAGGCGCGCAGGCACCTGGGGCTCTATGCCTACCGTGCCCGGTTTCTCCGAAGACTCACCGCGGAACCGCCCGCTGCGCTGGAACGGATCGAACAGCTCGAGCAGCTGCGTGCGTTGGCCATCGGCGCCTGGATCCAGGTCGGAATCGTCGACGCACCGGTGCCCGCCGGGGTCGATACCCCGGAGGACGTCGAGCGGCTGGAGCGCCTCATGGCCGCAACGGCGCAGGTCTGATCAAACCGAGCCGGACGGGTATCTGGCCCAGCCGGCCGAAGGTGAGATCCGGCGTGGGCTCGCGCTGCGCCCAGGGCATGGTGCCCGGGTTGAACCAGCCGGCATGCAGGCCGGCGTTGCGCGCACCCAGCACGTCGCAGACGGCGTCGTCGCCGATATGCAGCATGGATTCGGGCCGAACGCCCGCGCGGCGGGCGGCAGCGCGGAAAATTTCCGGATCCGGCTTGGCGGCGCCCGCCTCGGCTGCCGGCAGCGCGAAATCGAAGTACGGTCCGAGCGGGGTACGGAACACGTCCGCGTTGCCGTTGCTGATTGCGCCGATCTGGAAATGCCGGGACAGCGTGTCCAGTACCGATGCGGCTTCGGGGTCCGGGTCGACCTCGTTGCGGGCCTCCCAGAACACGTCGAACCCCTCCGATTCCAGGCGCGCGGGGTTGGCACCGGTCTCGAGCGCAAGCGCGCGCAGCCAGCGTTTGCGCAGGCGGGTCAGGTCGTGGCGCTCCGACGCAGGAGCGGCGCGCATGAAACCGCTGCGGGCGTCGATCAATGCCTGCGGTGTGTAGCGTTCGCAGACCTGTGGAGCGTGGATCCGCAACCAATCGTAAAAGCGCGCCTCGGCCCGGTGGATTGCGGGCATCACCGGCCACAGCGTGTCGTCCAGATCGAAGGTAATGCAGCGCACGCGCACCTGGATCGCGGCCACCGCAGCAGGATGGGCGTTCATGGATTGGGATTCTAGCGGGTCGCGAGGCAGTCTTCGCCAAACCCACACGGATCGGCCGCCGGCTGGCGGACATTTCGGCGCTGGATCGCAGCATCGGCCGGAACACGCACTGGCGGCAGGGATGGGTTTCCATGCTTCGGGCCATCGGTCAGAATGCGATCACGACTCGTGACGATGTCTCCTGGTGCGACCAGGCTGCGCCGGAATCCGCGGAAGCGCGGGTGGGATTGCCGCAACGCCGCCGGGCATGTGCGTCGGCCACGCGGCAGAAGGGGATCGGCACGGGCACTGAGACCGGGGGCGATTATCAGGGGCGGCGTTATCGATGACCCAAGCGACTTTCGAATCCGTGCTTTCCGGGGACGGGCTGAGCGAGCTGCGTGCGGCGGTACAGCGTAACTGCGACATTGCCGACGCCGAACATGCCGGGAACTACTCCCTGTGCACGTATCTGCTGAAGATGCGCGAGTTTTACCGCTGGGAACGACGCCTGCCGTTCTCGGCCGCGTTGAACCACCAGGAGGTCGGAGACTGGGTCAGCCAACGCGAACAGGGCTGGGAACAGCTGGAAGGGCTGGCCCCGGAGGCGCTGCCGCTCGGCGCGACCCGCCACGACCCGTTCGACCAGGATGCGGTGAACCGCCGGCTGGATCCGCACGGGCTGGTGTACGGGGCCGGCTATGGACGCGGCGCCCGCCCGCTGTTCTTCCTGGGCGCGCTGCTGCGGCGCGAGGATTTCGACGACTACCGGGTCTATATCGTTGGCGAGGAAAGCGCCCGCGACCTGGCGGCACCGCCGGCGATGTCGCGCGGAAACCTGATCTTCGTACGCCGCGAGTCGGTGCGCCGGCTATTGTTCGAAACCGTCGAGGCCTGGCAGATGCGCGGCGCGCCGGCGGACGATCCGCTGGCGCGGGCGCTCCGGGCCTATGGCTTTGATGCGGCGGATCCCGCGACGCTGGAGCGGATGACCGACAGCGAGGTCGAGGCGGCGGTTTGGCACGAGGTCGGCGAGGTGCTTGCGGGGCAACGGCTCGGGCCGGCCTGGCAGCAGCGCGTGCTCGAGGTCGCCGGCAGTCGGGGCGAGGTGGTCGCCCGGGCGGTTCGGGACCACCTGGCCGACTGCCTGACGACACTGCCGGCGTTGCTCGAAGACGGTGCGGACGGCGCGATTCACTTCTACTTCGCGAACCTGACCGGTATGCGCGCGCTGTTGTTTCCGCAGCTGCGCGATGCCTACGATCGCTGGGTCGCCGGGGCGCCGCTGGCAGTGTTGAAGGCCCAGGTGGCTCCGGCACGCGAACACTGGCTTGCCGTCGCACGCCGTTTCCTGGAGGAGTCCCCGGACGGCTGGCCGGTCGAAGACGACCGGTTGGCCGAGTTGCAGCCGAACCTGCGGGTCCGGACCTGAACCGCGGCACGCGGCACAACTTCGAAAGGCCACGATGCTGATCACCCTACCCAAGGTCCTCGATGCCGCACAGCTCGAGCGCGTGCGGACCGTGCTGGCCGACATGCCGTTCGTCGATGGGCGAGCCTCGGCCGGCGGCGATGCGCGCCGAGTGAAAGCGAACCAGGAAGCGGACCCGGCGGACCAGCGCATCGCGCAGCTGAACCAGTGGGTGCTGCTCCCGCTGTATCGCCACCCGCGGTTCCAGGCGGCCGCGCAGCCGCGGCGCCTGTCGGGGGCGTTCTTCGCGCGCTACCAGCCGGGAATGAGCTATGGCCCGCATGTCGACGACCCGGTGATGGGACCCGAAGGCGGGCGTTACCGCTCGGACGTGTCGGTGACGGTGTTCCTGAACGAGGCGGACCGCTATGGCGGCGGCGAACTCGTGATCGAAACCGAGTTCGGCGAGCAGCAGGTGAAACTGGGGGCTGGCGATGCGGTGATCTACCCGTCGTCGAGCCTGCACCGGGTTCTGCCGGTGACCCATGGCGAGCGGTTGGTCGCGGTGGCCTGGGCCGAATCGATGGTGCGCGAGCCGGAACGCCGGCGCCTGTTGTTCGATCTCCAGCAGGTCGAAGACGCCCTCCGCGACCAGGACCCCGAAGGCGACCTGACGCGCCGGACCGGCCGGATCCGCGCCAACCTGATGCGGATGTGGGCCGAGGTCTGATGGTACCCGAACGCGCGCTGTGGCCGCGGCCCTCCCCCGGTACCAATAGTGCAGCGCACCGGGGTGAAACGCGGCAGCCGGCCGTCGTTGCCGCCCGTCAGTCCTTGATCGGCGGCGCGTTCAGGCCATCCGGCGGACGATAGTTGGGATCGTTCGGGTTCATGAAGATGAAGCGGTGCTCGCCGGGTTCCAGCTCGACGTAATCGAGCACGGCGTTCTTCAACAGCTCGACGCTGCCCGGTTCGACCACCAGGTTCACGCCGCTGCTCTTGAAGGTCAGGTCGCTGTCCTTCTCGTGCTCCTCGAAGCCCATGCCGTAGTCGATGCCGCCGTCCGGGCTGCGCTTCGCGGCAAGCCGCAGCGAAGCCCCTTCGATGCCGCTCTGCTGCGCCGATTCCTTGATCTGCTTTGCAGCCGCAGGGGTAATCGTGATCATGCGTTACTCCTTGTTCGAATTGGGGTGCGTCTGGAGCGGTCCGCTTGCACGCCGCGTACGAATGCGACAAAGCGGTCCGCCCAGGGATTCTGCGCACTGTGCCGCAGATGGCTGTAACTCGCCAGCAGGTTCCGGTACACGATGCCGTCGTGGCGGCCGTCGATCCCATGCCCCCGCAGCACCCGGTACGCATAGACGGTGCCGGCGGGCATCGGTTCCAGCGCCGAGTAATGAAACTCGTGGGCACCGAACGCGAACGGACGGGAATCCGGGACGTCAGGCGCCGAATCGGCGGCGGGCCAGGGCAGCTGTCCGGTTTCTTCCAGACGCACATAGCCGCGGCCCTGGGGTCGGGCGTGCATCACCACTTCGCCCGGCAATACGCCCGCCATCGCGCAGCGTGTTCCGTTCCAGGTGATGCCCCGGGCCAGATACATCAATCCGCCGCACTCGGCGTAGGCCGGCAGGCCGGATTCGATCGCGGCGCGCACAGATTCCCGCATCGATGCATTGGCCTCCAGTTCCCGCATGCGGCTCTCGGGAAAGCCGCCGCCGATGAACAGGCCGTCCGCCGGCGGCAACTCGGTGTCCTGCAGCGCGTCGAAGAACAGCAGCTCCGCTCCGGCCTGTTCCAGTGCCTCGAGGTCGGTTGCGTAGTAGAAGCCGAAGGCCGCGTCGCGCGCGACCGCGATTCGGACCCGCGCCGCGTCGGGCGCAGGGGCGGTGGCGGGCGCGCGTGGCAGGGGAGGCGCCGTCTGCCCGAGCCCGCCGATCCGCTGCACGTCGACCTCGGCTTCGATCACGCGCGCCAGGCGCTGGATCTGCGCGTCGGCTGCGGCGTGCTCGTTGCTCGGGATCAGGCCGAGATGGCGTTCCAGAATCTGGAGGTCGGCGTTCTCGGACACCATGCCCAATACCGGGATGTCGGTGTAGTGCTCGATCACCGCGCGCAGCTTCGATCCGTGGCGGCTGCCGCCGACCCGGTTCAGGATCACGCCGGCGATCTGGATGTCGCGTTCGAACGCCTGGTAGCCGAGCAGCAGTGGCGCGACGCCGCGGGTCACGCCGCGGCTGTCGATCACCAGCACGACCGGGGCCTGCAGCAGCCGGGCGAGCGCGGCGTTGCTGTTGGACCCTTCGAGATCCAGCCCGTCGTACAGGCCCTTGTTGCCCTCGATCAGCGCGACATCGCTCGCTCCGGTCCGGGTGCCGACCGCTTCCCGGATCTCCTGGTGCGACATGGTGTTGAAATCGAGATTGACGCAGGGCCGGCCGGCCGCACGGCCGAGCCAGAGTGGGTCGATGTAGTCGGGACCCTTCTTGAACGGTTGGACCGGCTGCCCGCGCGCGGCGAGCGCCGCGCACAGGCCGGTCGAGATCGTGGTCTTTCCGGACGACTTGTGCGCGGCGGAGATCAGCAACCGGGCCATGCGCTCAGCAGCCCGCCGCGCCCGGACCGACCGGGGTCATGCCCCGGCGGTCGCCGGCCGCTCAGCAGCCGACGCACGGGCTGCGTGCGGATCGATCTTGTCGTCGGCGAGGCTGGTCGGCAGGAAGCGCAGGAACTTCAGCGCGACCGCGAACAGCAGGAACGCGAAGCCGACGCCGCCGATCCCCAGCATCCATTCGACCAGCGACGGCGAGTAGCCGGCGACCACACCGTCGAAGAACGCGCTGCTGGAATCGTAGCCGGGGAACAGGTCGAGCGGGTAGGCCTGACCGCCGATCACGATCACGTACAGCTGTGCGAAGCCGCCGACCAGCACCAGCGCCGCCGCGGTCGCGATGACCTTGCGGGATTGGCTCCACACGGGATGGAACAGCATCACCAGCGGGATCAGGCTGCCGATCAGGATCTGCACGAACCAGAACAGGAAGGTGTAGATGCCACCGTGCAGCAACACGAACGCTTCGACGCTGTGCAGCCGCGTTGCGTACAGGTTGGTCAGGTGATAGACCAGCACGAAGTACAGCACGCCGGCGACGAAGACTCCGAGCAGGTTCTTCATGCGCCGGAGGATCAGGTCGCCGAGCGGGCGGCCGGTGCCCAGGAAACTGGCCAGGGTCACCAGGATGAATACCGCCATCCCCAGCGAGAACGACATCGCGATGAACAGCGGTGCCAGGATCGCGGCGTCGTAGGCTTCGCGCGCGACCAGGAATCCGAAGATCGAGCCGGTACCGGTGGTCAGGATCAGCCGCCAGAGGAACGCGGCGTAGCCGGCGATCGGCACATAGCGGTTCATCCGGTTCTCCATCATGAACCAGAGGTAAACCGCGACGATGGCGAGGAATCCGGTGTACAGGAAGATGTTCCAGGCGAAGATCGACTTGAAGTTGTAGTGCGTCATCGCGATGATCAGCCGATCCGGCCGGCCGAGGTCGAGCACCAGAACCACCAGACCGCCGATCAGCAGCGTCATCGCGAGCAGCGCGGAAACGCGTGCCAGCGGCTTGTACACGACGCGTCCGAACACCGACGCGAACGACGCCGCGTTCAACGCGCCGGATGCGGCAACGATCATCAGGATCGCGAAGATATGCGGCAGGCCCCAGACCACCTGATTGTTCATACCGGTGATATGGTGCCCGTGGGTGCCCTTCATCAGCGCGGCGAGCAGTCCGAGCCCGACCAGCACCAGCAGGCCGCCGAGCAACGCCAGGTACAGCGGGCTGCGCCCCTCGATCTCCCGGAAATGGGTCTTGATTGTGGTCTGACTCATCGGTCTCAGATTCCCTGATAGCGTACGCCCGGATTCAGGCGCAGGTCGGCTCGGATGGCAGTGCTTCCGTACTGCTTCATGCGCTGCGAGATCTCGCTGTCCGGATCATTGAGGTCGCCGAACACCATCGCCTGGTGGCCGTCGCGGTTGCAGGCCTCGACGCAGGCGGTCGTGCCGTCTCCGCGATCGACCTTGTGGACGCACAGCGTGCAGCTCTCGACCGTGCCCTTACCCCGCGGGGCGTGAGGCTTCTGGTCGGTCAGCGGCTCGTGGATGAACGAGCGCGCCTTGTACGGGCAGGCCATCATGCAGTAACGGCAGCCGATGCAAGTATGCTTGTCGACCAGCACGATACCGTCCGGGCGGATGAACGATGCCTTGGTCGGACAGACGTCGACGCAGGGCGGATGCTCGCAGTGCTGGCACATCACCGGCAGCGAATGCTGGTGACCCGTCGCCTGGTCGGTCAGGTTCACCTTGCGGATCCACTGGGCATCGGTGGCGGGGCGGCCGAGGCTGCGAACGCCGTTTTCCTCGTGGCAGGCGCGCACGCAGGCGGTGCAGCCGTCGGCACACTTGTTGGTGTCGATCAGCAGCCCCCAGCGCGGTTTTTCGCCGTTGCCGTTGCCGCTGGCAGCGCCCGCGGGTTTCAGCAGGAAGACGCCTGGCGCGACGGTGAGGCCGGCCACCGTCGCGGCAGCACCGGTGATGAACTGCCGGCGCGAGAGGTTCGCGTTGCTCTCGTTGCTCATGGTGTCGGTATCTCCTGGACGGACCTCGGTCCGCCCGTGTCCTGTGCCGCGAGATGCTGGTCAAGCAGGCTCTCGACGTCGGCGCTCTGGCGCGGCATCGGCGCGCTGTCCGACGGCTGGTCGGTGTGGCACTGGAAGCAGTCCATCCGCACGGCGTTGAACTCGTGGCAGGCGAGGCAGAAGTGGGTCGAAGGTTCGTCACGGCTTGCGGTCGGCGACACGTGGCAGTCGATGCATCCCACGAAGCTGTGATCGGGGTTGCGCCGCCCGAAGCGCTTCGCCTCGTCGCGTTCGTGCATCAGGATCTTCATGTGATCCCGACGCATCACATCGGGATCCTTGACGCACTGATCGCCGCGCGCTTCCGCGAGCAGCGCCGGATCCGGCGGTTCGACCTTGCCACAGCCTGCAAGCGTCAGGGCCAGCCCTGCCAGCACCAGGGCTGGCAGGGACAGGCCGAACGGGGTGAATCCACGCAGCACGTTACTCACCCATCGCCATGTCGATGTAGCCGGTCGGGCAGACCTCGGCACAGATATGGCAGCCGATGCACTTGCCATAGTCGGTCGCGACATAGCGGCCGGTCGCGGACTGCTTTTTCGGCACCCGGTACACCGCGGTCTGCGGGCAGTAGATCACGCAGTTGTCGCACTCGAAGCACATGCCGCAGCTCATGCAGCGCTTGGCCTCTTCCTGAGCCTGTTCGGTGCTGAGCGCCTTCATGCGCTCCTCGAAATGGCCGATGACCTCGTTGGCGTCCGGACCGTGCTCTTCGCGGCGGTTGCGCGGGGTGAACGGGAAGTGGCCCTTGAACAGCTTTTCGTGCGAGATGATCTCGTGGGCCGAACGGTCCTCGTAGTTGTGCACCGCGAAGCTGCCTTCGGAGGTACCCCGGACCTGCTCGCCGCTGTAGTCCTCGGGGGTCAGTCCGGTTTCCTTCAGCTTGCCGAGCAGGTTGAAGTGATGCACGTCGACGCGCGGGCGCTTGATCGGTTCCTCGTGGCGCAGGAAGTGGTCGATGCTGTCCGCGGCGATGCGGCCGTGGCCAATCGCGGTGGTGAGCAGGTGCGGGCGAATGATGTCGCCGATCACGAAGTGACCTTCCTGGCCGGGAACCTGGTAGAACTTGTCGCTGTTGATGAAGCCGCGGCCATTGTCCAGTGCTTCCAGACCGGTGAGATCGCCGCCCTGGCCGATCGCCGAGATGATCAGGTTGGCTTCGAGCACGAACTCGGTGCCTTCGATCGGCTTCGGCGTGTTGCCGTCCCACTCGCACTTGGCCATTTTCAGCCCGGTGGCGCGACCCTTGTCGTTCAGCACGACCTCGACCGGAATCACGCCGTCGAGGATGGTGACGCCCTCGCGCAGCGCGTCCTGCACTTCGTGCTCGGCCGCGGTCATCTTTTCCTTCGCGAACAGCGAGGTCAGCGTGACCGCGGCGCCGGTGCGCACCGCGGCCGTCGCCGAATCGTGCGCCACGTAGCCGTGGATCGCGTCCTCGGGGTTATCGGTCGGGTTGTCGTTTTCGATCTTGCCGAGGCGGCGGGCCACGGACACGACGTCGATCGAGGTATCACCGCCACCGACGCAGACGATCTTGTCGGTGGGCAGCACCTTCAGCCGGCCGGTGTTGAACGCGGACAGGAACTGGACGCCGGCGATGCAGTTCGGCGCGTTGGCACCCGGAACCGGTAGCGGGCGTCCGGTCTGGCAGCCGACGGCCCAGACGACGGCATCGAATTCCTTCTCGACGTCTTCCATCGAGACGTCCTTGCCGACACGGGTGTTCAGACGCAGGTCGATGTCGCCGAGCGCCAGGATGCGGTTCATCTCCGCGCGCAGCCGGTCGCGGGGCACCCGGTACTCGGGGATTCCGTACATCATCATCCCGCCCAGCTCTTCGTGGTCGTCGAAGATCGTCGACGCATGGCCACGGCGGCGCAGGTGATAGGCCGCCGACATGCCGCCAGGGCCGCCGCCGATGATCGCGACCTTCTTGCCCGACAGCGCCGGCGCGGGATCGTAGGTGAAGCCTTCGTCCAGCGCGGTGTCGCCGATGTACTGCTCGACCGAGTTGATGCCGACGAAGTCTTCGACCTCGTTGCGGTTACAGCCGGATTCGCAGGGGGCGGGGCAGACCCGACCCATCACCGACGGGAACGGGTTGGCGTCGGTCGCGCGGCGGAACGCGTATTCCTGCCAGCTCATGTCGCCAGCGGGCTTCTCGATGCCGCGGACGATCTGCAGCCAGCCACGGATGTCTTCGCCCGCCGGGCAGGAGCCCTGGCAGGGCGGAGTGCGGTGCACGTAGACCGGGCACTTGTGGGAATGATCGCCCTCGAAAATGGCCTCCTTCCAGTCGCGGCGCTCGTGGTCGCCGTCGCGGAACTTCCGGAAAGTCAGTTTCATGTCTTCGCTTGAAGTTGCCATGCCGTGTCTCCTGTGGAATCGGGCGATGGCCCGACTGTGCTTCGGTTCGTGGTTATTGTTTCGCGTCGAGGACGAGGGCGTCGCTGACCAGCTGGTGGACGCTGATGATCTGGTCCATCTGGAAGCCGTAATAAGGCAGCACCTTGCTGAACTGACTCTTGCAGATCGCGCAGATCGCCGCCATATGCGTGACTTCGTGTTCGTCGACGACCTGCTTCAGCGCATTCATGCGGGGCAGGGCGCCCTTGACCCGGAGTTCCATCAGGTCGTCGGTCAGCAGACCGCCACCGCCGCCGCAGCAGAAGGTGCCTTCGCCGATCGTTTCCGGCGCCATGTCGTGGAAATGGTTGCAGGTCGCCTTGATGATCTCGCGCGGAATGATGAACTGCCCGCCCGGCATGTCGCCCATGCGCGACGCGCGGGCGACGTTGCAGGAATCGTGGAAGGTCACCCGGCGGTGGTCGTTGCGGCTCTTGTCGAGCGTCAGCACGCCGCGCTGGATCAGATCGTGGGTGAACTCGCAGATATGCTGCGGCACCGGGTAGCGCGGATCGAGAAAGTCGAACGGGCCGGCGAGCGTATTCAGGTAGCTGTAGGCCACGCGCCAGGCATGGCCGCATTCGCCGAAGATGATGCGCTTCACGCCGAGGTCGAGCGCGGCCTCGCGGATGCGCATCGCAATGCGTTTCATGTTCTCGCCGGAGCCGATGAACAGGCCGAAGTTCGCGGCTTCGGATGCGTGCGACGACAGCGTCCAGGAAATGCCGGCGGCGTGGAAGACTTTCGCATAGCCGATCAGGCCGTCGATGTGCGGCTCGGCGAAGAAGTCGGCCGACGGGGTGACGACCAGCACCTCGGCACCCTTCTCGTCGAGAGGAAAGCGCACGTCGATGCCGGTGTCATCCTTCACGTCTTCCTCGAGGCCGAGCAGCGTGTCTTCCAGCGCCGGCTGCGGCAGGCCGAGGTTATTGCCGATCTTGAACACCTTGCCGATGATTTCGTTGCTGTATTTCTGGCCCTTGCCAACCGCGTTCATGATGTCGCGGGTGGCCATGGTGATTTCGGCGGTGTCGATCCCGTAGGGGCAGTACACCGAGCAGCGCCGGCATTCCGAGCACTGGTGGAAGTAGCTGTACCACTGGTCGAGCACCTCCTCGGTCAGATCGGTCGCGCCGACCAGCTTCGGGAAGTACTTGCCGGGGAGCGTGAAGTAGCGGCGGTACACGCCGCGCAGCAGATCCTGGCGGGCAACCGGCATGTTGCGCGGATCGGAAGTGCCGAGGAAGTAATGGCATTTGTCGGTGCAGGCGCCGCATTTCACGCAGGAATCCATGAACACCTGGAGCGCGCGGTTGGACTGCAGCAGCTCGCCAAGCTTGTTGATCGCAACATCCTTCCAGTTGTCGGCCAGCTCGCCGGGGAAACCGAGCGGTGCCTGGAACTGTTCCTTCGAAACGAAAGGCTTGCTGTGGGACATGACCCCGCTTTTCAGTGCGGGGATCTCCACGGTATCGGTTTCGGTGAGTTCCGGGGTATCGAAATTGGCCATCGTGCGGGTTCCTGTCTAAGGGGCGCCGTTCGGTTTATTGATCCGCGCTCGCCGCGGGTTTTTCGCTCCGGACCATCCAGGTCACTTTCGTGACATGGCGCTTTTCGCGCGGATTGTCGACCTGGTTGCGGGTCGGGCTGAAGAATACGCCCGGCGCGTGCAGCAGCTTGCTGAACGGAAAGATGATCATCAGCCCGGCGACCAGCAGCAGATGCAGCAGCAGCATCGGGTGCGCGGGGAGCGGGTTGAAGTCGAACCGCATCAGTCCGGTGAAGAACAGCTTCACCGCGGTGATGTCGACGTGCCAGAGGTAGGTCATCGCGAGGCCGGTCAGGCCGATGCCTAGCAGCAGCGCCAGCATCAGATGGTCCGACGGCGACGAGATGTAGCGGATGCGTTCGACGAACAGCCGCCGTGCCCAGAGCCCTGCGAGCCCGATCACCATCGCGAACGCGGCGTACTTGCCGAAGGGCTGAATCATGACGACCCAGGTCGGTACTGGATCGAGGAAATAGCGCAGGTGGCGCAACAGCACGAGAGCCAGCGCCACATGGAACAGGATGCCGAAGATCCAGATCCACTTGTTGGCCTTGAACAGGCTGTTGAACAGGAGGACTTCGGTTGCCATCCGCACCACGACCCCGCCGCGCGTGGTCGGCGCAGGCGTCGTGGGAATCTTCAGCGGCGCGGGGGTCCGTGCATAACGTGCGATGCGCATGCCGATCCCGACCAGAAAGATGGCCGTGGCCGCATAGAAGAGCAGGGCAAAGAGCACGGTGACAAACACGGGCAATCCTCCGGATCAGAAGAACCGGGTGGGGTGAGGCCCCACCCGGAGGGGTCATGCAGGTGGTTCAGACGCAGCCGGTCGGCTTCGGCAGACCGGCGTATTTGCAAGCCTGCTTCGCGGGACCGTACGGGAACAGCTCGTAGAGGTACTTGCTGTTGCCCTTGTCCGGCCCGAGCTTCTTGCCGATCGCCTTGGTCAGCACGCGGACCGCCGGGGCGATCTGGTATTCCTCGTAGTACTCGCGCAGGAAGTTGATGACTTCCCAATGGTTTTCGTCGAGGTCGGCACCGTCGGCCTTGGCCATCGCGGTGGCCAGGTCGGGGTTCCAGTCGTTCAGGTTGGCGAGGTAGCCCTCTTCGTCGGTTTCGTAGGTCTTGCCGTTGGCTTCGATTGGCATGGGAGACTCCTGTTGCTAGGGTTTCGGATGGATGTGCGGACCGGTCCGGCTTCAGAGCCAGGCCTGGACCTTGTCGTGCTTTTCGGTCAGGTCGACGAAATCGCCGTAGTCCGCGACCGAGATGCCCTCGATGACTTGTTCGGGGTTCATGCCGCGGGCGAGCAGATCCGGCCCGAGCACGTATACATTGTGCGTGCCGACCGCGTTGCGGACCATATCCTCATGGGAGGTACCGCGTACGGCCGCGTAGACGCCGTCTTCGATCAGCAGGATATCGGAACCGGCTTTCGCATGACCCAGACAGGACGCAAGGGTGTTGCGCTCGAACGGCGACTTGTTGACGGTGTGCAGCATGCTCATGACAACTCCCTCAGAAACTCAGAATCACGTCCTGCTCTTCCATCAGCTCGGTCATCGCCTCGCGGCTGATGACTTCGACCGGGACCAGCAGATCGTCTTCGGTGAGACCGCGTTCGGCCATGGACTCGGCCTCGACGTAGAGTTTTTCGACGTCGTAGCCTTCGAGGGCGCGGTAGGTGGGCGAGAAGTTCTTCATCCCGATGCCCTGCGTATCCTGCCCCTTCTTCAGCTGGTACACACCGTCGTCGAGAAAGGCCATGCTGACGTCCTGTTCGAAGGCGGCCGCGATCAGCACGACTTCCAGCGATTCCAGCGCATAGATGGTTCCGTACGGTGCCTTGCGGTTCACGTACATGAACTTCTTGATCGTGCCTGGACCTTCTTCTTCCCAAGGTTCTGACATTTCGTTCTACCTTCGATGATGATGGTTGCGTGGCCGGCTCCCCGGATCGGGGAGCACTGGCGTGAGGCCGGTCGGTGCGGGTCAGCCCGTTGGCGATCAGTCGCCGAACACCACCAGGCGGTCGCACTGAATCCCTGCCTCGATCAGCTGGCCGAGACCCGAGATTCGGAAGCCGGGTGCGATGTTGTCACCGTCCTTGCCCTGGCGCTTGGCCTCGCCCTCGTCGAGCAGCCCGCGGCGCTGCGCGGCGGCGATGCAGATGACCATGTCGACCCCGTGCTGCTCGGCCATTTCGGTCCAGCGCGTGGTGATGTTGCGGTCATCCTGTGGCGGCACGCCGAAGCGGGTGCCGTTGTTCACGCCGTCGTGATAGAAGAACACGCGGAAGACCTCGTGGCCCTTGTCGATTGCGGCCTTGGCGAACTGGTAGGCGGTATCGGAGGCCTGGTGTTGATACGGGCCCTCGTTGACCAGAATTCCGTATTTCATTCGGTGCGTTCCTGTTGAGCCTGTTTACGAGCCGGCGGCCCTGGGGCCGCCGGTTCAACGTCTGCCGGGTCGAAAAACGTCCCGGATCAGAACCGGATGTGGGTCGACGCGTTCAGGCTGTTACGTGCGCCGCGCCAGTTCTCGATGTGGTACCGGGTAAACGGCAGTCCGGTCTTCTCGAAGAACGCGGGCCAGCCGATGCGCTCGATCCAGTCGTTGATGCGCTCCCAGTCCTGACCGTCTTCCTGGTAGACCTTCAGGATCCGCTTCACGATCGCGGTGGCCTCGGGCCAGCGCGGCGGGTTGTTCGGGATGCCGGACGCGACCAGCTTCTGGAACGTCGGCTTGCCGCGGGCGTTGGAATGGTTGCCGCCAACCCAGATCGCGAACTTGGTGTGCTCGGCGTCGTTGATCTGCATCGGCGGGCAGGGCGGGTAGCAGGCACCGCAGCAGATGCACTTCTTCTCGTCGACTTCGAGCGACGGCTTGCCGTTGACCAGTGCCGGGCGGATCGCGGCGACGGGGCAGCGAGCAACCACCGACGGGCGTTCACAGACGTTGGCGACGAGGTCGTGGTTGATCTTCGGCGGCTTGGTGTGCTGCACGTTGATCGCGATATCGCCCTGGCCGCCGCAGTTGATCTGGCAGCACGAGGTGGTGATGTGCACGCGGTTGGGCATGTTGTGGTTGCGGAACTCGTCGATGAGTTCGTCCATCATCGCCTTCACCACGCCGGAGGCGTCGGTGCCGGGGATGTCGCAATGCAGCCAACCCTGGGTGTGCGAGATCATCGACACCGAGTTGCGCGTGCCGCCGACGATGAAGCCCGCGTCTTCCAGCGCGTTGATCAACGGCTCGACCTTTTCCTCGGCGTCGATCATGTACTCGATGTTCGAACGGATCGTGAAGCGCACGTAGCCGTCGGCGTACTGATCACCGATATCGCAGAGCTTGCGCAGCGTGAACACGTCGAGGATGCGCTGGGTGCCGGCTTTCACGGTCCAGATCTTCTCGCCCATGTCGGAAACATGAAGCAACACACCGGGGCGGGGATGCTCGTGGTATTTCCACATGCCGAAGTTACGGCGCATCAGCGGATGCATGTACTGGAAACCGTCCGGGCAACCGGATTCGATCGGCGGACGCATGGCTGGTTGTGACATCGATTACTCCCGCTATCTATTGAATAGGTAGTGTTCGGTCAGGGGGCGGAGAACCGCGGGATCAACCCGCGGCGGCCTGCCGCTGTTCCATCTTGTGGCGCAGGTAGTTCTCCGCAGCCTCGTCGTACTCGTCCAAGCGGATGTAGGAACTCTGGCGCGGATGGTTGACCATGTTCGGGTCGGCCTCCAGGCCCATTCCCTTCAGGAAGTTCACCAGGCCGATGCGCTCGATCATTTCGCCGCAACGCTCGTGCTCGAGGCCGTTTTCGGCCCAGAAGTCGATGATGTTTTCAGCGAGTTCGACCAGCCCCTGGTAGTCCTCTTCCGTCTCGAGCTTCATGAACGGTACGATCACGGTGCCCATCAGGTCGCCGATCTTCAGCGTGCGCTTGCCGCCGACGAGGATGGTCACGCCCTGATCGTCGCCGGGCGACAATGCCTTGGTCATCACGTTGATGCAGTGCATGCAGCGCACGCAGTTGCCGTTGTCGATGGCCAGCGTGTTGTCCTCGTTCAGCGTCATGCACTTGCTGGGGCAACGGTTGATCACGTCCAGGTGGACCTTGTCGCGGCCGTATTCGGCGACGAAGTTCTTGACCTCTTCCTGATCGATCTTGATGTCGTCGCGCCAGGTGCCGATCACCGCGAAGTCGGAGCGCTCGATCGCGTTCACGCAGTCGTTCGGGCAGCCGGAGACCTTGAATTTGAACTTGTACGGCAGCGACGGGCGGTGCACGTCATCGGTGAAGCGGTTCAGCAGCGTGCGGTGGATGCGCTGCTCGTTGGCGCAGGACTGTTCGCAACGGGCTGCGCCGACGCAGGACATGCCGGTACGCACGCAGGGGCCGGCGCCGCCGAGATCCCAACCGTATTCGTTGATCTCGTCGAAGAAGGCCTGGGTGTTGGTGGTGTTCACGCCGATGAACATCGCGTTGCCGGTCTGGCCGTGGAAGGTGACCAGGCCCGAGCCGTGCTTCTCCCAGCTGTTCGCCAGCTGGCGCAGCATGTCGGTGGTGTAGAAGTTGCCGGCCGGCGGCTGCACGCGCACGGTGTGGAATTCGCGCGACTCGGGGAAAGCCTTGGAAACCTCGGAAAAGCGCGGGATAATTCCGGAACCGTAGCCGAACACCGAGACCGTGCCGCCTTTCCAGTAGCCCTTGCGGGTCTCGTAGGAGTGCTCGAGCTGACCGAGCAGGTCGTTGGTCACGTTCTTGATGCGCTCATCCGGATGTTCGTCGCGAAGGCGCTTGATTCCCGAGATGAAGCTCGGCCAGGGGCCGTTTTCCAACTCGTCGAGCATGGGGGTCGGATGATGTTGGTTCGCCATGGCGGTCTCCTTGTTCGGGTTCTGGATGCGGGCCGGCTCGAGTCAGTCGGGTCGACACGTTGCGGTAGTGTAGTCGGTTCGAACTCGTCGTCCAGAGTTCGTTCCGGACGCTGATGCTACTGCAGAGGCGATCCCCCGGCGAGGACCCCTCGTCACACGGTCGGTTACTGTAGGTCCGTGCGTGTGACGAGAACATCCTACTCATGGGGGAGGGTAATAGGGGTGCTCTATCTCTCCCGGGATATGCGCGGCACCGGGGGTGCCGGGTGCCGGCCCGGAGACGGCGGTAGCGGCTTGCCGGACCCCTGAGGCAGGGCTCGGGCGGCGGCCGTCATCGCTGCGATTCCGCCGCCGGAAAGCCTTCTATCCCGGAAGGATAGTTGTGGGGAATCGGCAGCGCACTACACTGCGGACACCGCGCGGGCAGATCCGCTGCGGGAACTGCGCCCGGCGAGCCACACCGCTTGGCCACCATAACGCCTCGAGCCGATGATGAACAGCGCCACGCACCAATACCTGCACTCCGCGCCTGGCCAACGGGCCTTTGCCCTTGGCGACGATGCGGCGTATCGCCGTTGGCGCGCCGACAAGCTGCGCCGTTTTCCGCAAGCGCTGCAGGCACTGAAAGTGGACGTGAACGATATCGCCTGCCCGAGTGCGGACGAACGTGCGGCGCTGACCGACGCGATCCAGCGGGCGAACATGGTGGTCTACCGCTGCCGCAACGCCGGGGCGGGTCGGGCATCGGTGCGGGCGTTCGGCCGGGCGCTGGGGCTGGAACGCCTCGACGAGCACCTCTGTGCCGACGAGGATGGCATCAGCGAGCTGCAGGTCAGCGACGGCAGTGGTCACAAGGCCGACTACATCCCCTACACCGACCGTCCGCTGAGCTGGCATTGCGACGGCTATTACAATGAGTCGGCGCGGACGATCCGCGCGATGTTGCTGCACTGCGCGCAGGATGCGGCCGAAGGCGGCGAGAACGGTCTGGTCGACCACGAGATGCTGTACATTGCGCTGCGTGACCGTGATCCCGAGTACGTGGCCGCGCTGATGCACCCTCAGGCCTTGACGATTCCCGCGAACGTCCAGGATGGACAGGTGCTGCGCCCGGAGCGTACCGGCCCGGTATTCAGCGTGGATCCGGCAACCGGGGCGCTGCACATGCGCTATACCGCGCGCGGGCGCAACGTGCGCTGGCGCGACGACGCGACAACGCGGGAAGCCGCCGCGCAGATCACGCAGCTGCTCGAGTCGGAAACGGTTCCGGTGTTCCGGTATCGGCTCGCGCCGGGCGAGGGGCTGCTTTGTAACAACGTGCTGCATAACCGCACCGGATTCCGGGACGACGCCGAGGTCGGCCGGCAACGGCGGGTCTACCGGGCTCGATTCCTGGACCGCGTGGCAAAAACCTGAGGTAATGCGATGATTTGGCTGAGCGAGATGCTGATGCAGAACCAGGATCTCGAATCCTTCGAGCAGTTGCTGGAGCTGGTGCGCGAGCGCGCCCGTGCAGGGGAACGCTTCCTGAGTTCGGACGTGCGGCCTCCGTTCCCGGATACGCCGATGGACTGGGAGGAACGCATCGAGGCGGAATTCACGTCGGCGAGCCGTTGAATGGGGGCCGAGATGTTTTGGGACGATTCGCCGCAGGATGAACTCGCCGGGCTGCGCGACGTGGTCGACGTCGCGTACCGCATCGACTGCCCGCGCCTGCCGTTGGACCATGCCTATGCGTTGTCCACGGCGCTGCTCGAGCTTCTGCCCTGGCTCGGCACCGAGGAACATGCGGGCGTGCACCTGATCCACGGCGCAGAGTCGGGCAATGGCTGGATGCGTCCGCAGGATCCCGAGCGCGACCTGCTGCACCTGTCCCGGCGGGCCCGGCTGCGGCTGCGCGTGCCCGAGGCGCGCGTCGACGAGGCCGCGGCCCTGGTCGGCCAGACCCTGGAGGTATCGGGGTTCGGGGTCGGCGTGGGCGCGATGAACGTGATTCCGCTGGAGCCGTTGCCGGTGGTGTTTGCCCGCCACGTGGTGGCGGACCCGGAGCAGGACGAAGCCGCATTCCTTGCCGAGATGGCGGCCGAGCTGGCGCGGATCGGCGTGCCGGTGTCGAAGTTGCTGAGCGGCCGCAGCCATGTGCTGCGGGTCCCGGACGGTTTGCTGCACACGCGCAGCCTGATGGTCGCCGAGCTCGATCCCGAGGCGTCGCTGCGGCTGCAGCGCAGCGGCGTGGGGTCCGAGCAGGCGATGGGCTGTGGCCTGTTCATCGGGCACAAGGACATCGCGCCGGTGCCCGGGGCGGCCTGATCGAGGACCCCGGCAATTATCGAGGCATGATCCGCCGGGTCTGCGAAAGCGTTCCCGGCGGTTAGCGCAGTATCCCGGATCCGGAGCTGCCCGGGGATGCCCTGGGGCTTCCGGTTCCGAACCCACCGTGAAACCTGATAGAGCGAGTCAAGGGAGGAAGACCAGATGAGTCTGGAAGTCGATGGCGCCACCATCGCCACGAACGCGAACGGATACCTCGAGGAACTGTCGGACTGGAACGAGAAGGTTGCGGAGGCCATCGCCGCGAAGGAAGGCATCGCCCTGAGCCAGCGGCACTGGGACCTGATCCGGTACCTTCGCGACGAGTACTTCAACAACAACGAAAACCAGCCCAACACGCGGACGATCGTAAAGGCCATGCAGCAGCTCTGGGGCGACAAGAGCGTCGATGCCAAGACCATCTACGATCTCTTCCCGCTGGATCCCAGCAAGCAGGGTGGCCGTATCGCGGGACTGCCCGAGAGCCGGCGCAAGGGCGGATATTGATGCGGCATTGCGCGCCCGACCTATCCCCTAAGGGAGGTTAAGCGCCCCGCTGGCCGGTGTTACAGTCGCGCTGGCTTCGGGGTCCGCGCGACTGCTACCCCATCACCATGGAGACACGCAACCATGAGCAATAAGCAGGAACTGATCAAGGAAATGCTGGAAATGCAGAAGCATTTCATGAAGTACGAGCACCAGAACGAGAATGGTGTCGATCCGGTCGACTACTACATCGCTCCCGAGGGCCATCCCCTGCATGGCTACCACAAGCGCTACCGCGACATCGCGATGCAGCTGGTGGATATTGCCCACGAGGAGAAGGGCTCGCACCGCTGAGCTCCGCACGGGCGGATGCGGGGCGGCTGCCGGCCGCCCGCATCCGCTGCGTTCCCGGCATCACTCCGTTGCCGGCCCGCCCTGCAATGCCCATCGTCGAGGGTATCCCCATGCCCAAGCTCGCCGGTTTCGACCCGGAGGTTCTCGCGCCGCTGCGCAAGCGCCTCGACCAGCATCCGGTCTACGGCCTGCGCGATCTCGATGCGCTGCGCCATTTCATGGAGCACCATGTCTACTCGGTCTGGGATTTCATGTCCCTGATCAAGTACCTGCAGGGGCATCTGGCGCCCGCACGACAGCCATGGACGCCCAGCGGCGATGCCGCGGTACGGCGCTTCATCAATGAACTCGTGCTGGAAGAGGAATCCGACGCGGTGCCGGGTCCCGATGGTGTCGATCGCCACATGAGCCACTTCGAGCTGTACTGTGAAGCGATGCAGGAACTCGGTGCGGATCCCGAGCGCCCGCGGCGGTTCGTGGCCCTCGCCTCGCAGCACGGCATCGACGCGGCGCTGGATGCGGGTATCGCACCGGAGCCGGCAGCCCGTTTCATGCGCACGACCTTCGACTTCATCGCCAGCGGCAAACCGCACGTGGTGGCCGCAGCGCTGGCGCTCGGCCGCGAGCACGTGATCCCGGGAATGTTCCGCAGCTTCCTGCGCGAGATGGGGATCGGGTCCGATGCGGCACCGCAGTTCCATTTCTATCTCAACCGGCATGTCCACCTCGACGAGGACTTCCACGGCCCGATGTCGCTGCGCATGCTGGACCTGCTCTGCGCGGGCGATCCGGTGAAACTCGAGGAGGCGCGGGTCGCGGCCAGCACCGCGCTGGAAGCGCGTATCGCATTCTGGGACGGTGTTCACGCCCGTCTGCGGGAGGCGGCATGAGTCTGCGTCTGAGGGGGCGTTGGAAGCAGGAAGGCCGCGAACGCAGCCTCGAGGATCTGGCGACCGCGGCGGCGTCGAACGCCTGGCGTGCGGCCTGCAACGGCGTGCTCAACCTCGAGAACGAGGGTTTCGAGACGGCGTCGCGCGCCCAGCGGCTGGACATCATCGAAGAATTCGTCGCCTTCCTGGTGCTGGTCGCGGACCGCCAGGTCTACGACCGTCTGGACGACGACGAACGCGGTCGCTTCATCACCGCGATGGCGCTGCGACTTTCCGAACTGGTGGACGAAAACCGCAGCGACGCGCAGGGACCGGGGCCCTACCGGGAGCAGTTCATCGACAAGCTCAACGAGCGCACGGGCCATTACGCCGAATGCAGCTATAGCGAGCAGGAAGGCCCCGGGTTCTCGATGCTCTGCGTGCTTGGCGACCGGGTGACCGAGGTGCTTGGACCGACGAACCGCAAGTGGGCGCAGGATCAGGTCGTCGCGATCGACGGTCCCGAGGCCGCGCAGACGTTCAGGCGCGCGTTGAAGTCGCTGCTGGGGGCGGCGGCAAGTGCGTCCCGCAGCGACGAAGGCCCCCGGCGCCCCCTGGCCGACGACTGAGCGCAGCAGGCGGGTCGTCACCGGCCCGCGGTATCGAAGTCCCTGCGTGTGGCGACCGCTCGGCCTTAACGCCCGGCCTGGCGCTGTGGCGGCAGGGCGACCCGCCGCCACAGCGCCAAAGTCCCGATGAACACTTCCGGATCACGCAACAGCGGAGCGTACCGCACGATGCACGATCATTTGGCTCGCATCCGTGTGGTGCTGGTGGGCACTACACACCCGGGCAACATCGGCTCGGCCGCCCGGGCGATGAAGGCCATGGGGCTGTCGGATCTGGTGCTGGTGGATCCGCAGCGCTTCCCGGCTGCCGAGGCGACCGCGCTGGCCGCGGGCGCGGACGACCTGCTGGCGCGGGCCCGCGTGCTGTCGCGGCTCGACGACGCGGTTGCCGATTGCGTTTGGGTGGTCGGGACCAGCGCCCGGCGACGCGGCCACTCGGTGCCGGTGTTCACGCCCGAACCGGCCGCGCGGGAACTGGTCGCCCGGACGTCCGGGGGACCCGTGGCGCTGGTGTTCGGCCGTGAAAGCAGCGGCCTGACCAACGCCGAGCTCGATCGCTGCACCGCGCTCGTGCAGATTCCCACCGACCCGGACTTCAGCTCGCTGAACCTCGCGGCCGCGGTGCAGGTGCTGGCCTACGCGTGCCGGAGCGCGGTGCTGGCGGGCGACGCGGACAGCGCTGCTGCCGGCGGCGGGACCGAGCGCTACGCGACGCAGGCCGAGATGGACGCACTGTTTGAGCATTATCAGCGGGCGCTGGTGCAGATCGAATTCCTCGATCCGGAAAAGCCGCGCCACCTGATGCGCCGGCTGCGGCACCTCTATCAACGTGCCGGCCTGACCGCCAACGAGGTGCGGATCCTGCGGGGGATCCTGACGCATACCGAGCGCGGCGGAGGACGCCCGCGAACGCGGTCGTGATATCGTAGATTTCTATTCCGCTTGCGACGGCGTTTCCCATGTTCCAGCGGCTACGTGAAGACATTCAGTGTGTGTTCGCTCGCGACCCGGCCGCGCGGAACTCGTTCGAGGTGCTTACGGCCTACCCGGGTCTGCACGCCGTCTGGGTGCATCGGCTCGCACACGGACTCTGGCGATGGCGGCTGCGGTGGCTGGCCCGCGTGCTGGCGAACGTCGGGCGGCTGCTCACCGGCATCGAGATCCACCCGGGGGCGCGGATCGGGCGCCGCTTCTTCATCGACCACGGGATGGGTGTGGTGATCGGCGAAACCGCCGAGATCGGCGACGACTGCACCTTGTATCACCAGGTGACCCTCGGCGGGACCAGTTGGGACAGGGGGAAGCGCCACCCCACGCTGGACGACGGCGTGGTGATCGGTGCCGGCGCGAAGGTGCTGGGGCCGGTGCATATCGGCGCGCGGGCCCGGATCGGCTCCAACGCGGTGGTGCTGCGCGACGTCCCTGCGGACGCAACCGCGGTCGGAATCCCCGCGCGGGTGCTCGGGCCGCGGCCGGAGCCGAACCCCCGCTTCAAGGCGATGGCCGACCGGATGGGCTTCGACGCCTACGGTCTGACCCGCGACATGCCGGACCCGGTGGCCAATGCGATCCACCGGATCGTCGATCATCTGCATGAGGTCGACGAGCGCATGGAACGCGCCTGTGAAGCGCTGAAGAAAGCGGGGATCGACATCGGTACCGACGAGGAACTGCATCCGATCTCGAATTGCGATCTCGAGGGGCTTGAGCCCGAGGAATGCGAAATTCCCCCACGCAAAACCTCGGGAAATACCTGATCGGGCTCATCGGGTACCATCCTCCTGCCTGGATGCCGGAGGGCGCGACCGCGATGAAGCTGACCACCAAGGGACGTTACGCCGTGACCGCGATGCTCGATGTCGCGATGCATGCGCAACAGCGGCCGGTATCGCTTGCCGACGTGGCCAGACGGCAGCACCTTTCGCTTTCCTATCTCGAGCAGCTCTTTGCCCGGCTGCGGCGCAAGGGGCTGGTGAGCAGCAGCCGGGGACCGGGCGGCGGTTACCGCCTGAGTCACCCGCCCGAGGCGATCACCGTGGCCGATATCATCGTCGCAGTCGACGAACCGGTGGACGTGACCCGTTGCGGAGGGGAGGCCAACTGCACCCATCGCTCGCAGTGCCTGACGCATGACCTCTGGACCGATCTGAGCCGGCAGGTCGAACGCTTCCTGAGTGAGCGCTCGCTTGCCGACGTGTTGCACCGGCACCGGGCAGCACGTGCCGCGCGCGCTGGGCTGCCGGAATCCAGTGCAGGCCGGGACACGATTCCGATCGCGGCAGCGGCCGATTCGGAATCCCGCTGAATCGGCGGCAGCCCGCTCCGGCGTCCACGAACCGGCGGCGCCCGGTTTCGTTGCCCTGGGTGCCGGCTGCCGCTAGACTACGCCGCGATTGCAGCGTCATGGACCCGCCGCCTGGCGGGTTCTTGTTTTCAAACACCATCGAGGAGATCATCTGTGGCCCAGGAGCGTACCCTGTCCATCATCAAGCCCGACGCGGTCGCCAAGAACGTGATCGGCGATATCTACAGCCGATTCGAGAAAGGGGGGCTGCAGATCGTGGCCGCGCGTATGCTGCACCTGAGTCGCGACCAGGCCGAGGGCTTCTACGCAGTGCACCGGGAGCGCCCGTTTTTCCGCGATCTGGTCGACTTCATGATCTCGGGTCCGGTGATGGTGCAGGTGCTGGAAGGCGAGGATGCGATCCGCCGGCATCGTGACATCATGGGCGCTACCAACCCGAAGGAAGCAGCTCCGGGAACCATCCGTGCCGACTTCGCGACCAGCATCGACGAAAACGCGGTCCATGGCTCCGATGGTCCTGATACCGCGAAGACCGAAATCGCCTTTTTCTTCGACGAAGCGGCCATTTGTCCACGTACCCGCTAGCGGGAAGCGCCCCGGGCTCCGGCACGCAGGACTTGCCGCAGAGATCTGTTCGAGTGCGGTCACCGGGTCTGACAGCCCGGGTCACCTGTCGGTGCCCCGGAGTGCGCGCGCGTCGTTGGTGGATTAAACTAGCACTTTCGGTCCCTGAACAGAAGCCATGTCAGCATCTCCCGCCAACCGACTGAATTTGCTGGGCATGCCGCGCCAGCGCCTTGCCGGCCAGTTCGAGAACTGGGGGGAGCGGGGGTTTCGTGCGACCCAGCTGGTGAAGTGGATCCATCAGCGTGGTGTCACCGACTTTGCCGCGATGACCGATCTCTCCAAGGCGCTGCGCGAGCGGCTCGGCCTGCTCGCGACCCTCGAACTGCCCGAGATTGCGCTGGAGCGACGCTCCGATGACGGTACGGTCAAATGGGTGCTGCGCCTCGCAGACGGGAACGCAATCGAAACCGTCTATATACCGGAGGACGACCGCGGAACCCTGTGCATTTCCTCGCAGGTCGGGTGCGCGCTCGACTGTACGTTCTGCTCCACGGCGCAGCAAGGGTTCAACCGCAACCTGAGCGCGCAGGAAATCATCGGGCAGCTGTGGCTGGCCAATCGGCGTCTGCCGATTCCGGAAGGCCGCTCGCGGGCGGTTACCAACGTGGTGTTCATGGGCATGGGCGAGCCGCTGGCGAACGTCGAAGCCGTCGTCGATGCGGTCGACCTGATGCTGGACGACAATGCCTACGGACTCAGCAAGCGGCGGGTCACGGTCAGCACCTCGGGTCTGGTGCCCGCGCTCGATCGTCTGGGCGCGAGTACCGACGTGGCGTTGGCGGTGAGCCTGCACGCGCCGAACGACGCCCTGCGTGACCGCCTGGTACCGATCAATCGCAAATATCCGATCCGCGAGCTGCTCGATGCCTGCCGGCGGTATACCCGCGACGGGGCCCGGCACCATCGGGTGACCTTCGAGTACGTGCTGCTGGCCGGGATCAACGATCAGCCGCAGCATGCGCGGGAGTTGATCACGCTGCTGCGGGATGTACCCTGCAAAATCAACCTGATTCCGTTTAATCCTTTTCCTGGTTCTCCGTTCGTTCGGCCGTCGGCCAATGCGGTGCAGGTGTTCGAGAAGCTGCTCGACGATGCTGGTTTCGTGACGATCGTACGGCGTACCCGCGGCGATGACATCGACGCCGCCTGCGGGCAGCTGGTCGGACAGGTGGCCGACCGCAGCGGACGCGAGGCACGCATGATCCGGCTGCACGCGGCGCTTCCACAGCCGGCGGGTGCCCGCGCATGAGCCGGGTTCCCGCGGCACGGCCGACCGTTCGCGTATTCCGGATTGGTTTCTGGCTGCTGGTGGCCAGCCTGCTCGCGGGTTGCGCGGGGCTGCAGCCGCAGGCCTCGGACGACCAGCGTCGTGCGGCGGAAATCAATGCGGAACTGGGGGTCAGCTACCTGCGCCAGAACGAACTGGCCCAGGCACAACGTGCTCTGGAGCGTTCGCTGCAGTTCGATCCGAACCTCGCGCTGGCACACCTGGGCATGGCCTCGCTACGCGAAAGGCAGGGCGCGCTGGACTCAGCCGAGGAACATTATCGGCGGGCGCTGTCACTGGATCGACGCGATCCCTATGCGCAGACCAATCTGGGTGATCTGCTCTGCCGCAAGGGCGATTATCGCGAGGGACTCGAATTGCTCGAACGGGCGATTGCCAACCCGTCCTATCCTGCGCGCGGGATTGCTCTGCTGAGCGCAGGGAAATGCCATGCGCGTGCCGGCGACCGCGAACGTGCGGAAGAACGCTTGCGTGAAGCGCTGCGAATCGATCCGGAGTCCCCGGAAGCACTCTACGAGCTGGCCCAGCTGACCTTCGAGGCTGGGCGGCCGTTTCAGACCCGGGCGTTTCTGTCGCGGCTCGAGGCCCTGGGGATCGTGATGCCGGAATCGCTGCTGCTCTGCTACCGGGCGGAGACGCAGTTGGGCAATGCCGAGGATGCGCGGCGCTGTGCCGACCGGCTGAAACGGGATTTCCGGGATAGCGACGAGGCGGCCACACTCCTGCGCGAGGAACGTCAGCGTGGTTGAGCGCAGGGAAAAGGAACCGGTGTTCGGGCACCTGGACGATGTCGACGAGACCGGCGATCTGTCCGCCGGTGGGCGGCTGCGCAGCGGCAGTCGGCGTAGCGAGGCAGAGACACCCGGACCGGAGGTCAGCGGCCTGGCCGCTGACCGGCGCGACCAGGAGCCCGCGCCGCTCCCTGCGGCGTACGACGCCGGCAGGCCGGCGTCGGACCTGCTGAACACAAGGGTCCAGTCGCCAGAGCCCCCTGCGACCGACGCGGAGGCTCTCTCCGGGAGTCCGGGCGCGGGAATGCGCGGCGCGCGCGAGCAGCGCGGGCTGGACATCGGCACGCTCGCAATGCGGACGCGGCTGTCACGGCGAATCATCGAGGCGATGGAGGCCAACCGCTTCGATTCGATTCCTCCGGCCTATGTGCGGGGGTACCTGCGCGCGGTCGCGCGCGAACTGGGGGCCGACGCCGATCGCTGGATACGGGCGTACGAGGGCTTGGGATACTCCGATCCGATCGTGCGGCCCACGGTACAGCGAAACCCCTCCGGGCATTTGGGGTTCAGTGCGGCGCTTTGGTACACGATGGTCGCGGCGATTCTGGTGACCGCGTTCGGCCTCGGCATTTATGCCTGGACCGAGGGCGAGCCGGAACGCGGGAATCCGCTGGCCGGCTTGGTCGCCTGGGTCGGCGAGATTCCGTCCCGGTTTGCGACCACGCCATCGGAACCGGCAGCGCCCGACCACGAGCCGGTTGCCGGCGTGCCGTCCGCTCCTGCCGCACCCCCGGATGAGCCTGCCGACGTCGCCTGGGGCCCCGGCGGTGAACCTGTGGGCCCGGTTGCCGAGCCCCTGGCGCTGGAGCCGCTGCCGGAGCCACTCGCATCGGTCGTCGACCCCGAGGTCGGTGTCGACGTTGCCCCGCGTCAGGAGCCCGATCGGGAACACGCGGCTCCCCCCGCAGTGCCGAATGCGGACGCGCCGCCACCGCAAATCGAGCCCGCCGAGGCGGCCCCGACTCCGGCGACGCCCGCCGTTGAGCCGGATGCACCTGCACCGGATGCGACGGCACCGGACACGGCAGTGACCGAAGCCCCCGCCGAAACCGTTGCAGCGCCGGCGGAAGAGGGGAGCGCAGTCCTGACGCTCGCGTTCGAAGACACTTCCTGGGTGGAGATCCGGTCGGCATCCGACCGTGTCGAGCTGCGCGGCATCTACCATTCGGGCGACGAACAACGGGTCGTCGTCGAACTGCCGGCGCGGGTGGTACTGGGCAACGCACCGGCTGTCCGCCTGGTACGCGACGCCGCGCCCGTCGATCTGGCGCCGCACACGCGTGGCGACCGCACCGCTCGATTCAGCCTGGATCTCGAATGACTGGATCCCGAATGATGCTGGCCCATGCCGATGCCGAAGGTAGCGGGAGCTGCCGGACATGAAGGCGATCCAATCGATCCGGGGGATGCACGACATCCTCCCCGATACCGTGTACCTGTGGCAGTACCTCGAGGACCGTCTCCGGTCACTGCTCGACGCCTACGGTTACCAGGAAATTCGACTGCCGGCGGTCGAGTTCACCGAACTGTTCGCGCGTTCCATCGGCGACGTGACCGATATCGTCGAGAAGGAGATGTACACCTTCGAGGATCGCAACGGCGATCGGCTCAGCCTGCGGCCCGAGGGTACCGCTGGCTGCGTGCGCGCGGGGATCGAGCACGGGCTGCTGCACAACCAGGTCCAGCGGCTCTGGTACCAGGGGCCGATGTTTCGGCACGAACGGCCCCAGAAGGGGCGTTACCGCCAGTTCCACCAGGTGGGGATGGAAGTCTTCGGGTTGCAGGGGCCGGACGTGGACGCCGAGATGCTGGCGTTTACCGCGCGGCTCTGGAAGGCGCTCGGGCTGCGGAACCTGCGCCTCGAACTCAACACCCTTGGTACGCCGGCGAGCCGGCTGCGTTATCGGGAACGCCTGATCGACTATTTCGAGGTGCATCGCGACGGGCTGGATCCCGAGGCATTGCGGCGTCTGCACGACAATCCATTGCGTCTGCTCGACAGCAAGCATCCGGACACCGCGGCGATTGCGCGGGAGGCGCCGACCCTGCTGGACGATCTCGACGCCGACTCGCGGGCCCATTTCGAGGGCTTGCGCGCGAATCTGGATGCGCTGGGGGTCGTCTACACCCACAACCCCCGGCTGGTGCGCGGCCTGGACTACTACACTCACACCGTGTTCGAGTGGATCACCGACGAACTTGGCGCGCAGGGAACGGTCTGTGCCGGAGGGCGCTACGATGGGCTGGTGGAACAGCTGGGCGGGCGTGCGACACCGGCGATCGGGCTGGCGATGGGGCTCGAGCGCCTGGTCAGCCTGCTCGCCGAGCAGTCCGCGGTGGCGGCTCCGGAAGGACCCGACATCTATCTGGTGGTGCCCGCGGACGACGCCAGAATCCAGGCGCTGCTGCTCGCCGAGCGTTTGCGCGATGCGCTGCCCAGCCTGCGTCTGGTGCTGAACTGCGGCGGCGGCAGCATCAAGGCGCAGATGAAGAAGGCCGACAGGACCGGCGCCCGCTACGCGGTGATCCTCGGCCCCGACGAAATCGCGTCCGGTACCGCTGTGGTCAAGGCCATGCGCGATCCGGGCGCGAGTCAGCTGACCGTGTCCCAGGACGACCTGGCCGCATTGATGCAGGCCCGGCTGGGCCGATGAACCGGAATCACTCCGGAGGAAACAGACGATGAGCTACCTCACCGACGAGGAAAAGGCGGAGGCCATCAAGAAATGGTGGTCGGACAACGGCGCGGCCGTGATCGGCGGGCTGGTGCTCGGCATCGCCGGACTGTTTGGATGGAATTGGTGGACCGACCGCCAGGCCTCAAAAGCCGAGGCGGCCTCGGAGATCTACATGGCGGTACTCTCGCATGTCGGGGCCGGCCAGTATGCGCAGGCTTCGGCGCTGGCCACCGATCTGGTCGAGAAAGGCCGCGGTACCCCGTATGCCGCGATGGGCTGGGCCCTGATCGCCGACATGGCGGTGCGGCAAAGCGATGACGATCGCGCGATCCATGCGCTGGAGCAGGCGCGCGAGAACGCGCGGGACAAGGGCTACCGGCAGGTGCTCACGCTGCGCCTGGTGCGGCATCTGGTGGCCCAGGAACGACTCGACGAGGCCGAGACACTGCTGGGCGAGGTCCGCGACGAGCCGTTCGCCGGTCTGCGGGCCGAACTCCACGGCGACATTGCCCGTGACCGCGGGGAGACTGAGCGCGCGCGGCAGTTCTACGAAGAGGCCCTCGCAGCAGGGCACAACACCGAATACCTGCGCCTGAAGCTCGATGAACTGTCCGCATAAGGGGTGCCCGACGCCATGATCTCCGTAGCGCTGCGTCTTTCGCTCGCGACCGCGCTGGTCCTGTCTCTGGCGGCCTGCGGCCTGTGGTCCAGGGATACCACTGAACCGCCGGCCCCGCTGCCGGAGTTTACGGCGCTGGGCAGCCCGATGACGCTCTGGTCGCGTTCGATCGGCGGTAGCGGCGACCGCTACCTCTGGCAGGTGCAGCCGGGCGTGACCGACGGCCTGGTGGTGGCCGCAGACGCCAGGGGCCGTGTAACCGCGCTGGACCGCGATTCCGGCAGCCCCCGTTGGGAGACGCGGCTAGGCGATGCGCGCATTTCGTCCGGGGTCGGCGTCGGCGGCGGTGTCGCGGTCGTCGGCACGCTGGATGGCGAGGCGATCGCGCTGAACCTCGAAAACGGCGACGAGATCTGGCGTACCCAACTGTCGAGCGAGCTGCTCGGGATCTCGGCAGTTGCCGGGGGCATCGTGGTCGCGCGCAGCAACGACGGGCGTCTGCACGCGCTGGATGCGGCGTCGGGTTCGGTTCAGTGGACCGTGTTGCGCACGACGCCGGCGCTGAGTCTGCGTGGCGCCCAGGTGCCGCGGATGCTGCCCGGGCGGGTGCTCGCAAGCTTCGACAACGGGCGTATGCTGATGCTCGGCGCCCAGCGCGGGAACGTGCTGTGGGAGGCGACGCTGGCGGTACCGTCGGGGCGTTCGGATCTGGAACGCCTGATCGATGCCGATGGCCATATTCCTGTGTACCGGGGCGTGGCTTTCGCTACCACCTACCAGGGCCGGCTGGCCGCCGTCACGCTGGACAGCGGCGACCTGATCTGGGCCCGGGACTTTTCGTCCTACCAGGGGGGCGATATCCATTCCGACTCCGAGATTCTGGTGATGACCGCAAGCGACAGTCACGTGTGGGGCCTGGATCCGCGCAACGGCGGCGACCTCTGGCAGCAGCGGGATCTGCGCCTGCGCGGCCTGACCGCACCGGTCGTGGCCGGTGACCAGGCCGTGGTAGGCGACTACCAGGGCTATCTGCACTGGCTCAATGTCCGCGATGGCGGGATCGTGGCTCGAACCCGAGCGGGATCCGGGGGCATCGTGAGCCGGCCGGTGCTCGATGACGGCGTGCTCTACGTGCTGGCGGCCAACGGCCAGCTCAGCGCGATCCGGGCGCGCGTCGGCAATGACTGAGACCTTTTCCGGGGCCGCTGCGACCGGCCCCGCACGTCCGGGCCTGCGATGATCCCGGTGATCGCCCTGGTCGGGCGGCCCAACGTTGGCAAGTCGACGCTGTTCAACCAATTGACGCGGTCCCGCGACGCGCTGGTTGCCGACCTGCCGGGGCTGACCCGGGACCGGCAATACGGAATCGGCCGGGTCGGCGGCTTTCCGTACATGGTCGTCGATACCGGCGGACTCTCGGGCGAAGACGCGACGATGGATGCCGCGATGGCCCAGCAGACGCGGCAGGCGATCCGCGAGGCGGATCTGGTGCTGTTGCTGGTGGATGCCCGCTCGGGTCTGACCGCGCAGGACCAGGCGATCGCCAGCGATCTTCGTGCCGAGGGCGTGCGGGCATTGCTGGTCGCGAACAAGACCGACGGCCTGGATATCGACTCGGCCACTGCGGAATTCCACGCGCTCGGCCTCGGCGCGATCGCGCCGATTGCGGCCGCGCATGGCCGCGGCGTCTCGCAGCTGATGCAGCGCGTGCATGACGCGCTGGCCCCGAACGGCGACGACGGGGCGGCCGATCCCGGTACCGCGCTGGATCGCTGGCCCGGGATCCGGGTCGCGCTGGTGGGCCGCCCGAACGCCGGCAAGTCCACGCTGATCAATCGACTGCTCGGCGAGGAGCGGGTACTGGCCACGCCGATTGCGGGCACCACGCGCGACAGCATCTTCATCCCGTTTCAGCGCGACGGCCAGGACTACACGCTGATCGACACGGCCGGCGTGCGGCGGCGGGCCCGCGTGCACGACGCGGTCGAGAAGTTCAGTGTCGTGAAAACGCTGCAGGCGATCGATGCCGCGCATGTGGTGATCATGGTGCTGGACGCGCAGGCGGGGATCGCTGACCAGGACGCGCACCTGCTGGGCATGGTGCTGGACGCGGGCCGCGCATTGGTGCTCGCGGTCAACAAATGGGATGGGCTCGATCCGGATGTGCGCGAACGCGTGCGCCTCGACCTGGAGCGCAAGTTGGGCTTTCTGCGCTTTGCGCGCATGCGGCTGGTGTCGGCGCTGCACGGCACCAATGTCGGCCACCTGCTCGACGATGTGCGCGAGGCTCACGCGAGTGCATTCGTCGAGCTGTCGACGCCGCAGCTCTCGCGCCTGCTGGAATCGGCCGTGGCCGAGCATGCCCCGCCGCTGGTGGGGCACCGTCGCATCAAGCTGCGCTACGCGCACCAGGGCGGTCAGAACCCGCCGGTGATCGTGATCCACGGCAACCAGACCGAGTCGCTGCCGGGCAGCTACCGGCGTTTCCTGGAAAATTTCTTCCGCACGCATCTGCGGCTGGTCGGCACGCCGCTGCGGCTGGAGTTTCGCAGCGGCAAGAACCCGTTTGCCGGGCGCAGGAACGTACTGACCGAGCGCCAGCAGCGCAAGCGCAAGCGGCTGCTCCGGCACGTGAAGCGGCGCTGAGATCGGCCGATGGCGACGCTGTCCGCGCGCGCAGGGGCGCTGGAACCGTTTCGGGTGATGCAGATTCTTGCACAGGCCCAGGAGCGCGAGGCCGAGGGGACCGACGTAATCCACCTGGAGGTGGGCGAACCCGACTTCCCGACGCCAGCGCCGATCGTCGCCGCCGCGCAGCGGGCTCTCGCCGGCGGCCGCACCCGGTACACCGCCGCGCATGGCAGCGCGGCGCTGCGCGCGGCGATCGCCGCCGACTACCGGCGCGGCTTCGGCGTGGATCTGGATCCCGAACGGGTCGTGGTGACGGCGGGTGCGTCGGCGGCGATCCTGCTGGCGCTTGCGGCCGGGACCGACCCCGGCGACCGCGTGCTGCTGCCCGATCCCGGCTACGCCTGCAACCGCCAGTTCGTGCATGCGCTGGGCGCCCGCGCGGACCTGCTCCCGGTCACCGCGGAGCAGGACTTTCAACCGACTGCGAACCATGTGGCCGCGGCGTGGCGCAGCGATACCCGGGCCGTGATGCTCGCGTCGCCGTCGAACCCGACTGGAACGCTCCTGTCCGCTTCCGGGATCGCTGCGATCGCGGAAGCGGTACGTGCCCGCGGCGGGGTTTTGATCGTCGACGAGATCTACGGTCGGCTGGTATTCGACAGCCCGCCGCAGACGGCGCTTTCAGTCGCGCCGGATGCGGTGATCCTGAACAGCTTCTCCAAGTACTACGCGATGACCGGTTGGCGGCTGGGCTGGATGGTCGTGCCCGAGCACTGGATCGAGCCCGTGCGCAGGCTGGCGCAGAACCTGTTCGTCGCCCCGTCGACGCTGGCCCAGGAGGCGGCGCTCGCGGCGTTCGAGCCCGAGACCGACGCATTGCTGCAGGCCCGGGTGCGGGAACTCGCCGAGCGCCGCGACTTCCTGCTGGAAGCCCTGCCATCGCTGGGGCTGCCGGTGCGCGCGCGGCCGGGAGGCGCGTTCTACCTCTACGCCGACAGCACCGGCTACGGCGCCGATTCGGAGCAGTTGTGCGCGCGGCTGCTGCGCGAAGCCGCGGTTGCGCTGACGCCCGGGACCGATTTCAGCCCGGCCGGCGGGCGGGATCACGTCCGGATCGCCTACACGCAGCCGCGGGATCGTCTGGCCGAGGCGGTGGCGCGCATGGCCCGGGTGCTCGCACGCTGAAATGCCGGCAACGGCGGTGCGGCGCGGCCCCGGAAATCAGGCGTCGGTGTAGTCGGCATACATCCGGTCGACATGGTCGCGGTGTCGGTCCAGGATGCGTGCGCGCTTCATCTTCAGTGTGGGGGTCAGCAGGCCGTCGTCGATGGTCCAGGGCTCGCGCAACGCGGTCAGCCGCCGGATCCGCGCATAGCCGGGAAAATCCTTGAGCTGTGCCTGCACGCGCGCCAGCAGGCTGCGTTCGGCGAAGCGGCCGCGCAGGTCGTCGTCACTGTCCGGGTCGATATCGAGTTCGGCTGCGAATTCGCGCCAGGCCGAGTCGTCGAGCACCACCAGCGCCGACAGGAACGGCCGCGCCTCGCCGATCACCAGCACCTGGTCGAACAGCGGGTCGAGCTGGATCGCCATTTCCATGTCCGCGGGCGGCACCTTTTCACCGTTGCCCAGCACGATGATGTCCTTGATGCGCCCGGTAATGAACACGAAGCCGCGATCGTCGACCCGCGCCTTGTCGCCGGTGTGCAGCCAGCCATCGGAGTCGATCGCGGCCGCGGTGGCCTCGTCGTTCCGCCAGTAGCCGAGCATCACGCTGGGGCTGCGGGTGAGCAGCTCGTCCTGCTCGCCGATTCGGATCTCGACACCGGGCAGCGGCTTGCCGATCGACGCGGGCAGGTTGTCATCGGGGCGGTTCACCGTGACCACCGGGCTGGCCTCGGTCAGCCCGTAGCCGTGATACACCGGAAGGCCCAGCCCGATGAAGAATCGGGCGATCGGTGGCGGCAGCGGGGCACCGCCGCAGACGGCGTATTCCAGACGCCCGCCCAGACGTTCCAGCACCTGCCGCGCGACCAGGCGCCGGAGCAGCGGCCACAGCAGCAGGCGGGGCGACCAGCCGGCGCGTCTTTGCAGGTATTCGAACCGCGCCCAGCCGGTGTTCACCGTGGCCTGGAACAGCCGCCGCGCGAATGCCGGCTTCTGCTTCAGACCCGCCTGGATCTTCGCATAGACACTCTCGTAGATGCGCGGCACCGAAACCAGCACTGTCGGCTGCACGACCCGAAGGTCTTCGGCGAGCTGCGCGATCGAGCGCGCGAACGCGACCTCCGCGCCAACCGCCATCGGCAGGAAATATCCCGCGGTGCGCTCCAGCGTGTGCGACAGCGGCAGGAACGACAGGAACACGTCTTCGCCACCGAGAGGTGCGCATTGGGAGGCCGCATGCGCGTTGAACAGCAGCGCGCGGTGCGACAGCATCACGCCTTTCGGGCGCCCGGTGGTTCCCGAGGTATAGACGATCGTCGCGAGGTGGTCGGGTTCCTCCAGGCGGGTGATCAGGTCGCCGTCGAGTCCGAACAGCCAGTCGGCGGCCGCGGTCAGGCGGGGATCTCCGGGGGCACTGTCGTCGTCGAAACCGCGCAGCGAGACGATCGTCGTCACGGTCGGCAACCGGTCCCGCACGGGATGCAACCGTCGCCACTGCGCCCGGTCCTCCAGCAGCAGGACTTTCACGCCTGCCTGCTCAAGGATATAGGCGACGTTGTCCGGGCGATCGTCGGTGTACAGCGGAACCGTGACCAGTCCCAGTCCCAGCGCAGCCTGGTCGAAGGTGATCCACTCCCGGCAGTTGCGCAGCATCATCGCCACCCGGTCGCCGGGTTCCAGTCCTTCGCGGCGTAGGGCCATCTGCCAGCGTCCGACCTCGTGCGCCATGTCGGCCCAGGTGCAGCGTGCCCAGGTGCCCCGGGCCGGATCGAACTGCCGGTAGGCCACCTTCTCCGGACTGGCGTCGACGCGTTCGCGGAACAGGCCCGCCAGGCTGCCCGCGCGTTCCGGCGTGATCACGGTCGTGGTCATGGTTCTCCTGCCGTCGCTACAAGGTGCCCGGCGTCTCCAGCCTTCGGCGCCGGGGGACGCCCATAGTGCAACAGCAACGGCAGGTCTGCCACCGCCGGATCGATCAGAGCCCCAGCGGGTGACGCACGGGTTCGATCGCGAGCGTACCCTGGAACAAGGTCCAGCCGACGAAGAAGATCACCGCGCCGCCCGCAAGCCCGATCCCGGGTCCGGCATAGCGCAGCCCGGAGAGACGCGTGGGGCGCAGCAGGCGCCGTGCCCAGCCGCGCGCCTGCACCGCGAGGATCGCGAGCGCCGATACCGTGATCGCGGTGCCCAGCGACATCGCCAGGACCGCTGCGATTCCCGCGGCCCAGATGCCGAGCATGTACGACACGGCCATCACCAGCACCGCTCCCGAGCACGGGCGGATTCCGACCGCAAGCACGGTCGCATACCAGGGGCCGCGCTGGGTCGGATCGACATGGTGGGGGGTGCCGCAGCCGCAGCCCGGGTGATGCCGATGCGCCGGAGCACTTGGGGCCTGAGCCAGCCGGGGAACAGCGGGAAGACCCGTGTCGTCCGTTGCAATGCGGGTGAAATGCGGCGCTGCCCGATCGCCGCTGGCCGACGCCGGTGCTGCATCCCCGGACGGCAGGCCGGCAGCGGCGGACCGCGCTTCCCGCCGCAGGCGCCAGATCGCGCGTAACGCGCGACCGATCAGCCACAGGCCGAGCAATGCCACCAGCAGGAAGCTCGCGAGTTCCAGGCTGCGCACCTGGCCCATGGTGTCGCGCGCGAGCCAGCCGAGCACGCCGATCAGCACCAGCACCGCGACGATCGCGGTGACGCCCTGCATCAGCGCTGCCGCAGTCGACAGCCCGATTCCGCGCAGCAGCGTCAGCGGGTGCGTCAGCAGGTAGGTGCTGATCACGGCCTTGCCGTGGCCGGGGCCGGCCGCATGGAATATGCCGTAGAGGAAACTCGCCACGATCAGAGCCCAGGCCGTCCGCGCGGTGGGCGCCTCGTCCAGCTGGTGCAGCATCCCGGTCAGCTGCCGGTGCAGGTCGCGCTGGGTCTGGATGACCCAGGCGGACATGCGCTCCAGGGCTCCTGCCGTCTGCTCGGGCGTTTCCGGAGAGGCGGATGCGAACGGGCTGGACGCAGCCGGCACGGGGGCCATCAGCGCGAACAGCAGCAGCCAGGCCGCTGCGATCAGCGCTGGCAGGGCATGGCCGGAACGTGGTGCGTCTGGGCAGCGTCTCATCGGGCTGGCCTCTCGGGCTGTGGTGGGCGGCCTCGGGTCTTCAGGGATCGCAATGGATCAGCACGCGCTCGGCGAACGCCCGGCCGAGATCCTCGAGCGGCGCGCGCTGGTTGCGGTCCAGCGTTGCGGCGTAGGCGACCAGACGCGGATCCGGGCGGGGCGACTCGATCTGCGTGGTACATCCCTGCCCGCGGTCGAGGTGGATCACATCCTCCGCATCGTGCAGCACCTCGATCCAGTAACTCGGGTCGTAGACCCGGTATTCGAGCGGGGCATCGGCATCCGGGCGCGTCTGTTCCAGCGGCAGCTCGAAGGAAAGGTGCAGGCGCCGCTGGCGCCATTCGAGACGGCCTTCGCGGGCATCGGGGATGGTCTGCCGATCGCCGCTACGGCGGACTTCGGTGAAATAGTCGTAGTCGCGCAGGGCCGCGAGCATGCGCGCGCCGATCTTGTCCAGCGCGGCGGTCAGGGCCAGCCCCGGGTAGGAGGCCTCCAGGTCCTGCAACAGCAGGTGGCTGTAGCTGGGGTCCAGCATCCATTCCTGCCGCATCGCGTGGAGGTCGCCGCCGGGTTCGAAGGTCAGGCTGACCCGCAGGTCGATCCAGGCATGCGGATGCGCCTGTACCGCGCCGGCCACAGCCAGCAGCGCCGCCAGCGCCAGCCAGCGGCCGGGGTTCCGGGTCTGTGGCCGGTTGCGGGTCCCCCGCCGGCTCATGGCGTTTCGCTGGATACCGCGTCCATGCGCTGCCAGCGCGTACCCTCAGGCGTGTCTTCCAGCTGGATCCCTGCCGCCGCGAGCTGATCGCGGATCGCGTCCGAGCGCGCGAAATCGCGCGCCTTGCGCGCGGCTTGCCGCTCGGCGATGCGCTGCTCGATCCACTCGGCATCCGGACCGGTGTCGGTGCCTGCGTGGAACCAGTCGCCGGGGTCTTGCTGCAACAGGCCGAGCAGTTCACCCGCGGCGAGGAGCGCCCCCTTGTGCCGGGCGGCTTCGGCCGGCGCCGCAGCGCCGGCCAGGGCGTCGGCCATGCGGTGCAGTTCGGCGATCGCCTCCGGGGTGTTCAGATCGTCGAGCAGCGCCGCGAACACCGGCGATTCGCGTTCGTCCACCTCGGCGGCGGGGGTGCCGGCATGGTCGCGCAGCACTCGGTACATGCTGTTCAACGCGCTGCGCGCCTGCGCCAGTCCGCGCTCGGAGAAGTTCAGCGGCGCCCGGTAGTGCCGGGCGAGCAGTGCCAGGCGCAGCACCTCACCGGGGTAGGCGGTCAGCAGTTCGCGCAGTAGCCGGAAGTTGCCGAGCGACTTGGACATCTTCTCGCCGTCGACGGTCACATGCCCGTTGTGTACCCAGAAACGCGCGTATTCGACGCCGTGCGCGCCGCAGCCCTGCGCGATCTCATTCTCGTGGTGGGGAAAGACCAGGTCGTGCCCGCCGCCGTGGATGTCGATCGTCTCGCCCAGGTGGGTCTCGATCATCGCCGAGCATTCCAGGTGCCAGCCCGGCCGTCCGGGGCCCCACGGGCTCTCCCACGCGGGTTCTCCCGGTTTCGACGGTTTCCAAAGCACGAAATCCGCGGGATCCCGTTTGTATTCCGCGACCTCGACACGGGCACCGGCGCGCATATCGTCGAGGCTGCGGCCGGACAGGCGCCCGTACTCGGGATACGAATGCACCGCATACAGCGCATGGTGGTCCGCCAGGTACGCATGTCCGCGTGCGATCAGGCGCTCGATCAGTGAGATCATCTGCGGGATATGCTCGGTGGCGCGTGGCTCCAGGCTCGGCGGCAAGGCACCGAGGCGGGCCACGTCCTCGTGGAACGCCTGCGTGTAGCGCGCGGCGAGCACGCCGATGTCCTCGTGGTTTTCGGCCGCGGCCTGATTGATCTTGTCGTCGACGTCGGTGATGTTGCGTGCGTAGAACACATGATCGGCCCCGTACAACGCGCGCAGCACACGGAACAGGACGTCGAACACGACGACCGGGCGGCCATTGCCGATGTGCACGAAGTTGTACACCGTCGGGCCGCAGACATACATCGTGACCCGTTCCGGATCATCGGGAACGAAGGGTTCCAGCTTCCCGCCCAGGGTATTGTGCAGCCGCAGGGTCTGGTTCATCGCGACCCTCCCGACGCGGGCCCGGGCGCTGTTTCCCCGGTGCCGCGGTACAGCGTTTCCGGGTCGATCAGCGGGTCTGCGGTGATCACGACCTCGTCGCCGTCGACCCGCAGGAAGAAACAATTGGAACGTCCGGTATGGCAGGCGGGGCCGGTCTGATCCACCCGCAGCAGCAGGGTGTCGCCGTCGCAGTCGATGTGCAGGGCCTTCAGATGCTGCACCTGACCCGAACTCTCGCCCTTGCGCCAGAGGCGGCCGCGGGAGCGCGAGAAATAGCAGACACGTCCGGTTGCAAGGGTTTCTTCGAGGGCCTCGTCGTTCATCCAGGCCATCATCAGCACTTCGCCGGTGTCGTGTTGCTGTGCGATCGCGGGGATCAGGCCGTCGGCGTTGCGCTTGAGCACCGCCAGCAACTCGGCGCGAGAAAAGCGCGTGCCTCGGGGCTGTTTTTCGATATTCTTGAACATGTCGGGGGATTCGGCTCCACCTGGGTGAATCGCCTGGGACGGTTGCACATGGTAGCACCCCACCGCAGCGTCTCCGGGGTGCGAAGTTCCCGGAATTCGATGCGGGAGTGTACTCGCTCGGCGAACGCCACGCATGCGGGGGGCGTGCGGGACGAACGGACGGCATGGCCCAAGGGGGGCGGGCACGAATGAAGCGGATGGATGAACGGCGTGCACTGCGGACAGCCTTGTGGGTCGCGGGGCTGTACGGGCTGGTCGCGCTGCTCTGGGTTCTGTACTCCGATCACTTGATCCTGACGTTGGCCAACGGCGATGCTGCGCGTCTCGGCCATCTGCAGAGCATCAAGGGCGGGGTCTTCGTGACGGTCACCGCGTTGATGCTGTTTCTGCTGGTGCGGCAAATCCTGGTCCATCGGGCCGAGGTGACCCGCGACGCCCGGCGGTTGGGCCAGCTCATCGACCGTTCGCCTTTGGTCGGGCTGGAATGGCGGGGCTCCGACGGCTGGCCGGTGACCTTCGTCAGCGCCAACATCCGGGAGTGGGGCCACGATCCGCTGGAGTTGACCTCTGGCCGGCTGCGTTACATCGACCTGGTCCATCCCGACGACTGCGCGCGGAGGCTTGCGGACGTGTCACGGCATCTCGCGCGGGGCACCGACCGCTTTCGACAGGAATACCGGTTGAAGCACGGGGACGGACACTGGCTCTGGATCGACGACCACACCACGCTGATCCGGGATGGCAAAGGCGGCGCCGCGCGGTTCCAGAGTGTACTCACCGACGTCACCGCGCAGGTCGCTGACCGCCTGATGGAAGCGGCTCGGGTGCAGGTCTTCAGCGAACTGGCGTCGGACCGTGCCGTCGAGGAATTGCTGGTTTCGATCTGCGTCCGGCTCGAGGCCGCGTATCCGGGCCTGCGGGCTGCGATCCTGCTGCGGGATGAGGACGATGAAAGCATTCTTCGTTTCGGCGCGGCCCCGAGCCTGCCCGAGGGACTGGTCGTGCGTATCGCGGAAAGCACGCCGGGGCCCTGCGCGCACGCGGTCGCCAGCGGCCAGGCGGTCTACCTCGACGATCTCGACCAGGGCCCGGTCAGCCAGTCGGTCGTCGAGGCTGCGCGCGAAGCGGGTTGCCGGGCCTGCTGGGCGGTCCCGTTCCGCGATGGCCACGGGCGAGCGATCGGAGCGCTGGCGGCATTCGGCCGAGAGCGGCGCGGACCGACGGACCGCGAGGCGAAAGTGCTGGGCGAGTTTGCCAGTATTGCCGGGTTGGCAGTGGACAAGGGCCGCTCAGTCCAAATGCTTCGGGAGCGGGAGCACGCGCTCCAGATGGTTGCGGCCCTGACTCTGAATCTGCTGCGCGAGGACGATGTCGTCGCGGTCATCGACGAGGCACTGGCGGAACTGGGAGCGATTGCCACGGCCGATCGGGTCTACGTGTTCGAACAGCATTCAGACCCCACCTCCGGCCGTCCGGTTTGCAGCCAGCGCCACGAATGGGTGCGGGAAGGGGTGACGCCGCAGCTGCAGAACCCCGAGCTGCAGAACGTCGATCTGCCCACGACCCTGCCGCGCTGGCACGAGCATTTGCTCCAGGGTGAACTGGTCAAGGGTTTCGTCCGCGATTTTCCCGTGAACGAGCGCCAATGGCTGGAACCCCAGGAAATCGCCAGCGTGCTGGTCGTTCCGATCCTGGTCGAGGGGCGCTTCTGGGGGTTTCTTGGGTTCGATGCCGTGACTCGCAATCGAGCCTGGAGTCGTGTCGAGGAACACGTTCTGCGCATCATTGCGGCCAGCATCGGTGCCGCGATCGAACGCCGGAGAGCCGCCGAGGGGCAGCGCCGGGCCGCCGCCGTGATCGAGAGCACCCGGGACGGAGTGATGATCACCGACCTGTCGCCCCGAATCGTTTCCGTAAACCCGGCGTTTACGCAGATCACCGGCTACGACGAGGAGGAAGTCGTCGGTCAAAACCCTCGTTTCCTGCAATCCGGGCGCCATGGGCCGGATTTCTACCTGGCCATGTGGAAGTCGCTGCGGAACGCGGGGCACTGGCGGGGCGAAATCTGGAATCGACGGCGCGACGGCAAGGTCTACCCGCAGTGGCTGAGCATCAGCCGCGTACTCGACGAGCACGGCCGGCCCATCCACTACACGGGCGTGTTCACCGACATCAGCGAGATCAAGCGGACCGAAGAACAGCTGCAGCACCTGGCGCATCACGATCCGCTGACCGATCTCCCCAATCGTCTGTTGGCGCAGGTTCGGCTGGAACAGGCGATTGCGCGCGCGCGCCGGAACCGTTACCAGGTGGCTGTGCTGTTTCTGGATCTGGACCGGTTCAAGACCATCAACGACAGTCTGGGACACCCGGTCGGGGACCACTTGCTGGTCGAGGTGGCCAAACGGCTTGCGGGGCGCCTGCGGGAGCAGGATACGCTGGCGCGGCTGGGCGGCGACGAGTTTCTCCTGATCCTGGAGCAGCCGCGTGATCCGGAGGCTGCAGGGCAGTTGGCTGATGTGTTGCTCAAGCTTCTGGAGCAGCCGTTCGTCATCGAGAACGGCCGCGAACTATTCGTCAGCGCCAGTATCGGCATCAGCTTGTTCCCGGACGATGCCACCACGGTGACCGAATTGATCCAGCATGCCGATGCCGCGATGTACCAGGCGAAGTCCCGGGGCCGCAACACCTACCAGTTCTACACGGCGGCGCTGACGCGGTTGGCGAATCTGCGTCTCAGCATGGAAGCTCGGTTGCGTCGCGCGATCGAGCGCAACGAACTGCTGCTCCATTACCAGCCCCAGGTGGACCTCGCGACCGGAACTCCGGTCGGGGTCGAGGCGCTGGTGCGCTGGCAAAGCTCAGAAGGACGGATCGTTCCACCGGGCGAGTTCATTCCGATCGCAGAGGACAGCGGCCTGATCGTCCCGCTGGGCTACTGGGTGCTCCGGGAGGCCTGCACCCAGGGGCGGAGTTGGCTGGATGCCGGCAGGCCGCCGATGCGGCTCGCGGTCAACCTGTCGGCGCTGCAGTGGCAACACAAGGATCTGCTCAAGCGAATCCAGGCGATCCTGGACGAAACCGGGTTCCCGGCGGAGCAACTGGAGTTCGAGATCACCGAGACGACGTTGATGGAGGGCGGTGGGCCCGAAACCGGGGTGCTGGTCGCGTTGCGGGATCTGGGTGTTCGGGTCGCGATCGACGATTTCGGAACAGGCTATTCGTCACTTGCGGCGCTGAAGCGTTTCCCGGTCGATGTGCTGAAGATCGACCGTGCGTTTGTCGATGGCCTGCCGGACGATCCCGACGACCAGGAGATTACGTCGGCGATCATCGCGATGGCCCGCAGCCTGCACCTGGAACCGGTGGCAGAAGGAGTCGAGACCCGTGCTCAACGCGATTTCCTGCTGGAGAGGGGGTGTCGCACCGGACAGGGATTCCTGTTTGCCCGCCCGCTGCCGGTCGGTGAGTGCGTGCAATGGCTGGCGCGGGCACTGGCGGGGGAGGAGCCGGTATCATGACCCCCTGCAGGCGGGCCGGGGCCCGCCGTCACGTCTGCTGACGGAGTATGCCGATGGTATCGAACCCCACGACTTTCCCACCGACCATGCTGCGAACCATGGCCTATGTCGGTCTGCGCGAGGGGCCACGCCTGATCGTGCTCGGAGCCGTGCACGGAAACGAGACCTGCGGTCCCAAGGCCATCCTGCGTCTGGCCAGCGAACTGGAGCGTGGCGAACGGCAACTGCTGCGCGGCACGCTGACCCTGGTCCCTGTTGCCAATCCGCTCGCCTACCAGCGCGGGGAACGCATGGGCGAGCGCAACCTGAACCGCAATTTCCGGGAGACCGACGATCCGCGGGACTACGAGGACCGGATTGCGAATCGGCTTGCGCCGCTGCTGGCGCAGCACGACGTATTGCTGGATCTGCACTCGTTCCACACTCCGGGCGAACCGTTCGTGATGCTGGGGCCGCAGGACAATCAATCGGACCTCGAGCCGTTCCGGCATGCCGCGGCGGAGGAGGCGCTGGTGCGACGCTTGGGGCCGCGCCGGGTCGTCGAGGGTTGGCTTGAAACCTACGCGCGCGGTGTCGCCCGGCGGATTCGCAACCCCAATGCCAGCCTGCGTGCCCAGATGCTCAGCACCGATCCGAGTTACGGCATCGGCACTACCGAGTACATGCGCAGCCACGGCGGCTACGGAGTGACGCTGGAATGCGGCCAGCATGACGATCCGGAAGCTCCGGAGGTGGGGTATCGGGCGATCCTCGCGGCATTGGCTCACCTCGAAATGCTGGATCTGGCGGCGCCGCCGCCGCGTACCGACCTCGAAGTGCTGCGCCTGGTCGAGGTCATCGACCGCGATCACCCGGACGATCGCTTTGCCCGCCCCTGGCAGAGTTTCGACCGCGTCTGTGCGGGCGAGGCGATCGGCGTGCGCGCGGACGGCGAGGTGGTCCGCTCGCCGGGAGACGGGTTTATCGTATTCCCGAACCCGAAAGCGCTTCCGGGCAACGAGTGGTTCTACCGCGCCGAGATCAGCACCCGGCCAGTGGATGGAGTGAAGTCCCGGGATCTGCCATCCTGAACCCGCAGCCGTTGTCGGTCCGGGAGCGCTGCTGCGAACCGTGTTCGGCTCCGGCAACGGCGTTTTGGCGACCCGCGTGAGGCTGCTGGACAGCGAATCGTGATGGACGCTGCACTCTTCTGCTCGACGATGGTGCGAACGGGTCGAGGAGTTGCGGCGTTTGCGATATCGGGGCGCTTCCAGTACCCCCGAGCAAATCGCGTCTTCTTGCGTTAAGGTGTCGCTCGTGACCAGGGTCGGAAGACGGCCACTGGGCCGTTTTGCCTGTAGCTCGACCGGCGCGGAACCCGAAGATGGCCCGCTGCAGTGGATCTACCGACCGGAGAGTGTTCGCGATGACCGTTAGTACCTGGCTGGAAGATCACAGCACCATCGATACCCTGATGGATCTGCCGCTGCCCATAGCCGTGGTTCACCGCTCGGGGTCGGTGGATCTGGTGAACCGGCGATTCTCGTCCGAAATGGATGCCGAGGCGCTGACACCCGAGGTGATTGCGAAGCTGTCCGCGCGCGATGTGCCGTCCAACGTCAGCTTGCCGAACGCGAATGGCGATGGCGAAGCAGTCGCCGCGTTCGTGGTCCCGCTGGGCGACCGGCTGATGCTGATCCTCGAGAACGGCGACCGGGCTGTCCAGATGTTGGAGGAACGGCTGCGGGAGATGGAGCGCCTGAGCACCAAGGATCGCCTGACCAATGCCTGGAACCGGACGCACCTCGAGCGGATGGTCGAATCCGAGACCGCCCGCGCTGCGCGGTATCGCGAGTCCCTCTCCCAGATTCTGCTCGACGTGGATCATTTCAAGCGGATCAACGACGGATTCGGCCATGCGGTCGGGGATCTAGTGTTGAAGGAGCTGGTCAGCCGCGTGCAAGACGCGCTTCGGCTCACGGACAGCCTTTATCGCTGGGGCGGCGAGGAGTTCGTCGTGTTGGCTCCCGAAACTGACGCCGACGGTGCCGCGGTCGTCGCCGAGCGCCTGCGCGAGGCCGTTGCTGCGGAACCCTTTCCAGTGGTGGGTACGGTTACGGTCAGCCTGGGCGTGGCCGAGTATCTCCCCGAGGCCTCGCGCGAAGACTGGTTCGACCGCTGTGACCGGGCCATGTATCGCGCGAAGAGTGGGGGGCGCGATCGCGTGGTGGTCGACCCGCTGCGGCCGGAGTCGCGCCCGGCTGCGGGTTCCACCCCCCGCACCCGGCCCCTTGTAGAGCTGGCCTGGGACAGTGACTTCGCCTCGGGTCACCCGGTGATCGATGGGGAACACCGCCGGCTGTTCGATCTGGCGAACCGGGTGCTGGCGGAGGCGCTTGCATCGCACTCCGAGCCGGATCGGCTGGCCAGTGCCGTCTCCGCCCTGGTCACCGAGGTCGAGCGGCATTTCAGGCACGAGGAGCAGATCCTGGAGCAATGCGCGTTTCCCGGCCTCCAGGGACACCGCAACGCACATCGGGCGTTGCTCAGGCGGGCTCGCGAGGTCGAGGCGGCGGTCCGGTCTGGTCCGGTTGCGGTGGCGACGCTGGTGGAATTCCTGGCGCAGGATCTGGTGTTGCGGCACATGCTCACCGCCGACCGGCAGTTCTTCGGTCTGGTCAGGAACTGCTGAAGCGCGCCCGCCGTCAGTCACCGGCGCGGGTGCCGACGAAGGCCTGCTCGACGGTGAAATTGCCGACGCCCTTGTAGTTGGTCATCGTCCAGCCCGCCGCCTTCAGGAACTCGGTCATCTCGCGATTCATCTCCGGGTTGCCGCAGAGCATCACCCGGTCCAGTTCCGCGTCTGCGGCCGGAAGATCCAGCATCCGGAACAGTTCGCCACTGCGAAAGAGTTCAGCCCCGCGCCGGGTGTTTGCGTGCGCCTCCCGGGTTACGGTCGGCACATAACGTAGCCGGTCGCCGGCCCGGTGCTCGATTTCCTCGCGGTAGCTGAGCTCGGGTGCGGTGCGCACGCTGTGCACCAGAATGACCCGCTCGAAGTGCTCGAAAACCTTCTTGCCCCGGATCAGGGAAATGAAGGGCGCGATTCCGGTTCCGGTGGCCAGCAGGTAGAGGTTCCGGCCTGGCAGCACATGTTCGAGCGTCAGCGAGCCGGTAACCTTGCTGTTGATCCAGACGCTGTCGCCAACCCCCAGTTCCGCCAGCTGGCTCGTCAGTTGGCCGTCCGGAACGTGGATGCTCAGGAACTCGAGGTCCGGCTCGCGTGGATCCGAGACGATGGAGTAGGCGCGCGGGATCAGCCTGCCCTCTCGGCGCAGGCCCAGCGTCACGAACTGGCCGTTCTCGAATCGGAAACCCTCGGGACGCGTGGTCGTGAAGCTGAAGGTCTTCGGTGACCAGCGCCGGACCGAGGTGATGCTTTGTTCGTTGTACGGCAATGCCATGCCTCCGGTTGGACCGTTGGACAAGCTAGCAGCTTTGCGGCTGCGACTGCATCAAGAGCCGGTTCTGATGCGGAATTGCGCGGCCGCGGGCCGCTGGTACCCACGGGACTGACAACCCTGCCGGTGATCCAACGGGAGTTTCCGGGAGGCGGCCGTGTGCGGTGTCATCCATGGTGCGGCGTTCAGGCCGCCCGCAGGTCGTCGGTACCCTCCTGTAAAGATTGTGTAACCTGCCTGTTATCTAATGCCGGCACGTTTCAGACGGGAAGTGGATCATGGAACTCGACATCCTCCTCGTGGAGGACGATGCGGCGGTTAGAGAGGTGCTCGCTGGCCCGCTGCAGAAGGCAGGATTCAACGTGATCGAAGCTGCCGACGTGCGCGAGGCGCGCGCGGCATTGCTGCAGCAGTTGCCGGAGCTGATCCTGCTCGACTGGATGCTGCCTGATGTCAGCGGGGTCGAGTGGGCGAGGTCGCTCAAGAGTGCTCCGCACACCCGGAACATTCCGATCATCATGCTCACCGCGCGCGGAGAAGAGGAAGATCGTGTCAAGGGTCTCGAAGTCGGTGCCGATGATTACGTGACCAAGCCGTTCTCCCCACGGGAGCTGGTGGCGCGGATTCGGGCCGTCCTGCGTCGCACCACGCCGACCAGCAGCGACGAGCCGGTGGAGGTCGAAGGGCTGCGGCTGGACCCGGTGAGCCACCGGGTTACCGCGAACGGCGCGAACGTCGAAATGGGGCCGACCGAGTACCGCTTGCTGCATTTTTTCATGGCCCATCAGGATCGCGTGTTCACGCGCGGCCAATTGCTCGATAACGTATGGGGTACGAACGTCTACGTCGAGGAGCGCACGGTCGATGTGCATATCCGTCGCTTGCGGATTGCATTGTCGGGTTCTGGTCATGATGCCCTGGTACAAACCATCCGCGGTGCCGGGTATCGTTTCTCCAGGCAGCCTTGAACCGTTTCGTGGCGCATTGCGCGGGCGTCGTTCCTGTGTGCTCGGGTAATGGCCCGGGGCAACCGGCATTCGGCCAGCGATGATCCCCCGAAATCCGTGGCCCCTGTGGCAGGCCCGCTTTGCGCTGGCGCTGCTGGGTCTGGTTCTGATCGGATGGTGGACCGCGCAATGGCTGCTGGTATTTCTGCTCGGTGCGTTTGCGGCACTGGCCTGGAACTTCCATAACCTGCGGCGCCTGGAGCGCTGGCTGCGCCTGACCCGGAAGCTGGATCCGCCCCGGTCGCTGGGGCTGTGGGGGGAAATCTTCGACGGACTGTACCGAATGCGTCGCCGCAGCCGGGAGCGGGACAAGCGCCGGCGCAATCTGGTCCGCAACTATCGCGACTCGATCAGGGCGATGCCGGACGCGACCGTGGTGCTGCGAGGCGATTATGCCATCGAGTGGTGCAACCAGGCCGCACTGGACCTGCTGGGGTTGCAATGGCCGCGCGACGAGGGGCGGCGGATCACCAACATCGTGCGCCACCCGGAGTTCGTGTCGTTTCTGGCGCAGCATGTGCACGAAGCGCGCAGCCTCTCGCTGCCATCGCCAGCCGATGCACGGATCTGGCTGGAAATCCGGCTGATCCCCTACGCAAGGAAGCGCTATCTGCTGCTGGCGCGGGACATTACGGCGATGAAGAGGCTCGAAACCATGCGCAGCGACTTCGTCGCCAACGTCTCGCATGAGCTGCGCACGCCGTTGTCGGTAGTCTACGGGGTGGCGGAGACGCTCGACGAGGAGATCGGCGGCAACCCCGAACTTGGCCGGTCGGTGCGCCTGTTGCAGGAGCAGGCCGAACGGATGAAGCACCTGGTCGACGATCTGCTCTTGCTGGCTCGGCTCGAAACCGGAGGCGCACCCCGCAACGGACGCTGGGTGGATGTTCCGGCGCTGTTGCCGGGCCTGATCGACGAGGCGCGTGTACTCTCGGGCGCGCGCCAGCACCAGCTGGAGCTGGAAGCCACGCCCGGGCTGCTGTTGTTGGGCAACGAAAAGGAACTCCGGAGCGCCTTCGCTAACCTGCTGTTCAACGCCGTCCATTACACGCCGGAGGGCGGTCGGATCTCGCTGCGCTGGTCATCCGATAATCAGGCCGGATACCTCGAGGTCGAGGACACCGGGATCGGCATCGAGCCGCGGCACATCGATCGTCTGACCGAGCGTTTCTATCGCGTCGACAACGGTCGCTCGAAGAGCCGCGGCGGCACCGGTCTCGGACTCGCGATCGTGAAGCACGTATTGATGCGGCACGAAGCCCAGTTGCGCATCCGCAGCACGCCGGGCCAGGGCAGCCGGTTCACCTGCGTGTTCCCGGCGAAGCTGCTGCGCCAGTCCCTTGCCGAGCGTGAGCATGCCGGCGCCGGATCATGACCGGATGCCCATTGCACTCGCGCCGGGGTAGGGTGGAAGAGGCCGAAGGCCGTGATCCACCATCGGGCACACCGGGGCGGTGCCGACGCTGCGTGGCGGATGACGCTGCGCTTTCGTGCCCTGCAGGTTCGTTTTCTTGAATGGAAGAATGATCGATGTACCGTAACTTGATTGACTTGACCCGCCGGACTTTTCGGTTGCTGCTTGTGCCGGGGCTGATCGCCGCTCTCGGCGCTGGGGCGCTGCATTCTGCGGCATCGGCTGCCGAACCGGACGCTGCCGAGACGCGGGCCCATGCCTCCCTCGCGCTCGACCCGCCAGACTGGGATTCGGCGCGCGAGGCCTTCACCGAAGCGGCCGAGGCGGGGTCTCCCACCGCGATGAGCTACCTCGGCTGGATGTACGAGGAGGGCAAAGGGGTTCCGCAGGACGGCGCACGCGCCGCTGAATGGTACGCCCGCGCGGCAAAGGCCGGGGCGCAGGAGTTCGCGGTGAAGCTCGGTTGGATGTACCTCGGTGGCCAGGGTGTGGACCGCGACCGCGTCCAGGCCGAGGCGTGGTTCCTGAGTGCGATCGACGCGGATTACGCCCCGGCACGGGTTGCCTGGGCCTCGGTGCTGATCGCCGATGCGCAAGGCGGCCGCGCCCCCGATCGGGTGTTCGAGGCAAGGGAACTGCTTGACGATGCGCTGCAGCAGGGTCAGGTGCTCGCCGCGTATTTTCTGGCCCGGCTCTACACTGAGGGGATCGGCGACCACCCGGTCGACGATGACGCGGCGGCTCGATACACCCGGATCGGCGCCGAGCAGGGGCACGCCAGGATGCAGGCCTGGCTCGCGCTGATGTACACCGAGGGGCGTGGCGTCGAGGCCAACCCCGTCAGCGCAACCAAGTGGGCCAGTCTGTCTGCGGCGGACGGCGACGACCTCGGCAACCGGATCCGCCTCGTGCTCGAGGAACAGCTCACCCCTGAAGCGCTGCGCGAGGCGCGGCAGCGCGCAGTGGATTGGGCGGTCGCAAGGCCGTGATCCGATGCTCAAGGTAATCCTGATCAGCCTGCTGGCACTGGTTTTCGTGTTCCTGGGGGCCCGCTCCTGCGGGCTGACTCCGGAACAGATCGAAGAGCGCATCCTGCTTGCGGAAATGAACGCCGAGGAGGGATTGGCCTACCGCTCCGAGAACGAGCGACGGCCTGGGGTGGTCGTCTGGGACAACGGGCTTCAGGTCGAGGTGTTGCGTGAAGGGCAGGGGACGGTGCCGGACGAGGACGACTGGGTGCAGGTGCATTACCGTGGCTGGCACCTGGATGGCCGCGAGTTCGAGAACTCGTGGCGCCGCAACGAGCCGGCCACTGTGCCGATCGAGCGCACCATTGCCGGTTGGCGCGAAGCGCTGGTGTCGACTCCGGTGGGGACACGGCTGCGGCTGGTGGTGCCGCCGGAACTCGCCTACGGGCGCGCCGGGGGTGGCCGGATCGGCCCGGAGGAAACGCTGATCTTCGAACTGGAGCTGCTCGCCATCGTGATGCCCGATCCGCCGCGCGAGATCGAGGAATGGGAACGCCCGGTTCCCGGCCTGCGCTGACGCGAAACCAGTCGGCGGGCTCGTGACCGGTTTCGCAGGCGCTCTGTGGATGGTTCTGCCGTGGCTCCTTGGGTTGGCCGCCGGCGTCGCGTTGGCGTTGACGCTGCTCTGGTTGCGCGCGCGGCGAATTCGCTTGCAGGTCGAGGCGGACTATCTGTCGGCGGTGGCGGACTTCGCGCAGGAACCGGCGCGCCACGGCATGCAGGCCCGGTTCGGAGATGTTCGTGGAGAACTGCCCCGCCGGTTGGTCACCGCGCTGGTTGGTCGGGGTGTTGGGCTCGGCCCCTTGGTGATACATGCGTCCGGGCGCCTGCGCTACGACAGCGACGATCGCGACCGGCCGGTGTCGGCCGAGAGCTTCCTTCTTCCCTGCGGCGGCTGGGCGCAGATCCGGCGGGTCGGCCTGCGACGGTTCGGCTGGATCGTCGAGATCCATCGGGTCGACGGTAGAGGAATCTCCAGCAGCTACTGGTGGCTGGGGCTGTTCCGGATCGAGTGCCCCGGGTGCGGTCCGTCCCCGCTTGCGCTTCGGGCACAGGCGCTTGGCGAACGTGCGCTTGCGCCCTGGTGCTGGTTCGTCGACCGCGGCGTGCAGTGGCAGGTCATCGAGGAGGGCTCGGCATGGGAGGGGGTGTTGCCCGAAACGGGAAGCCGCGTGACGCTGGACTTCGACTCGATGCAACGCCCGCGGGCTATCGGGCTCCACGATCCGGAAACGGGTGCAACCGTGTGTGTCGAGCTCGGCGATTGGCGCTGGATCGAAAGAGCGCTGACCCCGACCCGTATCAGCGTCATCGAGGGTGCCGGAAGCGCGAACGAATTCCGGCGCCTGGATCTGCAGATCCATGATGTGCAGCGTGCGCCCGGATTCCCCCTGGCCGCCCGATAGCGGCGTCACCGGTCCGGCGTCGTCACAAAGTTGTCATCTCGCATTCATATAGTTGTGACCGAGCGCTTTCATACTGCCGGCCGCGAATGGAAGGCACCGGCCTCTCAGCCAGCCCAGTTCGTTACGACCATTCCAACTGAGGAATCCTGATCATGACGATGAAGAAATCCCTGGTCCTGGGCGTTGTCGCTGCCCTGGGCGTTTCCGTTTCCGTGGCGACCGCCGACGTCGACGAGAACCTGCCGAGCTACGAGCGCGTGTCCGGCGTTTCCGGCAACCTGAGCTCGGTCGGTTCCGATACGCTGAACAACCTGATGACGCTTTGGGCCGAAGAATTCGCGAACCACTACCCGAACGTGAACATTCAGATCCAGGGCGCCGGCACCTCGACCGCCCCGCCGGCGCTGACCGAGGGCACCTCGAACTTCGGCCCGATGAGCCGCCCGATGCGGGATTCCGAAATGCGTGCGTTCGAGGACCGCCACGGCTATCCGGCGACGCTGGTTCCGGTCGCGGTGGACATGATCGCGGTGTACGTGAACAAGGACAACCCGGTCGAGACTCTTTCGATGGAGCAGGTCGATGCGATCTTCTCGGCCACCCGCGCCTGCGGTCACGACAGTGACATCAACACCTGGGGCGACGCTGGCCTGACCGGTGGCTGGACCAACCGCGACATCACCATCTTCGGTCGCAACGCGGTTTCCGGCACCTACGGCTTCTTCCGCGAGAACGCGCTGTGCGGCGGTGATTTCCGGGCGACCGTGAACGAGCAGCCCGGTTCCTCGGCGGTGGTGCGCGGTGTCGAGCAGACGCTGGGTGGTATCGGTTACTCCGGCATCGGATACCGTACCGCCGGCGTGCGCGTGGTGCCCCTGAACGGTTTCGAGGCCACCGGCGACAATGCTGCCACCGGTGACTACCCGCTGGCGCGGTTCCTGTACATCGCGGCCAACCAGAACCCGGAAAGCGGCTGGAACCCGCTCGAGCGCGAGTTCTTCCGCCTCGTGCTGTCGAAGGAAGGCCAGGGCGTCGTGCACCGTGACGGCTACGTGACGCTTTCCGCCAGCGCCGCGGAACGGTTCCGGACGGAATTCAACCTCGATTGAGGACAGTCCGGTAACCCGCAATGGGCCTTGGTACCCCTGGTGCCAGGGCCCATTGCTATCTCCGAGTATCAGTAAATCACCAGAGGTTGATCATGTCTGCTGTCACCAACGACTCCGCTCTTCCGGAAGGTTCTCTGCTTCCGGATGCGGAACGCCGACAGAAGCTGCGCAAGATTCGGGCGTTTCGGGATGGATTCTCGCGCTACGGAGTCGGCGCCGGCGGACTCGGCGTCATCTTCGCTCTGGCACTGATCTTCATCTATCTGTTCTACGAGACGTTCCCATTGCTCAAGCCCGTGAGCGTGGGAGTCGAAACCGAATACACGGTGCCGGGCGACGAAGTCCCGGCGCCGACATTGCACCTGACGCTCGACCGCTACGAGCAGATCGGCGCGCGTTTCTCCAAGTCGGGGACGATCACGTTCTTCGATGCCAATACCGGCGGAGTGCTCGAGCGCCTCGAAGTGCCGATCCCCGAGGGCGAACGGATCACCGCGTTCGATCGCGCCGAGAGCCGTCGCAGTCTGTTCGTGTTCGGCTATTCGGACGGCGGCGTGCTGCCGGTGAAGGTCGAGTACCCGCAGACCTTCGTGGGCGGCGTTCGGCATATCCATCCGGAGCTTTCGTATCCGCTGGGTGAAGAACCGATCCGCATCGGCGCGGGCCTGGTCGAGGACTACTCGGCGCTGGCCGTGGTCGAAGGACGCGGCGGCTACATCGTCGCCGGCGGTACCGAGGAGGGCGAGATCGCGATGGCGCTGTTTTCGACGCGCCGCAACATGATGACTGGCGAGGTCGAGATCCGCCGATCGGACTACGACCTCCCGGACATGGGGCGCCCGGTGCGGCAGATCCTGCTACCGGAAACGTTGCGCAACGTGTTCGTGATCGACGATCGCGGGCATTTGTTCAACTTCAATATCGTCGATCGGAACAACCCGTTCCTGGTCGAAGAAGTGGAACTGGTCGGCGACGGCGCCCGGGTCACCGCTTCCGAGTTTCTGGTCGGCTCGCGGTCGCTGATCGTTGGCGGCTCTGACGGCAGCGTGCGGCAGTGGTTCCTGGTCCGGGACGAAGATTCCGGCCAGTCGCATATGACGTTCATCCGCGGCTTCCGGGGTCACGATGCCCCAGTCACCTTCATTGAGCCCGAGTCCATCCGCAAGGGATTCCTGACCGGGGCCGAGGATGGCAGCGTTGGCCTGCATTTCGCCACCTCCAGCGTCACGCTGGCGATGAAGTCGGTGTCGGATGTTCCGGTCGCGCGTCTCGCGATGGGGCCCAACAACCGGCGGGCATTGGTGAAAACCGAAGACTCCGACGTGCTGCGGGTGCTGGCGATCGACAATCCGCATCCGCAGACGACGCTGAGCGCGCTCTGGGGCCGGGTCTGGTACGAGGGCCGTGGCGAGCCCGAGTTCATCTGGCAGTCGTCGTCGGCCGACGACGCGTTTGAGCCCAAGCTGAGCATCGTGCCGCTGTCCGTCGGCACACTGAAGGCGGCGCTGTTCGCGATGCTGCTGGCGACGCCGCTCGCGATCATGGGCGCGATCTACACCGCCTATTTCATGGCCCCGGCGATCCGGCGCGTGGTGAAGCCGTCGATCGAGCTGATGGAGGCGTTGCCGACGGTGATCCTCGGCTTCCTGGCCGGCATCTGGCTGGCCCCCTACATCGAAAACAACCTGCCGATCCTGATCACGGGAGTGATTTTGTTCCCTCTGGCCGTTCTGATCGCCGGCTTCGCCTGGTCCCGGTTGCCGCAGGGGGTCAAGAGCCTGGTTCCGTCGGGCTGGGAGGCGGCGCTGCTGGTGCCGGTGGTGATCCTGACCGGCTGGATCGTGGTCACCAGCAGCCCCTGGATCGAGGTCGCGTTTTTCGACGGCTCGATGCGCCAGTGGTTCACCGACGTGGGGATCCCGTACGACCAGCGCAACGCGTTGATCGTCGGCATGGCGATGGGCTTCGCGGTGATCCCGACGATCTTCTCGATCGCCGAGGACGCGGTGTTCAACGTGCCGAAGCACCTGACCAACGGGTCCTTGGCGCTCGGTGCGACCCCGTGGCAGACGGTGACCGGCGTCGTGCTGCTGACTGCAAGCCCGGGGATCTTCTCCGCGGTGATGATCGGCTTCGGCCGCGCGGTCGGCGAGACGATGATCGTGCTGATGGCCTCGGGCAACAGCCCGGTGGTCAACTTCAACCTGTTCGAAGGCATGCGGACGCTCGCGGCCAACATCGCGGTCGAATTGCCCGAGACCGCGGTGGGCAGCACGCATTTCCGGGTGCTGTTCCTGTCCGCGCTGGTGCTGCTGGTATTCACCTTCCTGCTGAACACCGCGGCCGAAATCGTTCGCCAGCGGCTGCGCAAGCGCTATGCGTCGCTCTAAAGCCAGATCCGGATCGAGGATGACGAAATGAGACAGTGGTGGAAAAGCGGCTCCCCTTGGATCTGGCTGAACGGTGGCGCGGTCACGATCAGCATGGTGATGGTGTTCGGGCTGATCGCGCTGATCCTGGTGCGCGGCTTCGGCGCCTTCTGGCCGCATCCGGTCGTCGAGACCACTTACGAGCTGCCGGGGACCGATCCGGTCGTGGTGGTCGGCGAGCTGCGCCGTTCCGAGACGCTGACCGGCGCGGCGATGCGCGATGCCGGCGTGCCGATCCCCGAGGACCAGCTGGTCGTGACCCGGCATTTGCTGAAGCTGGGCAATCGCGACGTGACCGGCCGCGACTTCGCCTATTTCGTCGACGACTTCATGGACGAATGGCGCTACCCGAAGAACATGGCGGTTCTGGAACGGCGCGAATGGGGTGACTTCTACGGCGTGCCCCTGCGCCTGCTCGAGCGCGGCAGCACCGTCGCGGTGGGCGACGCACTCTGGGACGAATTCCAGGAGCGGGTCGGCTGGGTCAGCGACCTCTGGGGCGAGATTCGAAGCATCGAGCGCGGCGCGATCGGCCGCATCAACTTCCAGATCGAGCGGGTGCGACTCGACCAGCGGCGCGCGGAGCTTCGCGGCACGCTGACCGACGAATACCAGGCCGAACTCGATCAGCGCCGGCAGGATCTGCAGGCGCAGTACGCGGAACTCGAAAAGCGGTTGAACCAGCTCTACGACGAAGCCGCGCGAGACAGCATCGTGATGCGGGCGGCGGACGGCAGCGAAGTCACCCTCCGCGTCGCCGACGTCGTCAAGGCCTGGCAGCCGAACAACATGTCAGTGCCGGCGAAGGTCTGGTTCTACGTCCAGGATTTCTTCGACTTCATCTTCGGCTATCCGCGCGAAGCGAACACCGAAGGCGGCATCTTCCCGGCGATTTTCGGCACCGTGGTGATGGTGCTGGTGATGTCGATCATCGTGACACCGTTCGGAATTCTCGCCGCGATCTACCTGCGCGAGTACGCGAAGCAGGGGCCGCTGCTGAAAACCGTGCGCATCTCGGTGTACAACCTGGCCGGTGTGCCGTCGATCGTGTTCGGCGTGTTCGGCCTCGGCTTCTTCGTGTATTTCATGGGCGGGGCGATCGACCGGACGTTCTATCCGGAGGCATTGCCGTCGCCGACCTTCGGCACGCCAGGCCTGTTCTGGGCGTCGCTGACGCTCGCGCTGCTCACGCTGCCGGTGGTGATCGTGTCGACCGAGGAAGGGCTCGCGCGCATCCCGTCGACGATCCGCGACGGCTCGCTGGCGCTGGGCGCGACCAAGGGTGAGACGCTGTGGAAAGTCGTGGTGCCGCTCGCGACTCCGGCGATGATGACCGGGCTGATCCTGGCCATTGCGCGGGCCGCGGGCGAGGTCGCGCCGCTGATGCTGGTCGGGGTGGTGAAACTCGCGCCGACGCTGCCGATCGACGGGAACTTCCCGTTCATCCATCTGGAGCGCAAGATCATGCACCTGGGCTTCCACATCTACGACGTCGGCTTCCAGAGCCCGCACGCCGAGGCCGCCGAGCAGTTGGTGTATGCGACCGCGCTGATCCTGGTGCTGCTGATCCTGGTGCTGAACCTGTCGGCGATCACGATTCGAAACCACCTGCGCGAGAAATACCGCGCGGAAAGCGACTGAAGGTCGGGTTTTCCGCTCCCGCAAGAGATATCGTTATGTTGATGGAGAATCAAATGAGCCAGAGAAGCCCCGCCGCGACCAGCATGGCCTCCGGCCTGTTCGAGGGTACGACCCGTACGGTCCGTTCGCTGGCCGACGAGGACATCGCGGTCACGGTTGAAAACCTGGACCTGTATTACGGCGACAGCCAGGCGCTGAAACAGATCACGATGCAGATCCCGGCGAAACGGGTTACCGCGTTCATCGGGCCCTCGGGTTGCGGCAAGTCGACCCTGCTGCGCTGTTTCAATCGCATGAACGATCTGGTCGATGGCTGCCGGATCGAGGGCGCGATCAACCTGCACGGTGAAAACATCTACCGTCGGGGCACGGATGTCGCGGAGCTGCGCCGGCGCGTCGGGATGGTGTTCCAGAAGCCGAACCCGTTCCCGAAAACGATCTACGAAAACGTCGCCTACGGTCTGCGCCTGCAGGGCGTGAAAAACAAGCGTGTGCTGGACGAAGTCGTCGAGCGCTCGATCAAGGCCGTGGGTCTTTGGGACGAGGTGAAGGACCGTCTGCAGGGCAACGCGTTCGGCCTGTCCGGTGGCCAGCAGCAGCGACTGGTGATTGCGCGGGCGATCGCGATCGAACCCGAGGTGATCCTGCTCGACGAGCCGACCTCGGCGCTGGACCCGATCTCGACCGCCAAGATCGAGGAACTGGTCGAGGAACTGAAGCAGCAGTACACGATCATGATCGTGACCCACAACATGCAGCAGGCGGCGCGCGTCTCCGACTACACCGCCTACATGTACCTGGGCGAACTGGTCGAGTACGCGGACACCATGCATCTGTTCACGAACCCGAGCCAGAAGGCGACCGAGGACTACATCACCGGTCGCTACGGCTGACCGGCGACCGGGCGCGTAGGGCGGAAAAGGCCGAAGGCCGTCATCCGCCATCCAGCGCCAGAGTTGCCCTGATTTCAAGGGCGGTGCAAAGGCTTTACGGCGGATGACGCTACGCTCTTCCGCCCTACGAGTCGGCGGATAACCACGGTCGCGCGTCGGGACACCCGTCGTTCGATTTCAATGCAAAACGAGAATAGGGATCGGGATGGAAAACAAACGCCTTGGTGGACATTACTCCCATCGGTACGACGCCGAGCTCGAGGAGGTCGTGAACCGCGTGCTCGCGATGGGCGGACTGGTCGAAACCCAGCTCGGCAACGCGCTGCAAGCCTTCATCGATGGCGACACCCAGGTCGCGCAGGAGGTCGCCGAGAACGACTCGCGGGTCAACAGCTTCGAAGTCAGCATCGACGAGCGCTGCGTCGAGATCCTCGCCCGGCGCCAGCCGGCGGCAATGGACCTTCGGCTGGTGGTCGCGGTGATCAAGACCATCACCGACCTCGAGCGCATCGGCGACCTGGCCGAGGCGATCGCGCGTATGGCGATCCGGCAGGCCGACAGCGACCGGCCGCGCAAGCAGCTTTTCCGGGATATCGACACCATGGGCAAGCGCGTGGTGACGATGCTGCACGACGCGCTCGACGCCTTCGCGCGGATGGATGCGAGCGCGGCGCTCGAAGTGGTGCGCCAGGACTTCGCGATCGATCATGACCACGAGGCGATTCTGCGCCAGAACGCGACCTACATGATGGAAGATCCGCGTAATATCACGCGGATCCTGGATCTGACCTACGCGTCGCGTGCGCTCGAGCGTGCCGGCGACCACGCCCGGAATATGTGTGAATACACGATCTATTTCGTGAAGGGCCGCGACGTGCGCCACATCGAGCTGAGCGAGATGGAGGCGGTCGTCAAGGGCGCAGAGAAGGCGTAGCGGATCGGCTGCGTCGCGCGAAGGGCCCGGGGCAGCGGGCTCACCTGGGCCTGCGACCCAGACGAGAACCCAATCCGTTCGACGGGCGCCTGGCCCCAGGTTGCCGGAATGACCGTTCGTTACTGCAAGCCTTGCCGGTCTGCCCATCCAGGGCGTATTGCAGGAACAACGCGCGTTGCAGGCCGAGCGCGCCGGACTTCCCCAAGCGGTCGAGGAACTCGCGAGCCGCACGCTGCCCGATGGCGCGAGCATGCATTTCGAGCACGACGGCAGCGTGCTCTCCCTGTTCGTTGCCTGGCCCGAGCACGGGTCGGGTGGCAACCACCGCGAGCTCGCGCCGCTTCGCGCTCTGGCCGGGGACGTTGGGCGTATGCAGCCGGGAGGTGCCGATCGCCTGGTCGAGCGCGTCAACGTCGACCGCGTATACCTGGAGGTCCATCGGGATGACCAGATCCTGGCATCCATGGACTGGCCGCAGGCCGGTGCGGAACGTGGCGCGCAGGCACTGAAGATCGACTACGATGCCGCCGGGCTGAGCCCGCTTCCCGACCAGATGGACCTGGACGGCCTCCTGCACAGTCTGCCGCCGCACATCCGAACCGGGGAGCTGTGCGGCCGGACGCTGGGCGATCGGATCTGGATCGGGCGCTGTCTCGAGAGTCCGAGCCCGGTCACCGCCGCGGAGGTTCGTTCCACGGAACGTGACTGGAACGGGGCCAACATCCTGATACGGGAACTCGGCCGGGTCTTCCCGGCGATCAGTGAGTTTCGGCTGGAGCTGGCGGGTCACGAGCTGGACGTGCCGCAGGCTGCCGTGACCGCGTGGTTCGACGCGCGTGAACGGCTCCCTGTGCCCGATGGAACGGTGCACCTGTGGGTTTCGGACGACCTGGACCGGCACCCGCCGGAACCGGAGCCGGTGGCGGCGCCCGTGGAGATTCTCTGGCGGGACGGGCAGTGGGGGCCCCGACGTAACCGCGTCGCACTGTGGCCTTGGCAGGTCGGAGAGTTGTCGGCGGCCGGGCTGAGGATCTACCTGCTTGAACTCTCGCCGGAAGGCAGCGTGCGCCTGTTCCTCGAGCCTGTCGACGCCGGGTCTGTCGCCCTTGCGCCGGTCACGTTGATGCCGGGTGACGCGATCGACTGGGAAGGCATCCACCTGCGCCATCGCGGGTGGTGAACCGACCCGGAGTTCTCGGCAGGGGGCGGCCCACCGGGCAAGGTGCCGGGCCGACTACGGATGGCAACTCGGTCACCGGGAACGACCCGGACGGGCGGCTTCCCCGCGACCCGTCCAGTTGGGCGCACTGATGACCTTCCAGGTTGACGGTTCCAACCCGCAATGAACCACAGAGAGTTGCAGGAGGCTACGGAGGGATTCACTCCAGGTGGCTCGACTATGATCACAGGGCAGGCAGGAGTGCCAACACGCAGGGGCAGCAAGCCCCTCCACCACCATGGAGGCCGACATGACGATGCGCGACACGGATCGGCAGGGCGAGCACGGCCGCGAATCGGCACGTGGCGAAGAGGCAGTGGAGATGCTGCTGCAAGCGCGTGAAAAGGATCTGGGCGGATTCTCGGTGCGCAGGCTGCTGCCTACCGCGAAACGCACGATGGTCGGCCCCTGGATCTTTTTCGATCACATGGGGCCGGCCGACTTCCCGCCAGGACAGGGCATCACGGTACGCCCTCACCCGCACATCAACCTCGCCACGGTGACCTACCTGTTCGAAGGCGAGATTCTGCACCGCGATTCGCTCGGCAGCGTGCAGCCGATCGTACCTGGCGACATCAACCTCATGGTCGCCGGGCGCGGTATCGTGCATTCCGAGCGCGAACGGCCGGAGGTCACCGCCACCGCGCACCGGCTGCACGGCCTGCAGCTGTGGCTCGCGTTGCCCGAGGCAGACGAGGAGATCGAGCCAGCCTTCCACCACTACCCGAGTTCCGACATTCCCATGTGCACGGTTGATGGCGTGCCGCTCCGCGTGATGATGGGCTCCGCCTACGGCGTGACCTCGCCGGTAAGAACCTTTGCCGACACCCTCTACGTGGAAGCACGCCTGAAGGCGGGCCAGTGCCTGACCCTGCCCAAGACCTCCGAGCGCGCGCTGTATGTGGTCAGCGGTGCACTGCGCCTCGGTCGCAGGATCCTTCCCGAGCACTCGATGGCGGTCCTGTACCCAGCCTGGAGCGTTGTCGTCGAAGCCGATACCGACGCGCGCATTGCCCTGATCGGCGGCGAATCAGTGGGAGAACGGTTCATCGACTGGAACTTCGTCTCGAGCCGGAAGGAACGCATCGAGCAGGCGAGAGCCGATTGGCGCGCAGGACTCTATCCCTTGGTGCCGGGTGACGAGGAGGAATTCATTCCGCTACCAGACTGACTGGAGTCGACCCTGAGCGGGCACCGACTCTTCGCCGACCAAGGACCGTTAGCTGTTTGAAGGCAGTCAGCCCGCTCCTCCTCCTATGTGGCTCACGGCTCGATTCACGCTGCGCGCAATCCTGCGACCATGGGCGCGGGAAATTTGGGCGGATCCGCTTTTTTCTTGCTGCTGGATCTGCTCGGAAAACCGGGCTACTGTAAGAAAGCGGAGCCTTCAGCGAAGATGGCCGTGATCTCGCCCGACCGCAAAGACTGCTTTCGCGTCGGACCTCGGATGCTTTGGACCCAGTATTGCGGCGCTCGCTAAATGGGGTTTTCAATCATGAACGTGTGCGCCAACCCATAGGCGGCCGCAGCCAACAAGGGTTTTATCCGTCATGCTGCGCGCGCCGGATAAACGGCTAATCTGTTCGGCGGGCCAGCCAAGAACCAAATATTGAAGGAGACAGCAGTCGGTGAACTCGCAAGTCGACCGGATTAAGCCCGATTCCTATGGCATCGCGACCTACCTCGAAAGCCTGCGTCGCGGGCAGTACCAGATCCCGACATTTCAGCGTAATGTGGTGTGGGATCGGGATCGCGTGAAGGGGCTGTGGGATAGCATTTATAAATTCTACCCGCTCGGGAGCATCCTCGTCTGGCGGACAGACATCCGCTTGCAGAACCATCGCGAGATCGGTGGTCACCAATTGCAGAGCGAGCCCGCCAGCGGGGAATTCCAGTATCTGCTCGACGGGCAGCAACGGACAACGGCCTTGCTCACGTCCATGTACGGCGGGAGCATCAAGGGGCAGGAACACCGGGATCCACACCTGTATGTCGATCTCACGGTCGAAGGAGCAGACGAGGTCGAGGACTCGTCGTGGCGAGAGCGGTTCTTGTTTTGGGACGAGATTGATGACCGCGAAGGGCAGCTTCTTCGGAATGTGGGTCGGAAGAAGCGGTATGACGGCGGCCTCATCGTTAAGCTGGAGGACATCGCTCACCGCTATGCGGACCTGGAGCGCGGCCTCGTGAACGCAGGCTGTGTCGACTATGACAACCCTGCACGCGCGCAACTGCGCAGCCTCAAGCAGGTGTTCGACAACTACAAGCTGTCCTTCATCGAGCTACGCGGAATTGAAGTTAGCGAAGTCTGCCAGATCTTCGAGCGGATCAACCAGGCTGGGCAGCCGCTGAGCATATTCGACATCGTCGTCGCCAAGACATTTAGGCCTCGCGGCGAGGATGTTAGCGGTTTCTACCTCCGAGGCTTGTTCGAGCATTTCCGCCATGAGTTAGACCTCGCGGGGAGCCGTTTTGCCGCCGTCGACGACATGACATTGCTTCAGATGTTAGCAGTTCTCGTGCGCGAAAGTGCGCCGGAGGCTGGTGTGCAAAACATCACAGACCGCTATCTCAGCGTGCTCCGAACCGAGCACCTGGAAATGGTCTGGGGGGAGGGAACCAAGGCCATCCGAAAAGTCTTCGACTTTCTCGACAACCATCTGCGCTTGCCCGGTCCGGCTCTCGTCCCCTATCGCTACTTCTACATGTCGCTCGCGTCCTACTTCTTCCGGAACAACAGCCCTGATTACTCACTTCTCAAGCGCTACTTTTGGTACTACAGCTTTCACAACGAGGATCTGCTTAGCAACACAACACACCTTCGGGACCACGTGCAACGGTTGAACGAGGCGCGGGACGGTGGCGAATTCAAGTTCGACCGATTCCTGGTCGACCAAGAGCGACTGAGACGGGTTAGCTACAGTACCCGCGGGCGGCTCTCCCGAGCCATCCTTGCGCTCTACGCGAGTCAGGATCCGCGCGACTGGGCCCATGCGGATCGGTCCGTGCTGACGCAGGTCTACTACATGCTCACTGACCATCCAAACCTGCACCATGTTTTCCCGCTCGATTTCTGCGAGAAACATCTCGACAAACACGCAAGGTACGCCAACAGCCTGCTTAACATCGCCTACCTCACTCAAATCACGAATCTACGGATTAGCAACCGCAATCCGCTTGAGTATCTGCGTGACTATCTCGGCCCTGGGTTCGGCGATGTCCAACGCACGCATTTCCTGCCTGACGTGATTGTTGAATGGGCGCTAGCAGAGCAGATGCCAGACAATGCCCTTGACACCTTTGTTGATGCGCGGCTCCAGTTGATCCTCGCGCGACTCAGAGAGCGTCTCGGGGCGATCCCCTTTGAGGTAATCGACACGCGAGCCGAACCAAACGGTTCCGCGGAAGGCAGTGCGGCGGCCCCAGAAAAGTTTCCGCGGATGGACCGCACGGCCGCTGAGCAAGGATAAGCGGAGCGCAATATTTCGGACACCTTGAGTCATCGGGGGACATCAGGATGGACGCCGACCAGCGCCTCGAAATCCATTGGCCCTACGTGAGGACTCAGCGCGTTGACCCTCGGGCAAGCCGGACACGGTGACGGATTGGGGCAGCGGGGCCGCGGACCGTGCTTTACAGAATCTGCCTATCATCCATGTTACAGGTTCTGGTCATTGAACTTTATGCGTGGCGGAAACGAGAGAGATCTGTGTCGGACCTAACGAGTATCGAGAAGCGTAAACTTGAGCTGGCACTCGGCATGACGGGTGGGTACGTGCTCAACTTCTCGAACCGTACCTTCGAGGATTTCTTCTTCGATAACTTCGGAATCGACATATACGACGCGAAGTACGAACTCGGGTCCGGCTCGAAGGCCAACCGCATGCGTGCGTTCTGGACGGCGGAACCCAATCACACGGTGGGGCGCGTTCTGGATCTCTTGTTCAGGCAGTGGTACGAGTACGCGGGGAGATCAGATCCGCCTCGAGAACAGTGCCTTCCCATCGTAAGAAGATTGCTCGAGGGTGCACCGGTGCCCGACATAGGAGCGGTCTCTCCAGCCATCGCTGATCGAACGCTCGATGCGTTGGTCCGCTCAGTTAGGGACGCGATCGACCGGAACGAACCAGAGTTGGCCCTCGACCGCCTTCACACGTTTGTGGTGAAGCACTTTCGGCTACTCTGCTCCAAGAGGGGAATCGACACGTCGCGCGACAAGCCCCTACACAGCCTTGTTGGAGAGTACGTGAAGGCGCTGAGGGGAGCGGGGCTCATCGAGTCGGACATGACAGAGCGGATCTTGAAGTCAAGCATTTCGGTGATGGAGGCGTTCAACCGTGTTCGAAACGATCAAAGCCTTGCGCACGATAACGACATACTGACCTACAATGAGAGCCTCCTGATCGTCTCCCATGTGGCCAGCTCCCTGAAGTTCATCGAGGCAATCGAGGGTGAGAGCGAGTCAAACTCGCGGCGGCCGACGAAGGTCGAGGATGTCCCGTTCTGAAGAGGTACGCCCAACGAGGCGTTTAAGCCGGGTTCTTACGCTCGCTCGGACGCCTGGTACTCCACGGCATTTGCCCATAGCTTCGCGACTATTTCGCAAATCGCGCTCCGCAACAATCGACGCTTAGCTTTGAGTTAGCCCGTCAAAAAAGAATCGACCATGTCTCAACGTTACTACTCGAACATTTATTGGCATTTTACCGGCTCACCCGAGGGTGTCGATTGGTTTGTTGCAAGGTGTCCGAAGGACATCCTTGACCAAGGAGTTGTCTCGGATGGCGAGAAGGCAGCGGAAACCGTCATTAAAATACTGGAGTCAAAGAAACTTCTCGCGACATGCACTGAAAAGATAGTAGAAGGCGTTGTAACTCTGCCATTCTGCTGTGTTACCGATATTCCATTTAAAGACCTTCCAAGTCATTCCCCATACTACGGTAAGGTCGCGATCGGATTTAGACCTAAGCCGGTGCAGAGGCAGTTTGTGCCCGTGCTTTACCTGCCGAAGCAGGCACTCCCCATGATTCGCGATTCGATACCAAACCGGAAGCTTGAGGAGATGGGGCGAAATATGCTTAGTGGATCGGGTGGCTGGAGCGAAGCTCAGGGAATGCGGCTTCTCGCTCAGGCCGCCCTTAATCCAGAAGAGGTCGAAGTTGCTGACAAGCAGCAGATCAGCGGGTTTTACTCGAGCTTCGTCAAAATCACTGATTTCGACCCGGCGCCAGAAAATACCTATTACCGCGAGCGGGAGTGGAGAAGCATTGGAGACTTCGAGTTTGGGTATGAAGATGTTGAAGCGGTAGTTGCTCCGGCCGAACAGTTGCAAAAGATTCGCAAGGCGCTGGGAGACTTGGGCGCTGAATCCGTAAATCTAATCTCATGGGAGTTCGTAGAATCCGCATAACAGCTAGAAACAGCTTCAACCCGGTCGGCTTCTGCGCTGCCGATTTGAAGCCGGCGGATAAGCTGGGTGCTCGCCTGCTTAGGACTTCGGGTGTATTCTGGGATACGGAGAGGGTTAGATCTATCTAATCGGATCAGTTTCAGCAGTTTGAGGGTAAGCGGCCCCTGGTGGAGCATCCGGGGACGACCGCTAAGGGCCGACTACTGCCACTACCGGCCATGGAGATCCCAAGCCGACCAGAGGCGGGCGGTCACTGGGGACGGGCGAGGCACTACCGTCGGGACACGCTGGACCGTCCGGCTTCGCTCGACGTCCAGCGCCTTCCGTACGCCGGCATTCCGGGGATCTGCCGCTCTCTCGGGTTCGAGTGTCCGATCCGGGAACTCGAAGGGTCGTTGCGGCGTATTCTGCGCGCAACTGCATCGGATCCGTTGGCGGCTGGACACGGGGCGGGGGAGCTGGGCTCCCTGTCTGGTGGGTCCGCGGTTGGCAACTGCAGGCAGGGGTGACAGGGCCAACCACCCGTGATGTCATTCCCGATTCGCGGGGGTAATGTTCACTAGATCTTCGGAACGAGTCCATCGGCCAACGCCGTGCGGTACGCCCGAAGGGCCGGGATCAGGCTCACGGCGAAGGCCGCGGCCAGGAACAGCGACAGCAGCAGAGTTTCGTGGGTGCCCGGTGGGGCGATCGCGAGGTGAATGCCGTAGTGCGCCTGAACGATCGGCTGCGCGACGTACAGCGAGAGGTACAGCAGCGCCATCCCCATGGCGATCCCGGCGACCGCCAGGAATAGGGTTTCGCTTGCGAGCAGCAGGGAGATCTGGCGCGGGCGGGCCCCCACGAAGCGCAGGATCGCCATTTCCCGCCGCCGCTCGTTCAGGCCGGCGAGCATCACCGCCAGCATGCCGATCAGGCCCACGATGACCACGAATGTGGAGACCAGCAGCAGCGCATGCTCGGCAACACCCATCAGGGACCAGAGTTCGTGCAGGGCGACGCCAGGCAGGATGGCCAGCAGCGGTTCCGCCCGGAAGTTGTTGACGTAGCGCCGCACCTGGAAGGTGGCTGCACGGGAATCGAGCCCGACCAGCACGGCGGTGATCGAATCCGGGGTCAGGGCCAGAGGCAGGAATGTACATAGTGGTGTGCGTTGCAGCGCTTCGGGCAGCTGCACATTGACGTCGAGATTCCGTTGATGTTCTTGCCGTGGGCTTCATGGACGAGATCGCTACTCAGGAAGAAGCAATCTGGGCAGAGCCCGCTTCGAGGAGACGCCACGCAACGGTTCGAGCGTCTGCGAACCCCGGCTTGTGCGGCACGGTCATGGGTAGTAACGTAGTGACATTAAAACCGGGGGTTGCGGATGATCGTCACGACATTCTCCAGCCGCGAGTTCAATCAGCGCGCGAGCGAGGCCAAGCGGGCTGCCAGCCAGGGTCCAGTGTTCATCACCGACCGCGGCCGTCCCGCGCATGTCCTGCTGACCATTGAAGAATACCGGCGTTTGACGGCCGGACAGCGCAAGATTGCCGACCTGCTGGCCATGCCGGGTGCCGATGAGGTGGATCTGGAACTACGCGAGGCGCGCGATGTGGCACGAGCCGCCGATCTGTCCTGATGTTCCTCCTCGACACCAACGTTGTCTCGGAGTTGCGCAAGGTTCGTGCGGGAAAGGCCGATTCCTGCGTCGCTGCATGGGCCGACAACGTGGACGCTGCCGACCTGTATCTGTCCGCGATCACGATTCAGGAGATCGAGGTTGGCATCCTGCTTGCCGAACGTCGGGACGCGGCGCAAGGTGCTGTGCTGCGCGCCTGGTTCAGCGGACACGTACTGCCAGCATTCGACGGCCGGGTTCTCCCGGTCGATATCACGGTGGCTTTGCGCAGCGCCGGCCTTCATGTGCCGGACCCACACCCGATACGCGATGGCCTGATCGCTGCGACCGCGCTCGTGCACGGCATGCAGGTGGTGACCCGCAACACGGCTGACTTCGAGCCGATGGGTGTCCGCATGCTGAACCCATGGCACTGGCGAGGGCCTTGAGAACGGCTCCAACGTGCCGCGTCCGACTTCGGATCGAGGTTCCGATGCGGAAGCAGGGGTGCTCATGTTGGACGGGCACTTCTCGGTGAACGCGGCGAACGGCTCGACGGGGACCGGAACCCCCGGTGGGCAACACGATCGTCTCAAGCCTCCGTCGCTTTGCAGAACAGTAGGGGATACCGCGAAACAGTTCCAGCATTCGCGTGCAGGGTTCTTACCATCCGCATTGCCGTTGCCCTGTGCTGCGCCAGCCTCGATGTACCCGGCCGACGTCCGGTACGCGATGGCCTGGTTGCTGCCACCCGTCGTGCGGAATCACTCCGGAGCACCACGGCCCAATCGCAATGCCACCCGGGGCGCACCCGCCACCAGTTCGCCGATCACCGCCGCGTCGGTGAATCCCTCTTCACGGAAAATCGACAGGACCCGGGCGGTGTCCTCGGGAGCACAGGCCACGAGTAGGCCACCGCTGGTCTGGGGGTCGCAGGCGATCCGCCCGGCCCAGTCGGGCAGTGCCGGGTCGAGATTGACCTCGTGTCCGTAGCTTTGCCAGTTGCGCCCGATCGCACCGGGGCCCACGCCCTGCTGGAGCAGCGTTACGGCGTCGTGCAGTAATGGCAGGCGGAGGAAGTCGACGCGCGCGCCCAAGCCGGAACCCCGGCACATTTCCAGCAGATGGCCCAGCAGGCCGAAGCCGGTGACGTCGGTCAGCGCGTGCACGCCGGGCATGCCGGCGAAGGCGACCCCCGGGCGGTTGAGACGGGTGGTCGTCTCGATCAGGGCTTCGTAGCCGTCGGCGTCGAGCTTGCCCTCCTTGACCCCGCTGCCGAGCACACCTACCCCGAGGGCCTTGCCCAGCACGAGCCGGTCGCCGGGCTGGCCGCGGTCGTTGCGCTTGAGCCTATCCGGATGTACCAGCCCGACTGCGGCCAGGCCGTAGATGGGTTCGACCGAGTCGATCGAGTGGCCGCCGGCAAGCGGAATTCCGGCCTCGCGACAGGCGTCTGCACCGCCTTCCATGACCCGGCGAATCATGGCGAGCGGAAGCTTGTCCACGGGCATGCCGACGATCGCCAGCGCCAGTGTGGGCGTCGCGCCCATCGCGTAGATGTCGGACAGGGCGTTGGTCGCGGCGATGCGTCCGAAGTCGTACGGATCATCGACGATCGGCATGAAGAAGTCAGTGGTTGCGACCAGCGCCTGTTCGTCATTGATTCGGAATACGGCGGCGTCGTCCGCGCTCGCACTGCCCTGGATCAGGTCTGCGTGCGGGAACCCCATCACGATGCCAGACAGTGCTTCCTGCAGCACATTCGGTGCGATCTTGCAGCCGCAGCCGCCTCCGTGGGAAAGGGAGGTCAGCCGGGTGGAATGGGTGATCTCGTCAGTCTTCATGCATCGATACCTCGTACATTTTCAGAGCCTCTCTTAGGAGAGGGAGAGGGGAGAAGGTCCGCAGGGGCGTCGCTCACCGGTTCACCCGCGAAAGTTGCAGCCAGCGCGAGATCCGGTCGATCAGAATCGTCAGCGCGATGATCATCAGCAGGTAGGTGCTGGCCTTCTCGAACCGGAACCACTCGAAGTTGAAGCTGAAATAGAAGCCCAGCCCGCCGACGCCGACGAGCCCGAGCACGACCGCGGTGCGCACGTTGCTCTCAAACTGGAAGAAGCTGTAGGTCATCCACTCGCGCCAGGCAATCGGGGCGGCGACCATGCCGAAGCAGGTGACGCGTGAACCCGCGAAGCCCTGCTCGAAGCGGCGGTAGGGGATGTTGTCGACGCTCTCGCTGAACACGCGCACGAGCACCCCCATCGTGTGGATCGCGATCGCGATCGTCCCGGCGACCAGCCCGGGGCCGAAGAAGGCGATGAACAGGAAGGCCCACATCACTTCGGGCACGCCGCGGGAGATCAGCCCCGTGGCGCGAGCGAGCACGAGCTGGACGAAGCGGATCGCACGCACCAGCGGGTGCGTGGTCTCCCCGGTGAACTGCGCGGCCTCGAGCTGGAAGGCGAGGGTGTGCGGATAGGTCAGCGCGATCGCGCCCAGCACCCCGAGCAGCGTGCCGACGATCGCGATCGCAAGCGGCACGGTCGACGACTTGATCACCCGCCAGACGAACCACTGGTCGAGCTGCTGTTCCCACGCGGACCAGGCAGCCGGCCGGTAGAACTGCCAGGGCGGGTACTCGCTGAACAGCGACACGGTCTGCCCGGCGGCTTCCCTGGCCTCGACCTTGACCGGGTCGCCGAGGCCCAGCGCCGGCAGGTCGAGGTCCGGGCGCAGCAGGCGCTCGAAGAACGAGAGCTTGCTCCAGGCTTCGCCGGACAGGATCTCGCCTGCGGGCTCCAGGAAGTTCTTCGCGGTGCCGTTCGGACCCGCGGTGTTACCCCAGCCCATGAACCAGACCGACCACACCACGATCAGCACGGCGAAGCCGGTGCCGATCCAGGCCCGCGAGAGATCGGCGAACACCGAGCGCGCCTTGATCGCGCGCGGGTGGTTCGGGTCGCTGCGCAGTTGCCGGCGGATGTAGTTGCTGGCGAGGTCGGCGGTCAGCGTCAGCGCCAGCGTGAACAGGATCAGGGTGCTGACCTTGTCCCAGGCGCCGAAGCGGATCTGGTACCAGATCTCGGCGCCGAGTCCGCCGCCGCCGACGGCACCGATCACCGCGGCGTTGCGGATCGCGCATTCGGCGCGCATCAGCGTGAAGCTCTGCACCGCCCGCGACGCGAGCGGCTGGATGCCGTAGAAGAAGACCTTGATGCGTCCGGCGCCGCTGGCGCGCACCTGTTCGTACTGGCGTTCGTCGACGTTGTCCCAGAGCTCGCTGTAGACCTTCGCGAGGATGCCGGTGATGTTCAGCGCCAGCGCCAGCGCGCCGGTCAGCGGGCCGAGCCCGATCAGCGCCACCAGGATGATCGCCCAGACGAAGTCCGGCACCGCGCGCAGCACGTCCTGCACCAGCCGGGCGAGCGAACACAATGCCGCCGACGGGCTGCGCAGCGCGAAGTTTCGGCGCCACCCGGTCGCATGTTCCTCGCCCACCGCGACCGCCCGCGACGACGCCATCGCAAGCAGGAAGCCGAAGACCACCGCGAGCGCGGTGCCGAGCACCGCCGCGGACAGTGTTTCCAGCGTCAGTCCCCAGCTGCGGGCGAGGAACTCGCTGCTGAAGTCCGGCGAACCGAAGGCGGCCAGCCAGTCACCCATCCGCCCGAGCGCCCGGGCCCGTTCCTCCGGGTCGATCAGTGCAGTGAAATCCCATTCGGCGGCGGTGAACGACGCCAGTACCAGCAGCGCGATCACCAGCAGGCCGACGAAGTGGCCCCAGGGCCGGCGCCGGGCGTAGCGTTCTGCACCCGGCAGCTCCAGAACGCTGCTCACCCGGGCGGCTCCATAGGCTGCGCTGAAGCCTGCCGGTTGCGCATGATTGCGGCGTCGAGGCTCAGCGCCCGGTATTCGGCACCGTAGAGCTCGCGCAGCAAGTCGCGGCTGATCGCATCCGGCGTTCCTTGCCAGAACAGGCGTCCGTCGCGCAGCGCGATCACGCGGTCGAAGTGCTCGTGCAGCAGTTCGAGCGTGTGCAGGTTTACCAGCAGGGTTGCGCCGAGTTCGCTGGCAACGCCGGCGAGCAGTCCGATGATCTCGCGCCCGAGCCGGATGTCGAGCTGGCTGACCGGTTCGTCGGCCAGCATCACCCGCGGCCGCTGCACGATCAGCCGCGCGATCGCCACGCGCTGCTGCTGGCCACCCGAGAGTTCGCCGGGCATCGACCAGAGCTTGTCGGGCAGCTCCACCGCCTGCAGCGCCGCTCGCGCGGCTGGCAGTTGCTGCGGCCAGAACAGCGAGAGCAGCGTGCGGGCCAGCCCCCAGTTCCCGATCCGCCCCATCAGCACGTTGTGCACCACGCGCAGATGCGGAATCAGGTTGTCGTTCTGGTAGAGCACGCCGATATCGCGGCGCAGGCGGCGCAGCGCCCGCCCGCGCAGCCGACGCGTGTCGTGTCCCAGCGCGAGCACCCGGCCCGTGCTGGGCTTCAGCACCGCCGAAAGCAGGCGGAACAGCGTGGTCTTGCCGGCCCCGGATGGGCCGATGATCGCGACCCGCTCGCCCTGCGCGATCCGCAGGTCGATGTCCGCGAGTACCGGCTGGCCGCCGAAGGTGCGCGCGACCCCGTCGAGCCGGAAGACGTCGATCCGGTCTTCCGGGCCGGGTGCGGCGCGGTTTTCGGAAAGGCTGTCCACGTTCTGCATCGCCTGTACCCCTCGATCCGGCCACCGCAGCTTCAGAAACTCCCGGCGCCTTTCGGCGGATGACGGCCTTCGGCCTTTTCCGCCCTACGACGCTGGCCTTGTAGGGCGGAAGAGCGCAGCGTCATCCGCCGTGCGGCGTTCGCGCTGCCTCGGCGCCCATCGCAGCCCCGGCGTCGAAGCGGCGGATGACGGCCTTCGGCCTTTTCCGCCCTACGACTTTGGCCCTGTAGGGCGGAAGAGCGCAGCGTCATCCGCCGTTCCGCGTTGGCTCAGCCGCCGACGCCGATTCCGGACTCCAGCAGGTCGCGGTAGTCGAACCACTCGGACAGGTCGGCCTCGATGAACTCGCCCGCCTTCAGGTAGCCGAGGATCTGGCGTCCCTCCGGGGTGCTGTCGGTGTCGAGCAGGGCGGCGCGCAGTTGGTTGATCAGTTCGGGTCCGAGATCAGCCCGGGCGACCAGCGCGTAGTTCGTGAATTCGGGCGTTTTGTAGACCACCGGGGCGTGCTGCTGCAGGTCCTCGCTGGCTTTGTCCCAGGACGCGTAGTTCATCGCGCCGAGCGTGTAGGTGCCGTTGGCGACCATCTGCATCACCACATCGTGGCTGCCGCTGTATGCCACGGTGCGGAACACGCGCTCGGGCGGCAGGCCCGCCTGCTCGATGAAGAACTTGCGCGGCATCAGGTGGCTCGAGGTGCTGCTGCGGCTGCCGAAGGTGAAGGTCCAGTTCCGGCCCTGCGCAGCACTCGCCAGTTCGCCGAGATTCGCTACCGGTTCGATGCCGGAGCCGTGATGCGCGACGAAGTAGGTGACGAAGCCCTTGTCGATGTCGCGGGTGCCGAGAACGACGAGGTTGTCCTCGCCCATCTGCATCATCGCCTGCGCGGTGGTCACCGCCCCGAGCCAGGCGACGTGGGCGCGTCCGGTCGCGAGCGCGGTCACGCTGGCCGCGTAGTTCTCGACGTGCATGTACTCGGTGGGGATGCCGACTGCGTTGCCCAGGTGGGCGGCGAGCGCGCCGAAGTTCTCGCGCATGCGGTCGGCGTCGCCGTCGTCGGGAATCGCGGTGATGATCAGGCGTTGCGGATGCTGGGTATCGGCATTGGCGTTTCCAAAGCCGGCGGCGAGCAGGGCAGCGGCAGTCAGCAGGACGGTCAGGAATCGTTGCATGGGTCGCTCCTCGGTGGTGGTTCACTCGGGAATCGAAAGGCGCGGGAATTCCTTGCAGACAAGGTCGCGATCCACGGACCGAATCGGGTTTCCCGGGCTGCTGTTCGATCAAGCACTCGCGCCGGACCGGCGACGACCTGACCGATGTCCGCCCGGACATCCCAGGTCGGGAGAATCGGTTGGCGGAAGGGCGCGGGAGTCGAACCCACCCGGGACCGCCTGACGGCCCCAACCGGTTTTGAAGACCGGCCGCACCACCGGGCACGAAGCCCTTCCTTCACCGACCACGTCCTGCGCCACACGGGCGACTGACCCGATACCTGCCGGGGGCAGGTTCGGCCCGAAAAACCGCGCGGCAGCGGGTATGTCCCACGTCCGCGCCAACATCTGCGCCGGGGAAGCCCCGGCGCCCTTCGGCGGATGACGGCCTTCGGCCTTTTCCGCCCTACCACCTTGGCCCTGTAGGGCGGAAGAGCGCAGCGTCATCCGCCGTGTTGCACGGCGATCACTTACCGCAGCTTCAGCAGCGAATCCGGGAAGATCCGGTGCTCGTCGCCGACCCGGCGAGAGTAGCCGATGCGGTCGAAAAACTCGAGGATCTGGATCGCCACCTTGCGGCCGGTCGCGATCCGGTCCCGGAACGGGGCCGCGAGCGCCTTGCCCTCGTGTTCGGAGAGATCGCGGGCAATCGCCGCCAGGTCTGCGACCGCCGCGCGCGTGTAGTAGTGGTCGTGCGCGACCTTGTAGACCTCTCCCATCCCCGCGAGCTGGCGCATCAGGCGGCGTACGCGATCCTCTTCCAGCCGCAGTGCCCGGGCGATGTCACGGACCCGAGGCGGGTTGAAAGGTCGGGCGCCGAGCATCGGCCGGATGTCCTGGAGCCAGATCCGTTCGTCGGTGGGTGCGAGCGTCACCTGGTGTCCGGGCAGATGGATCCACGGCGCATTCAGCACGACATCGCCCGCGGCGGTCATCTCGTCCAGCAGCGCGCCGAACACCGGCCGTTCGACCCGTGGGGCCGCGCGCCGGCGCAGCCGTTCGCGGTCGGGCCCCAGACGCTCCGGGTGCCGTTGGTGCTCCTCCGCGAGCATCGCCAGCGTGCGCTGGCGCAACGCATCCCAGTGTTCAGGGGCGAACGCGACCGGGCCGGCAGCTGTCTCCACCGCGCGCAGCCCTGCGCTGATCGCCTGTGCCGAGGCCCAGCTGTCGTCCAGGTTCCACATGCGGGTGAAATCGCGCAGGTTCAGGCCGCGCTCGGCATGCGGCAGCATCGCTGCCAGTGCCTCGGTCGGGTCGTCCACGGCGAGCGCTCGCAACAGCGCGATCCGGGCCGGGCGCCGCCGTCCGCGCGCCGGCGGCCGGTCGTCGAGCACGGTCCCGCCGGCAAGGTTGTGCCGGGCGGAGGGATCGCGCAGCACGAAGCGGTCGCCGCGCAGCGCGTGGGTCTGGTTTTCGAGCACCAACTGAGCGAAGCCCTGGGTGCCCGGCTCGATGGCATCGCCTTCGAGCACCGCGACGCGGGCCATCAGGCGCGCGGATCCCAGGTGCAGGTGTACCGGGCTCCAGTGCCGCAGCGGCTTCGGCGCGTCTCCTGGCACATGGACCCGGGCGTCGATGCGGGCCGAGGGGCGATGCAGCTCCGGGTCGATGACCCAGTCGCCGCGCGCGATCGCATCCTTGTCCAGCCCCGGACCGGTCAGGTTCAGCGCGCAGCGCTGACCGGCGATTCCGGTCTCGGCGGCGCGGTTTTGGGCGTGGATGCCGCGCACGCGTACCGGTTGTCCGGACGGCGACAGCACGAGTTCGTCGCCGACCCGGACCTGGCCCGCGTGCGCGGTGCCGGTGACGACGGTACCCGCGCCGCGCAATGTGAAGCGCCGGTCGATGGCGAGCCGGAATCGCCCGGTGCCGGGACGCGGGGGGATTGCTGCCGCGGCCGCGTGCAGGTGTTCGCGCAGTGCGTCGACACCGGCCCCGGTCATTGCCGAGACCGGAAATACCGGGGCTTGGGCCAGGCCGGTCGGTGCGAGCAATGCCCGAACCTCGCCCTGCAGGGCGGCGAGCCGTGCCTGATCGGCGAGATCGATCTTGGTCAGCGCGACCGCGCCGCGATTCAGACCCAGCAGTTCGAGAATCTCCAAGTGCTCGCGGGTCTGCGGCATCGGGCCATCGTCGGCTGCGATCACCAGCAGCACGAAGTCGATACCCGTCGCTCCGGCCAGCATGTTGTGCACGAGCTTCTCGTGGCCGGGCACGTCGACGAAGCCGAGCACCTCGCCCGACGCGAGCCGCTGGTAGGCGTAGCCCAGGTCCAGCGTGATCCCGCGTGTCTGCTCCTCGGCCAGCCGGTCGGCGTCGATCCCGGTCAGGGCCTTGACCAGCGCGGTCTTGCCGTGATCGATGTGGCCGGCGGTCCCGACGATCATGGCGCTGAGGCCTCCGCGCCGGCGAGCTGCGCCGTAAAGCCCGCCTCGTCGTCGAGGCAGCGCAGGTCCAGCCACAGCGCGCCGTCGTGGATGCGGCCGATCACGGGCGCGGGCAGTTCCCGCAGTTCCCGCTCGAGGCGTTTCAGCGCGGTCCCCGATCCGCGACCGGAGCGGCGCGGGCGCAGCACCAGCGCGGCGCTCGGCAGCCGGTCGACCGGCAACGCGCCGCTGCCGATCTGGCTCGCGCAGGGTTGTACGGTCACCGCGAACCGCTCGCCGAACGCGGTCGCTAGCAATGGCTGCAGACGCTGCGCCAGGGACTGGATCTCGGCCTGGGGGCGGGTCAGCAGCCGGAGCGTCGTGAGCCGCTCGGCCAACCGGTCGGGATCGCGGTAGATCTGCAGCACCGACTCGAGCGCCGCAAGCGTCATCTTGTCGACGCGCAGCGCCCGCTTCAGCGGGTTCTTCTTGATGCGTGCGATCAGGTCGGCGCGTCCGACGATCAGCCCGGCCTGCGGACCCCCGAGCAGCTTGTCGCCGCTGAAGGTCACCACGTCGGCGCCGTCGCGCAGGGTCTGCTGGACCGTGGGTTCATGCGGGAGCCCCCACCGCTCCAGGTCGACGAAGGTGCCGCTGCCCAGGTCGACCATGAACGGCAGATCGTGGCCGTGCGCGATTCCGGCCAGCTCCCGTTCGGGGACGGCCGCGGTGAAGCCCTCGATTGCGTAGTTGCTGGTGTGGGCTTTGAGCACCAACCGCGTGCGCGGGCCGATCGCGGCTTCGAAGTCACGCGCATGGGTACGGTTGGTCGCGCCGACCTCGACCAGCCGGCAGCCGGCGCGGCTCATCACCTCGGGGATGCGAAACGCGCCGCCAATCTCGACCAGTTCGCCGCGGGAGATCACCACTTCCTTGCGCAAGGCCAGTGTGTTCAATGCAAGCAGCACGGCCGCCGCGTTGTTGTTGACGACAGTGGCGGCCTCGGCCCCGGTGAGTTCGCGGATCAGGCCGTTGATCAGGTCGTCGCGGTCGCCGCGCCGGCCGCGGTCCAGGTCGAACTCCAGGTTGCAGGCGCTCGTGGCCGCCCGCGCCGCGGCTTGTGCCGCCTCTGCAGGCAGCGGCGCACGACCGAGGTTGGTGTGCAACACCGTACCGGTCAGGTTGAAGACGCCGCGCAGTTGGGGCGTCGCGGTGCGCTCGAGCCGGATGCGGATCCCGGCGAGCAGACGAGACGGTTCGAAGTCCGCCGCGTCCGGCGTGTCTCGGCATCGGAGCTCGTCCAGGCGGGCGCGGATCGCGCCCAGCACCGGCTGCCGTCCATAGCGCTGCTGCAGACCGATCGCATCGGGGTGCGCCAGCAGTCGGTCGACCGCGGGCGGACGTGGCCTGGCAGCCATGTCGGTTCGGTCGGTAGAGTCCTGCGGTGTTTCGGGAAGGTTCATCGGTCCTGCTCGGCTGTCGGACGGCACGCCCGAGAGGCTCGCACGGGTCGATGAGTCGAAACCTAGACCACCTGCGCCGGTCGTGCCAGTCGCCGGACACGCGCAGTGCGGCCGGGCGCGCGCTTCGGAGCGGGCAGGGAGCGGGTGTCACGGCACGGGACCGGTTTCGAACCGGCGGTGATGTGGCCGGTTCCTAGCTCGACGACCCGGTCGAGTTCCTGAAGCACACTTTAGGCTACGTCGCTCGCTGTGGGATGGGCCGGGCCTCGCTCAGGAGGTTGCAAAGCGCCGGTGCGCGAGCATGATCATACCTGCCAACAGCAGCGAGCCCGCGAACACCAGCAGGGTGCCGCCCACGTCGTTCATCAGTCCTGGGTTCAGTACCAGCACCAGCGCCAGAGCCACCATGATCGTCCCACCGACCAGCTTGAGCACGCGTCCGTGATTCTCCTCGAAGCGCCCCATGCGCAGCGTGACCAGCGCGGCCACGAACACCACCAGCTCGATCAACAGATAGATCAGCAGGTAAAGGCCCAACAGCAGCAGGAAAGCCATGCCGGCGATGTTCTGATCGGCCACGATGCCGCTCCAGACCACCGGGAAACCGGCGGTGCAGGGCAATTCGACGAGGGCGATTCCGGCCGCCATCACAATGGTCGCCGCAATCAGGGCGAGCCCGGTCAGACGCCGATCCATCAGGCCGCGGATACCCTTGTAGATGCCCGGCTTGTGGCTTTCGGCGATGGTGAACGACGGACCCGTGCGAAACCAGAAGTAATCCTTGATGTTCACCAGCCCGAAGGTCAGCGCGAACGCCGCCACCAGCCACTGCACCCAGGTCAGGTACAGCACGTAGCTCAGCACGCCGAACACACCCGCGATGAATGCGCCGTAGATCAGAGCCGTGGTGGTCAGGAACGTGATGCCCACCAGCGCGATGCGCCCGCGTGATCCGGAGTGGATCACCAGTCCCAGTAGCAGCGTCAGCACCCAGAGCGAGCAGGGGTTGAACCCGTCGATGAAGGCGATCAGCGCTGTCGTCACCACCACGGGCTGAACACCGAGATTCACCGACCCGAGCAGGGGTACGTCGAGGCTGTGTGTCGCCGAAGGGGCGGCCGAGTCGGAAGGCAGTTCCGGAACCGCTTCGACTGCGGGTGTTTCCGTGGCACGCTGCTCTCGACTTGCAAGCCGGGCGATTTCGGACCGAACCGTCGCCTCGATCTCGCGGCGAATATCCGGTCCGTCGCCGATCCACGCCTTTCCGCCGAGGAAGATCGTCGGCACCGATCCCGGCTCGACCCCGTGGGCGAGCGCGAGGCTCACAAACAGCGGATGATGGGTCCGCGTGCGCGAGATCTCTCGTTCGTCGACGGTCAACTCGGGGTAACGCTGTTCCAGATCGCGCAGGAACGGCTTTTGGTTGATGCAGTGCGGGCAGCTCTCGGACCAGAACACGTACATCCGCACTTCGGGGTCCGGGGCCGGGGGAGCGCCAGCGTCCGCCGCCGCCGGAAGTGCCAATAGCGGCGAGAGCAGAACGACCAAGAACACCAGCAGGCGTGCAGCGCGGCGCAACGGCAGTCTCCTTCACAATCGCTTGCCTCATTCTGGCAACCGGCGTCGATCGGTTCCAGCGATCAGCATTGACCGGAGGCAGGAAAGCCGTTGTGACCTGGGTCAACGAAACGCCGTTTGCCGCAGAAATCGCTGCACGTGGGTCGGGTGATCGGCAACCTTCAGGAGAGGAACCCGAAAGCGGCATCCGCGAACGGCAGGCAGGCGGTGTGACCGTTCAGGCGTGCGACGCGATCTGTGTGCCGCGGTCGACGCGCCGCGCGAGCGGGTAGAGTTCCTCGCATTCGGCCTGGATGCGCCGCGAGACCAGCCGGAAGATGTCCCCGGCCTCGGAGAGGAAGCGCTCGTGGTTGTCGATATGCAGGCCGCTACGGCACCAGCGCCCGACGAAATCGTTGAACAGTCTCTTGATCTCCTTCTCGCCCTCCAGGAACCGTCGTGCCGTATTGTTCACGGCGACGTCCCGGTGGGTCAGCAACTCGCCGTAAACCTGGGTGTTGTTGCGCTCGAAGTGTTCCTGCACGCGTTCGACATATCGGTCGAGCAGGTCGTTGGCGATCGCGGTATCGCAGAGTTCGCGTTCCCCGATCAGGTGCGCGAGCACCTTGGTCAATTCGGCGATTTCGTGGTTCTGGCGGTTCAGTGTGTCCATCGAAAGCATCGCGGAAATCCTCCATCAGCGGTTGATTCGCGGGAACGACGTGCTCGTGGTGGCCTCTGACGGGCCTTTTGTCGCGCGGCGGCTCGGCCAAGGATTCCCTCGGGCCCAGCGCCGCCGGGCCGGGAACTCGAAGACCCGGTCGTTGCGGCCTCGGGTCCGAACACACGCGCGGACCCAACCCGAGGGACATGCGATCCTCTGAACGGGCAAAGCCAGCCTGCGGTCCGCGCTGGCCCCGTCCGCAACCTGCAGCCGATGCGTTCCCCTTCACCGAAAATAGCACATGGCCACGGGGATGACCCGGCTCGATGCGGACTTCTTGGCTGGAACGCGGGTTTTGTTAGCGTGAAAGTCTCCGCCTGTCTCGTGTCCCGGGCGACCCGTAGGGCGGAAAAGCGCAGCGTCATCCGCCGTACGGCGTTCGCGCCTCCCCGGCGCCTGCGGTAACCCCGGCGCCAGCTGGCGGATGACGGCCTTCGGCCTTTTCCGCCCTACGCCTCTTTCATCCTCAGGGGTGGCTGCCCGCGCCATGACAGTTAGCGTGAAAGTCACGGCCGGTCTCGTGTCCCGGGCGACCCGTAGGGCGGAAAAGCGCAGCGTCATCCGCCGTACGGCGTTCGCGCCTCCCTGGCGCCTGCGGCGACCCCGGCGCCGGATGGCGGATGACGGCCTTCGGCCTCTTCCGCCCTACGCCTCTTTCATCATCGGGGGTGGCCAAATAGGCCATGGAAGTTAGCCCTTCTCGTGCGGCTCAAGCGACGTTCAAAGGGCAACGTCCCGCGGCGCGCTCGGCTGCGATTCTCGGGGCGCGATCGGTGCGGAAATGGCTGCGGCCGCCGATTCTGGCGGCACATCGAGTGCCGCAGGGAAACGCCGCAAACTCAGGGTTGCGCTAGCAGCGCAGGCTGGTGTCGCGCATCGGGCAGGGTTTGACTTCGCCGCCGGCGGCGATCCACGAGGTGATGCCGTGGGAAACGTTGTATACCTGCTCGTAGCCGGCTTGCTCGATCAGCATCCGGGCCAGCGCATCGGTGCGATTGCCGGTGCGGCAGATCAGCACCACCGGCTGTTGCGGATCGGTGAGTTGGCCGAATAGCGCCGGGAACTCGCGAGTCAGCCGGCCCTGTTCGTCGAACGCGGTGACCAGATAGCTGCCCTCGACCACGCCGGTTTCGCGCCACTCGTCGGGGCGGCGGATGTCGATCACCATCGCACCGTCCCGGACCATCTGTTCCAGCTCGGCATTGTTCAGCTGCTCGTACGGGGGCTCCGGCAGCAGCCCGATCGCGAGCCAGACCGCCGCGGGAAGCAGCAGGAGCCCCAGCACGATGATGGCGAGTTTCTTCTTCATCGGCGCGATTCTCGCAGCAAGGATATCCGTGCCCGTAATACCCCTGGCGGGGTTGGGATTGTCGCAGCGCGGATCCCGTGTGCCTCGCGATCGCGGCACGGGTCAGGGCGTGCCCTGGTCTCGGTCGTTCGTCAGGAACCGGTCGCCGAGTTTGATCAGCGCGGCGGCGACGGCGATTCCCAACACGAGGATCAGGATCTCCGGCAGGTTCGGCCGATAGGACTGGACCCCACCGTACCCGTCAGCGGTCGGCGCCAGCGACATGAGCTGCCCGGCAATGATGAAACTGTATTGCACCCAGAGCACGGCCACGATGGCCAGCAGTGCGAGCAGGCGCGGCGCGAGATGCAGCAGCGCGGCAGCGATGATGAACGGCGCCAGCATCGAGACGCCCGCCCAGCCGATCATTCCGGGGACAGTGCTGTGCGCCTCGTAGGCCACGCGTATCAGCAATAGCGCCGCGAGCAGCAGTGCGGTCGGCCGGAAGATCCGCTCTGACGTTTTCGTCAGCGCACTCTGCGGGCGCAGCAGCACGATCGCGGCCGTGCCGCTGACCAGTGCGGAGACCAGGGTGACGATCGCCAGGAACGCTCCATGGAAACCCGGATGCCCGATCACCGTACCGAACGCTGCGCCGATGGTAATGGCCGCGGCGGTCGCGATGACCAGCGTGCCCCAGGCCAGCGGCAGATCGAAGACGCGCTGTCGCCCCGTCAGGTCCAGCGCTAGCTTCACGATCAGCAGCACCGGCAGCGCCGAGTACAGCGCGACGATCCACCAGAGCGGTGAGCCCAGGTTCCACGCGAGCAGGGTCCGGATCAGATTTGGTACGGACCCGAAGTCGGTCGCCAATGCCGTGAAGCCCCCGAGCAGCATTCCGACCGCCATGATCAGCAGGGCTCGCGTATCCCGCGTGATGGCTTCATCGTGTTTGAGCAGCCCGTAGGCCAGTACCAGCGAAACGCCGGTGCTCATCAACGCGAGAAAGACGTAGGTGATCCGCGGCAGTGTCCACACCAGCGCGTTGGCGGTCGAGAACAGCGGGCCAAAGAGCCACTCGTATAGCGCCAGCGCCCCGCCTGCGACCAGTCCGACCGCGATCAGGATCCAGGTGGGGGTGAGAAAACCCTTCACACTGACGTTGGACCTCATGACTTGGCTCCTTGACGTTCGCCGGCAGGGCGGGCGGCTCCCAAACGACGCTGCGGCCTGTCGTCACCGACGCGAACCACCCTTGGCTGGGGCCAGCCATTCGTGCAGCCCCTTGCTTACCTCGCTGTTCGGATCGCCGGCGCCGCCGAAATCACCGCCGCATGGATCGCTACGCCCCGCCACGCCGTGCTCGCGGCAGGAGGCTTCGCCCTTCGCGATCAAGGGTTGATCAGCGTTTCCCAGCAGCCCAAGTCCGGCAGGCTGCTAGCGGGTGTCGGCGGTTTCCTCGCCCGGGATGAAGAACAGGTTCGGCCCGTTGCGCAGATGGCCCTCCTCTGCCAGCAGCAGATCCAGCCCGAGACTCGCGAGATCGTCTGCGACCGCGTCCACGTCGAAGTCCTTTTCCATATAGAAGATCTTCAGGTAGCTTTGGCACTCGCGGCAGGCCTCGGCCTTGATCGCTCCCTGGTCGCCTTCCAGACCCAGGTACTCCAGGCCAGTGGTCGCCTCGCAGTTCGAGCACTTCACACGTACCAGGTGCCATTCGCTCTCGCAGAGGGAACAGTGCAGGTAGCGCAGACCCTGCTGCACGCCACCGATCTGCACGACGCTCGCGACCGGGGCACTGCCGCAGACCGGACAGTGGCCCGGGTGCGGTTCCGGGTCGGACCGGATGACACCGAAGTCTTCCACAGGCAGGGCCGTTGCCAGCTGGGTCCAGTAGACCTGCAGTGCCGCTGCGACCAACGGCGTCCGCGCGGGATCGGCCATCGCCAGATCTCCGTCGAGCACCTGCCGTGCGACAGTGTCCAGCTCCGCGCGGTCCATGTTGCGCAATGCGTCGATCGCGGCCCGGGTCGGCGCCGGCGCGGCGGTTTCGACGTCGGCAAGGATCCCGGCCAGCACTTCATGCCAAACCGGTTCCGGCCGCCATGACGATGCGCTGAACACCGGTTCGCCGCGCCGGCGCTGCTCGGCCAGTGACAGGCCCGGGGGCAGCGACACGCTGCCCGCGTCCAGTCGATCCAGCGCGGCCTGTTGTGCCCGCGCGACCGAGGCCACGAACATCAGGAACGGTTCCAGCGGGTGATCGCTCGCCAGCTGGAGGAGACGGTCGGCCCGCCGCCGGAAGACGTGCTTCCGGTCGGCGGCCCGCACGAAGGGCGCTTCCTGCGCGGGCAGGCGGATCTCGCCCGGTTGGATGACTGCACTCACTTTTTCTGCCCCGAGGTCATTTCTTCATACCACAGCGGATGATGCTTGCGCGCCCACTTCTCGGTGACCGTACCCCGCAGCATCGCCTGCGTCGACCCCTTGATCCAGAAAATCGCCGAGTAGATGTGCACGATCATTCCCAGCAGCAGGACCACCGCGCTGATCACGTGGATCACGGCGGCAGCGCGCACCACTCCGATCGGGAACAGCGGCGCGAACCAGGGCTGCCACAGCGCAATGCCTGTCAGCAGCAACAGGATCATCGTCACGACCAGCGTCCAGAACAGCAATTTCTGGCCCGGGTTGTACTTGCCGATCGGAGGCAGGTTTTCCTCGCGGTTCTTCATTACGTCGCCGAGTCGCCCCAGCCACTTGAAGTCATTCCCGGTCAGCAGGTTGTGCTTCCAGTACTTGACCATCGCGATGAAGAAGAACACGAACATCGCCACACCCAGCAGGGGATGCAGCGCGCGCGCCCACTGGCCACCGCCGAAGAAGGCGGTAAGCCAGTACAGCGAAGGGTGGAAGAACGCCATTCCGGACATCGTTACGAGGATGAAGGCCAGGGCCAGCAGCCCATGGTTCACCCGGTCACTGGCAGTGTAGCGCTGAATCAGCTTCGGTCTTGCGCTCATGGCTCAATCCTCCTTGTCCGTGGCGGCTGCCGCCCGGGGCTTGTCGTCGTCCTCGTCGTCCTCCGCGTCGTTCGGCCCCACGGCGAAGTAGTGCACGAAGGCCCCCAGGCTCGCGATGCCGAGCAAGGCAAGGCTGAACGGCTTGGCCAGTCCCTTCCAGAAATCGACCGCAGCGCTGATCTTCGGATCCTTTGGCAGGCCTTGATACAGCTCGGGCTGATCGGCGTGCTGCAGCACGTACATCACGTGCGTGCCGCCGACGCCCTGCGGGTCGTACAGCCCCGCCTGGTCGTAGCCGCGGGATTTCAGGTCCGCGATCCGCCCGTCGGCATGCTTCTTCATGTCCTCCTTGGATCCGAAGGTGATGCAGCCGGTCGGGCAGGTCTTCACGCAGGCGGGCTCCATGCCCACCGCGACCCGGTCCGAGCAAAGCGTGCATTTGTAGGCCCGGTGATCCTTCTGCGAGATTCGCGGGATGTCGAACGGACAGCCGGCGATGCAGTACCCGCAGCCGATGCAGTGCTCGGAGACGAAGTCGACGATCCCGTTCGCGTACTGCACGATCGCGCCGGGGGCCGGGCAGGCCTTCAGACAGCCCGGGTCGGCGCAGTGCATGCAGCCGTCCTTGCGGATCAGCCATTCGAACTCGAACTCCTCGGGCTCGACTTCGGCGAAGCGCATCAGCGTCCAGGTGCTCGGGGTCAGGTCCAGCGGGTTGTCGTAGACACCGACGTTGGTGCCGATCTCTTCCCGCAGGTCGTTCCATTCCGCACACGCGACCTGGCAGGCCTTGCAGCCGATGCATTTGGAGACATCGATCAGCTTCGCGACCTCGACCCCCTCCCGAATGCTGGGAGGGGTCCGGTTCGTGGCGGAGCGTGCGGTGATATCAAGCGATTGCAGTGATGACATGGCGCACCTCCTCAGGCTTTCTCGATGTCGACCAGGAACGCCTTGAACTCAGGCGTCTGCGAGTTGGCGTCGCCCACATACGGGGTCAGCACGTTGGCCAGGTAGCCCTTGTTGGTCAGCCCCGCGAAACCCCAGTGGATCGGGATTCCCACGGTGTGGACGACCCTGCCGTCGACATTGAGCGGCTTGATGCGCTTGGTCACCACACAGGTGGCGGTGATCTCGCCGCGGTTGGACATCACCACCACGTCGTCGCCGCTGCGGATTCCCTTCTCCTGCGCCAAGACCTCGCCGATCTCGACGAACTGCGAAGGCTGGGTGACCGCCAGCGACTGCGCGTGCTTGGTCCAGAAGTGGAAGTGCTCGGTGAGCCGGTAGGTGGTCGCCGCGTACGGGAACTCATCGGCCTTGCCGAAACTCGCCCAGTCGCCGGGGAAGACCCGTGCCGCCGGGTTGTTCGTCGCCTTCGGGTTGTCCCGATGCAGCGGGTTGTACCCGAGTGGCGACTCGAAGGGTTCGTAGTGCTCGGGGAACGGCCCCTCATTCATGCCGGCGAACAGGCGCGCCACGCCCTCCGGCGTCATGATGAACGGCATCACCTCTTCCTCCGGATCCGCGGTCGGGCGCATGTCCGGGATGTCCGGTCCGCTCCAGCGCTGGCCGTCCCAGGCCACCGGTGCGCGCCGGGGATCCCACGGCTTGCCGTCGATATCGCAGGACGCGCGGTTGTACAGGATCCGGCGGTTCGCCGGCCAGGCAAAGCCCCATTCGGGGTACACGCCGAGGCCCGACGGGTCTGCAGTGCTCCGCCTTGCGGTCATGTTGCCCTCGGCCGTCCATGCGCCGCTGTACAGCCAGTTGCCGCAGGCAGTGCTGCCATCGTCGCGCAACTGCGCGAACCCGGCTACTTGCTGTCCGGCCGGGATCGTGATGCGCCCATCGGCATCGCGGACGTCCGCCACCGCCTTTCCGGAGATCTCGCGCAGCAGCTCGCCGGAATCGGGCACCTCCGGGTTGTTGTACGGCCAGGTGACGTTCAGGATCGGGTCCGGGAACGCTCCACCCTCCGCCTGATACATTTCGCGGATCTTCAGGAACAGCCGCGCGACGATCTCCCGATCCGGCTTGGCTTCGCCGGGCGGGTTCGCGCCCTTCTCCTTCCAGATGATGACCCGGCCGGAGTTGGTGAAGGTGCCGTCCTCTTCTGCGAACAGGCCGGAGGGCAGGCGGAACACCTCGGTCTGGATCTGCGTGGGATCGACGTCGTTGTAGCTGCCGTAGTTACGCCAGAACTCCGAGGTTTCGGTGACCAGCGGGTCGATGATGACCAGGAACTTCAGCTTCGACAGCGCCTGGGTCATCTTCGCCTTGTGCGACACCGCCGCGACCGGGTTGAAGCCCTGGCAGATGAAGCCGGTCATCTTGTCCTGATGCATCAATTCGAACATCTGCATCACGTCATACGGCCGGTCGATCTTCGGCAGATAGTCGTAGGCGAAGTCGTTGTCCGCAGTCGCCGCATCCCCGTACCAGGCCTTCATCAGGCTGACGTGGTATTTCGGGTAGTTCTGCCACCAGCTGATCTGCCCGGGCCGGATGGGCTTCAGGGCCCTTAGCTCCATGTACTCGCCGAAGCTCTGGTGCTGGTCGTTCGGCAGGTTCAGGTAGCCCGGCAGGTTGGTCGTGACCAGGTTCATGTCGGTGATGCCCTGCACGTTCGCGTGACCGCGCAGCGCATTCACGCCGCCGCCCGGCATGCCGATGTTGCCCAGCAGCAGCTGGATCATCGCCATCGTCCGGATGTTCTGCGAGCCCTTGGTATGCTGTGTCCACCCCAGCGCATACAGGATCGTCATGACCTTGTCGGGCGCGGAGTGTTCGGCGATCGCTTCGCAGATGTGCAGGAAGCGGTCTTCCGGGGTGCCGGTGATCCGGCTGACTATCTCGGGCGTGTAACGCGAGAAGTGCGTTTTCATCAATTGGAACACGCAGCGCGGGTGACGCAGGCTGTAATCGACACGCGCAAAGCCATCGTCACGCATCTCGTAACCCCAGCTCGCCCGGTCGTAGCGCCGGTTGTCTTCGTCGTAGCCGGAGAACAGCCCGTCCTCGAACTCGTACTCGTCCTTCACGATGAACGGGGCGTTGGTGTAGTGGCGCACGTACTCGTGCTGGATCTTGTCGTTCGTCAGCAGGTAGTGGATCACGCCGGCCAGAAACGCGATGTCGGTGCCCACGCGGATCGGGGCGTAGTAGTCGGAGACCGCCGCGGAACGGGTGAAGCGCGGATCGACCACGATCAGCTTCGCGCCACGGTTGGCCTTCGCCTCCGTAACCCATTTGAAGCCGCAGGGGTGTGCTTCGGCGGCGTTTCCGCCCATCACGATGATCAGGTCGGCATTCTTGATGTCGACCCAGTGGTTCGTCATTGCACCGCGTCCGAAAGTCGGGGCCAGACTGGCCACCGTCGGAGCGTGTCAAATGCGAGCCTGGGTATCGACGGTAACCATCCCGTAGCTGCGCGCGGTCTTTGCGGTCAGGTAGCCGGTCTCGTTGCTGGCGGCGGAGCTGGCCAGCAGGCCGGTGGTGTTCCAGCGGTTGACCAGTTCACCGTTGTCGTTGCGGGTGACGAAGTTCGCGTCGCGGTCTTCCTTCATCCGCTTCGCGATGCGCGTGATCGCCTCTTCCCAGGAGATCCGCGTCCATTCGTTCGAGCCGGGTTCGCGCACTTCCGGGTACAGCACCCGGTTCGGGCTCTTGATCATGTCGATCAGGCCGGCACCCTTCGGGCACAGCGTGCCGCGGTTCACCGGGTTGTCCGGGTCTCCTTCGATGTGGATCAGCGCCGGATGGGCGTTCTTCGCGCCGCTGCCCAAACTGTACATGATCACCCCGCAGCTCACCGAGCAGTAGGGGCAGGTGCTTCGGGCCTCGGTGGTGCGTGCGAGCTTGAAGCTGCGCACCGACGCCTGCAGTTCCGTGGGCGAGAAGCCCAGCGCGACGAGGGTGGAGCTGCCCATCCCCGCCGCGCATATCTTCAAGAACGTTCGTCGTGTGACTTGCATCGACTCCTCCTCCTCGCAACTCGGTGCGGCGGGGCTTGTGCCCTCGTTGTGTGGTCGGCCGGACCGGTGGTTCGCCGGTGGAACCGGCCCACGGTTCGGTTACGGGGCAGAGCGGCGACGGTTCGGAGAAACCCGCGCCGCTGCCGCGAAAACCCCGTAATTCAGGAGTATAGGAGGTCGCTGGGGGTTTTCCAGAGAGTAGTACTTGCCTCGGTGGCTGGCAGACGAAACGAATTGGCCGTCCTCCGGGCGCCGCGTCGGCAGACTGCGAAACGACGTGGGCGCGCCGGCACCGGCCATGCCTCGGGGCGGGACGAATCCCTCAGCCAGCGAGCGATTCAGGGCCGCTGCGTGACCGGGTCCGGAAGCGCGCCGAGCCAGGCCAGTTCGGGTGGCAGTTGCGGCAGTTGCGAGTTGCGGGCGGTCTGCATCGTGTCGCTGGCGTCCAGCCGGACGTGGTCCGACCAGTGCACCAGGTGCAGGAACCCGCCGTGGTCTTCGATCAGCGCGGTACAGTGCTCCACCCAGTCGCCGGTATTGCAGTACAGCACGCCGTCGCGGGAATGGATCCCGGCCTTGTGGATGTGGCCGACGATGTGGCCGTCGAATCCCCGGTCGCGCGCGACGCGCGCCGCGGCCGCCTCGAAGCGGCCGATGTAGTCGCGGGCTCGCCCGACGCGGGTCTTGGCCCAGGCCGACAGCGACCAGTACGGAAGTCGCAGCAGCCGTCGGAGACGGTCGACCCAGCGGCCGAGCCGCAGCAGCACCTGGTACCCGAGGTCGCCCATCAGATGCTGGAGCCGGCTGTGACGGACCTCGGCATCGAACTGATCCCCGTGGCTGACCAGGAACCGGCGCCCGTCGGCCGTTCGGTGTTCGAGATCGCGCAGGATGCGCACCCCGCGGATTTCGCTGCCGACCAGGCTGCGCAGGGCCTCGTCGTGGTTGCCTGGAATGTAGACGACGTCGACGCCGCGGTCTGCCAGCGCCAGCACATGCTCCAGCACCGCGGTTTGCGGCGTCGTCCAGCACACCCGTCTGCGCATCGCCCAGAGGTCGAAGATGTCGCCGGCCAGCACCAGACGCTCGCAGTCGAGGCGCTGCAGGAAGTCGAGAAGGTAGTCGGCGCGGCAGTCGCGGGTGCCGAGGTGAACGTCCGACACGAAGGCGGTACGGCAGTCGAGTGAGCGCATCGCGCGGCTCCGTCAGTCCAGACCCCGCTAGCGTCGTTCGGGCGCGTTACCGGGGCATGGCGTGCGGTTGAACCTTTTCTGAACCGGGCTCGCGCTGCGCGCGTATGGGAGCCCGGTTCGGCTGTGCCATCGGGGTGGGGCGCGTTCGGTCGGCCCGAGGTTGGGCCGAGCCGCGACTCGGGCGACGAGCCGGCAACTGCGCGATTCGCCTTCAATTCTCGTGGCCGGGTCCGTCGCCCGAGTCGCGGCTCGCTGCGTTCCGCAATCGTTCTGCGTTCGCGTCCTGCGCGCGCGGCTCGTGGCGCTGCAGCACTTCACCGTAGAAGGCGAGCATCCGGCGGGCCATCACATCTGCCGACCAGTTCTGTACGTACGCCCGTGCGTCGGCGGCCAGTTCGGCGCGCAGTCTGTGGTCGCGCAGAATACGCACCGTCTTGTCGGCGAAGTCCGTTTCGTTGGGCTCTGGCACCAGCGCCCCGCGGTGGGCCGCGAGGATATCGCGGGTGCCCAGTGCGGACAGGGCCACCAGCGGAACGCCGGACGCCATCGATTCGAGCAGCACCAGGCCCTGCGTTTCGGTATGGGAAGCGAACACGAACGCGTCACCAGCGGAGTAGCAGTCGAGCAGTTCGCGCTCGCGGTCGAGGTAGCCGAGAAACATCACGTTGCGCTCGATGCGCAGCTGCATCGCCAGGCGCTGCAGGTGGGGTCGCGCCGGGCCTTCGCCGACGATCATCAGCAGCACATCCGGAACCTCCCGGGTTACCTGCCCGAGCATTCGCAGCAGGAAATCGATGTTCTTCTCGTGTGCGACCCGGCCTACGTGCACCAGCACCGGGCGGTCCGCGGGAATCCCCAGTCGATCCCGGAAGCGCGGGCCGTCGCCTCCCTGGAAGCGGTCAATGTCAAGCCCGGTGGGGATGACCTGGGCCGGCTTGTCGACGCCGTACGCTTCCAGCGTCTCGCGCACGGGCGTCGACGGGACGACCACGGCATCGACCTGATTGCACTGGCTGCGGGTGAAACGTCGCGCCACGTGACGCAGCCACCGCGCGGGAAGCCAGGGCAGATAGTGCGACAGGTAGTCCTCGAAGTGGGTGTGATAGGTCTCGACCAGCGGGAGCCCGAGCTTGCGGCGCAGATGCAGCCCGGCATAGTGGGCGACGAACGGCGTCTGCACATGCAGCAGGTGATAGCCGCGCTGCGCCAGCTCGGGAAGACTGCGGCGGATGAAACGGCCCGACATCATCCGGTCTTCGGGGTCGAAGAAAAGGTAGTGCGAGGGAACGCGCCGGAGACCGGGCTCGGTCTCGCGCTCCGTGCCGGGATACGCCGGCGCGATCAGGTCGACCTCGTGCCCCATCGACCGGAGGTCGCGCCGGAATGTCTGGATCGACGTGGACACGCCATTGATCCTGGGAAAATACACATCCGACAGCATCAGGACACGCATGGGTTTCCATCGGCGCAGGGCTAAGGGGCGAGGATCGACAACAGCCCTGACCGGAGGCATTGCGATCCGGGCCGGGTTTACAGGGTATCGTGAAACCGGCCGCGCTGCCCGCCATCCGCGCTGGCGCGCGCGGCACGAACCCGATCTGGATCGTGACCGGTCTGCGCTGCCGATGCGGGCCGATCCCGTCGGTGTCAGCTGAACGGCACCGGTCCTCGCAGGAAGTGTCGGCGGTACCGGTCGGGCACCCGGCGCACGTCGAGCAGAATGAACACGTCGGCGACGCCGAAGTCCGGGTCGTGGCAGGCCTCGCCGCAAACCCACGCGCCGAGGCGCAGGTACGCCTTCAGCAGTGGCGGAGGGTCTGCTGCCGGCGTACCGGTACGCCATTGCAGCTGCGGGACCGGGTGCCGCGGTACCACCCGGTACTCGGGCGGCCCCAGGTGTTTCTCGTAGAGTTGGTGCAGCAGAGCGTGGACCGACGGATCGTTCTGTGGCAGCGGGATGCTGGCGCAGCCCATCATGAAGTCGAATCGATGGGCGGTCATGAAACCGGCGAGCCCGGTCCAGAGCGCGTTGATCGCCCGGCCCGTACGGTAATCGGCGTGCACGCAGGTCCGCCCGACCTCCATCACGCGGCCGGGCAGTTCGTTCATCCTGCCCAGCGCGAACTCGTCTTGCGAATAGAAGCCGCCGGCTGCCGGGGCATCGTCGGAGCTGAGGATGCGCGTGCTGGCGACCACCTCGTCGGTGCTTGCATCGCGGACCAGCAGGTGGTGGCAGAAATCATCGTAGCGGTCATGGTCGATGCCTTGATCCGCGCTGGCCAATCGGGCGCCCATCTCCTGCGCGAACACGCTGAAGCGCAATCGCTGGGACGCCAGCACGTCGGCCGGTGTCGCGGCGATCTCCGCTACCAGCAGCGGCTGGCGGGGAGCCGGGGTCCGGGAGCCGTATTCGGCCAGGTGCGGCATGCGCATGCCCTTGGGGGTGAATGAACCACCGAGTGTGTCGAAGGGTTGTGACAAGGGGTTGATCGTTGCGTGAACGCCCGATGAAGCAGCTTTCGAGGAATGGGCGCCACCCGCGTGCCGTCATTGCGGCGTCATGGAGCGCTGGTATAAGCCCGGGCCATGACGAAACTTGACCAGCCTGGCGTCGACGGTGAGTACCGCGCGCTTCTCGAGGAAATGCACGCGTTGCGCCAGCAGGTCGTCGTCGGCGCAGCCACGCGCCTGCAGGAACTCGCTGCGCGGAAAGAAAGCGGAGAATTCCCGGCAAGCGCGTGCAACCTCGCGCAGTATCTCGCAATGCGCTGCCGGGACCTGCGCCCGCTGCAATTGCGCCTGGCGCGGAAGGGGCTGTCATCGCTTGGTCGCGTCGAAGCGCATGTGCTGGCCAGCATCGACGAGGTGATCCGCGTGCTCTCGGGCCTTTGCGCCCAGCCGGAGCCGATGCTCGAGCCGCCGCCCGCACCGGGTTTCGATGCCGGTAACGAATTGCTTGCGTTGAACACCCGAACGCTGTTCGGTCTGCCCAGGCCTGGGCGGACGGCGCGCGTGATGGTGACCATGCCCACCGCGGCCGCGTCGGACGGGGAGCTGGTTCGTGCGCTGCTCGAGTCGGGTATGGACTGCGCCCGCATCAACTGTGCGCACGACAGCCCGGCGGTCTGGCGGCGCATGATCGACAATATCCGCCAGGCGCAGCGGGTCGTCGGTCGCGACTGCCGCGTGGTCATGGACCTTGCGGGGCACAAGGTCCGTACCGGTCCGGTAGCCGACGAGCCCGCGGCAACGCAACTGCGCCCGCAGCGCGACGCATCGTTCGGCAGGCGCAAGCCGGTCGCGGTCAGGCTGGCGCCCGAGTCGGCGCCCGCGGTGGAACCGCCGGCCAACGGCCAGCCGCCGACGATGACCGTCGACCCTCGGGTGCTGGCGATGCTCTCCCCGGGGGATCGGCTGTCGTTCAGCGACCTTCGAGGCAAGACCCGCAAACTGATCGTCGAACGCGAACTGGACGACTCGACCTGGCTGGCGCGCTGCCGGAGGCGCGCGGTGATCGGCCCCGAAACCTCGCTGCGCCTGATGCGCAGGGAGAACGGCCGTTGGGCGCCGGTCGATCCCGAACCGGTGTACCTCGGTGGGCACCGGACCCGGCCGATGCGGATCGTGCTGCAGATCGGCGACGCGCTGAACCTGACTTGGCCGGAACGGCCCGGTCGGCCCGCGCGCATCGATGCCGACGGGCGGGTCGTCGAGCCGGCGCGGATCGGCGTGACGGCCGCGAGCGTGCTCAAATGCCTGTCGCCCGGTCAGCCAGTCTGGATCGACGATGGCAAGCTCGGCGCCGTGGTGGTCGAAGCCGGTCCGCGGTCGGCGTTGCTGAAGGTCACCCACGCGCCACCGGAAGGGTTTCGCCTGAAGGCCGACAAGGGCATCAACTTTCCCGGTGCGCAGTTGCAGCTGGGGCCTTTGAGCGAAAAGGATCTCGCGGACCTCGATTTCGTGGTCGGCCATGCGGATCTGGTGGGATTCTCGTTCGTGGAAACCGCCTCCGATATGCGTGCCCTGATGGAGGAACTCGAACGCAGAAGCGCCGGCGACCTCGGCATCGTCGCCAAGATCGAAACAGAACGAGCGCTGCGTCACCTGCCGGATATCATGCTCAGTGCCATCGGCAGGCACCCGTTGGCGATCATGATCGCGCGTGGCGACCTCGCGGTGGAGATCGGGGGCGAGCGCCTCGCCGAGATCCAGGAGGAACTGCTGTGGATGGCCGAGGCCGGCCATGTCCCGGTCGTCTGGGCGACTCAGGTGCTCGAGAGCCTCGCGAAGACGGGTTCGGCATCCCGTCCGGAGTTGAGCGACGCCGCGATGTCGGTGCGCGCCGAATGCGTGATGCTGAACAAGGGGCCGTTTATCGTCACCGCGCTGCGCGTGCTCGACGACATCCTGCGCCGGATGCAGGATCACCAGCAGAAGAAGATGCCGCAGCTGCGGGCGCTCCAGCTCGCCGCCGGAGGGGCTGGAACGGATGGCGCCGGCGTTTCGGCTCAGGCTCCGCCGGCCAGCGCGGCGAACAGCAGCACCGAGAGCGACGCCACCGCCGCGCCGATCAGCGCGCCGGCGAGCACATCGCTGGGGTAGTGCAGCCCGAGCACCGGCCTCGATGCGGCGACCAAGGCGGCGAACGGCACAACGATCCAGAACCATTCCGGGTAGTGGCTCAGCAGCACGATCGAGAACGCGACCGCGTGCAGCGTATGGCCCGAGGGGAAACTGTACTCGTCCAAGGGCGGCACCCGGCGGACGATGCGGTCGCTGACCATGAACGGTCGGGGGCGGCTGGTGTTGGCCTTGAGCCACTTGTAGATCTGCAGCGAGACCAGCCCGGTCAGCGCCATGTGCACGCTGGCGGTCCACGCACCGAATCCGTGCACCAGCGGCAGCGCCAGCATCAGCGTGTACCAGAATACGCCGTCGCCGAGGCGGCTGAACAGTGCGAAGAAGCGGCCGATGGCCTCGCGCCGGTTGGCGCGGTTCAGCCACTGGCACAGCGTCAGGTCCAGCGCGCGCATGCGTGCCAGCGTGGGAGACGGCGTGAGCGGGCGTTCAATCATCCGGATTCTCCGTGGCGCGTCGCAGTAGCGCCTCGTAGCGGATACAGACCTGCGACCAGTCGATCTCCAGCGCGGTGCTGCGGCCCGCTGCGGCGAGCCGGCGCGTTTCCCGCCGATCGGCGGCCAGGTCGGCGACGGCCTGGATGAAGCCCGGATCGTCCGTGGTCGGGAGCGACCGGCCGTTCCGGCCATCCGCCAGGTGTTCGCGCGCCGCGGCATAGTCGAATGCGACGACCGCCAGGCCGCTGGCCATGGCCTCGAGCGTCACGTTGCCGAAGGTCTCGCTGCGGCTCGGAAAAACGAAAATGTCGGCCGAGGCGTAGTGTTCGGCCAGGTCGGTTCCGGTCCGCATCCCGGCGAACAGAACCTCCGGGTGTGCTCGCGCCAGGGCGGCACGCGCGGGACCGTCGCCGACGACCACCATTCGGGTGCCAGGGACGCGCTCGCGGGCCGCGTCGAACGCGCGCAGCGCAAGCGGCAGGTTCTTTTCCGGCGCGATGCGGCTGACCATCAGCAGTACCGAATCCTCCGGCCCTGCGCCCCAGGATCGCCGTAGTTCGTCGCGCCGCCGCGACGGGCTGAAACGCTCGGTGTCGATTCCCCGGGACAGCACGTCCAGTTGCCGGAAACCGCGGCGTTCGAGATCGTCGGCCAGCGCCCGCGTCGGCACCAGGGTCAGGCGGGTTCGATTGTGCAGTCCGCGCAGATAGCTCAGTGCCGGCCGCTGGAACAGGCCGAGCCCGTAATGGGTCGCGTACTGGTGAAAGTTGGTGTGGAAATCGCTCACCACCGGAATGCCGAGGGCAGTGGCGGCGCGTACCGCCGACCAGCCCAGGGGACCCTCGGTGATCATGTGCACGACATCCGGGCGGTCGTTGCGCCAGAGCGCCTTCAGTCGGCCCACCGACGGCGTGCCCATTCGCAGGCCATGGTAGCGGGGCACCGGCACCCCGGGCATCAGCACGGTCTCGACCCCGGGAATCTGGAGGCCCACATCCGTCCCCCGCTGACGCACTCGCACCAGGGTCACGTCATGGCGCTCGCCAAGCCAGGCGACGAGCCGGTGGATGGTCATGGCGACGCCGTTGACCTCGGGCGGCCAGGTTTCGGTGACCACACAGATCCGAAGGCGAGGCTCGGTGGCGTCGGCTGCGAGGTCGCGTGCGGGACGGGGCTGGAGAAGGGCTGAGTTCATACCCTGCACCATGCGCCCCGATGCTGTCAGGCTCATGACCGGGCGATGACGAATCGGTGACAGCGACGACACGATCTGCCGCGCGGCCCGCGGCCCGCGGCCCGCGGCACGCGGCACGCGGCTCGGGAGCATCGGGGGCGCGCGCAGGTCTGGTGTTGGCGGCCGATCCGACCGGGGCATGGGGGGGAGCGCGGTGGTACAATGCCGCGCTTCCTCGCGGCGTCGGATTCGATCAAGGACAGCTTCATGCACAACATCAAGACTCTCGAAGGGCGGTTTACCGCCGCTGGCGAGGCCCGCTATGGCCTGGTGCTGGCCCGCTTCAACAGCCTGATCGTCGAGCGCCTGCTCGAGGGCGCGGTCGACACGCTGCGGCGCAACGGCGTGGCCGATGCACAGATGACCATCGTTCGCGTGCCGGGCGCCTACGAGCTGCCGCTCGCGGCGCAGGCGATGGCGCGTTCCGGCGAGTTCGACGCGGTGATCGCGCTCGGCTGCGTGATCCGCGGCGCGACGCCGCATTTCGACTACGTCGCGGGTGAGGCAGCGAAGGGTCTGGCGATGGTTTCGCTGGCCGAAAACCTTCCCGTCAGTTTCGGCGTATTGACCACGGACTCGATCGAACAGGCGATTGAGCGCGCTGGCACCAAGGCCGGCAACAAGGGAGTCGACGCGGCGCTGGGGGCCATCGAGATGGTCAGCCTGATGGCCCAGCTGCGGCCCGCGGATTGATTGGAAGCGAGAGCCGGGGGGTGCCCGGTGGCAGCCGGTTGGCCGCAGGCGACGGGGCTCCAATTGGGTGCCCGCATTTGCCGGCCGCCGGCCGCCGGCCCCGGGCCGGTCATCGGTGCCGGATTGAATCAGCAGATTGAACCAGCAGGAAGTGGTATTCCCTTGAGTCGAAACGATCACCAGCGGCAGATCCACGCCCGCCGGGCTGCCCGGCGGCGCGCGATGCAGGCGCTGTATTCCTGGCAGCTGACGCGCGACGATCCCAAGAACATCCTGGCGGAGTTTCGGGAGGACGAGGAGCATGCACGCGCCGACGCCGAGTATTTCCGCGAGATCCTGATCGGGGTCACGTCTCGGAGCGCCGAGTTCGATCGCCTGCTTGCGCCGGCGTTGGGCGGCCGGCCGCTGGCGCAACTCGACCCGATCGAACACGCGCTGTTGTGGCTTGGCGCCTGGGAGCTGGCCGAACGGCTCGATGTGCCGTACCGCGTGGTGATCAACGAGGCGGTGGACCTGGCGAAGAAGTTTGGCGCGGAGAAATCCCACCGATTCGTGAACGGGGTGCTCGATGCGTTGTCCCGCGATCTACGAAGTGCCGAGCGCGCCGCCACGCCGGCGCCGCGCGGCAAGCCCCGTGGCTCCTGAATGCTGCGCGATGCAGGCATCCCGTCGATGCGCATGCCGTGCCGCGGACGCGGTGCGCTGCGTACTGCCATGGCGCGGGCAGCCACCCCCTATGATGAAAGAGGCGTAGGGCGGAAAAGGCCGAAGGCCGTCATCCGCCGTCCGGCGCCGGGGTCGCCGCAGGCGCCGGGGAGGCGCGAACGCCGAGCGGCGGATGACGCTGCGCTCTTCCGCCCTACGGGTTGCCCGGGGCGCGACCCGGGTTCTTTCACGTGAACGCTGCCGTGCCATGTCTGAACGCCTGCTCTCCGAGTTCGAACTGATCCACCGGTTCTTCACCGGGCGTGATCGTGGGCCGGGGATTGCCCTCGGCGTCGGCGACGACTGTTCGCTGCTGGCACCGCGGCGGGGACAGGAGCTTGCTGTCAGCGTCGATACCATGGTCTGCGGTACCCATTTCTTCGAAGACCAGCCGGCCGCCGCGGTCGGGCACAAGGCGCTTGCCGCCGCGCTGAGCGATCTCGCGGCGATGGGCGCGGAGCCGCTGGGGGCCCTGCTGGCTCTGACGCTGCCCAGGGTGGATACCGACTGGTTGCAGGAGTTTGCGGCGGGCTGGGGCGCACTTGCCGAACAGCTGCGCGTGCCGCTGATCGGGGGGGATACCACGCGGGGGCCGCTGGCGATCAGCGTCACAGTGCTGGGGCAGGTGCCGGCCGGCGCGGCGCTACGGCGCACCGGTGCCCAGCCCGGTAACCTGGTCGTCGTCAGCGGATCCTTGGGAGGAGCCTTTGCCGGCCTGCAATTGGAGCAGCAGCGGCGTGCCGCGGGGCCGGAGCCGCCCGCGGTCGAGGATTCCCGCTGCAAGCGCTTCTTCCGGCCCGAACCGCGGCTGGCGCTGGGGCGAACGCTGCGCGGGCGCACGCGCACTGCAATCGACCTTTCGGACGGCCTGCTGGCCGATCTGGGCCACGTGTGCACGGCTTCGGGCTGCGGCGCGCGCCTGAACGCAGATGATTTGCCGCGGGACCCGCTGCTGCACGACTGGCCCTCGGGACCGTCGCTGGCCGCGGCGTTGTCCGGTGGCGATGACTACGAACTGCTGTTCGCCTGGCCGGCCCGGCAGCGGGGCGAACTGCGACCGCTCGCGGCCGCGCTGCAACTGCCGCTGACGGTGATCGGGGAGTTCGTCGACGGTGGGGGTATCCAGGTGCTCGACGCGTCGGGAGCCCCGATTCCACTCGCACAACGGGGGTTCGACCACTTTCGTCCGGACTGAAGCCCTGGACCATTCGCACGCAGTCCGTCCCGGTCGCCACGTGCGACCGATGCGCCGTTCGGCCCAGGCGGGATGCGCACGCCCGGCACTGACTCTCATGGCGCGGGTGGCCACCCTTGAGGATGAAAGAGGCGTAGGGCGGAAAAGGCCGAAGGCCGTCATCCGCCGGCCGGCGTCGGGGTTGCCGCAGGCGCCGGGGAGGTGCGAACGCCGAGTGGCGGATGACGCTGCGCTATTCCGCCCTGCGGGCCACCCGGGGCGCGACGCGGATTCTTTCACGTTATGCGCGGCTTCGGCGCGGGCAGGCGTTTTCTGGCCCGGTGTTCGGCCGCGACGGGCTTAACGCCTGCATCGGGGTAGGGTATAAAGCCCGGCACGCCAACTGCCGGAGCTGCTGATGCCCCGACCGCCCCATCCGCCCGCATCCCTGGTGTTCCGGGATCCGGTACACCTGCTCGCGTTCGGCTTCGGGAGCGGGCTCGCGCGCTGGGCGCCCGGCACGTTCGGGTCGGCGGCCGCGCTGGTGTTGTATTTTGCCATCATCGGGCTGCCGGACTGGGCCTACCTGGCTGTGGTGGCGCTGGTCACGGTGTCCGGGTTCTGGATCTGCGGGGAGAGTGCCCGGCGTCTGGGCGTGCACGATCACCCCGGCATCGTCTGGGACGAATGGGCCGGGATGCTGATTACGCTGGCATTTGCGCCGGCCGGGCTTGTCTGGGTGCTGGTCGGGTTCCTGCTGTTCCGGTTCTTCGACATCGTGAAGCCGTTCCCGGCGCGCTACTTCGACCGCCACTGGCACAGCGGTGTCGGGATCGTGATGGACGACGTCGTCGCGGCGATCTACGCCTGGCTGGTACTGCAGGCGCTTGCCTGGGTGGTGATGACGTACCTTTAACGTGACATGACAGCCGCGGAAGGACACGGAAATCACGGAATATGGAACAAATCAAACCTTTCCATGTCTGTCCGTGCTTTCCGTGGCTCGCCTTTTCATGTTGCGGGATGGTCGCTGGCCATGGCAGTTAGCGTGAAAGTCACGGCCTGTCTCGTGTCCCGGGCGACCCGTAGGGCGGAAAAGCGCAGCGTCATCCGCCGTACGGCGTTCGTAACGCCCAGGCGCCTGCGGCAATCCGGGCGCCGGATGACGGCCTTCGGCCTTTTCCGCCCTACGCCTCTTTCATCATCGGGGGTGGCCGCTGGTCATGACAGTTAGCGTGAAAGTCACGGCCTGTCTCGTGTCCCTGGCGACCCGTAGGGCGGAAGAGCGCAGCGTCATCCGCCACAGGGCGCCCGCGGTGCCCCGGCGCCGGCGGCACCCCGGGCGCTGGATGGCGGATGACGGCCTTCGGCCTTTTCCGCCCTACGCGTCTGCAGGCGCTTGCCTGGGTGGTTATTACGTACCTTTAACCTGAAGGTCGCGACCATGCCCGTGCACCCCGTGCGAGGGTAGGGGGCTTGCTCGCTTACCCGCTAGCGGGCCACGGCCCGGGGTGAGTGCACCGCGGCGGTTCGTTGGGGGCGCTACCGGTGCGTTGCCGCGCTGGCGCGATGCCGCTGGCCGCGATCCGTTCAGTCACGGTTGTCCGGCCCGAAACGGTCGGTTTCGGGCGCAAACTGTTGCGCAGAAGACACAAACACCCCCTCGGTGTCACTTTTTTATCAGAAAAGGGTTGAAATGCGACACCGTAGCGTATATAAAACACCTGTCATTCACGGAATGGCATTGAGCGATACCCGCTAACCGTGTTTCAAACCTGTTTTCAACTGTCCTGGGAGACAACGTCATGCACAAGAAACTTCTCGCTGTTGCCGTCGCCGCTTTCGTAGCCGCTCCGGCCATCGCCACCGCCGACACCACCCTGTTCGGTCAGTTCAAGTACGAAGTCGGTGCCATCGACGACGGCGACGATCGCAACCTGGTCCATTCCACCATCGGTTCGCGCCTTGGCGTGCGCGGTGCCGAAGACCTCGGTGGTGGCATGCAGGCCATCTTCCGCCTGCAGGGCAACTTCAACGGTGTGAACCAGTCCCTCGCGACGCAGAGCTTCGACCTGAACGAAGAAGCCTGGGTGGGTCTGCAGGGTGACTTCGGCCGCGTGCTGCTCGGCCGTAGCGACACCGCCATGAAGCTGGCGTCCCTTCCGTTCCGGGCCTTCACCGATACGCTGGCCGATGGGAACAACCGTCCGGCGAGCTGGGGCCGTGCCGAGGGTGTCCACTACACCACGCCGAGCTTCAACGGCCTGACCGTTTCCGCCACGGTCGAGCCCAACGGCAACAAGACCCGTTCCTACTACTCGCTGAACGCGATCTACAACCAGGGCCCGATCTTCGTGTCCATCGCGGCTGAAGATGCGCCGAGCACCGGCCTGTTCCAGGGTGGCGGCAAGCAGATCGTTGATGGCAACACCAACTGGCAGATCGGCGGCAGCTACGACTTCGGCGCCGGTACCGTCGGCCTGCTGTACCAGGATATCGACGACATCGCCGATGTCGTGACCCTGCCGGTGACCTTCAACGTGACGCCTCAGGTGTCGCTGCGTGCCGCGGTGCAGTACCGCGATTTCGACAACGGTCCTGTGGATGACCTGACGAACTTCGCCGTGGGTGCCAGCTACCACTTCAGCAACCGCACCGAGCTGTTCGCGAACGTCTGGTACGACGACGAGATCAGCAGCACTGCGAACGGCGCTGCGGAAGAAACCCAGCTGGGTATCGGCCTGCGTCACAGCTTCTAAGCGTCCATTGCTGCTGGAGCGCTGGGGTGTCCTTCGGGGCACCCCTTTTTTTTGGGGGGGCGTCGGCAATGGGGAGGGGTGGGCTTTCCGTGGTTCGCCTTTTCATCCTGCGGGGCGTGGCCGCTGGCCATGACAGTTTGCGTGGCACGAACGCGCGAAGTGCGTCGAACGGCCGCGGGTCTGGCTCATGGCGAGGTGGATACGCGGTGGGATCCCGAATCTGAAAAAGGGGGGTAGTCCTGCGGGTAAGGGGCTGCGGGCCTGCGAGTGTTCATCGGCGGGGTTGACCTTCGTGGCCAGCGCCCCCCGCAAGATGAAAACGCGAGCCACCGAAAGCACGAACGCGGAAAAGGGGTTTCAATCCATTCCTTCTCCCGGGGTGTCCGTGTTCTTCCGTGGCCGCATTGTCATGGCATGGTGCGCCTACCGCTGGAGCGACGGGTGATCGCCCGCACCCGGGATCGGCTGGTCCTTCGTGTAGTACGGCTGGTCCGGCTTCCCGGCACTGGGAACCGTCCGGGTCATTCCGGGATGATCGTCAGCTCCGGGTACCGGCTGCTCCTTCTGGTAGTAGGCCTGAACCGGCTTGCCACCCGAAGCCACGATCCCTGCAAGTCCCGGATGGTCGTTTGCGCCCGGAATCGGAAGGCCGTCGGCTCCGTGGGTGGACCACTGCGCTGCGGCCAGCGCAGGCATCAACAGTGCGGCGAATGCAACGGTCTTGAGGTGTTTCATGGTCATCTCCATCGAGTCGGCTGTGGGTGTTGCGGGCTAGCCGGATTCGTTGCATCCGGCTAGCTGTGTTTCCGTCCATCTACGATGAACTTGAATACAATTGAACCATCTGCAGACCGGGATGACCCTCCGTAAGATTTGCTAGGGGAAAACCGAACCCTTTGAAACGTTGATGTGTTTTCTTTCTCCGAGCGGGTTCCCGGTCGGGTGGAGGATGATGGATGCCGAGGCGCGCGCCCGAGGTCGGAGTTCGATCCCAGCGGGGGTACTCGTCGCGGGGCGGGGCATTCGGGAGGTGGGACAGCGGATCGGTAGCCAGGCCCATATCGGCGGGACCCGGTGCCCGCGACGCTCCGGCACCCGCCGCCGCCCGCCGCCACCCAGGCGCCGAATGGCGGATGTCGGCCTTCGGCTTCTTCCAGCCTTGTGTATCTGCCAATGTCCCGTAGGTTGTGCCACTGGCACAACGTCGTGGGTGTTGGCGGTGGTTCGGGGTCTGGGGCTGTGGTTGCGTCGGTCGTTGTGCCTTCTGCGTCGGCACAACCTGCGCGGCTTGACCGATCACGGATTACCTACGCTTCTTTCATGGCTGGGGCTGCTCATGCCCTGGCAGTTCGCCGGAATGCGCACCTGTGATGAACCCGGTGCCCGTGGTGAGCACCGGATCCCCCGTCGCGGGTGTGAGTCTTTCAGAGCACGGCCACTACGTCCGGATAGTATCCCGCCCAGGCGAACCAGTTGGCCTGAAAGCCGTTCACCGGCTCGGTTCCGTCGACCGCACCGCTGGCAATCCGGTCCGGGAACCCGCCCGACAATGCCGGCGTCCGTGACATGCGTCCACGATAGATGTAGCCGGTGTCGAGGGCGGGGTCGTGGAGCGCGGTGAAGTCTTCGCCGTGCGCGTCGACTTCGAGCCGTCCTTCGGTCCGCAGCCGGTCCAGGCTGAACGCCACCGCGCGGTCGGACATCCGGGCGCCGACGAAGATGGCCTTGGGCGGGGCGCGGTCATCGCTGTTGATCGGCGTGAACATCGGCGGTTCGTGCTCGGCGTAGTAGCCGGAGACCGGGTTGTAGCTGCCGTAGGGGTCTCGGTTGTAGTCGCGCCCCCACTGGGTCGGCTGGGCCATCACCCGCGTCTCGGGATGCAGTGCACGCCATTGCCCCCAGGTGGTCCAGACGACCGGACGCTCGACCAGCGCACGACCATGGTGCTCGCCTTTGACCGCGATTCCGAACATCTGGGGAAAGTACGACAGGGTTTGCGTGTCGTAGATCGTGAGGTTGCTGTTCACCAACTTGCCGGACACTGCGAATACCTCGGTGCCTCGCTCGATGCACAGGATATCCGCCACCATCGGGCAGTAGGTGATCGCGACCGGCAATCCCGCGACAGTGTCGTTCACGACCTCGTGCCAGACCATGATCCGCTGTGGGTAGGCCCGGGCATCGCCGGCGTGGACGAATCCGAAGACGATGTCGCCATCGTCGAGCCACGCGCTGCCTGTGCTGGCGCTGGTGAACTCGGGGTTTTCGATTCGCGGGATTGCGTCGCGAGCCACCCCGGCTTCCCGAAGGTCACCCGCATAGACATCCAGCGCCAGCGGCGCATGGCGCTGTCCCGCAAGCACCGGAAAACGCGGTGCCGAACCGTTGCCGGTCACCATAGGACCGGAGCAGCCGATCAGGGCCATGCCGCCGAGGCCGACGACGCCGCGCAGAACCGAACGACGCGAAACGGGTCGATTCAACATTGTTGCCTCCTTACATCCAGGGTTGGGCGGTCTTCCCGCGTCTGCGCGCCCGGGGCATCAGGGCGTCCATTCTTCCCGGGTTGGATCCGGGTGCCCCGTTCCGGCTGACGGGTAGATTTCGCGTTGAGGTTCTCAGGAATAAAGCAGTTCAGCCGCCACGGGGCACTACGCACGAATGCGTACGTGAAAACCGCAGCCCGGAATCCGCGCCAACGGGGCAGCGGCTCGTATCATCCGATACCCAGGGTCACGTGAACTGTCATGGCGCGGGCAGCCACCCCATGAGGATGAAAGAGGCGTAGGCGTAGGGCGGAAAAGGCCGAAGGCCGTCATCCGCCATCCGGCGCCGGGGTTGCCGTAGGCGCCGGGGAGGCGCGAACGCCGAGCGGCGGATGACGCTGCGCTTTTCCGCCCTACGGGTTGCCCGGGGCACGAGACAGGCCGTGACTTTCACGCTCACGAAGCGGCTGATCCCGATTGAGGTGGCTTGGAGGGAAGACGAGAGCGCAGTGCCATCCGTTGGCTGCCCGGGGTGGGCGGTCGGGTCGAGGTATCGGGTGCCCCGATGTCGAGTCGGGTCGCGCCCTGACACGGGGCACGCCCTGCCAAAGGCCTGGCCCGCGGCATGCGGGCTGGGCAGCACAATCAGCCCATCCACGGCGGGCTGCGCCTGAACGGACCCGCCCGTCCTCGCTTGCCTCGTGGTAACCCGTATGTTCCGGCGGGATCGGGGTGTCTATCCTACCTGGTGCCTACGGCGCTTTCGGCCACGACGCTCGGGAATCCCGCGCTCGCCTGCACGGACCTTCCGCGCGGATGACGCTCGGCGACCGCAGCGTGCCGTGGCATTGAAGGGAACGCGGCGCAGAATCGACGGACTGGAGGGGCGGTGTGTACACCAGGATTCCTGGTGTTTGCCGGAACCTCGCTGCTGCTTCTTGCGGTGGGGTGGTGGTTCTGGCCGCCGGTGGCCTGGGCCGCGGTCCTGATCGTGCCGCTACTGGCGCTGGGAACGTACGACCTGCGCGGTCCGATCCGGGTGATCGCCTCCGGCAAGATCCTGACCGGCTTTCACCTGGTAAAAAATCTCGCGGTCGGGGCCGACCTGTGCAGCAGCGCGCGCGGCATGATGTTCGCCCTCGGCTGCGTGCACTCACTCATCTGCAACACCAACCGCTGTCCGTCCGGTGTCGCGACGCAGGATCCGCGGCTATACCGGGGTCTGATCGTCGCCGACAAGGCACAGCGCGTGGCGCAGTTCCAGGCCAAGACGGTGCACGCCACCGCGGAGTTGATCGCGTCCGCCGGCCTGTTTCACACCTCCGAACTCAACCGCACCCATATCTACCGGCGCGTGACGCAGTCGGAAATCCGGCGCTACGACCGGATCTACCCGTACGTATCGGCCGGGGTGCTCCGCGACCCGGCAAAGGCGCCGGAGGCGTTCGCCGTGCACCTGGAAGAAGCCGACCCGGAACGCTTCGTTCCTCGTTATTGCCTGACCCGGACCGATAAACCCTGCGGGGATCCGCACCGCGCGCGCAGGGCTCGAAATCCCGAAGGGGGGACCCGCCCATGAAGGCATCCGACCTGTTCGTGAAGGCCCTGGAATCCGAAAGCGTCGAGTACGTCTTCGGCATTCCCGGGGAGGGGACCGTCGACCTGTTCGAATCGCTGTGGGACCAGCAGGTGCAAAAGCGGCTCGTGATCCAGTGCCCTAGCTTTTGCGCCAGGAGGCTTCAGGTTCGGTAGTCTTGGCGGCGTCGGCAACGGCGCGATCAGAGGGGGGCAGCAATGAACGAGTCGGTCAGGGACAGCGCGTGGAAGCTGCTAGACGCGTCGGTAGTGCGCCTGCACGGCGGGCCGGTAGGTACCGTCGCCGCGCGCGACACCATCGTGCAGGAGGTCAACTACGACCAGGTGTTTACCCGGGATTTCGCGGTCTCCGCCTATGCCTACCTGCTCGCGGGGAAGCCTGAGATCGTCGCCAATTTCCTGCTGCAAATGGTCCGCCTGCAGCAGACCGAGCGCCAGTTCGACTGTTTCCAGCCGGGCGAGGGCCTGATGCCGGCCAGCTTCAAGGTGGTCGCGGGCGAGGCGGGGGAGCGGGTGGTGGCCGATTTCGGCGAACAGGCCATTGCCCGGGTACCGCCGGTCGATTCCGGCCTGTGGTGGCTGATGGTCCTGCACGCGTACGTGAACAGCACCGGCGATGCGGCGCTGGCGCGGCGGGATGAGGTGCAGCGCGCGATCCGCGGGGTGCTGGATCTGTGCCTGACCGCGCGGTTCGATATGTTCCCCACCATGCTGGTGCCGGACGGATCGTTCATGATCGATCGCCGCATGGGTGTCTACGGCTATCCGATCGATGTGCAGGCGCTGTTCTACTCGGCGCTGACCGCGGCCGAGGCCCTGCTGGCCGACGTGGAGGAGAACGTCCGTTACATCGATGCGGTGCGCAAGCGGCGAGATCATCTCGCCTACCATATCCGTACCTATTACTGGCTGGATCTCGACCAGGTCAACCGCATCTACCGCTATGGGGTCGAGGAATACGGTGAGCGCGCGGTGAACAAGTTCAACATCTACCCCGAGACCATCCCGCACTGGCTGATGGACTGGCTGCCGGAAACCGGCGGCTATTTCGCGGGAAACCTGGGGCCCGGGCGAATGGACTACCGCTATTTCGCGCAGGGGAATCTGCTGGCCGTCGCGAGCGGCCTGGCGTCGGACGCACAGTCCGCGGCATTCATGCAACTGCTGCGTGCACGGCGCGACGACCTCGTGGGGGATGTGCCGCTGAAACTCGCATATCCGGCGCTGGACGGAAGCGACTGGGTGGCGCTGACCGGCATGGATCCGAAAAACCGCGCCTGGTCCTACCACAACGGCGGCAACTGGCCGGTGCTGCTGTGGCTGTTGGCCGCGGCCTGTGCCCGCACCGGCGACGCAGATCTGATCGAATCCGCGCTCGAGTCCGCCGAATCCCGGCTCGTCCGGGACGAGTGGGCCGAGTACTACGATGGCCGCAGTGGTCGCCTGGTCGGACGGCAGGCGCGCCGCCAGCAGACCTGGACGATCGCAGGTTACCTGGTCGCGCGGCAGCTGGCGCAGGATCCCGCCTGTCTGGGACGCCTCGGCTTCAGAGGCGAAGCCACGGTGTCTGGGTGCACCGGTTGACGCATCATCATCCGCGCAGAAAGGATGGAGCTCACCCCTGGTCGGGTAACAGTGCGGCGTTACCGCCACCTCGCTTCCTACGAACCGTACCTGCGGCGTTCACGGTAATGCAAGCGCGGCAAAGGCGGAGGCGGATATCTGGCGGATGCGTCCAAGCGCGCGGAAGCCCGCGACCCATCGCGAGACACCGACGCGCTCCAGCGCACTATCGGGTGGAGTGGAGCGGAGGGGCGGTGTTCAATGGAAGACGCCTTGACGACGGTACGACGCGTGTGATTTCCGGACGCCTCGACTCCACCGCTACGCACTCCCTGTTGGTACGCCATCGGGGGAGCGGCGGGTGCAGCGGGCAGCCGTTTCTGGTTCCGTTCAGTCCGGGTTGAAGCTCTCGGGCGGGCGCTGGAAGAAATGCGAGATCAGCGTGGTTCCCGCAGTGGTCGCCCAGAGAAACAGGAAGGTGACGGAGTAATAGCCCAGCGTCGTCAGCGCGGGTCCACCGCTCTGCGCGAGCTGCGCGGGACTCAGGAACAGGAAAACGATGGTGGTTGCCACCGCCGACATTACGAAGGAAGGCCACAGCACGGAAACCCATTTCTGCATCGTTGATACCCTTGTTTCCTGATTGTCAGGGAAGCTCCGCAGCGAGCTAAACGCTGCTTCACGGTGGTTGTCATTGCGGGCGAAGCTCCGGACGCATGCACTCAGCGCACCCGACAGCCCAGAGGCCATCGCGTACTTCCTGACGCGCTACAGTGACCCAAGGCGTTGACGGAGGGGCAGGGGGCCCTCGAGTCAGTCCAGCACGTGGGAGACCAAGCCGTCGGCCAGCTTCGGCTCGAACCAGGTCGACTTCGGGGGCATGACCTCGCCGGCGTCGGCGACGGCCATCAGATCCTCCATGCCGGTGGGGAACAGCGAGAAGGCGACCTGCATGTCGCCGGCATCGACGTGACGCACCAGGCCCTCGAGCCCACGGATCCCGCCGACGAAGCCGATGCGCTCGTCGCGCCGGGGATCGGCGATGCCGAGGATCGGCTCGATGAGATTCTCCTGCAGCAGGCTGACATCGAGGCGCCGTACCGGGTCGTGCTCCGGCACATGGCGCGGGTCGAGCGTGAGTCGGTACCAGGTGCCGCCGAGGTACATGCCGAACTCGGCGTGGCGTGCGGGCCGCACCGGCTGCTCGCTGCGCTCGACCTGAAAGCGCTCGGCGACGCGCTCCATGAAACGTTCGGGCGCGAGGCCGTTCAGGTCTCGAACCACCCGGTTATAGTCCATGATGCGGAGCTGGTCATGCGGGAAGATCACGGCGAGGAAGTAGTTGTAGGATTCGTCGCCGGTATGCGCCGGGTTCCCGGCGCGGCGCGTCGCGGCCACGCGCGACGCCGCGGCGGAGCGATGATGGCCGTCGGCCACGTAGAGCGCGTCGAGCGCGTCGAATCCCGCGGTGAGATCGGCGATCACCGAGGCATCGGTCACCGCCCAGAGTTCGTGACGTACGCCGTCGAGCGTGACGTCGACCTCGGCGGTATCCGCGCTCAGCCGCGCGAGCAACGTGTCGATCCCGGCCTGGCTGCGATAGGCCAGGAAGACCGGTCCGGTCTGGGCGTTCAGCGCCTCGATCTGGCGTACGCGGTCGTCCTCTTTCACCGGCCTGGTGAACTCGTGTTTCTTGATCCGGTCGGCGTCGTAGGCGTCGACCGACGCGGCGGCGACCAGCCCGGTCTGCACGTGTGTGTCCATCGTCAGACGGTACACGTAGTAGTGCGGCTCCGGATCGCGCGCCAGCACGCCCTCGCTCAGCATCCGGTCGAGGTTCTCGCGTGCCTTGGCGTAGACGGGAGGCGCGTACGGATCGGTGTCCGCGGGCAGGTCGACCTCGGGGCGCGAAATGTGCAGGAAGCTCCAGGGTCGACCCGTGACCATCGCGCGCGCCTCCTCGGCGCTCATCACGTCGTAGGGCGGCGCTGCCACATCGGCGGCGCGCCCGGGAGCCGGGCGCAGGCCGGCGAAGGGCTTGATCAGGGGCATGAGGACTCCTTGAGACGTTTTCGGCACGCGCAGGATAGTGGATCGCGGCCTGCAAATCACCCGCCGGCGCGCCGGCGGGCGGCGGGATCACACCCCGATCCACCCCATCGCGACCGCCAGGGCCAGCAGCCAGACGTAGAACGAGAACACCTTGAGCTGCGCCCGATACAGGAAGTAGATCACCAGCTTCAGGGATACGATCCCGACCACCGCCGCCACCACGAAGCCGACCGCCAGCGCGGCGAACCCGATGACGGGCGGTTCCTCGGCCCGGTACACCTGGATGGCCTGCAGCAAGGTGGCCGCGGAGATGGTCGGGATGGCCAGAAAGAAGCTGTACTCGGCCGCCCAGCGGCGTTTCAGGCCCGCAAACAGGGAAAACATGATGGTCATCGCGCTGCGCGAGAGCCCGGGCATCAGCGCCAGGCCCTGGGCCAGCCCGATCACGCCGGCCACCCGCCAGTTGATGCCCTTGAGGCCCCGCCTGCGGGGGGGTAGGCGGTCGGTCCACCACAGCAGGATTCCCGTCAGGGTCAGGGTGATCGCGATCATCCAGGGGTGCGCGAACACCTGCTCGAACGCGGCCTTGAACGCCAGTCCCAGTAGGCCGGTGCAGAGCACCGAGAACATCCCCAGCCAGAACAGCCGCCAGTACAGCGGCACCGGCCCGCGCCCCCCCTGGCCGGCCCATTGCCATGCACCGCCTGCGGCGCCAAGGGTAAAACGCCACAGGCTGGGCCAGAAGACGACGATGATCGACACCAGGGTGCCCACATGCACGACGAGTGCGAAGAGGATCATCTCGGGGCTGTCCGGCGACGGCAGCGACTCGCCGCGGCCGATCAACCAGTGCTCCGCCAGCACCATGTGGGCGGTCGAGCTGACCGGCAGAAACATGAAGACGCCCTGGATGATACCCAGGAGAACGGCGATCCATAGGGCCATGGCTGGGTCCTGCTGTCGGTTGTGGCGATCGTGCGTCGGGGAGTGGGGTGGGCCGTTCGTGCACCGAGCCGCGGATGATACAACAGCGCTCTTTCGATGCACGTGCGATGCGCAACGGCGGGGAATGCGCCGAAGCGTGGCCGTCAACGGCGATCGGCGTTGTCCGAAAAGCGGAAGCGGACGCCCGCGCTGACGAAATTGGAACCCCTGGCGTCGCTGACCAGCCCGAATGCCCCGGAGCGGTGGTGAACGCGAAACAGGACCTCCCAACGGGGGTTCCGGGCGCCGGGCTGGGCGAACGTGATCTCCACTGGCATGAACACGAGCAGCCGCGCAGCGGGACGGCGGGGATGCTGTTCCACTTCCGGCGTGCGGAAGGCATACGATGGGCCGAGTCCGAAGGCGACCGAAGTGTTCAAATACCGGTTCGGGAACGGCCGCCAACGCAGAAGCAGCGCGGTATTCACCTCCGAGTGATGCTGCAGCCCGGTGTGGACGCCGGCGTTGGCTTCCAACTCCAGACTCAGTGATTCCCGGAACCCGTACAGGGTGCGGCTCGCTCCCGCCACTCCGACGTAGGTATCCCGAAACTCGGTTCGCCCCCGCAGGATGGAGCCGATGTTGTTGGCGCTCCACTGCCCTGCGTATCCGAAGACGGACCACTCGCCGTCAGCGGGTTGTGCCGCGCCAGCGCGGAAGACCAGCACAATCAGTAGGACGGCGAGTATCCAGCCCCAGGCGCCAAGAGTGAAGCTGAAGCCATAGCGGGAACCACATGGCTGTACATCGGCCCCCGATGACGGCGTGAATCTGGCAGCCTGCACTGTCGCCACAGCCGCATGGTCTCGCATTACTGCGATTCTACGGGGGAGTCTCTCCGTCTGCTTCGCCGACCGCTGACCGGCAACCCGCATCTACCGCTTCTCCATGGCTACGGTTTTTTGCAGGGCGTGGCCGATCAGGCCCGCGAGGTTGGTAATCAGTTCCTGGTGCGAGAGCTGGTAGGCGTTGGGTTGGCGCGAGGCCAGTACCAGCAGGCCCGAATTCTGGTCCGTGTCCTTGACCGGCAGGAGCAGGACCGAGCGTAGGCCCTGTTCGATGAGGGTGCGCTCGAAGGCCGCCTCCGGAACCCCGCCGCCCGTCTGTTGCAGATCCGGGATGCGCAGCGGGGCCTTGGCGGCCAACGCAGTGTCGAGCTGGCTGTTGGCGAGCGGAAAGTAGCGCTCACTCGGGGGTGTCGAACGCCCGTCGAGGACTGCGTGCTCGAGCACCCCGGCCGACTGGTCCGGCGTGACGCTCAGCAGCCCTGCCCAGTCGAGCGGGAGGAAGGTTTCGAGCTCGTGCCACACCGAGGTCAACACGGATCCGGGTCCGTCGGCCTGTTGCACTTTGTCGATGAGCTGGAACAACGCGTGGAGCCGGCAGGACAGGCTGTTGAAGGACTCGACCATCAGGCCGATCTCGTTGCGGTTTGGCACCGGTACCTGATGGCCGAAATCCCCCTGAGAGACATGCTCGAAGGCTCCCACCGCGTGATGCAAGGGGCGGAGCACCCGCGTATGCAGCCAATAGACCGCGGCGAGCACCACCTGTTCCTGCTGGCGCATCTGAGCCGAATGCACGGCATAGCCCGAACTGGCTATGACCACCGCGACCAGGCCGAGCAGCAGGATCGTCAGTTGCAGCCGAATGCTGTGCAGAAAATCAATGCTCATACAGCCTCCGGACGCGGAAGGGCCGACCGCAGAACCGCGATCTGGATCCTGGGCGGGCATCGTCCGCATGAATCCACACCTAAGAGGAACAACAACACCATCTTCCGAACAGGTCAATGTGGAATCTACGGATACGCACCACGCCATGTTCGCCTTGGAATTGGCGACGCCGTGCTTGCGGCTGCAGGCCAGTGGCTCCTCGGGCTGACGCGCGTTCAGCGGTTCCTCCGGGGATCCACCCCGGTGGTTGGTGGCTCCGGCTTCCTTGGGGCGAGCCGGCGCACCGCGCCCGGGCCGCGACCGCGGATGCGCTTGAACGCCCGTCGAAATGCGGCTTCCGACGCGTAGCCGAACGTTTCAGCCACTTCGGCGACCGAGCGGCGCCGGTCCTGCAGCAGCAGCTCTGCCTGGTGCATGCACCAGTGTGCGAGGTAGTTCATCGGCGTGTCGCCGACGACCTCGAGGAACTGCCGGGCAAAAGCGCTGCGCGAGAGACCCGCCCGCGCAGCCAGTTCGTCCAGTTGCCAGGGGTGACGGTAGTCACGGTGCATGCACACCAGCGCCCGCCGCAGTTGCGGGTTTGCGAGGCCCGCGAGCAGACCCGCCCGGACCTGGCCTGCGGCCATGACATGGCGCAGCACCAGGATCAGTAAGGGGTTTCGTTACCGCTGCCCGATCAACCCCACGCCCTGGTATGAGGTGGGCGTGGGTGGCTGATCGGCCGTAACGCGTACCGCCCGGCCCCGCATCGTCGCGGGACCGGGCCGCGCGATTGAATGATTCCGTGGTCCGGCCCCCCAACGCGCCGCAAGCCCTTTCCGAGTTCCAGGAACACGATCCAATCGATGAGGTACCGTCACGAACGCCACTGCAATCTGTTTGTTTGAAACCCGGGCGAGGCCCGGTCGCCGTGGGACGGGCCCGTCCACCAACGCGCGGTATGCGGTCCCGCACCATCGCCTCGGAGAAGCCCCACTCGGCGACAACACAGCGGTGCGGGCTGCGGCTGCGGGTACCGCCTGCGTTTGCGGGCCCATCGCCCTTCCCACGCTCACGGCCCGGTGTTGGGAGCACCCCACCAGGCGCTTGCGGCAATGCCGCAGGACGCGTATCCCTGCTGTACTTCGGACCTGGAGCGACCCAAACTCAAGGCACAGGCTCCCGGTTCGTCGGAGGCCGCGCGGGAAGTCGCGCAATCCTGGGCCAACGCGTGATCGCGGGTGCCTCGTCAGGAGGTCACGATGTTCAAGACGCTCATTGCCATCGGGCTGGCGGCCGGTCTGATCGGGTGCGCCCTCGTCGACGTGAAAGAAGACCCCGCCTCTCCCTACTACCTGGTGCCCGAGGGCGCGGTGATCGAACTGCATCAGCCGGTCGCGATCCCGCCGGGCACCACGCGGGTGTGGTTCGTGCGCGGCCGGGTGGCACCGGGCCGTGACTGGTACGACACCAGCTGCAACCTCGAGATCAACACCCTCGATCGCAACCGCGTTCAGACCGTGGAAGCGGGGCGGTTCGTCGTCCGCCGTGTCCAGCGCACGTCGGCCTCGGTCGCGCAATGGCAGCCGTCGGTCGAGGTGGCCATGTTGGGCGGAGGAATTGGCGGGGATTCCGGTTACAACCGAACCTGGCAGGGCTACCATCTCTGGCTCGCCAGCGAGAACCAGCCCGACGTCCGACGGCTGACCTGCGCCGGTATCTACGGCGAACCAAGGGACGCGAAGCCGCCGAGCATCAACGAGATGCGCGCTACGCTGGGGACGGTGGCAAGCCTTCGTCTCCCGTGAGCCCGGCGGATCACGCCCTACAGCCTCTTCCAGCCTGCAATTCGATGGTGCGGCTGGGCGGCGGCACCTTGCCGTTCGCGCCTGCAGAGCAGGCGGCAGGCTCAGGTCGCCGGGGAATCGGTACGGGTTCCCGCGAGTACACCGCGCTGCAGCCAGTGCCGCAGCAGTTCCTCGGCGCTGCGCAGGAGCTCCTCGCCGGGTGCAAGGTCGAAGTCGGCGGCGACCCGGTGCACCAGTTCGGCTCCCGGCGCGGGATCGTTCTGCACGTACCAGAGGATGCGCGCGCTCAATGGGTTGAGCTCGATGAACCCGGTACGGAAGTCGCGGTCGCGGAACACCACCAGGTAGGTGGGGTGTTCGCCGGGGCTGGCCGGGACGAAGTCGGGGCCGATCCGTTGGACCGGGTATTCGTAGGCCAGCAAGCGCGTGGCGGTAGCGAGTACCGGAACCTCGGTGAAGGGATCGCCCAGAGGATCAATCGTGATGCCGGTGGCATGGTCGGGGTCATCTTCGTGCTGCGCCACGACCACCTCGGCGCGTTCGTAATGGGCGAGTTCGGCGAGAAAAGGAAAATCGTCTTCGTGCGCCGTTCGCTCCGTGCTCAGATATTGAAGAAACTCCTCGGCCAGACGCGGGAAGTACGGTGTGTGGCATCCGTGTTCCCGATAGAAGTCGCGAGTCAGCCGTGCCCAGCGTTCCGAACCGTGCAGGCTGCGCAACACCGGGTACGCCCGTCCGAGCAGATCCTCGATGTTGTTGATGAACAGCCGCCGGTAGATCGCCAGGCGGCGCTCCTCGATACCCGCGGGTGGGGCATGGCGTTCGGGGTCGCGCAGATGAGCCGCGAATCGGCGCTGCACTTCGCGAAAGTCCAGTTCAGGCACGGCGGCGTACCTCCATGACCGCCTCGCTTGCCTCGAGCATTGCGCGCACGCGGGCGACTTCGGCGAGAAGGTCCTGAAGCGGAGGGAAGTTGAAGTCGCGCTCGAGCAGGGTCGGCACCGGTCCCAGGCGCCGGTAGACCTCGTCCAGCAATGCCCAGACGTCGGTGCAGATGTCGGCCCCGTGGGTGTCGACGCGCAGGTCGGGTGCTTCTTCGTGGTGCCCGGCGACATGCAGGTAGCGCACGCGGTCCAGCGGCACGCGGTCGAGGAAATCCAACGGATCGTAGCGATGGTTGATCGCGTTGACGACGATGTTGTTCACGTCCAGGAGCAGGTCACAGTCGGCCGTCTCGATGACCGCAGACACGAACTCCGCCTCGCTCATCTCCGCCCCGGGCTGCGCGTAGTAGGAGACGTTTTCCAGCGCAATGCGCATGCCCAGAAGGTCCTGCACGACGCCGACCCGCTCGGCGACATGGCGTACCGCGTCCTCGGTGAACGGGATCGGCATCAGGTCGTACAGGTGGCCGAACTCGTCGCCGCAGGCGGACAGATGCTCGGTGTAGTCGCGGATGCCGTGGGTGTCCAGAAAGCTGCGCAGGTCCCGCAAGAAGTCCCGGTCCAGTGGCCGCGGCCCGCCGATATCCAACGATAGCCCGTGGCAGACGAAGGGTTTGGCTTCGGTCCACTCGCGGAAGGTTCGCCCGAGGGCGCCGCCGAGATGCATCCAGTTCTCGGGGGCGACTTCGAGGAAATCGACCCGGTCGCGGGATCCGGGCGCTTGCGCGAAGGGGCTCAGCAGAGACCGCCGCAGACCCAGCCCCGCGCCACGCACTTCCGACCGGTGATTCATAGGCGTTGACTCCATAAGTGACTGATTCCAATCTGTCGTCGTGAGTGCCACCGTGATGGTTAAGCCGGCAATCGCCATACCCTCAGATATGCCATCGCGGGGGCCGAAGGCCCGTGGCCCGTCATCGCGAGGGCCGAAGGCCCGTGGCGATCCAGACTCCGCCTGGATCGCCACGTCACTGCGTGCCTCGCGATGACGATAGGGCGCGACCATCACACGATGGCGGCCCTGATGATCACGTCATCCTAGCCGCCGCAACGGCCCTCACCGCACTTGCCTTCCGTGTCCTTGTCATCGCCATTGTCGTCCGAGGCACCGCCGCAGCGACCTTCGCCGCAGCTACCCTCGGTTTCCTTCTCGCCGGAAGCGCCGCCGCAGGTGCCTTCGCCGCAGCTGCCCTGAGCGAGCTTCTGCAGCGCGGTGGAGGACTGGCTGACCTGATAGCCCTGGCCGAGGTCGGTCGCGGCAAACAGCGGCGTGCTGCCCATTGCGAGGCCGACGGCGGCGGTGCCGATGGTGGCGGCGAGGGTCTTGCGATTGAAGAGATGGTCTTTCATGTGATTCTCCTTTTGAATGTGACGATCATAGGTGATCGGAACGGTGTTGCTGAAGCGTCCGCTTGCATGCGGCTTCTGGTTGTTGTTCAGTCTCGGCGCAGCCAGCGCGCCGCGTAATGGTCGACACTCAGATACCGTCCGGCGCCGTAGAAAAAGAGCACCAGCAGCATCACGAAGTAGGTGGCGGCCATTTCAATGCCGTTGTTCAGGATCACGAAGCTGCCACTCTGGGTCAGCCAGTCGTAGTTGCCGTGTTCCTGAAGGATCGAGCGGGCCCGATCCAGCCGTACCGCGGCCTCCTCGGTCGCACCGCAGTTGAACAGGCACATCATCGGGTCGGAGATCGTCTGCCAGCCGTGTTTCCAGTGCACGGTGACGGCCGCAACAACCATTGTGATCATCAACGGGATCGAGAACCAGCGCATGGCGATCCCGAACAGTAGCGCGATCGCCCCGAGGACCTCGGCATAGGCGGCGAGGAAGGCCATCAGCCACGGCATCGGCAGGCCCAGCCCCCAGTCCGGATTGCCGAACCAGGCTACGGTCCCCGCGTTCGGGAGCAGCCCGTCCAGCTTGTTGGTGCCGGCAGCCCAGAACACCGGCGCAAGGTACAGGCGCAGCGCGAGGGGTCCGAGAAAGTCCACGCTGCGTGTACTGTTGAGCGCGTCATGCATCCAGCGAGCCAATCGTTTCATCTTTGTCGTATCCCGTGCGGTTGGTTTGGCTTCCAGGTCTGCCGCATCACGCGGAGCGGCGGTGACCAATCGTTTCGTCGAGAACAGTTAACCACCGGGGCGATCGCAGATCCCTACGTATGAATTCGTAGGTCTTGAGGCTTCGAGCGTGCGGGGTCCCGGGTCCGGGGGCACCTCCTGCGCGAGGCCGTACCAACAGACGGTGTTATGGCGCAGCGCTTGCGCATATCGACGCCGGCGACCCCCTGCGTGGACGACTCCTCGTCCAGGGCAGGCCGTTCCGGCGACGCAGGAACCGGACGATGCTGCAGGGGCGCAGCTTTCGAACGAGCCGACACGCTGCGGTTATCGGATATTACGTAGTGCGCCCCCCGGCCTTGGGGTCTTTCCTTGAAGCGAATGCATCGAAAACCGAGGGGGAACGATGGTCATGGAATTGCAGAAACGGCTGAGGGTGTCACTGTTGTTGCTGCGTCTCGGAGTCTTCGTCGTGATGTTCGTCTGGACACTGGACAAGTTCGTGGCACCGGACCACGCGGCGCGGGTCTTTGAGCATTTCTATCATCTGGAAGGCCTCGGCGCGGGTGCGCTGGCCGTGATCGGCGTACTGCAGCTCATCGTGGTGCTGGGTTTCGTGGCCGGGCTGTATCGGGCCTGGACCTACGGGCTGGTGCTCGCGATGCATGCAGTCTCGACGTTCTCCTCCTGGCAGCAGTACCTGGCGGCGTTCGACAACCTGCTCTTTTTCGCCGCGTGGCCCATGCTGGCGGCCTGCGTGGCGCTATTCCTGCTTCGGGATTCGGACACGATGCTGAGCCTCGACACCCTTCGGTATCGTTCCTGATGCATCGGGTCTGAGTAGGCGTAGGCGGAAAAGGCCGAAGGCCGTCATCCGCCAGCTGGCGCTCGGATGGCCGCGGGCGCCTGGGCACTGCGAACGCCGTACGGCGGATGACGCTGCGCTATTCCGCCCTACGGGTCGCCCGGGACACGAGACAGGCCGTGACTTTCACGCTAACTGCCATGACCCGTGTGGCCACCCCCGATGATGAAAGAGGCGTAGGGCGGAAAAGGCCGAAGGCCGTCATCCGCCAGCTGGCGCCCGGATTGCCGCGGGCGCCTGGGCACTGCGAACGCCGTACGGCGGATAACGCTGCGCTTTTCCGCCCTACGCGTTGCCCGGGACACGAGACAGGCCGTGACTTTCACGCTAACTACCATGGCCTATGTGGCCACCCCCGATGATGAAAGAGGCGTAGGGCGGAAAAGGCCGAAGGCCGTCATCCGCCAGCTGGCGCTCGGATGGCCGCGGGCGCCTGGGCACTGCGAACGCCGTACGGCGGATGACGCTGCGCTATTCCGCCCTACGGGTCGCCCGGGACACGAGACAGGCCGTGACTTTCACGCTAACCGTCTCCGCAGGCGAGCGTCCGAACTATTGACGGAGCACCGTAAAGGCTGCGGGTTTCGCGTATTCCCGCAGCGACCGGATCGCGGCGGGCGCACGTTCAGCCGGAAATCGTCTGCACCCCGGACGGGGTCCCGACCAGCAGCACGTTGGCTGGCCGGCGGGCGAACAGGCCGTTGCTGACCACGCCGGCGATGTGGTCGATTTCGCTCTCGAGTTCCACCGGGTTCATGATCCGCAGGCCGTGCACGTCGAGGATCACGTTGCCGTTGTCGGTGCGGAAGCCTTCGCGCAGGACCGGGTTGCCCCCCATGCCAGTGAGTACGCGGGCGACGTGGCTGCGGGCCATCGGGATCACCTCGACCGGCAGCGGGAATGCTCCGAGGTAGTCGACCTGCTTGGTCTCGTCGATCACGCAGACGAACTGATCCGAAGCCGCCGCGACGATCTTCTCGCGCGTGAGCGCGCCGCCGCCGCCCTTGGTCAGGTGCAGGTGGCGCGTGGCCTCGTCGGCGCCGTCGACGTAAATCGGCAGCGGGCCCGTGCTGTTCAGGTCCAGCACCTCGATTCCGTGCCCGCGCAGGCGTTCGGCGCTGGCCTCGCTGGAGGCGACCGCGCCGTCGATCTTGCCCTTCATGCGTGCGAGCACGTCGATGAAGTGGTTGGCCGTGGAACCGGTGCCCACGCCAACCACCCAGCCACCCTGCACGAACTCGACGGCCGCTTCGGCGACGGCCTTTTTCATTTCGTCCTGTGTCATGGTCTCATCCGGAGGTCGTTCGAACCGAACGAGCATACCCAGCGGGCCTGCTCCTGTCCAAGGGCGCCGGCAAGCGGTACTGGCCGGCGCCTGCCGCATGGTATCGTGATGTCGATGACATACCCTTATCTGGAACGCATTCTTACCGCGCGGGTGTACGACGTCGCGCGCGAAACGCCCCTGGACCGGATGCCCGGTCTGTCCGAGCGCCTCGGGTCGTCGGTCTTTCTCAAGCGCGAGGATCTGCAGCCGGTCTTCTCGTTCAAACTGCGCGGGGCGTACAACCGCATCGCGCAGTTGTCCGGCGAGCAGCGGGCGCGTGGCGTGATCGCCGCATCGGCCGGAAACCACGCGCAGGGCGTCGCGCTGGCCGCGTCCCGTCTCGGGATCAAGGCGGTGATCGTGATGCCGGTGACCACGCCCGGCATCAAGGTCGATGCGGTGCGGCGCCTGGGTGGCAAGACGGTGCTGCACGGCGACTCCTTCGACGACGCGTCGGCCCATGCCCGGATGCTGCAGGAGAAGCACGGCTACACGTTCATCCATCCGTTCGATGACCCGGCGGTGATCGCCGGGCAGGGCACGGTCGCGATGGAACTGCTGCGCCAGCATCCGGATCCGCTGGACGCGGTGTTCGTCTGCGTGGGCGGCGGCGGGCTCGTGGCTGGAATGGCCGTGTACATCAAACGGTTGCGACCGGATATCCGGGTCATCGGCGTCGAGCCCGAGGATGCGCCGTCGATGTACGAGGCGCTGCGCCAGGACTACCGCGTGACGTTGGACCAGGTCGGCATTTTTGCCGATGGCGCCGCAGTGCGGCAGGTCGGCGAGGAAACCTTCCGGCTGGCACGCGAGCACGTGGACGAGGTTCTGCTGGTCGACACCGACGAGATCTGCGCGGCGATCAAGGACGTGTTCGATGATACCCGCGTGCTCGCGGAGCCGGCCGGGGCATTGTCCGTCGCCGGCCTGAAGAAATACGTCGAGCGGGAAGGACTGAAGGACGCGCGGCTCGCGGCGGTGCTGAGCGGTGCGAACATCAACTTCGACCGCCTGCGCCACGTGGCAGAGCGGGCCGAGATCGGCGAGCATCGCGAGGCCGTGTTTGCGGTCACCATTCCCGAAAGGCCGGGCAGCTTCCGCCGATTCTGCAAGGCGATCGGCCGGCGCGGCATTACCGAGTTCAACTACCGTTATTCCGACGACAACGAGGCGCAGGTGTTCGTCGGCCTGAAGCTGGAGCGCGGAGACGCCGAGAAACAGGAGGTGTTGGACCGGCTGCGCGCGGATGGCTACCCGATCCTCGACATGACCGACAACGAAGTCGCGAAGCTGCACCTGCGGCACATGGTCGGCGGCCACGCCAGCCATGTGGACAACGAGACGCTGTACCGTTTCGAATTTCCGGAGCGCCCTGGGGCATTGCTGAACTTCCTGACCCGGATGGGTGCGAACTGGAACATCAGCCTGTTCCATTACCGCAACCACGGTGCCGCCTATGGCCGCGTGCTGGTCGGCATGCAGGTGCCCGAAGCCGACGGCGAACGCTTCCGGCGCTTCCTGGACGAGCTGGGGTATGCGTGGTGGGACGAGTCCGACAACCCGGCGTACTCCCTGTTCCTGCGCTGATGCGGTCGAGGGGTGCCCGCGATGGATCGCCGGGCTTGCGGCCAGAGGGGTAGGGCGGAAAAGGCCGAAGGCCGTCATCCGCCATCCGGCGCCAGGGCGGCCGCTGGCCCCGGGCAGCACGGACGCCATGTGGCGGATGACGCTGCGCTATTCCGCCCTACGGGTCGCCAGGGACACGAGACAGGCCGTGACTTTCACGTTGATGAATGTGGTCGATGGGTGCCCGATGCCCGCGATGGATCGCCGGGTTACCTTCCGGCCGGCGAGGACTTCGGCGCACCGCGGTACTACGTCAGGTCCGGCACCGGTCTCGAACCGCTTGGCGCCGGCGGGGGCGCGCCTGCCGCCTTCCAGCCGCTGATCCGGGGTTTCCGGCCGTAGCGGGGGCGGTTGGTGCCCCGCCAACGGTCGGGCCGGAAACGTCGCCGTCGGCCCGTTGGACCCTCGCCGCATCGGGACGGTAACGCCCGCGCAGGGTCAACCGGCCGTTCCGAGGCGCGACGGGGGCACGCCAGGCGCGGTGGCACCCGCGGTGGCCAGTGTCGCCCCGAGGCAGGCCTGCAAGGCCTGGGTTTCGACTCGCTTCGGAAAACGTCTGGAAAGGACCGCCCACCTCGGAGCCTGAACGGCGACGAGGTAGTGCGTCGCGGGTTCGTGGTTTGGGCACAGTGAAGAACGAACAGGGGAGCAGGGCGTGAACACGGAGAACCATTCGGAGACCGCGGCGTGGATCTGGTCGGTGGCCGATCTGCTGCGGGGGGACTTCAAGCAGTCGCAGTACGGGCGGGTGATCCTGCCGTTCACGCTGCTGCGGCGGCTTGAGTGCGTGCTGGAACCGACCAAGGACGCAGTGCTCGCGGAAGCCCGGGAGCATGCAGGCAAGTCGGATTCCCTGCGCGAGTTGCTGTTGCTGCGCGCGGCCGATCAGCCGTTCTTCAATACATCGCCGCTGTCGCTGGCCAGCCTGTCGGATACGCAGCCGGGCGAAGACCTGATGAGCTACATCGAGTCGTTCAGCAGCCATGCGCGCGAGATCTTCGACCACTTCCATTTCGAGGACTACGTCGAGCAGCTCGCCAGCAACAACCTGCTGTACCAGGTCGTGCAGCGCTTCGCCGCGATCGACCTGCGCCCGGCGCGGCTGTCCAACTTCGGCATGGGGCTGGTGTTCGAGGAACTGATCCGCAAGTTTGCGGAAAGCTCGAACGAAACCGCCGGCGAACACTTCACCCCGCGCGACGTGGTGCACCTGACCACCTCGCTGGTACTCACCGGGCAGGATCACAAGCTCAAGCCGCACGGCATCGTCACCGTGTACGATCCGGCCGCTGGCACCGGCGGCTTTCTCTCCGAGAGCGACGAGTACATCCAGCAAATCAGTCAGGACGTCAGCGTGTCGCTGCACGGGCAGGAACTGAACCCCGAGTCCTACGCCATCTGCAAGGCCGACATGCTGATCAAGGACCAGAGGGTCGAGAACATCAGGCTCGGCAATACCCTCTCCGACGACCAGCACGCGGGCGAGCACTTCGACTATATGCTCGCCAATCCGCCGTTCGGCGTCGAGTGGAAGAAGGTCCAGAAGCAGGTGACCGACGAGCACCAGCACCAGGGCTTCAACGGCCGCTTCGGCCCCGGCCTGCCGCGCGTGTCCGACGGCTCGCTGCTGTTCCTGCTGCACCTGGTCAGCAAGATGCGCGACCCGCGCGAGGGTGGCTCGCGCATCGGCATCGTCCTCAACGGCTCGCCGCTGTTCACCGGCGGCGCCGGCAGCGGCGAGTCCGAGATCCGCCGCTACCTGCTGCAGCACGACATGGTCGAGGCCATCGTCGGCCTGCCGACCGACATGTTCTACAACACCGGCATCGCCACCTACATCTGGCTGCTGAACAACCGCAAGCCGGCCGAGCGCCGCGGCCGCGTACAGCTCATCGACGCCACCAAACGCTACGCGAAGATGCGCAAGTCGCTCGGCTCCAAGCGCCAGTACATCGACGACGCCAGTATCGACGCGATCGTGCGCAGCTACGGCGCGTTCGGGGAGAGCGACAACAGCAAGATCTTCCCCGTCGATGCCTTCGGCTACCGCCGCATCACCGTCGAACGCCCGCTGCGCCTGAACTTCCAGGCCAGCCCCGAGCGCGTCGAACGCATGCTGGCCACGAAGCCGATCCAGAAGCTCGGCGCGACCACGCGCCTGGGCGTGCAGGCCGCCTGCGAACGGCTGGACCCCGCGCGTGTGTACCTCAACCGCGAGACCTTCCTGAGCGAATTGACCGCCCAGTTGCGGGCGCTGGACGTGAAACTGCCCGCTCCCGCGCTGAAGGCGCTGTGGACCGGCCTGAGCGAGCGCGACCCCGAAGCCGACATCTGTACCGACCGGAAAGGCAACCCGGAGCCGGACAGCGACCTGCGCGACACTGAGAACGTCCCGCTGGGCGAGGACGTGTTCGCGTACTTCGAGCGCGAGGTGAAGCCGCACGTCCCCGACGCCTGGATCGACCAGGACAAACGCGACGAACAGGACGGCGAGATCGGCATCGTCGGCTTCGAGATCCCGTTCAACCGCCACTTCTACGTGTTCCAGCCCCCACGCCCGCTGGAAGAGATCGACGCCGACCTGAAGGCCGTCACCACCCGCATCAAGCAGATGATCGAGGAGCTGTCGGGGTGAGGGCGGCAATCCGGAACCAGTCAGCGATTAGCTGGCGCGCTGAGCAGTTGACGACTCGGTGTAGCGCGTGTCAGTTGTTACCTGATTATCACGACACCTCCTCAGCCAGCGCGATACCTCTCCGCGTCGGTCGTCATTGCGAGCGAAGCGCGGCAATCCAGGCGGCGCGGGGGCGGCATCGCCCTCTGGATCGCCACGTCGCTTCGCTCCTCGCGATGACGCTGGTTTCGAAGATGGCCCAGTCCAGCTTGCGGAGCTTCCGTGATAATCAGGAGTTGTTATGCAACACACCTGCCATGCCTATGCCCGTTTTCGGGTACGCACAAATCGGCGGGTTTTTTTGTGTCCGGAGGATTTGGTCATGACGGTCTCTTCCAGCCGACCGCCCGGTCGTTACTGGGAAGCCTTCAGCCGGTTTCGTTCCTTGTCGCATGGATGGCTGGATGGCACACACGGGCGGGCGCCATCTGCTTCGGGGCTCAGCTGGCTGACACGGCAATTCGAGACGTACTACCCCGATGAACTCCCCATGCCCTGGATTTATCCGACGGCCGAAGGCGGCGTTCAGCTCGAATGGCGATCCGGTGATCGCGAGATCACCCTCGACATTGATCTGGACCGGCAGATCGGAGAGTGGCATGGGCTGGACCTGAGTACTGGCGACGAGTCAGCCGACAATCTCGATCTCTCGAATTCCGAAGGCTGGAGCGAACTGGGGCGCCGCCTCTGTGAGCTGGGCGGGGTAGACCGATGACCTTTCCCCGTTACCCGCGATACAAGGACTCCGGCGTCGAATGGCTGGGCGAGGTGCCGGCGCATTGGGATGTTCTGCCGCTCAAATGGACTGTGGATCTGGTAACAGAACCAGCTCAGTCGAAGCTGCGCCCAGTCGGACTCGAGCACATAGAAGGCTGGAGCGGGCGTTTGCTCGATGGTGCCAGTGAGTTCGCAGGCTCGGGTATTGCCTTTAAGTCTGGTGACATACTTTTCGGAAAATTACGTCCCTACCTTGCGAAAGTGCACCTGGCTCAATCCGCAGGTGCAGCGGTTGGTGATTTTTTCGTGTTGCGCCCCCGCAATTTGGTGTCTGAGTTTCTCCAGCCTTACATCCTGAACCCAACGGTCATATCGCAGCTAGACTCTTCGACGATTGGCGCCAAAATGCCTAGGGTGTCGTGGGAGGATATGGGCGCACTTCTGGTTGCTCGTCCCCCCGAGTCTGAACAACGAGCGATTGCTGCATTCCTCGACCACGAGACCGGGAAGATCGATGCGCTGATCGAGGAGCAGCGGCGCCTGATCGAGCTGCTGAAGGAAAAGTCGCAGGCGGTGATCTCCCACGCCGTCACCAAGGGCCTTGACCCCAACGTGCCTATAAAGGACTCCGGCGTCGTATGGCTGGGCGAGGTGCCAGCGCATTGGGATGTTAAACGAATAAAATACCTGTTGTCAGGTATTAAGGCAGGTCCGTTTGGGTCATCCCTTACAAAAGATATGTATCAAACATCGGGTTATCGCGTTTACGGGCAGGAGCAAGTTATCCCGGGGGATTTTAGCCGAGGTGATTATTTTATTGCACCGGAGCAGTATGTTGATTTAATCAATTACGCGGTGGCGCCTGGAGACATCCTTGTTAGTTGCGTTGGTACGTTCGGAAGGATTGCTATCGTTCCAGAAGGAGTGGCTCCCGGGATTATTAACCCGCGACTAATTCGTATGAGGGTGGGAAAATCCGTCGCTCCAGAGTATTTGTCTACGGTCATGAAGAGCCAAGTGGTTTACGGGCAGTTCGAGACCCTTAGCAGAGGGGGGACGATGGATGTGATAAATGTGGGTACGTTGGGCGAGATCTATGTGCCTGTGCCGCCGCATGCTGAACAGAGGGGGGTTGTTGAATGGGTTAGCGCCCAGCTTGATGAGCTAGGGGCTCTGAAGGGCGAAGCCGAGCATGCGGTCGGCCTGCTAAAGGAGCGGAGGTCTGCGCTTATCTCCGCGGCCGTCACCGGCAAGATTGACGTTCGCGGCTGGTCGGCCGGGCTCGAGTCGGAAGTGCCGGAGTGGGCGATGGCTGCCGAGGAGCCGGCCGGGTATTCGGCGCAAGGCGGTGCGGCATGACGCAGGGGCGCAGCATCCGCCTGTTCCTGGTGGACGGCACGCCGCACGGGCTGCTGACGGCGGAGATCATGAACTGGACCGGGCATGTGCTCACCGGGCCGCGCGGCAAGCTGAGCGAGCTGGTGCAGCGCCCGGAGTGCGGGCGCACCGGCGTGTATTTTCTGGTGGGGCCGGATGCGGAGAACAGCGCCCGCCCGCAGGTGTACATCGGCGAGTCGGATGATGTCGGCAAGCGACTCAAGCAGCACAATCGCACCGAGGAACAGGGCGGCAAGGACTTCTGGGAAAAGGTCTGCCTGATCACGAGCAAGGACCAGAACCTGACCAAGGCCCACGTGAAGTACCTGGAGAGCCTGCTGATCCAGCAGGCCCATCGCGTCGGCCGCTGCATCCTGCTCAACGGCACCCGCCACGAATACATCGGCCTGCCCGAGGCGGATCAGGCCGACATGGCCTTCTTCCTGGAGCAGATCCGCACGGTACTCCCGGTGCTCGGCTTCGAGTTCCTGCGCGACTCCAGTCGGCCGCCATCAAAAGATCTGGTCGCAGGGCCCGGCTCTGAATCCCGCCCGGACGAGGCCTCACCGCGCTTCCGTATGGCGCTAGCCAGGAATGGCATTACGGCCTACGGTCAGGAAATCGATGGCGAATTTTTCGTGCTCGAAGGCTCACAGGCTCGCGAAGCCTGGGTTGGGCCGACACCGCACGGCTACCAGCGTTTGTTCGAACAATTGGTCGAGGAAGGCGTGCTCGTGCCGGACGGGAACGGTCCGATGCGGTTTTCGCGTGACTACGCATTCTCCAGCCCCAGTGCGGCGGCTGCTATGGTGGTCGGTAGAACCTCCAATGGCCGCAAGGAATGGCATCGCGAGGACACGGGCCAGACGTACGGTGAATGGCAGGAGCAGCTGGTCAGCGAGGCCGCCGACGCCACCCCCGAGGGGCATTGATACGCAGTGGGCGGCTTCATTTGCCTGATTTCCGTCAGGCGCTCCCGCAAGGAATGCGTTCAGCCCCCCTCCCAAATCCGAGTGCGGGGGTTAGGAAAGCGCCTGTCATTGTCATTGCGAGCGAAGCGCGGCAATCCAAACGACGCAAATTGAATCACCGCCTTATGGATCGCCACGTCGCTTCGCTCCTCGCGATGACCCATTTTCCTAGGCACGGGGGGCGACGAGGATGCGGACGGGGGGCTGAACGGATACCCCGCAAGAAGCACGTTGAGCTCTATGAAAGCTGAAGACTTCGACAAGAAACTCGACGACGGGCAGGAAGACATCGTGGGCGAGCTCGACCTCGCGTCGGCGCGTCGCGTCAATCAGGAACAGAAGCGCATCAACGTCGACCTTCCCGCCTGGGTGGTGGAGTCGCTGGATCGTGAGGCGGCGCGCATTGGCGTGACCCGCCAGTCCATCATCAAGCTGTGGCTGGTCGAGCGCCTGCAGGCAGAAGCCGCCAACAGGCCGCTCGACGGTAACACCCGATAGCTGCTGGGTCCGTGGCACAAGGGGGTGGCGGAAAACGAGAACGAAAGAGCGAGCCGCGGCTTTAGTGGCTTAAAATGGTTTACCAAGTGGGTAAACGTGCTCTATGATCAAGGACCGATCCCGGCGTGGAACTCGAATACAAGGACGCGCGACTGGAGGCCCTGTGCTTGCAGGAACGCAAGGCGCGGAAGGAACTGGGACACGACTGCGCCCGCAAGCTGCGCGCCCGTCTGGCGGATTTGTTCGCTGTGAGCAATCCGACCGAGTTGGTGGCCGGGCATCCGCACCCGTTGAAGGGCGACCGCGAGGGCTGGTTCTCCGTATCTCTGAACAAGAAGGTCCGGCTGTGTTTCGAGCCCGCGGAGCAACCCTGGCCGCGGATGCCGGACGGCGGGATCGCGTGGGCGGCGGTGGATCGCGTCGTTGTTGTATGGATTGGTGATTACCATGACTGAATTTGCGCAGGCCAGAGTGCCGGACTGGGTCTCTCCGCCCGGAGAGACCATCGCCGACCTGCTGGAAGAGCAGGGCTGGGCGCAGCGCGAGTTCGCTCAGCGGATGGATTACAGTCCCAAGCACGTCAACCAGCTCATCAAGGGGAAGGTGCCGCTGACCGAAGAGACCGCGCTGCGTCTGGAACGGGTGCTGGGCGGTAACGCGCGTTTCTGGCTGGAACGCGAGGCGCAATATCGCGAGGCGCTGACGCGGCAGCAGGAGCTGAAGGCTCTGGCTACGCAGGCCTCCTTGCTGCAGGAGTTACCGGTGGGCGAGATGGTCCGGCTCGGCTGGATCCGGCGTTTTTCCAACAAGGGCCAGCAGGTAGCGGAGTGCCTCGCATTCTTCGGGGTGGCCTCGGTGGATGCCTGGCGCGAGCGCTACGCCACGGGGGCTGCGGCGTTCCGGTCGTCGCCGACCTTCGAGCGCAAGGGGCCGGCGGTAGGGGCGTGGTTCCGTCAGGCGGAGCGGCTCGCGGCCAGGATCGAGTGCGAACCCTTCGATCGGAAACGGTTCGAGGCGGCGCTCGAACACGCGCGGGCGCTGACCAGCGAATCCAGCCCGGAGGCCTTTGTGCCCCCGCTGGTGGAACAGTGTGGCAGGGCCGGGGTTGCCGTCGTGTTTGTCGAGGCGCCCCGGGGCTGCCCGGTCAGTGGTGCCGCGCGCTGGCTGAGTCCCGACAAGGCACTGATTGCCCTGAGTCTGCGGCACAAGTCCAACGACCATCTATGGTTTTCGTTCTTTCATGAGGCCGCTCACCTGCTGCTGCACGGCAAGCGCGTGGCCTTCTTGGACATGGAAGGCGAGCTCGATGGCAAGGAAGAACGCGAAGCCGACACCTTTGCCGAGAATCACCTGATTCCGCCGGCCAGCTGGCGCGAGCTGACAGGCTCCAGTTTGTCGCCGGCCGCCGTGGTGCAATTTGCGCGGAAAATCGGCATCGCCCCGGGTATTGTGGTCGGCCGGATGCAAAAGGAAGGGCTGCTGCAGTGGCACCAGATGAACGATTTGAAGGTGCGTTACGCCTGGGAACGGGAGGCCGGTTAAGCGGGCCGGGGGAGTGCGGGTGCCGGAAAACAAGAGGCCTCGGCGGGTTCGCCGAGGCGCCTCACCGATTGCGTCTTTTCGATCCGCGATTCCAGAAGACGCGAGAACCGCTGTGACTGCCGCCGGTTGATCACAGGGGCAGATTGAACGGGGTGCATGATGGCGGACAGCAGGGAAGCCCGGTTTCAGCAGGACATCATCGACGCGATGACCGCCGATGGCTGGCTGACCGGTCCGGCCAGCGGCTACGACGCCGCGAGTGCGCTGTACACCGAGGATCTGGTCGCCTACCTGCAGGAGGCGTGGCCGCAGCGCTGGGAGAAGTTCGCCGCCAAGAACCCGCAGGATCCGCAGAAGGCCCTGGTGCGCGCGGTCACGCGCGAGCTGGAGCGTGGCGGCACGCTGGAGGTGCTGCGCCACGGGGTGAAGACGCCGGGGGTGAAGCTGGAGCTGTGCAGCTTCCGGCCCGACCACGAGATGAACCCCGAGTCCCTGGCGCGCTACCGCGCCAACCGCCTGCGGGTGGTGCCGGAGGTCTCGTATTCGTCGCATGCGCGCAGCGGCGAATACAACCCGCGGCTGGATCTGGTGCTGTTCGTCAACGGCATCCCCACCGCCACGCTGGAGCTGAAGAGCGAGTTCAAGCAGTCGGTGGAGAACGCGAAGCGCCAGTACCGGCGCGATCGCCCGGTGAAGGACCCGGTCACTCGCAAACCGGAGCCGCTGCTGACCTTCAGGCGCGGGGCGCTGGTGCATTTCGCGGTCAGCCAGGATCAGGTGGCGATGACCACGCGCCTGAACGGCAAGGATACGGTCTTCCTGCCGTTCAACCGGGGCACCGAAGACGGCGGCGCTGGCAACCCGGCACCGCCGAACCCGGACAGCTACGCCACCGGCTACCTGTGGCAGCGCGTGTTCCAGCCGGATGCCTGGCTCCGAATCATCGGCCGCTTCCTGCACCTGGAGCAGAAGACCGAGGAGGACTTCCACGGCAAGCGGCGCAAGAAGGAGGCGCTGATCTTTCCGCGCTTCCACCAGTGGGACGTGGTGAACCGCCTGATCGAGGCGACGCGCGAGGAAGGCGCGGGGCAGCGCTACCTGATCCAGCACAGTGCCGGTTCCGGCAAGTCCAACTCGATCGCCTGGATCGCGCACCAGCTCGCCGCGCTGTACGACGACGCGGGCGGCAAGCTGTTCAACTCGGTGGTGGTCGTCACCGACCGCACGGTGCTGGACAGCCAGCTCCAGGACACGATCTACCAGTTCGACCATGCGCACGGCGTGGTGCGGCCGATCACCCGCGATGTCGGCAGCCAGAGCAAGTCGGAGCAACTGGCCGAGGCGCTGGCCGAGCAGACGCGCATCATCATCGTGACCATCCAGACCTTTCCGGCGCTGTTCGACGCGCTGGACAAACGCCCGGACCTGGCCGCCGGGCGCTACGCGGTGATCGCTGACGAGGCGCATTCGTCGCAGACCGGCGCCTCCGCGACCAAGCTGAAGGCGATCCTCGGCACCGACATGCCGGAGGACGAGGAGATCAGCGCCGAGGAGCTGCTGGACGCGGCCGTGGCCGCGCGCAAGTCGGTCGAGCGCATCAGCTACTACGCCTTCACCGCCACCCCCAAGGCGAAGACGCTGGAGCTGTTCGGCCGCCCGCCGAACCCGGAGCTGCCGGCATCAAAGGACAACAAGCCCGAGCCGTTCCACCTGTACTCCATGCGTCAGGCGATCGAGGAAGGCTTCATCCTCGACGTATTGAAGAACTACACCACGTACTCGACTGCCTGGAAGCTGGCGCACCCGCACGGCGACGACCAGGAGGTCGAGTCGCGCAAGGCCTCGACCAGGATCGCCCGCTGGGTGCGTCTGCATCCGTACAACATCGCGCAAAGGGTCGAGGTGATCGTCGAGCACTTCCGCGCCAACGTGCGCCATCTGCTGGACGGCCAGGCGAAGGCGATGGTGGTGACCGGGAGCCGCCAGGAGGCGGTGCGCTACGCGCTGGCGATGCGCGAGTACATTCAGGACCGGGGCTACCCGGGCATCCACGCGCTGGTTGCCTTCTCCGGCACCGTACTGCCGGACGGCGTAATCCCCGAGGAGGTGACCGAGACCAGCGCGCTGTTGAACCCGGGGCTGAAGGGCCGCGACCTGGCCGAGGCGTTCGATACCGCCGAATTCAACGTGATGATCGTCGCCAACAAGTTCCAGACCGGGTTCGACCAGCCCAGGCTCTGCGCGATGTACGTGGACAAGAAACTCCAGGGCGTCGACTGCGTGCAGACCCTCTCGCGCCTGAACCGCATCTTTCCGGGCAAGGAGAATACCTTCGTCCTCGACTTCTTCAACGACGCAGAAGACGTTCTCGCGGCCTTCCGCCCGTACTACAACAAGGCCGAGCTGGCCGATGTCTCCGACCCCAATGTCGTGTACGACCTGCAGAAGAGCCTCGACGCCGCCGGCATCTACCACTGGGACGAGGTCGAGAACTTCGCGCGCGCCTTCTTCGATCCAAAGGCCGGCGCCAGCCAGCTCAGCTACTACTGCCAGCCGGCAAAGGAACGCTATACGACCCGGTACAAGGCCGTGCTGGAACGGATCCAGGCCTGGAAGGCCGCGCAGGCGCTCGCCGAGCGCAACGGCGACAAGGCCGGCCTCCACCGCGCCGAACAGGAGCTGAAGGACGCCCACACCACCCGCGACGAACTCGACCTGTTCCGCAAGAACCTGCAGAGTTTCGTGCGCAGCTACGAGTTCCTGTCACAGATCGTCGACTTCGACGACCGCGAGCTGGAACAGCTCTGCGTGTACGCCCGTGCGCTGCACCCGCTGCTGCGCATCGAGAACCTGGAAGAAGATGCGATCGACGTCGACGAACTCGAGCTGACCCACTACCGGCTGAACAAGCGCGCCGAACATCGTCTGAATCTGGCGGAGGAGGGCGGAGACTACAGCGGGCTGAAGCCCGTCACCGACGTCGGTTCCGGCAAGCCCCACGACCCGGAAAAGAAACGCCTTTCCGAGATCATCGACCAGCTCAACGAACTGTTCGGCGCCGAGGTGAGCGACGCAGACAAGCTCCAGTTCGCCAACGGCATCGCCGACCGTATCCGCCGCGACGACGCCGTGATGGCCCAGGTCGAGAACCACAGCCCCGACCAGGTGATGCACGGCCTGTTCCCGAAACGCGTTACCGACACCGTGCTCGACGCGATGACCGACCACGAAAAACTCTCGATGCAGGTGCTGGACAGTCCCGAACACCAGCGCGACTTCGCGCTACTGATCCTGCGCCTGCTGACCGCCGGGGCGGGCGAGCAACGCAACCCCGCCACAAGGACCGGCCCCTGACGACTGCGTGAGCCCACGCGCCACGCGGATCGCGACGCGGTATCCGGTGGCCGGTGCAGGGCCGGTTAGCGTGAAAGAACCCGCGGCGCGCGTCCGGGGTGACCTGTAGGGCGGAAAAGCGCAGCGTCATCCGCCGCTCGGCGTTCGCAGTGCCCAGGCGCCCGCGGCAATCCGGGCGCCAGCTGGCGGATGACGGCCTTCGGCCTTTTCCGCCCTACGCCTCTTTCATCACCGGGGGTGGCCACATAGGCCATGACAGTTAGCGGTTTTTACCGATGGCGTGGTCGCCGCGTTTGGGCGAGGCTTCAGGGCGGGGGTTCGATGCCCTGGAGGCTTGTAACGTGGCTGAGAGAAAACCGTACGAGATCCTGCGGGAGGTGGCCGACGTCTTCGACGATACCGTACCCAACCTGTATCGGATGCTCGCGCGCAGCACGGTCGCGCTGGACGCCTTTGTGTATTTCGAGCAAACGCTGGAACGGCATGGGTGCCTTGCGCGGGACGAGCAGGCAGTAGTGGCTCTCGAAGTCGCCATGCACAACAAGTGCAACTACTGCCGGGGCGTGATGACGAAGGAGGCACGCGCGTGCGGGGTCGATGACAGCAGCATCGAGGCCGTGCTGCATGGGTTCGAACCCGACCATCCACGCCATCGTCTGCTGGTGGCTGCGACACGGCGCCTGGTGGCCGAGTCGGGGTGCCTGGGACAGGCAGAAGTGGCGCTTTTGGAGGAACGGGGACTGGCGTTCGAGGAGCTGCTCGAGATTATCGCCGTGGTCGCTGCCTTCACCCTGGCCACTTATGCGAACAACCTGGCGCGCACCCGGATCGACCCGGAATACCGCTGACAGCGTTGCGATGGCAACGCAGTCTCGCCGGCGCACAGCGGCGGTGGCCACACCGTGTTCCCGTTTGTGCCGGATGGCGCGCGGATGTTGCTGATCCGGCCATCGGGTCTGCGCGCAGGATGGCCCGCAGGCGCCGCGGCGGCCTGCTGGACGCGAATTCGGGGTCGGGGTTACGCTGGGCCCGCCTCGTAACCGGCCGGCGCTCAATGATCCTCATCGACTCGCTCTCCAGCCAGTCTCTCAGCGTGAACACAACCGACGCCGTGGCGCAGCTGTTCGAGGAGCTCTACGACCCGGCACTGCTGATCGACCCAGAACAGGGAGTGATCGTTGGCGCGAACCATGCCGCCTGCCTGTTCCTGGGTTACAGCGCTGATGAACTCGCAGCGCTTACGCCGGCAGATATTCATCCGCACGAGATTCCCCGGCTGGATGCGTTCCTGTTTGCGGTGAAGCACAAAGGCCGATGGGTCGCGGACGACCTCGCCTGCCGCGCCAAGAGCGGCGGACTCATACCCGCCCAGGTGCGCGCGACGCTGGTGCGGATCGCCGGCCGGTCGTTCGTGCTGGCCATCGTGCACGACCGCCGGGATGCGGAACTCGCCGAGCTCGGTCGTTCCATCCGCAAGGTGACTCACGACCTGCGTAACACGATGGTGGCCTCGAGGCTGATGAGCGATCGCCTGCGACGGCACGAGGATCCCCTGGTCAGGCAGAGCGCCGAGATCATTGCCCGCTCCGTGGATCGCGCCCTGGGTATGTGTGAGCGAACCCTGGAGGCCGGCAGCGCCAGCGAGCCGAAGCCCAGGCGCGAACGCTTCACGCTGGGCGATCTGGTCTCCGAGCTACACGCAGCCGCCGGGCCGGAAGAGGTCGCGGCGGTACGGCTGGAGGCCCCGGATGTGGAAACCATGGAGCTGGACGCCGATTACGACCAGATCTTCCGCATCCTGATGAACCTGATCCGCAATGCCATCGGGGCCGGCAGCACCCGAATCCTGCTGACCGGAAACAGCGGTAACGATTGGACGACCATCGTGGTCCGGGATAACGGGCCGGGTCTGCCGGAAGCCATGATTCCCTGTCTGTTCGCTGAAAAGTCGCCGGTGGCCGGCAAGACCGGGGGACTGGGACTGGCGATCGCGTGGGAACTTGCCCGCAACAATGGCGGCGACCTGACCCTCGTCGATTCGGGTCCGCAAGGCACGGCGTTCCGACTGGTGCTCCCCGCACCCGGTGCCGGCCCCGGCGAACTCGCAGCCGGCGCGGGCGGCTAACGTCATCATCCGGCGCCGAATGCGTTCAGCCCCCCGTCCGCATCCTCGTCGCCCTGCATAGGAAAATGCGTCATCGCGAGGAGCGAAGCGACGTGGCGATCCATAAGGCGGTGATTCAATTTGCGTCGTTTGGATTGCCGCGCTTCGCTCGCAATGACAATGGCATTAACAGGCGCTTTTCTAACACCCTCGCACTCGGATTTGGGAGAGGGGACTGAACGGATACCCGGCGCCCGGATCCCGGGGGGGCAGTATCGGATTGCGTCCGGGGCGTTCCGGCGTGCTGCGGCTGGTCCGGTCTACCGGCGGTGGGCATGCTCCATGATGAACCGCCACTGGGCTTCGGTGACCGGCAGAATCGACAGGCGGTTGCCCTTGCGTACCAGCGGGCTGTCGGAAAGTTCGGGCTGCTGCTTCAGCCAGGACAGCGGAAGCACTTCGGAAAACTTCTCCTCGAACGCGACATCGACCCGGTACCAGCGCGGGTTGTCGGGGTCGCTTTTCGGATCGTAGTAGTTGTGATCCGGGTCGAACGCGGCGTCGTCCGGGTAGCCTTCGCGGTGGATGCGCAGTACGCCGACGATGCCGGGAACCGTCGTGTTCGAGTGGTAGAAGAAGGCCAGGTCACCCTTTTTCATCTCGTCGCGCATCATGTTGCGCGCCTGGTAGTTGCGCACGCCTTCCCAGGGCTCCACGCCGACGCGTTCCAGGTCGTCGATGCCAAAGACATCGGGTTCGGACTTCATCAGCCAGTAGCCCATCGGGTCTCCTCGGTCGCTGTGGGTGGCGGGGCCAGTCATGGTATCCGGATCGACGGTCTACCAGAAACCGCCGGGATGGGGGCGATTTCCGCGCGCGGCAAGACGAAAACCGACGTGATTCAGTCCGCTGAGAAGAACTGCCAGCCGGACTCGGTAATCACGCCGTCAAGCCGGACGTCCCAGGGTTGCGCCGCGATGCCGGCGACCTGCTGAAAGTCGTGTGCGACGCCGATCAGCCGCGGCCGGCGGCTCTGGCCGAGGCGGCGGCGGGCGAAGTAGCGGTCGTAGTAACCGCCGCCCATGCCGATGCGATGCCCCTGCGCGTCGAAGGCGACCAGGGGCACCAGCACTGCGGTGATTTCCCGACGCCAGATGCGCCGTGCTCCTGGGCACGGCTCCGGAATGGCGAACGCGTTGCGGCAGAGCGCCTCGCCGGGATGCCAGCTGCGGAAATGCATGCGGCCGGTACGGTGGCGGTCGAGCACCGGCATCGCGATATGCACGCCGGTACTGGCCTGCTGGGTCAAGAGCGGGGTCAGGTCGATCTCGCCGCGAATACCGAAGTAGCCGGCGAGTGTGCCCGGGCGCAGCCAGCGCAGGCAACGGCGGGCGTGTTCGCAGATCAACCGGGAATGTTCCCGAAGGCAGGCATCGGACAACGCCGCGCGTTCGCGACGCAACCGCCGGCGGATCGACTCCGCAGCTTCCCGGGTGTCGACAGGAGCGGGTGGGCGACTCGAATTCGGGGGGGCGTGCACCGCGTGCGCCGTGGTGGCCATCGACCTTGAACCAGTGGTTCAGGTGGGACAGGACTGCGGGTTTACAGGCTTTCCGCTCGAGGCGGACATGCACAACCACCCGAAAGTGCCTGATTCCCGTGGTTGACGATTAGGCTCAAGGGTACCACCAGGCCATTCACGAACGCCGCAGGAACACGCCCGAATACGCATTATGAACCATTCGTGCCGCTTCGTGCAGTGCCCCCCAGTCTTTTCTCGACTGCCTCGGCCAGTGCGTTCAGGCGTTCCGGGGTCCGCACCTCCATGCGTTCGAGATCGCGGCGGCACTGGAGCATTTCGTGTGCGAGGTTCAGCGCAACCATTACCGCGATGCGGTCGGCGCCGACCACCCGGCCCGCGTCACGTACGCCGCGCATGCGCTCGTCGAGAAGGCTGGCGGAGGCGTAAAGCTCGGCGCGTTCTTCGGGCGGGCAGGCGACCTGGTATTCCTTGCCTAGAATGCTTACACGGACCGGTTCGGGAGGGCGGCTCATTCGGGATGCTCCATCGTACGCAGGCGCGAGATCATACCCTCGACCCGATGCCGGACCTGTTCGGTGCGTTCCTTGGCGGCCGAGCGTTCTGCGCGCAACTGCCGCAGTTGTTCGTGCAGGAGCTGGTTTTCCTCGTATAGCGCGTCGTAGCGGTCGGCGAGCAGGGTAACGGCCTTCTCGAGGCGATCGACGGCGGTGTCCACCTCGGTGGGATCGGTGGTGTCCATGTTGTGTTCCCGGCCCTCGGTTGGGTGGCTGTGCTGAGGAGGCTTGCAGTACCGCGAGTCTAGGAGCGGCGGCGGCGGAGCGTCAACTGGGATTGCGGCAAATGCCAACAGGCTCGCGGATTGCGCGGCTGACTGCATGCCCAGGCGTAGGGCGGAAAAGGCCGAAGGCCGTCATCCGCCATCCGGCGCCCGGGTTGCCGCAGGCGCCGGGGAGGCGCGAACGCCGTACGGCGGATGACGCTGCGCTTTTCCGCCCTACGGGTCGCCCGGGACACGAGGCAGGCGGTGACTTTCACGTTAACGTAGCGGAGTAAGTCGTGGTGCCGCCTGCGTTGGCACAGAGGCGTAGGGCGGAAAAGGCCGCAGGCCGTCATCCGCCATCCGGCGCCCGGGTTGCCGCAGGCGCCGGGGAGGCGCGAACGCCGTACGGCGGATGACGCTGCGCTTTTCCGCCCTACGGGTCGCCCGGGACACGAGACAGGCCGTGACTTTCACGTTAACGTAGCGGTGTGAGTCGTGGTGCCGCCTGTGTTGGCACAGCATGTCTGGAGGTTTGTTGAATGACCGCGCCGCGGGAGTCCGACCTGGCCGGGCTGGAACAACTGCTCCGGTCCGCGGGATTGCCGTGCTCGGCACCGGCCGCGCATGGCCTGCTGACCGGATGTCTCGTTGCCGACCCCGGAACGACGGGTGCGGCGCTCGAGCGGGCGCTGGGGGAGGCGCAGCCGGTGACCACGGCGGCGGCAGGGCTGCTGCCGAGAGCGGTGGAGGCCCTGCGGCTCGATCTGTTGCGCGCGTTCAACGACGCCGAACTGAGTTTCGAGCCGATGCTTCCGGGTGAGGCGGCCAGTCTGCAGGAACGCACCCGGGCGCTGGGCGAATGGGTCGATGGCTTCCTCGGTGGCTTCGGACAGACCCCGCGCTCCGGCGAGCAGGCGCCGTCGCCACAGGCAGCCGAGCTGCTCCGGGACTTTGCTGAGATCGCGCGCATCGAACCGGAGCCCGACGACACCGAGGAGCACGAACAGGCGCTGGCGGAACTCACGGAATACGTGCGTGTGGGGGTGATGCTGCTGGCCGACGAGTGCGCCCCCGCCGCACCCCGGACCCCGATCCCGTTGCAATGAAGACACCGCAGATTTCGTCGAAGGATTTCGCCCGCCGCCGGCAGCGACTGATGCGCGCACTGGGCGAGCAGGCGATCGCGATCATCCCGGCCGCCACCGAGCGCCTGCGCAACCGCGACGTCGAATACGCGTTCCGGCAGGACAGCGATTTTCTGTACCTGACCGGGTTCCCCGAGCCGGAGGCGATCGCGGTGCTGGTGCCCGGGCGCGAGGCCGGCGAATACGTGCTGTTCTGCCGTGACCGGGATCCGGCGATGGAAACCTGGAACGGTCGCCGCGCGGGACCGGACGGGGCGGTTTCCGACTACGGCGCCGACTGCGCATTCCCGATCGGCGACGTGGACGAGATTCTTCCGGGGCTGATGGAGAACCGCGTCACGCTGTGTGCGCCGTTCGGCCACAGCGAGGCGCTGGATCAGCGTCTGTTCGGCTGGGTCAACCAGGTCCGCGCGAAGGTGCGTGCCGGGGTGCGGGCACCGCGCGAATTCGTCGCGCTCGAGCACCATCTGCACGAGCAGCGCCTGTTCAAGCAGGCCAGCGAAATCCGGATGATGCGCCATGCCGCGGAAATCTCCTCGGGTGCGCATGTCCGGGCGATGCAGGCCTGCCGGCCCGGGATGGTCGAATACGAGGTCGAGGCCGAACTGCTGCACGAGTTCCGCCGCCACGGAGCGGAGCCGGCGTATCATTCGATCGTCGGCGGCGGCGAGAATGGCTGCATCCTGCATTACGTCGAGAACCGTTCCACGCTGCGCGACGGGGACCTGCTGTTGATCGATGCCGGCTGCGAGTACCAGGGGTATGCGTCCGACATCACCCGGACTTTCCCGGTGTCGGGACAGTTCACCTCTGCCCAGCGCGAAGTCTACGAGCTGGTGCTGGAGGCCCAGGCCGCCGCAATCGCGAAGGCGGTTCCCGGCAACCACTGGAACGATCCGCACGACGCGGCGGTGGGCGTGCTGACCCGCGGCCTGAAGGCACTCGGCGTGCTCAAGGGCCGGCCGGCAGACCTGATACGCAAGGAAGCCTACAAGCCGTATTACATGCATCGCACCGGGCACTGGCTGGGCCTCGACGTGCACGACGTCGGGGATTACCGCATCGGCGACGCATGGCGCCTGCTCGAGCCCGGCATGGTGCTGACGGTCGAACCGGGCCTTTATTTCGGCCCGCAGGCCAGTGCCCCGAAACGATTCCGCGACATCGGCATCCGCATCGAGGACGACGTCGCGATCACCCGGTCCGGGCATGAGGTGTTGAGCGCCGATTGCCCGAAGACGGTGGCAGCGGTCGAGGCCTGCTGCGCGACAGTCCCGGCACGGGCCGGATCCGGCGTGCGCTGATGGCTGCCGGTATGCTGCGCAGCGACGTGCTGGTGGTGGGTGCGGGCCCGGTCGGGGCGCTGCTTGCCTGCATTCTCGCGCGCGCCGGTCGCAGCGTGCTGCTCGCCGAGCGCGGGCGGCTCCGCCCGGACGCCGATGCGAACCCGGACACCCGGGGATACGCGTTGTCCGCAGGCTCGGTGATGCTGTTCGAGGATCTCGGCTACTGGCCGGCGCTGATGCCGTTCGCGGCGCCGATTCGGGAGATCCACGTGAGTCGCGAGGGCACGCTGGGCACCGTGTTCATGGACTCCGACAGCCAGGGTATCCGGGCGCTGGGGCAGGTCGTTCCCGCTGCTCGAATCGACGCGCTGCTCGCGGGGGAACTGGCCCGGGCCGGGGTCCGGGTGCTGGAGGAAACCGGGTTCGAGAATCTTTCGGCTGCGAAACGGGGACGCCGGCAGGCGGTGGTCGCCGGCCCCGATGGCGACCAGCGGATCAGCGCCCGGTTGATTGTCGCGGCCGACGGCATCCATTCGGCCGCGCGCGCGGCCGCCGGGATCCAGGTGCTGCGCCGCCGCTACGATGCCGATGCGCTGGTGTTCGACGTGCGGCCGGCGCGTGCGCACCGGGGGCGCGCCTTCGAACGCTTTACGCCGGAGGGGCCGCTGGCCCTGTTGCCGCAGTCCGACGACCGGATGAACGTCGTCTGGGTCGCGCCCGCCGAGGTCTGTGACCGCCGGCAGCAGCTTGGCGACCTCGACCGCCTGGCGGAATTGCAGCAGCGTTTCGGCTGGCGTCTCGGGCGACTGCAGACGGCTGGAGGTCCGGTCGGCCGGTTTCCGCTGGAGCAGCTGCGGGCGCGATCCCTGTATGCGGAGCGCCTGGCGCTGGTCGGCAACGTCGCCCATGCACTGCACCCGGTTGCCGGGCAGGGCCTGAACCTTTCGTTGCGCGACGTCGCCGCCCTGGCGGCGGGTATCCTGCGCGCGGACGATCCGGGTGCCCGCGAGGTGCTGGCGGCCTACGCCGCCGCGCGCGAGGCCGACATCGGCCGGGTCGCCGCGGCCACGGACTTTCTGGCCCGCGGCATGCTGGCGGATGGAGGCCTGATTCGGCATGTGCTGGGTGCCGGGATGTGGATGCTCGACCGCCTGGAACCGTTGCGGCGATTCTTCGCCACCGAGGCGATGGGTCTGCAGCCGCAGCCGCGTCACCTCCTGCGCGAGCTGCCCGCGGCGCGGAAGGCGCCGCCGCGGCGCGAGGCGTCGCGATGACCGGGCAAGGCGGCGAGTTCGATTGCGTGGTGGTCGGCGGCGGCGCCGCGGGTGCCGCCACGGCCCTGGGCCTGTTGCGGGCCGGGTGGCGGGTCGCGCTGGTCGAGCGCAACCCGCGGCCCCGGTTTCCGAAAGGAACCCCGGTGACCCGGGTCGCGACGCTGAATGCCGCCTCGATGCGCCTGCTCGAGGATCTCGGCGTTGCGCAGGCAGTACTGGACCGGCGCGGGCATGCGTTCTACCGCATGGAGGTCTG